>PLGG01000030.1 GCA_003138515.1 Acidobacteriaceae bacterium | reverse complement strand
AACTGTGGAGCCTTCAGAATCAATCACTTGCAGCCACAGTTTCACAGTTTCACAGTCTCACAGTTTCGTTTTTGATCGTTTCCGATTCTCGCGGACCCATTTCGGTGCGCTGGGCATCGGCATTCGAGCGATCGGTTCTACGATTACGAGACGCATCCACAAAGTCAGCCCGCTCCTGAACCACGGGGAAAAGTGCCAGCCGACTGGGAATCGCTCCTGAACTAGCTGACGCCAATCGACTTTTGTGGACCAATTCTTGTTGATCGATTTTTCATAAATGGGAGCGGGACTCGGGTTTCCGTATTTGTAATAAGCACCGAATCGAAAGGAGCCGTCTAGCCTCGGCCGGTTCGCAGATATACGAAGGTATCGTCGATACCTTCGTCCAATTGTTCTATTCCTCTTATGTCTGATTAACTGCAATCGTGCGAGGTGTACATTCTAAGTTCCGCCCTCGCCAACAACCGAAGCCGTCCGGGCCAAGCCCTGCAGACGGATCACGCAGCCGGTTGGTGCGGATCCGGTATGGAGTCTATGCCTGCGTAGATTGCCAGGGCGCTGCAACTCGTGACGACTAAGGTTGAGCCGTGCATTTTCACCAGGTCACGGGATCTAAAGTCTGCCAGCGCACGCGTGACCGTTTCACGCGATGCTCCGATGCACTCACCGATTTCGCGGTGAGTCAGTGCGCACCGGATCTGGACACCGTCCCTGGTCTGCTGACCTCCTCTGCACCACTCCAGCAATAGATGGGCAACTCTCGCCATCGCGGACGCTGCGAGGCCGAGGATTCGCAATCTCTCGCGGGCTCGCGTGAGTTCCGCACATAACTCGCGTGCCACATTTTGACAGGCGATCGGATGACACGCGAGAAACTCGAGAAAATCACAGCGTCGCATCGACGCGATGCTGCATGGGTACATCGCCTGCGCCCGAATCTCAGAGGAGTCGCCGGAAATGGCAGAGGTGAGCCCCAGAGTATCTCCTGCGCCTGCAAGCCCGAGCAGGAGCCGCCTGCCAGCGGAGGAATTCATGGAGATATTCACTTCCCCTTCCAACAAGAAAAGGATGCGGGATGGCTCCTGGGCCTCGCTGATGAGAACCGTCGAGCTGGGGCAGCGGAAATGTGTCGCCAGCGACGCGAAGTCGCTCTGCGCTTCGGCTGACAGATCTCTAAAAAACCCTTCCGTACCACACGGCGTGCGGGCGTCGCCTCGATTCGTTCCAAAGGCGACTGGCATCGGGAGCTCGCGCAGGATGGGCATTTCACTATTTCGAGCCCTCGTGTCGGCGAAATCACCGTCGTTGCGATCGGACTGAAATTCAATTCTGGCCCGGTTGTGGATCAGCAGCAAGGGTCGCATCGATCTTCCTCCAACTTGTCAATTCGATACCGACAGTTGCGCCCGCCGGACAGGCATTCTCAAACCCGCCCGCAGATTTGAAGGCGCTGTGCCGATGCCTCTTATGCTGCAATGCCCGGCATGGCTCGACTCGGCGCGGGCGATTTCGCTCGTTCAGCCATTAGTTCTCCAATACTTTGCAGCAGGCTGGTCGGCTCATTCCTGATTGTTGCGTCGGCAAAGCTGTCGCAGCCAGTTGACGAGTCCGTAATCGAAACCACAGGCGTCCGCGAGCCGATTGCCCGAATCAGGAAGGTCAATCTCTCCCGGCTATCGGTTGGGATGGAATGGCCGAGGAGGACCAGGTCGAAATCACCGTCCCGGATTTGAATGATCGCTTCCCTAATCGACCCTGTGGACGCGACGATGAATCCAGCGGATTGCCAAACTGAGCTCAGACTCGCCAGAAGTGACGAATCCAAGCCGACGGCCAGGACAACCGTTAGGGACATAATGACCTCCAGAATGGGGATTCATCACTCAACCAGCCAGTGAGAATAGACCGAGTATTGCTTTAATATCTGTTTCCTGGCGACCGATCTGTTCAATTTTGCACATTTCCCCCGTTTTCATCGCACTTTCACGGGTTCAATTGTGCGGTGGCCCCACCCTCCACATCGATGCAATGCTCGGCCGGCAAGAAAACGTAAGAAGGTTCGAGTCCTGAGGAGCCAATCCTTCAATAACTTACAGCAATCAGCGACTCCGGGAATCGAGGCATTCGTGCCTGCGCCGCCGGTTTCCCCGCTCTTTATCCCGCAATTCGCGATTCGGTTCAGAACGATTCTCACTGTTACGCCGGCAGTCGCCCGTCTGCAGGGGCGTGTTTCATCTTGCTGTAATGGTCCAGAATCTCGTATAAATGAGTCAAAAGCCCCGCAGAATTCCTTCTGTTCAAAAGCTGTCAGGCCACTAAGGATACGGCCCAGCTGACGGTGAATGTGTATCGTTTAACCAATTGACTTTTTATCGCGCCAACGACGGCTGAAGAAGAGGAAGACATATGAAACTCGGGAAATCGAGCATCGCCAAGCCGCTGACGACGAACAAGCACCTGATTCGCTGGGTGGAAAAGATGGCGGAGCTTACGCAGCCGGCCGCCATCCACTGGGTGGACGGAAGCCAACAGGAGTACGAGTGGCTGTGCGATGAGCTGGTAGCGGCGGGGACCTTCATCCGGCTGAATCAGGAGAAGTGGCCGGGTTGCTTTTACGCGCGTTCAGACCAGCGCGACGTTGCGCGCATTGAGGACCGGACGTTTATCTGCTCTTTTTCGAAAGACAATGCGGGGCCGACCAACAATTGGGTTGAGCCGTACGAGATGCGCAAGAAGCTCAAGGAGCTATTCAACGGCTGCATGCGCGGACGGACGATGTATGTGCTGGCCTTCAGCATGGGGCCGGTGGGCTCGCCGATGTCGCGGATCGGAGTGGAGTTAACCGATTCGCCCTACGTGGTGGCGAACATGCGCATCATGACGCGGATCGGGCTGCCCGTGCTCCAGGAGATCGACAAGGGGTCAGTGCGCGTGGTGCCGTGCATGCACTCGGTTGGCGCGCCGCTCGCCGCCGGGCAGAAGGATGTGCCCTGGCCATGCAACGAGGCGAAGTACATTGTCCATTTCCCTGAGACTCGCGAGATCTGGAGCTATGGGTCGGGCTATGGCGGCAATGCGCTGCTGGGCAAGAAATGCTTCGCGCTGCGCATCGCTTCGAACATTGCACGCGACGAAGGCTGGATGGCCGAGCACATGCTCATTCTGGGCGTGGAGTCGCCGCAGGGAGAAAAGACTTATGTGGCGGCGGCTTTCCCGTCGGCGTGCGGCAAGACCAACTTCGCGATGATGGTGCCGCCGAAGGCGCTGGGCGACTGGAAGGTGACGACTGTCGGCGACGACATCGCCTGGATCAAACCGGACGCCAACGGTCAACTGCGAGCGATCAACCCGGAAGCGGGTTTTTTTGGCGTGGCTCCGGGCACAAGCGAGAAGACGAATCACAATGCGATGATGACTCTCCGCCGGAACACGATTTTTACGAATGTGGCGCTGACTCCGGACGGCGGCGTGTGGTGGGAGGGGATGACCGACGAGCCGCCGGCTGAGTGCACGGATTGGCGCGGCGAGCGCTGGACGCCGGAGATTGCGAGGCAGACCGGGGCCAAGGCAGCGCATCCGAATGGACGCTTTACCGCGCCGGCTTCGCAGTGCCCATCGATCGATGAAGCTTGGGAAGACCCGGAGGGTGTGCCGATCGGCGCATTCGTTTTTGGCGGGCGGCGCTCGACGACAATGCCGCTGGTCTATCAGGCGTTCAATTGGAGCGCAGGCGTTTACGTCGGCGCCACCATGGGCTCGGAGACAACGGCGGCGGCGAGCGGCGCGGTGGGCGTGATGAGACGCGATCCGATGGCGATGCTGCCGTTCTGCGGCTATCACATGGGCGACTACTTCCGCCACTGGATCAAGATGCAACGATCGCTCAGCTCCACGCCGCGGATCTTCAATGTGAACTGGTTCCGCAAGGGCGAGGACGGGCAATTCCTGTGGCCGGGGTTCAGCGAGAATATGCGGGTGCTGAAGTGGATTGTGGACCGCGTGCGCGGACGCGCACAGGGCAAGGAAACGCCGATTGGCTGGACGCCATACTACGACGACATGGAGTGGGCTGGGTTGAACATTTCGCGCGCGCAGTTCGACCAGATGCAGGAGGTGGACCGTGCCGCCTGGCGCAAGGAGCTGATTGGGCATGAGGAACTCTTTATCGACGTACACGACCACCTGCCGCCGGAGATGATCTACGAGCGGGAGTTGTTGATCTGCAGGATGTGAAAAGACAGGGAACAGGGATTAGGGAATATGGGCACGCGGGTGAACCCGCGACAGGGCGCACAGATGGCCTACGAGAATTGGCTCCTGGCAACCGGAACGATTCGAAGTTGCGACTGGGAAAATCCTCAATCGCGATTGCCGGCGAGCTTGTTGGTAGGCTACTTCTCGGTCGCCTTTTCCTATGCGGTCGAAAGCAAGCAATACAGGGGTAAATTCCATTCCTCACACGCGTGGGAGAATGGGGCGGAAGTCGAAGTCCTATATAACCCAAGTAACCCGGTGGAGAGCTGCGTCTGCGATGAAGATGAATCTCGGACGGTGGCGGTCGTGGAGTGCGTTCTCGAGCTCTTTCTTGGCTTGTTGTAGTCCAGTGTTGGCCCGGTCGGCGTGGTAGCGACGAGTTTAAGTGCGGGTCTAGAGACCCGCACGACAGCCGGTCTGGAGACCGGCGCTACTCTGGAAGACGCTCGACGTGCGGGCGAAAGCCGAGCCGGCGAAAGAAATCTACGAGAAGAGCTGCGGTTTCGTCGCTGGTGAACGGCGCGGCGCGAAGCACAAGATCTGCGCCTGTGCCGGCCGTTAAATCTTCAGGCGCGGCGGCGATGGCGATGCATTTCTCCCGCCGGTTGGTGCAACTGGCCAGGTCGCCGATGGACTGGTGGATGGTTGGGGTTGCGATCACGGTGCGGGGCGGCGCCATGCGGTCCACCAGCCAGAGAATCTCCAGCTTGGACTCAAGCTCGTCGGGGATACAGTCAATCACGAGGTCGGCTTCGCGTACGGCGTCTTCAATCGAAGAAACGAATGCGACCGCGGGCAGAGCCTGGGGACTGAGCTCCTGGCGGATCGATTCCTTCGCATGATGCAGGTTGCCAGGCATGACGTCCTCAAGCAGGACGCGATAGCCGGCGCGGGCCGCTCCCAATGCGAGGCGGCGGCCGAGAGGCCCGGCGCCGATGATGGCAACGGTGAGCACAAGCTTCAGAGGCTCGCGAGACTCACTTGATGGCAAGGGCCGTGGCCACTTCCTCGACGCTGGGGCGGGCCTGCAGCAGATGCTCGGCGACCTTGGCGCGCTCGTCGGCCGAGAGCGTGGGGACTAAAGCAAGCACCCGGCGCAGGGTCACGGCGACATCGTCAATGTAGTTCATCAGGCGGATTGCTTCTCCAGACAGGGGCATGTTTTTCCTCTAGGTGAGTTCCATTTCTATTGTAGGGCGCGACGGTGAAGTGGTGTGAAACGGGCGAGAAATCAGTGGGCAGCCACCAGGGAGCAGGAATCGAGACGAATCACCGGCGACCGGCGCTATGGGTGCTGCTCAATCGCAATTGGGACCGTGGCGGTGTCTCCCGAGGCGGCAAGGCCGAGAAGGTTGGTGGCGATTCCTGGCAGCGAGACAGGGAGAAACGTGACCGAGCCGTCAATGGCTGACGTAGCCGTGGCGGCCTGCGTGGCCAGAAGCGTCCCCTGGGTGCAGACCGTATGCGGTGCACAGGGCGGCGACCAGGCATAGAGCGCCTGATAGAACGCGACCGTGCCGCCGGCCATGGGGTTGCCGTCCATGTCGAGGAGGCGGAGCGCGATTTGGCCAGGAGTGCCCGAGGCGGCAAGGGTCTGGCTGACGCCGGAGATGGGTTCGAGCAGAGCGTACTCCGGACGCGCGCCATAGGCGGTAAACGCGACACATTGACTGGTTCCGTTCAGGCAAGCGTTGATGCTGACCACCTGGCCCTCGGCAAGCGGGCCAACGGTGAGGGTCTCGGAAGCGATGCCTGCGGAGTTGGTGAGTGCGGCAGCGGGGCCCTGTGGACTGATGCCGCCACCGGACGGAGTTTGCCAGGCGACCGACTGGCCGGCGAGGGGAATGCCGTTCGAGAGCACAAGAGCCTGAACGGTCCAGGTGAAGGCGGCTCCGGCGGCAAGCGCGAGACGCGGTGAGAGAGAGGCTAGGGTCGGCGGACGTCCGCCAGCAAATTGCGCCTGCAGGCTGGAGCCGTTGGTGAGTGAGGCGGTGACGATCGACCACGTGCCATCTACGGCGGTCACGTTCATGGTGGCGCGGCCGTCGCCAGTGGCCGTCACCGAGCAGACGGGCAGTCCGCAGCCGAGCGTGGCCGTGCCGGCGGTGACGGTATAGATGACAGTGACGCCGCCGGCCGGGGCGAGTGAGGAACTGAGAGCCGTGACGGTGAAGGGAATAGGCACGCCGATCGGCACCGTGTTCGAAGGTGCGGTGACGAGGGTTAGCGCGTCGCCCGCGCCTGAGTCGTAGCTGATGCCGCCGGGAATGACTGCGGCCGCGTAGAGGGTGGGCAGGTCGTCGACTTCAACGTCGACTGAGCCGGTGACGCCGGAGGCCGCGGGCGGCGCAATGGCGGTGATCTGGTTCGGCGAGATGCTGGTGACTAGCGCGGGCTGCCCGCCGACCAGAACCGTGTCGGCGAGGCGAAAGCCGGCGCCGTCGATCGTGATGGGACCGCCAGAGGCAGACAAGTGCGCGGGCGAAACCGTGTCGGCGTAAAGGAGCCAGCCGCCGTAGGCGTAGTCGGGGCGGCCGTCGCCGCGCAGGTCGGCGATTCCGATGCGCACAATGTCGTCAGCGCTGGTTGCCACGCGCAGCCAGGATTCCCCGACAGCCAATCCGTTAAGGCCGGGAGCAGCGCCAACGGGTGTCGCGCCAGCGGCGTCGAATGCGTCCCAGACGCCAATCGTCGGCATGGCCTTGGAGTTCGAGGGCGCGCCGGACTCGTCGAGAGCCTCGGTCACTACCGTAAAAATGCGATTGGCGCGCACTGGGAAGGTGAACCAGTCCGTCTGGCCGATTTGGCTCAAGCGCCCGCACCACATTCCGCCTGTGGCCATGGGGCGCGGCTCGGACTCAGAGCCGATGGCGTCGTTGAAACCGGCGACGGGAGAGCCGGCAACGGTTACGCTGAGCGTCTGCGTGCTTCCCGGGGACAGGTTGGACAGGGTGATGGAGTTCAGCGCGCCGGAAGGCGAAACCTGGCCCTGCGTGTAGGGGCCGACCGAGTTTTCGAGAATGTAGAGTGGATCGATTGCCTCAAAGGTGACCTGGTAGCTGGCGGTGGTTACGCCGGGCGGAAGTGGAATGCCGCTCAGGTCGAAGGAACCCTGCAGCGAGGGATCATTCGAGCCCCACATCGTGAGCGGGTTGCCGCCGGCATCGGAGAATCCGGTTACGGGGTTGCCGTGATTGCCGCTGAAGCTCGCGCCGGTCACTGCAGTGACGGTGTACTGGAAGAGGGGATTGCCGTTGGCGTCAAGCGGGCGCGCCACCACATTGACGCCCTGCATCCCGTAGCCGGTGCGGAAAGTGACCTCGCCCTGGATGGAGATGGTGTTGGACGCGCTGAGCTGCTTGCCGGGGAAGTTTGCCAAATTGGCGGCAGTGATGGGGTAGATGCGGTTGAGGGCGGCGATGTCATCGTAGCGCAGAACCGTGGGGTCGGGGATACAGTCTCCTCCGCTTGCACCGCATGCGCCGCTCAACGGTTCCATGATGGGCCAGCCCTGCGTCCCGCCGGCCTCGCCGTTCGTGGTTGCGCCGGGATTGACTTGCGAAAAATCGAGGCCAAGGACGCGGCCGAAGGCGCGCTCCAGCTCAAAGCTCATCATCTCCAACATGTCGGAGTTGGTGGCGCAGAGGCCGTTCAGGATGATGACCGCATGCGCGATCGTAGCGTCGGGGTTCAGGTTGTCCATCCAGACGTAGACGCCGTTGTTCTGGCATGCGTCAGGCTGGCTTGTGGTGGCGCCGAAGATCGCGTTGATCACTGAGCCGTCGGCATCGTAGATCACGGCGAGAGGATAGTTGGTGGCCGCGGGTGTCACGTCGGCGGGCGCGGTGATCGCGCCGGAGGAGTCCACTGTAAAGTTCGCGCCGCTCACATCTTCGTTGAGCGGGCCACTGTCAGCGAGGGTGACGCCGGCAGTGGGAACGGCGCTCCAAAGGGCGGCTGCGGCGTCGACCATCGCGGTGGCCTGCTGATTTGAAACGAAACTCGAGAGCGGGCCCTGATCCACGTAGTAGTTAATTTGGCCGCCCGCCCAGTGCACGGTCTGGCCAATGACTGCGGGATTGAAAAAGCTGGTTCCAGCAACGTACTTCGGCCCGCCGGCCATCGCGCATGCGGGAACGAGGAAAAGCATGGCGAGGGGGAAGACTGCTCGGCTGTGACGCCAGGCCGAGCGAGCGGAAGCGGCGTGCGTGGGCGCGGAGGTAGCGATGGGCACGAGATCCCCCAAGCGGAGTGGATGGGGGGCATGTGCAATTCCAGTGGCTATTGACGATCGTTAAGAGCTTCTAATGTTGCCAGGCTGCGTCGCAGATGAGAGCATTCAGAGCAACCTCCGGAGTATGAGAGGTTTTTGAGTGGCGTGCGGTTCAGAATTGCCGCGCACTTGGGTTGGAAGGGGGCAGGCCGGCGCGAAGGATCAGAAATCGCTCATGCACAGACGGCGACCATTAGAGATCTCTCGTCGAGAGTGCCGATTCCTGCGCCGCCGAGATTCGTCCGTCCGAGTCCAAGCCGTCGTCCGTGTCATCCTATCTGAAGTGAAAGGCCGGCGCAGAGAAGTTCGGTGTACAGGCCCTTCCGTCTACAATCGACTCGGGTAAACCCATGGCAGAGATACGCGACACCGTGATTCTTGGCTCCGGCTGCGCCGGATTGACGGCAGCGCTATATACCGCGCGAGCCGGGCTCAAACCGCTGGTCCTGGAGGGCCACGAGCCCGGCGGCCAGCTCTCGATTACGACGCTGGTCGAAAACTTTCCCGGCTGGCCGGATGGGATCCAGGGGCCGGAACTGATTGCCAATATGAAGAAGCAGGCCGCGCGGTTTGGCGCGGAGTACCAGCATGCACTGTTGGAGTCGGTGGAAGTGGGCGCGCATCCCATCAAGCTGCGCACGTCGACGAGCGGGCCGGGCTGCGAGATTCACACGCGCACGCTGATTGTGGCATCGGGTGCGAGCGCGCGCTGGCTGGGGCTGCCCAGCGAGCAGGCGCTCATCGGGCGGGGGGTGTCGAGTTGCGCCACCTGCGACGGATTCTTCTTCCGCGACAAGGACATTGCGGTAGTTGGCGGCGGCGACTCGGCGATGGAAGAGGCGATTTTTCTGTCGCGCTTTGCCTCGAAGGTCACACTGCTGCATCGGCGGGACGCGTTCCGCGCCTCGAAGATCATGCTCGAGCGCGCTATCGCGCACCCCAAAATCGAGCTGCGAACGAACACGGTTGTGGACGAAGTGTTGGGCGTGGATGAGAAGGAAGTGAAGGGCTTGCGACTCCGCGACGTGAAGAACGGCGAGCAGGAAGAGCTGAAGGTGAGTGGGATGTTTCTCGGCATTGGGCACGAGCCGAATACAAAGATGTTTGTCGGGCAGATCGATCTCGACGACGAGGGGTACATCAAGACGACGAACAACGTGTTCACAACGCGTGACGGCGCCATTGTGCCGGGCGTCTATGCGTGCGGAGATGTGCAGGACAGGCGCTACCGTCAGGCGATTACCGCGGCCGGCTCCGGGTGCATGGCGGCGCTGGAGGTTGAGAAGGATCTAGAGGAGCGCAGACACTGAGATCGAGAGGGTTGAAGTCAATCAGTCCAGCGTTGTAATTGGCTGTCGCGATACCGCGCGGGCGGCATGGCGCGTGCCGTTGATTCCAATCCGAACTAAAACTGGTGGAAGGCAAAGAAAACAGCGCCGATCAGGAAGATCGCGGAGACCGCGTGGTTCCAGCGCAGATGCTCCCCGAAATAGTAGGTGACGAAGACGCCGAAGACCACTAGGGTGATCACCTCCTGAATGACTTTGAGTTGAACGGGGCTGAAACGGTCCGCGCCGATGCGGTTTGCGGGAACCTGGAAGCAATACTCGAAGAAGGCAATTCCCCAGCTGACCAGAATGACCTTCCACAGCGCTTCGTGGCGGAATCTGAGGTGCCCGTACCAGGCAAAGGTCATGAAGATGTTGGAGATGGTGAGAAGAACAATGGTCCACATTTTGAGATTGTATCCGCGGCCAAAGCCCGGAGATTTGGAATTTGCTGGGATTTGCAAGGCTTTTCGGATGAGGGCGCGGTGACTGCACTGAGCGAGAATCTCGAACGGCTGGAAGAGTCGATCGGCGCGGTTTGCCGAGACGCCGGCCGCGCGCGCGGCGAAGTCGAGCTGATGGCGGTCTCGAAGACTTTCCCCGCGGAATCGATCGCCGAAGCTGCTGGGCTGGGGCTCACGCTGTTTGGCGAGAATCGCGTTCAGGAATTTGGCTCGAAAGCATTGCATGCAGCGGACCTTTGGACGGGATCTGTGAGAGCGCAGCTGCGCTTTCATCTCATTGGGCATTTGCAGTCGAACAAGGCAGCGCGAGCGGCAGAGCTATTCGATGGCGTAGACTCGCTGGATTCGGTGAAGCTGGCGGAGCGACTGAACGAAGCGGCGGGACGGGTAGAGAAGCGCCTGCCCGTGCTCATCGAGGTGAAACTCAGCCCTGAAGCGACGAAGAACGGAGTCGAACCGGAGTCGAACGAAGCCGCACAACTTTTGGAGCGGCTGCCCGATCTGTTGGATCTTGAAGTGCGCGGACTAATGACGATCGCTCCGTGGGGCGCGGCTGAGGATGTGACGCGGGCGTCCTTTCGCAGTTTGAGGATGTGGCGCGACCGGTGGGCAGCTGCACATCCGAGCCTGCATCTGGACGTGCTTTCGATGGGTATGAGTGGAGACTTTGCGCTGGCGATTCAGGAAGGCGCGACGCGCATTCGAATCGGTACGGCGCTGTTTGGCGCGCGCAAGCCGCCGGCGCTGCAGCGAAGCCAGGAATCGGAGCTTGACTGATGCTGCGCGCCACGGCGGAAGGAGTGACGCTGGCTGTGCGAGCGCAGCCGGGCGCGAAGAAGACGGCCATTGCCGGCGTCTACGGCGAGGGAACCACGGCGCAACTGAAAGTCGCAGTGAAAGCGCCGCCGCTCGAGGGCCGCGCCAATGAAGCGCTGATTGCATTTCTCGCCGAAAGCTTTGATCTGCCGAAAAACGCGGTCGTACTGGTTTCCGGCGAGTTGTCGCGGAACAAAGTCTTCTTGCTGCGGGGAATGACAATGGCGCAGGCGACGGCGGCGCTGGGGAAGCGGATGGTCGATTGAGTTAGGGCTTCGCCGCCGATTGCTGCTGAAGTTCCTTCTCAAATGCCTGCTCGCGATCGGCAATATAGGCCTTGTATCCGGCAGGGTCGATAAAGGCGCCTTTGTCGCCGCTATTCCAGCGCGCGTACTTCCCGATGAGATCGAAATAGGAACCATGTGCTCCGAGAAATACGTCGCACGGCAGTGCGTCGAGCACTCGAAAGCCGCGCTTGTAGTCACGGGCGATTTCCGGATAGGCCTTGTTGCGAACCAGCTTGTAGCCCGGGTTCACATTTGGGCTGCCGACGATCACGACGTGAAGGAATCGATTGCCCTCCGGTTCGTCGAGGGTCCAGGTGGTGGTTCCCTTCGTATGCCCGGGCGTGAGATGCGCGGTCAAGACCGTGCCGCCGAGGCTGACCGTGTCGCCGTCGTGGAGCACGCGATCGACATGGGCGGGTGGATATCGCTGGGACTTCCGGGCGCCGTATTGAAAGTCTGTCCTGCCGCCGGACTCGACGACCGAAACGTCGCCGGCCATCACGTAATATTTGGCGCCGGTGAGACGAATGATTTGCGCGCTACCCGCACAGTGATCATCGTGGGCGTGGCTTATGAGAAGAATTTTGATGTCGCTGAAGCGGAAGCCAAGGTCTTCGACGCTCTTCTTGATCAGCGGCACCGAGGCTTCAAAGTTCGAATTGATGAGAATGAGCCCGCGCGGCGTGGCGATGAGATAGGAGCCGAGGTCCTGGCTGCCGACGTAATAGAGATTGCCGGCGATGCGGAAGGATGGAAATGGGGTGGTCCATGCAGGATTGTTCTGGGCTGCGAGCGAGGCGGCGGCAGCGAGGAACGCGACCAGCGCAAGGTGGAGATTGGATTTTGCAATCTTCATCGGGCTTCTCGATTGCTGGCTCGATTAGTCAGCGTTTCGATAGCGCGCTCCAGATGGACGCCACGGGAGCCCTTCACGAGCACGACATCGCCGGGCCGCAGATTCTCTACCAGCCACTGGCCCGCGACATCGGCGTCGCGAAGAAAGACCGCAGGCACTCCGCCGGCGCAGGCGGCTGTGGCTAAGTGTTCCGCGTTGCCCTGCACTGCGACCACCAGATCGAGGCCGGCCTCCGCGGCGGCGCGTCCACAGGCGATGTGCAGCGCGGTTCCGTGCTCACCCAACTCCAGCATCTCGCCAGCCACAAGGATGCGGCGGCCTGAAGCCGGGCGCGCGGCAAGGGTGCGAATCATGGAGCGCAGCGCTTCGGGGTTGGAGTTATAGCTGTCGTTCAGAATCGTAGCTCCGCCGATCTCGATGACCTGGCCGCGCTTGTCGCCGGCAGCGAGTGATGCGATTGCGGCCACGGCCGCGTCCAGATCCACTCCAGCCTCAAGCGCCACGGCCAAGCCGGCGACGGCATTCAGGGCGTTGTGTGCGCCGAGCAGATGCAGAGTAAAGCCGCCCTCGCGCTCACCGGCGCGAAATCGAATATGGAGCCCGTCCGGGTCTTCGGCACAGGAAAGAATTTGAGGGTCAGCACAAGGACCGCTGCCAAAGTAGACGACGCGGCCGGAAAAATCGCGACCAAATTGCGCACCATAAGCGTCGTCGCAGTTCAGGAACACGACCCCGTTTGCGGGAAGCGCCTCGACCAGCTCGAACTTGGCGCGTGCAATGCCTGCCTGGCCATCGGTAAAGTTCTCAATGTGCGCGGAGCCAACATTGGTGATGACGCCCCAGTCGGGCACGGCGATGCGCGCCAGCGCGGCAATCTCGCCAGAGTGGTTCATGCCCATCTCGACCACGGCAAATTCGTGCTCCGGCATCAGGCGCAGCAGTTGCAGGGGCAGGCCAAAGCTGTTGTTCAGGTTGCCCTGAGATTTGAAAACGCGAAATTTTGCGCCGAGCGCCGCAGCAACGGCTTCCTTGGTGGTGGTTTTTCCCGCCGAGCCCGTGATGGCAATGACGCGGCGTCCCCACTGGCGGCGCACATGGTGGGCCAGCATTTGCATCGCAGCGAGCGGGTCTTCGGCGATGAGAAGCGGATGGGCGAGCGCGGCATCGGGCAGGGAAGCGGCACGCGCGCGCGAAACGACAGCGGCCACGGCGCCGCGTTCGAACGCCGCGACCAAAAAGTCGTGCCCGTCGTGATGCTCGCCACGAACAGCAAAAAAAAGCTCATCGGGTGCAATGGTGCGCGAGTCGATGGAGTATCCGGACGCAACCAACGCGCCCGAATTCTGCACGCTGGCCGGCGCCTCGAGCACTGCTCCTGCGCCCATCACTGCTTCTGCAAGCGTGAGATTCATTGCCCCTCACGATAGCCCAATTGGGCAAGGATGGAAAGCGCCACCTCGGCATCGTCGAAGGGGATCGTGCGCCCTGCGAGGATCTGTTCTTTCTCGTGACCCTTGCCGGCGAGGAGAACAACGTCACCGGGCTTGGCGGCCTCGAGCGCGAGACGAATGGCGGATGCACGATCGACTTCGATGGTGTAAGCAGCACCGGCCGCCTGCAACCCAGGCTCGATCTCGGCGAGGATGGACGCCGGATCCTCGGAGCGCGGATTGTCGCTCGTGGCCACGACAAAATCGCTGCCTTCGCCGGCTGCCTGGCCCATTTTTGGGCGCTTGGTGCGATCACGATCGCCGCCGCAGCCGAACATTGTGATCACGCGCGCCCCGGAAGCTGCGGTCATCTGGCGTGCGAGCGTCGTAAGATTGCGCAGCGCGTCATCGGTGTGCGCATAGTCCACAATCACCGTGAAGGGCTGGCCTGCATCGACGGATTGAAAACGCCCGGGGACGGGCCTGAGCGTTGGAATAGCGGCGGCAAGTTGGGAAAAGGAAATGCCGCGCGCGTGGGCGGCGGTGAATGCCGCGAGCAGGTTGAGGATGTTTACTTCGCCTGCAAGTCGCGAGCTGACGCAGGCCGATCCGGCCGGCGTTTCGAGTTGAATGGTCGCGCCCGAAGGCGTGAGCGTGTAGCTGGCTGCACGCCATTCGCCCGCTCCGATTCCATAGGTGCGAATCTCCGCGCCGGCGGCGCTTGCGGCTATTGCGAGTTCTTCGGCGTGCGTATCGTGTGCGTTGATCACGGCGACGCGCGGAGGCGGATAAACCGTCCCGTCGAAGAGCAGACGCTTGGCGGCGAAGTACTTGTCCATTGTCTGGTGGTAGTCGAGATGGTCGCGCGTCAGGTTGGTGAAGACGGCCACGTCAAAAGGGATTCCGATCATGCGGCCCTGATCGAGCGCGTGGCTTGAAACCTCGGTGACGAGCTCTTCCGCGCCACGCGCAACGCCTTCGGCCATCAATTCGAACAGGTCGCGCGATTCGGGCGTGGTGTGGATGGATGGGCGCACCTCGCCGGCGACGTGATACTCAACGGTCCCGATCAGAATGGTCGAGCGCGCCGCGGAAATGAGAAGTGATTCAGTGAGAAATGCGGTGGTTGTCTTGCCGTTGGTGCCTGTGATTCCAGTGGCGGCAAGGGAACGCTCGGGATGGCCGAAGAATGCGGCGGAAGCCTGAGCAAGCGCGCGGCGTCCGTGTTCGACATGAAGCACCGGGAGCCCAGCTTGGTAGACGGTCAGGTGGTCAAAGGTCTGTGCGGAGTCAGTAATGACGCCGAGCGCGCCTGCGGCGATAGCCTTTTCGACAAAACGATTGCCATCGGTCGAGCCGCCCTTCATCGCCACAAAAACGGCGCCGGGACGCACACGGCGCGAGTCGTACTCAACGCCGGTGATGGTTGCGGCGGAGCTGCCGACGGAGCCGATGGATGCGACTTCAGAAATCAGATCGTTCCAGTTCATCCGATTTTGATTGTAGATTGTGCTGCAGGATTAGAGCAGATCTGCTGAGGAGGAGGGGAATGCCAAAGCTCACGGGTAGGCTCCGATGAACTCGTCGATTCCGTCGTACATAACTTGCCGGCCTCCGTCGACATCGGCGGCTTGTTCGGCGGCTTCAAGGAGCGCCGAAAGCGAGTCCTTCATCAGGTCGTATTGCGTCTCGGCTTCCGCATCGGAGCTGAAGAAGCGCGTATGCACCATCCAGCCGTAGATGCCGCAGGTGATGGCGAAGGGCGCGATGCCTGCGTCGCGCTCGAGAGTGATCCGGGCGCCGAGAGAGTGCTCCTCGTCGCGGACAACGATGCCCTCTTCTGAGCCAGTCTCGCCAAGGGTTGCGCCGTCTTCCGATGGGTGCCAATCACTCGCCGGCATGGAGCAAGATTACGCCAATCGCGCGCAGGCACGCGCACACTGTTCTTTCGCCGCGGCGCAGTCAGCGTTCGCAGCGGACAACGATCTTTGTGCCGGGAAGGACCATGGTGCCGGGCGCGGGGGCCTGCTCACGTGCGATACCGTTACCGGCGATCTCCACTTCAAGTCCGGCGCTGCCTGCCTGCTCGATAATCTCGCGCATCGGCAGTCCGATCAGCGAGGGCACGCGTAATCGCTCGGCGTCAGCGATCACTATGGTGTTCTCAGGTGGCGACGAGGCTGGTTTCGTTGGCGATTGCGCAGATGCGGTGGGGGAGGGCTGAGGAGGAGCACCTGTTTTCGCGGGTGTGGGTGAGTTCGTGGCCTGCGTAGAGGCGGGCGGAGCGGGTGCGGTTGTTTTGGCAGCAGGCGGAGCGCGCAACGGGTCGTCGCTCGGCAAGTCGTTGGCAGCCTCGTAGAGAGCCTCAACACTTTCGCCTTGCGCCGGGGCATCGTCTTCCTTGACCGGTGCGCCCTTTTTTGAAGCAAGGTCGACTGGGCGCAGGTCGATGTCGTGCTGCACGCCCAGATATTCGAGGACCTGCTGCGCCACCTCGGCGAAGACCGGCGCGGAGACATCGGCGCCGTAGTATGCGCCTTTGGGAGAATCAATGACGATCGCAACAGAGATGGCCGGATCATTTACCGGCGCGAAGCCGGCGAAGGAGGCAATGTGCATGGTCTTCGAATAGGTGTGAGTAACGGGGTCGATCTTTTGCGCGGTGCCTGTTTTGCCGCCGGAGGAGTAGCCGTTGAGTTGCGCCGACCTTCCGGTTCCGAACAGGACGACGCCTTCCATCATTTTGCGCATCTGCGCGGCGGCCAGCGTGCTGATGACACGGTGTGCACCCGGCGGTAGCGGATTGGGCAGATCTTCACCTGTCCTGACCGGGCTGGCTACGAACCCCGACGCCGGAACCTGCGCCGCCTGCGATGGGGCAGACTTTTGGACAGATGCAGTGGTTGGGACGGACTGGTCCTGTATGAGGATGTGCGGCGGCAGATAGGTGCCGCCGTTGGCGATAGTGGAAACCATGGTGACCAGTTGCAGCGGCGTGACTGCAATTTCCTGGCCGATGGCGATGGAGCCGATGGAGGAACTGCCCCACTTAGCGGGGGGACGCAACAGGCCGCGCGTCTCACCGGGCAGCTCAACGTTCGATCGCGTGCCGAAGCCGAAGCTCCGGATGTATTGGTAAAAGCGGTCGGGGCCGACCTTGAGAGCAAGCTTGATTGCGGCGACGTCGCTTGATTCCTCAAGCGCTTTGTGCACTGGAATTACACCGAAATGTTCGCCTTGATTGTCGTGAATCGTGCGGCCGGCAATGGTGATTTTGCCGCCCTGGCAGTCGATTGTGTCGTCGGGCGTGGTGACTTTCTGATCCATCGCGGCGGAATATGTGACCAGCTTGAAAGTGGAACCCGGCTCGTATACATCGCTGACGGCGTGGTCGCGCAACTGATCGAGCGTGGTGTGGCGAAACTGATTGGGATTGAAGGTGGGGCGGATGGCGAGGGCCAGAATCTGCCCGGTGTGCGCATCCTGCACGACGACAGTGCCGTTAAGGGCCTGCGTCTTCGCCATAGCGTGATCGAGCGCGCGTTCGGCCATGAACTGAATGTTTTCGTCGATGGTAAGAACAAAGTTCCGACCAGGCTCGGGATCGTGCTCGCTTGAGCCAAGGACCTTGCGGCGCGCGTCCATGGCCGTGTACATGAGGCCCGGACGTCCGTGCAGATCGCTGTCGAACTTTTCTTCAAGGCCGCCGAGGCCGTCGTTGTCGGTCCCAACGTAACCCAGAACTTGCGCGGCAAGCTGATTGTCGGGATAGAAGCGCGCAAATTCCTGCTGGAAGAAAATACCCTTCATGTTGAGGGCTTTGACGCTGGCTGCAACTTGCGGAGTCACACGCCGCGCGATCCAGGCAAAGTTACGGCCTTCATTGAGCCGCGCAACGATCTGCGCGTCTGTGGTCAGGCGGTCTTCGGGGTCGGTGTGGACCAGCGCGGTGAGCGTGCGTGCAGCGGCCTGTCTGTCGGCAATCTGCGTGGGATCGGCGTAGATCGACGGCGCCAGGATGGTCATGGCCAGCTCGCGGAGGTTGCGGTCATAGAGGACGCCACGGCGGGGAGCCACTTCAAAGGTGCGCTGCTGCTGCTTGGCCGCGCGCTCCACGAAGTCCTGGTGGCGCACAATTTGCAACCAGAAGAGCCGGCCCGAAATGGCGCAGACCCACACGAGGAAGAACAGGCAGATCAAGAGAAAGCGTACTCGCTTGAGCGGCACGCCTCTGGGTGTTTGGGTACGGCTGCGGATGGTTGTGACGGCTGCCGTCATGTCGTGTGGGTCCGATTGCCTGGTTTATTGCGCCGGGGGCGCTGGAGAATTCACCTGAGCAAGCGTGGGTGCGCCGGAGGCAGGCCGGGCATCGGAGTACACCACTTGGCCAGGCTGCGGCTCTGCGAGTCCAAGCTGGCGCGCTATCTGATCGATGCGGCCGGGCTGCGTGAGCTCGGCTTCGTTGAGACGCAATTGGCGATTCTCCTCGCGCAACTGGTCGAGCGTTTGCTTTCCGCTTTCCACGCTGTAGCTGCTTTCAATGGCGTAGAAGTGCTGCAGGCCGTAGATCATGACGAGAGAGAAGAGCACGGCGACCGCGGCGGAAAAGACGCGCATCTCGCGCACGCGAACGGGATCGGAGGCCTTGACGAGGCGAGTGTTATCGAAATGCTTCGCGAAATAGAATTCCGGCGTGCGCACGCGGCGGCGGCGCTGAGCCTGCTCGGCCATCATCGCAGCGTTATGCTCGTTGATCCGGGCGCTCCAGGCGCGGCCGGTCTCGAAATAGGTTGTTGCACATGCCGCCATCGTGGTTCTCCTCGCTCTACCTGCCTACCGCCGTTCCGTTGCTCTCAGCTTGGCGCTGCGCGAGCGCGGGTTGCGGTTGATCTCTTCTTCCTTCGCAGTGACGGGCTTTCTGGTCAATACATTCCAGATTCCCTTCTTCGCGCCTTCCCGGAAACTGTCTTTTGCGATGCGATCTTCCAATGAATGAAAGCTAATAACGACGAGCCGTGCGGAGGGCTTAAGCAAACTTGGTGCGGCCTCAAGCAAAGCCCAGATTTCGTGCAATTCCTGATTAACAAAGATTCGCAACGCCTGAAACGTTCTGGTGGCCGGGTGAATGTGTTTCATTGGCGGGACGGCTGAGGCTACGATTTTGGCTAACTGCGCCGTTGACGTAACCGGCCGTCCCCGCACAATGGCTCTGGCGACTGTCCGCGACCTCCTTTCCTCACCGTATTCGTAAATGAGATTTGCCAGCTCGCGCTCGCTCGTCTCATTCACCACTTGTTCGGCGGTTGGGCCGGATCGCGTATCCATTCGCATATCCAGCGGACCATCCGCCTGAAAACTAAACCCTCTGCGCGCCTCATCGAAATGCAGGCTACTTGCGCCGAAGTCGGCCAGCAATCCATCGACTGAGGCCGGCTTCACGTGCTCGGCGATGGTGCTGAATGCTTCGCCGATCAAAGTCACTTGCGGCGCCTGGCTGCCCAGCTCTTGCAAAACTTGCGCCAGCCTTACCTTTGCCAACTCAAGCGCCTCGGGATCGCGGTCAAATCCGATCAAATGTCCCGCCGATCCCAATTGCCTGACGATGCCTTCGGCATGTCCCGCCAGGCCCAGCGTGCAGTCGACGTAAGTGCCGCCGGGCCGCATGCGGATAAACTCCATCGCTTCATCGAAAAGAACGGGCACATGGCGTGCTTTTTGCTGCGTCATGCGCGCCCCCTGAGGGCGTCAACCATTCGTCTGCGGCTTCATAATGCCGGCCAACTTCTCGAAATCCTCGTCGGTCATCGGGCTTGCCGCCAATTGCTGCTCGAAGTTCGTTTGGTTCACGACTTCGAGGTAATTCCCTTTGCCGAGAACAACCACCTCGGCATCCAGAACCGCTTTGCCGCGCAGAATCTGCGGCAGGAGCACGCGCCCCTGGTTATCCATCTCGGCCTGCTGGCCGTAGTAACTGGTCTGGTTGATGTACTTGTTCACCGCACCGTTCAAAGTGCCGAATTCCATCAATCGGGCCTCGCGCTTTTCCCACTCCGGCAGCGGCCAAATCTCCGCGCTTTTCCCACTGGCGCTTGTGATGTAGAACTGGGCGACGTTCTGGGCGTCCAGAAGCTGCTTGAAAGCAGCCGGGAGCTTGAGCCGTCCCTTCTCATCGACCTTTGCCGGATGGTTGCCGCGAAACATCTGCCTGCCTCACTTACCTCCGCGGTCCCATTTCCTGCCGTACCGCGTACCGAAAACCCCGTGGATCCATCCCAGTTAGCCAAGCTGGTACCCTTGCCGATTGGCTCCTTAAAGGCCGTTCCCTGGGGGAGGAACGGGAGTAAACTTAAGGGGATCAATTAGAGCGACTGAGTGGTCCAAATACGACCACTTAGCTCCAAAATGTCCCACTTCGGTCGATAGTACCCCCGAAGTTCCTCTCCGCCAAGCAAAAAATCGGTGGAAACTATAGGAAAATCAGGCTTTCTGCGGAAACGCCGACTAATAGAGCAACAATTCAGAGGCACCACAAGATATGGGGTTTACTGCTTTGATTCCCCGTCTGGACAGCTGTCAGCGGCTGTGATAGGAGAACAAAAAGCGAAAAGACGAGAGATACGCCGGAACTGATGATCCGGGTGGAGGGAATTGGAGCGGAGCGAAGGCCCTCTTGTGGAGGCATGGGCCCGAAATCGCTGTGCCGCGCGTTGTGTCAGGCTGAGGAATTCTTGCGGGCTTTGGCGCGGTGCCGGGCTCGATCGACAACAATTTTCAACAGATAGACGAACACGAGAATGTTGATGGCGAACAGGCCGACGCGAATCCAGGTGATGTGGCGAAAGATCTCGAAGAGTTCCCAGGGCAGAAACGAGGCGGTGATGGCGAGGGTGAGGAACTCGCCCCAGGCCTTTTCAAGATAGAGCCCGACACCTTCAACGAGTGTGACTGCGGCGTAGCAGTAAGCAAAGAAGCCGATGCGGCGTAGAACCGGATCGTTGATGAGGGAGGCTTTTTCGAGGAGGAAGTTGACCAGGCGCGACTCGGGATTGAAGCGGAGATGGCGAGCGAAGAGGTCAACTTGATCGGCGATGTCTTTGTGGAGGAGCCGGTGGGCGCCTATACCGATGCCGATGAAGAACAGAGCGTGGAGAAACTTATAGATCGCGATGAGAAGCAGCAGGCGATTGTGGCGCTGGCCGCTAGGCCGGGTTAGGAACGAGGAGCGAGGCATGATGGCGAGGATGGGGCTTGACTCAAGGGTAAATGATCTCCGGCAGGGACCGAGGAACCGAGGGAGCGGGGCGAGGTAGCGAGTCAGCGAGCCAGCGGGGGGACGTGATCAAGTGAGCGTGTCTACCTTCCAAGGTGAAGCAGAGAGCTGCGGTCGAGCAGTTCGCCGTCGAGGATGACGGCGGAAATGCGGCGGGCGTTCCATATGTTGATGGTGGGGTCGGCGTCGACGACGAGGATATCGGCGCGGCGGCCGGGAGCGATGAGGCCCAGCTCATTCCAGCCAAACTGCAAAGAGTAGTTGTTGGTGGCGGCGGCTAGGGCCTCGCGCGGCGACAGGCCAAGACGGACGAGCAGCTCAAGCTCGGTGTGAAGCGAGATGCCGGGCATGGTGCCCATGGCGTCAGCGCCAGAGCCGGCGAGGTAGTGAGGGAATGCGGAGAAGATGGTCTGGTTGATGTGCCAGAGCCTGAGAGCGGACTGACCGGCCTTCTTTTGCAAATCTGCTTCCATCCAATGCTGCGCGGTTGCAGGAAGATGGCGCGACCAGGCGGGGAGCGGGAAGACCATCTCACCGGTGGAGGGGTCTGTGGGATGGAACATACGGCCGGGATCGAGTAGGGATGCGGCAGGCTCCTGCCAGAGATTGCGATGGCCGGGGAGCTCAACATAATAGAGGCTGAAGGCGGGCATGAGCGCGGCGTGGTGCGCGGCAAGGAAATGCGCGTAGTTGCGGAGACGGGCGTCGGTGGGCGGGATGCGCTCTGAGTAGTCGTAGGCAGTGTCGGCGGAGGGGCCGTCGGGGTCGTCGACAAGAGGGCGCTGGAGCTCGTCGGGAATGGCACCAAGATTGTAGTGGTCCATCTGAACGAGCGCGTCAACTCCGGCTTCATCGCCGACGCGGTCGGGTGTGGAGACGAAGTCGCCGTAGGTGGAAAGACCCATCTCGCGGGCGCGGGCGATGATCCACTGCGAGTTGGCGGCGGTGAGGTGAGCAGTGAGGATAAGCACTCGCGTTCCGATACGAGCGGTATCGACCATCTGCCGCGCGGTGTCCTGCGGGTTGAGCTCGACGGGATGCGCGCCCTCGCGCAGCTTCGAGACCCACTCGGGACGGCGAGCCAGAAGGCTCCAGTTGTCGGTGACTCCAATGGTGTCGATGGGATAGATGTGCGGGGTGGGCTGAGCGCCGGTATCGATAAAGCCGTGCTCCGAGTCAGCGCGGGCAACGACGGTGGTCACGCCCATGTAGAGGTTGGCGTTTGCCTGGGCCTGGGAGTTCATACCTGCATAGCCGTCGATGAGTCCGGGGACGAGGAATTTGCCGGCGCAGTCGATGATTCGGGCGTCTTTGGGAATGGAAACCTGGTCGGGCAAGCCAACGTCAGTGATGCGGCCGTCGCGGATGACGACAATGGCGCCCGTGATGTCGCGCGCGGAGTTGCCCCAGGCCGTGACGTCGACGACAGTGCCGCCGGCGAGAACCAGTGGCGCGGAGGGTGGCGCGGGCTCCGGTTGAGATTGGGCCGGAACCGCGGCCAGCGCGCAACCGATCACGAGCAGACTCGGGAAAAAGTGAAGCAGGCGCATGAAAGAGACAGTCTGATGAGGATTGTCGCACAAAGGGGTAAAGGCAGCGGCGTCAGCGGTGTCAGAGGGGCTAGCGGTGTTAGAACTCCCTAGCCCCAGCGAAGTTTCGATGAGATGCCAGCGTCGTGACGCAGAGTGCGGATTGGGCAGGTGCGGGTAAGTGCGGCTGAAGCGGCAACGATAAGGATGGGGAAGCATTCGACGGTGTAGCGCGGTTCAGGACCCTCAATGGCGCCGAGGACGATGAATCGCAGAATCAGGTATGAGCCGAACATCCAGGACCAGGGCACTCGGCGGCGGAGGAAGGCCCAGGCGGCAGCGGCAACGTAGAAGAGATTGATGAGGCCAAGGAAGATTGCCCAGGCGGATTGGGCGGGGTGGTCGCGCCAGCGCCACCAGAAGACATCGAGGTCATATTCGATGGTTCTGGGGCGTAGCAGCATGTCGGCATCGCGCAGCATAGGCAGAGTGACGTAATAGCGGAACGGATGGTCGTGAATGCGCTGATCGGCGAGAGCTGCGAAGCGATCGTTGAGCCAGGGCGGCAGGTTGGTGTTCTGGTTGTAGTCAGCGAGGAGTGCAAGGGTTTCCTCGCGCTGCTGCGGAGAGTCAAAGGCGCGCGGAGGAAGGTCGGCGAGATCGATTGTGTCGCCCGGAAAGTTCCAGCAGACGTTGGCTGTGGAGACGAACTCCACGGTCCAGGTGCGGAGCCATCGGCGTGCGCCGGCAAGCGACGGCTCTCCGGGATCGGCGTAGCGCGGGGCGAGTGGCTGAAAGACGTGAAAGTCCACCCAGTTGCGCGCGGTCCAGGGGACGAGTGGCAGCAGAGCGGCGGCACAGAAAATGAATAGAGTGGCGAGGCTGCGCCGCAGGGCAAATCTCGGATAGGCGGGGCTTGCACGTTGCGCGGCGGGGCGGCTGCGAATGCCGTAGAGGAACAAAGCCAATCCGATGGATGCGAAGAGGAGAATTCCATCAGGGCGCAGAAGCGCTGCGAAAGCCGATGCGAGGCCGGCAAGGATCAGCGCGGGTAAGTCGCTGCTACCGGAGGCCTGAGCGGCTAGGGCGCGGCCGGCTGCGTAAAGACCGAGAGCAATCGCGAAGACGGAGAAGCACTCGGTCATCGCGATGCCTGCGTAGGCGGCCGTAAACGGGCAGAGCATTGCCAGCGCGAGTGCGACCTCGGCGGCATGATCGGAAAGATGGCGGCGGGCAAAAAGCGCGAGGAAAAGACCGGCGGCGAGATCGGCGACAGTCTGGAAGAGATAAACGGCAATGAGCCAGGTGTTAGGCCAGAGACGCGCGAAAAGAAATTCGAAAGTGGCGAGAAGAATTGGATACGCGGGCAGGCGATACGTGGTGGGAGAAAGATCGGCGCCAGAGCCCATGCCGTAGATTCCGTAATGCAGCAGATTGTGGCCTAACTGGAGGTAGTCGAGCGTATCGTCGTCGCCGGGACGCGGGAACCAGATGAAGAGGAGGCGCAGGGCGATGCCCGCCGCGATCCACAGAAACCAGCGGCGAGGCCAGCGCGAAGGGTGGGTGGGAGCGGACATATTGAGGAGGATAAACGGCGGGGTGCCGGTTCCTGAGATCAATAGGTGACGGAAACGGTAATCGTGTCGGTGAAGCTGCCCGGTTTGACATATTGTGCTGCGGGAATCTGGCCGTAGACAGTGACTGGCTGGGAAGCTCCGTTGCCCGTTCCACTGACCCAGTTGGTGGCGGAGGTGTTGCCCCAGTTGGTGGTGTGACCGGAGTTGCTGAAGAGGCCGTAATTCAGTAAAGCCGAGCCATTCTGCATTTGCCGGGTGGTCACGGTGGCGCCAGTTGCCAGCCCGGCACTGAGGCTGACGGTGTACGTGGTGCCGCTGGTGCATTTGACGGAGACCGTGGATGTGGAGTTATTGACAGCGCCGGTGTAATTGCCGAAGGCGAGATTGGTTGCCGAAACCGTGCAGTCTTTCACAATGGTCGCGGTGACGCTGAACTGCGCGGTGGCGGTGGTGATGCCGGTGCCGGAAATGGAAGCGGTGATGGTATCGGTGTAGGTCCGCAACGCGCCCGTTTCCCCTGCCGGAATCTGGGCATAGATGGTGTACACCTGGGCGCTTCCGTTGCCGGTGCCTGCGACCCAACCGGTGCTTGATGAGTTGCCCCAGTTGGTGGTGCGTCCGGAGTTACTGAATAGTTGATATCCCAGCAAAGCCGAGCCATTTTGCATGGATCGGGTTGTAATGGTCGCACCGCTTGCCAACCCGGCGTTGAGGGCGATGTCATATGCCTGGCCGCTGGTGCACGTGACCGTCACTGTGCCGGTAATATCTACGACCGAGCCGTAATAGCTGCCGAATGCGACACCCGAGGCGAACGCTGAGCAGGAATTCGCAGCCGAGGCTCGGGCGGCAAAGAAGAGCAGGACCAGCGCCGCAAAGGTGAGTCTTCGCATCATGGCTTTTTCTCCATGCAACGGAGCGGTCCAATCGAGGGAATTTCGCCGGTTACAGGTGCATAGTCGAAGGCGACAGCGCAGCGGCGCCCGTCGGGAAACTCGACGGCAAGCTGGTTGTGCGGGCTGAGATCCTCAACGTAGGCGTCTCCGTCGTAACCAACGGGGACGACGACACCAGTGGCCCGCAGTGTTGCCGTGCTGCCGAGCGGCGCCGCTACCCCGGACTCATCGACCAAGCGGAGCAATGCGCCGTGGCTGAATTTGATGGGGAACCTAAGCACAACGCCGGAACGATCCTGGGGCCGCACCTGGCGCGCGGCGACGTCGATTGTCACATCCGGCGGAATATCGGTGGGTGCGATGGAGATTTGATTCAGGTCGAACGCGCGCATGTCCGGCACCAGCAGACGCCCTGAGGAGTTGGTGCTGCCGACATCGCGGTTCTCCTGAAGGACGTGCACGTGGGCCATGGGCCCCGTGTCAACCACGGCGAAGCCGTCGTAGATGGTGTTCGAAGGGAATAGCTCGCCGTCGACGAAAGAGAATGCGCCTTGAGTTTCCAGACGCAGAGTCGTCACCCCGCTGTCGCTGTCGATCCCGGCCGTGAACAAGCCTACGGGCGACTTGTATTGTCCCTGGGCGAATACATGGGTTGAATCGCCGGCGGAAACGTAAGCCTGGTAGCCCCAATCGCCGACGATTGGCGCCGGCTGTCGCACATCGATCTGAGCGGAACCGTCTGAACCTCCGCTGGCGGTAACCGAATTGCGCTTGCCAAATGGAATTGTCAGACCAATCTGTACGCCGCTGCTGCCCTTGTTCACTAGGTCGCGAAACTCGGTGGCGTAGAGAAAGACGTGGTGGACCTGGAGCGAATAGTTTGCTGACACGATCTGCGAGTGCTGGGCTGGGTTCGCGTTTTGCTGGAGCGGCACTGGTGAGGGGTCCATGTTGACCGCAGCGTAGGCCAGGCCACCGGAGCCGAACCGCCGGAGAGACAAGCCGGTGAAGGCGCTGAGCTGCTTGCGCGGGACGCCGTCTCCGTTTTCGGACGCCACATCGCGGTAGTTGCGATCCGCCATGATCGCAGATGCGCCCAGGCTGAAGACCCGGCCGATGCGCTGGGCCCCGGCGGAGAACTGTGCGCCTGCTTGGCCGGAGCCGAAGCTGGGCGCCACAGCGAAGTTGACCACGCCGAGATTGCCTATCTGCGCCACCCCGCCCACGCCTGCCATGAACGCGCCCGGAGTGCCCTCAGCACTGCCTTCGATGGTGAACTTCCGCGAGAGACCGCGGCGATAGACGGCGGCGCCGGCCAGCTTCCCGTAGTCGTTGCTCAATGAGCCCCAGTCGCGGCGCACCAGGCCAGATTGTACGGCGAAGGTCTGGAGCCCAGGCGCCAGCATGGTGGAGCTGGCGTAGAAAGGTTGTGTCACGGTGACTTGTTGTCCCATGGCATTCGTGACCGTCATCGAAATGGTGCCTGCGCCCTCGACCACCGGAAGTTGCGGAACCTCGAAGGGGCCAGGAGCAATCTGGCTGGACGCCGCGAGGTTGCCGTCGGTGAGCACGTTGACGGTGGAGGGAACCGCGGCCGAGCCAGTGATCGTGGGCACTGGGAACGTCACAAGATCGGGGCGCATGCTGAAATCGGAATTGATCTGGATACCCTCGAGGTGAACGGGACGCGTCCAGGAGAGACCACCGTTGATGAAATCGCCCAGACTATAGCGGCGCAACGAATTGACGTCGGCAAAGGTATAAGCCGAATCAAGGCGAATGGCCGTGGTTGAGCCCGCGGCACTCGAGTTTGCGCCGGCAAAGGCAAGCCAGTCCGAGCTCACGATGCCCCAGGGCGAGAAGGCTCGCGTCTCGAAGGACCCGCTGCCGCCCTTTTGGCCGCCGGAGAAAGTTCCGACTGTGTCGTAGTTGAGCGTCACGCCGGTGCCGCTCTCGATCACGCGGCGACTTCCAGCCGGTTCTCGTCCAAGGGGCTGCAATAGTGCCGGCAGCAAGGCACTGTCGGTGGCTGTCACTTGGAGCACCTGGTTCTTCTCGTCGAGGATCCAATTCAGTCCTGGCAAGTCAGACAGGCCCACGAGACCGCCGGTTTGCGAGGCGCGAGAGACAGGAACGCGGAAACCGAGGGCCCGCAGTTCGTCGGGCCGGGCCCACAACGAGCCGTGCCGCAAGGTGAATTCACCAATCTTGCCGATGGAATGACCATTGACCTGAACGTCGAGAAACAGGGTCTCGTCGTTGCTTTCGGCAGTAGCCGGGCCGGCAGCTGCGGGATTGGCTGGGGGATTCGCTGAGGAGACGACTGGGCCAGTGGCTGCGGCCCATTGCGGCATGGCGGCCATCATAAGGAACATGATCTGAGCACAGCGGAGCCACCTGGCCATTGCACCTCGACGATCACGGTGCCGTGACGAAGCCGACCTGCTGCTGGATAACGCCGGCGTCCGTGTGAGCTGTCAACTGCAGGGTTTCGCCTGGCAGAGGGAGAGGGCCCTCTGCGGCGATTGCCCAACGCCGGGTGACTCCGGCGAGAATGTAGGACGAATCGTTGGACTCTCCCTTGAGCTTTCGACCGTCGCTGGTCGTTAGCACGACATCGCGAATCACTTCGTGGCTAAGGCCATCGTTGATTCCCACGAGGACAAGCTTTCCGGAATCGACCGCCAGATGAAACTGCACGTGCGGAACCGCGCGCGTCGATGGCTCGGCGAATATAGGAATCGACATGCGCAGGACCATATGCACAATCCCCGGCTCAGCCGGAGGTGGAATCTGGTCGATGAGGATGCGGTAAGTTGCTTCACGTCCCTGCGGCAACTGACGCAGAATGAGGCGGACCACCTGCGACGCGCCAGGAGCAATCGTGGCAAGCGGAGGGCTCAGCACCACTGCGACCGAATCCGTCAGTTGATCTTCGTCATCCTTCTGAGCCCAGGCGAAGGCGCGAATCTGAATCGCGGTTTCGCTGGTCCCCATGTTGGTGATGGTCAGGGACGAAGCCTTCTGTCCGGGGGAAAAGAGAATGTTGACAGGCAATACAGACAACGACTGCGCCGTTGCTGGCGGGCCTGCCAAAAGGAGAATGACGGCTGCGCCGGCGTACGCCAGGGCCGCCGCCATTCGACGGAATGAGTTTCGCAAAGTCATGGGGATCCCAAATGCAAATGTTGCAAACAACAGTTAGTAGGTGACGGTAACAGCAATCGTATCGGTGTAAGAACCTGGTGGGACATACTGTCCCGCCGGAAGTACGCCGTATACCGCGAGTGGTTGGGCAGCGCCGCTGCCCGTGCCGCTTACCCAGCTGCCGCTGGTATTACCCCAGTTGGCACCCGAATAGGAAGTCGTCAACAGCGAATAGTTCAGTCCTCCTGCGGGCTGGGTAATGCCCATCTGCCTGGTTGTTACTGTTGCGCCGGTCGTCAATCCTTGATTGAGGCCGACAGTGTACGTCGTGCCGCTGGTACAGGTAACCGTGACAGTGGAACTAGCGTTGACCACCGCACCGGTGTAGTTTCCGAATGGCAGAGCGGTGGCAGAGACGATGCAGTCTTTGAGTACCGTCGCGGTGACGTTAAACGTGGTGGTTGCCGGGTTGGCCTGCGCGACGGCAGATGTGGGGGTCAGACCCAGCGCCACGAATCCCAGAATGGCCGCGGGCAGAATCGACTTTAAAGGGGTCGAGAACTTCATGACACTTACTCCTGGTACAACAAGCGTTCGAAATTGAGATATTCGGCTGTCCGACGGTGAGTCGAACAGGGTCAGTTCATGTCTGAATCAGGCCTTCCGAGTCAGGGTCGTCGACGAATCAGCAAGACCCTGTATTCATTTGCCGCCGAGGATCGAACACAGTTTTCCTGCGTTCGTTGCATACGTGCTCGCAAGAACAATGAATGCTCAGGCGCGGGCAGTTTTTCAGCGAGGCCCCCGCCTGACAACTTGTCATTGAGCGTTATTGGGACAATATCTATTCCAAAAACCGGCTTCAATAATACGTTTGGGTCATCCAGGCAAATGTACCAATGTAATAAACAGTCAGTTGAACCAATGCCGACGGAGACCTTCAAGCGCAGGGCTGCCGCTGTTTGCGCGCTGGTGATTCATCGGAGGATTGGCAATGATTCTTGTGGCGCTTCTCGCGCGGGCGCGACCGCTCAATACGTCACAACGACGATGATGGTATCGGCATCTGCGCCGAAGGCAGCGCACTGCGCTGCTGGATACCGGCCATTTCTAGCGAGTAGTGAGCTGAAGCCGCTGCCCAGCCAAGCCAATGTGTCAGTGCTCACGGCCTGACCCCAGTTGGCAATGCCTCCGGGAGATGAACTGAGCGCAGAGCCCAGCGGGGCGAAACCAGAATCGAGCATCGGCCGAGTTCCAAGGTTGGCGTCGTGTGTCATCACCGCACTCAGGCTGACGTTGTATGAAACGGAGTTGCTGCAATCGACCGATACGGTAGAGGCAAGGCAGGAGGCCTGAACCGTCGCGGAGACGCCGATGGACGTGCTGGCGGTCGCTGCATGGACGGATGCAACGACCAAGCCAGACGCCAAAACACCCAGAGCGAGAACCGGCAATGTGGATTTCACGGTCACTGCGCTTCCCCCTGCGCGGACCAACACATGATAGGTCTCTAATCGGCAGTTCTTAACGAATCCTTAGTGCTTTTGGATGAAACGTTGGTGCCTCATTTTGGTAACCACATGTTGCCCCAGGCAGCGAATCCCAACTGGCGAAAAGCGAAAGGGCAAATCAGTTTTCGGCGGAGGACGAGTGAGCAAATGAGCAAATCGGTGTGCGCGTTTAGCTTGCGACGAGGGTGGGACGGCGGCGGTGCGTGAGCAGCGGGAGAACCTGCGCGAGGGCCGCTTCAACGGTCAGACCGTAGCGGGCGCGGAGCTCATCGATCTTGCCGTGTTCGATGAACTGGTCGGGCCAGCCGATGCGGACGACGGGAACGGAGAGGCCCATTTCATCGAGAGCTTCAACGACGGCAGTTCCGAAGCCACCCATCTTCACGTGATCCTCGAAGGTGACGAATGCGGCTACGCGGGCGGCGTAGCGCGCAAGGATCTCACGGTCGAGCGGCTTGATGAAGCGGGGATTGATGACGGCGGCGGAGTAGCCATCGCGCTCAAGAGACGCGGCGAGCCCGCGCGCCAGAGCGATCATGGGGCCAAGACCGATGATGGCCACATCGGAGCCGTCGGCAAGCACCTCGGCCTTTCCAACGGGAATCGACTGCGGCTCTGACTTGCGGGCCACACCGGCGACGGCACCGCGCGGATAGCGGATCGCGCTGGGGCCGGGCAAATCGATCGCAGTCTTGATCATGTCGGCCAGCTCGTCTTCGTCTTTCGGCGCCATCAGGACGATCTCGGGAATTCCGCGCAGGTAAGCGATGTCGAAGAGACCGTGATGCGTGGGTCCGTCATCGCCGGAGAGTCCGGCGCGATCCATGCAAAAAAGGACAGGTAGCTTCTGCAGGCAGACATCGTGGACAACGGGGTCGAAGGCGCGCTGCAAGAAAGTGGAATAGATGGCACAGACCGGGCGATAGCCGCGCGTAGCCATTCCAGCGGCAAAAACGACTGCATGCTCCTCGGCGATGCCGACGTCGAAATAGCGTTTGGGGTGGCGGGGCCGGAAGTGATCGAGGCCGGTGCCGTTGGGCATGGCGGCGGTAATGGCGACGATACGCGGGTCTTTCGCGGCAAGATCGGCCAGGGTGTTGGCGAAGACCTCAGCGTACGTAGCCGAGCCATCTGGAGTCTTGCCTGTCTCCGGATCGTAGGGCCCGAGGCCGTGAAACTTTTTCTGGCCGTCGAGGGCGGGCTGAAAGCCACGGCCTTTCTGCGTGAGGATGTGGAGCAGAACAGGGTGGTCGATCGACTTGAGGAATTTAAAGGTCTCGACCAGCAGCGGGAGATTGTGGCCGTCGATGGGGCCGAAGTACTCCAGGCCGAACTCCTCAAAAAGGATGGACGGCCACAACATGCTCTTGGCGGCTTCCTCGGCGCGGCGAACAACCTTGATTGCGGTCTTGCCGCCGAAGCGCTCAATGAGACGCGTGGCGCGATCGTGCATATGTTGATAGTGCTCGTTGGTCACGATGCGGTGGAAATATCGGGCCACGGCGCCGACGTTGCGGTCGATGGACCACTCGTTGTCATTGAGGACGACAATCATGCGCCGGGTTTGGGCGGCGATGTTGTTGAGCGCCTCAAAGGTGATTCCGTTCGTGAAGGCGGCGTCGCCTGCGACGGCGATCACGTGCTCGTGACCACCGGCGAGGTCGCGGGCCACGGCCACGCCCAGGGCGGCGGAGAGCGCAGTGCCTGCGTGACCCGCGCCGTAGCAGTCGTGCTCGCTTTCGGTGCGCAGCATGAAGCCATTGAGGCCGCCCGGCTGGCGGATGGTCTCAAAGCGGTCGAGGCGGCCGGTGAGGATCTTGTGAATATAGGCCTGGTGGCTGACGTCGAAGAGGATCTTGTCTTCAGGCGTAGAGAAGACGGCGTGCAGAGCGAGGCTAAGCTCGACGACACCGAGATTGGGGCCGAGATGGCCGCCGGTTTTGGAAAGTGTCTGGATGAGGAAGGTGCGGATCTCCTCGGCAAGCGAGGCCATTTGCGCATAGTCGAGACGTTTGAGGTCGGCGGGAGAATGGATGGATTCCAGCAGTGTTCCCATGTACTTCCTTCCCCCCGGGGGAAATCAAATAAGACCGGGAATCCAGGGAAAAGTAACCGGTTCGAAAGCGCCCCTGAAACGGGGTCTGTGGTTCCGGGGAAAGAACCCGGGATCGCCTGCGTTAAGTATACCTGCGCGCCAGAACGCGACTTTGGTGGATTAGACGGCGGGATTGCGCTGGGGTTTGGCGCGATGGTGCCACAGAGGTAATTCCAAAGCGTCTATACTTATGCCTCGGTGGGAAGGACAAGGTCTGGATGCGGAAATGGGCCATACTACTGCTTCTTTGGGGAATTGCCTTCCCTGCGATGGCGGCCAAGATCATGTCCATCGATGAGATGGAGCAGTTGCTGGTCAAGCTCCATGGCAAGCCGGATGGGAAGGTGGCTGGGGAGCTCGAGGACGCACAGCTTACGGAACGGGTGAACCCGGCACGGCTGGCGCGCTGGGAGGCGGATTTTCCCGGCAAGCGCACGCAAGAAGAGCTGATGAAGCTGGCCGATAAGTCGGCCTTTCTGAATCCTCCTGCAAGCGATGTGCTGCGCGATCCGCCGCCGGACGAAGACACACAACGGCAGATGCTCGAGCACGCCGTCGAGTACATTAAAACGACGATAACTCGGCTGCCGAATTTCTATGCGACACGGGAAACGACGCACTTTGAGGACACGCCCTCGCAAGAAGCGGTCTCTAGAATCGGCAACAACCCCACGGGGACGGGGATGAGGGCGATGCGCGCCCCGGGAATTGCCGTCGCGATGACCGATTACAAGTCTCTGCGCAGCACCGCGACCTACAGCGCGATGGTGAGATATCAAGATGGCTACGAAGTGCACGAGTCGGAAGCAGGAAAGGGCAGAAAAGAGGATCAAACGGCGGTGGGATTGACCACCGGCGGCGAGTTTGGCCCGATTCTCGAGGTGGTGATGGGAGACGCCATGCGTGGCCAGGTGAAGTGGGCCCATTGGGAGCAGGGCGCGAGCGAGCCCGTGGCTGTGTTCAGCTATTCCGTGGCGGCGGATCAGTCGAGTTACCTGGTGGGTATACCGGCGGGACCCAAGATCGATCAAATTTATCCCGGCTACCACGGCGAGATGGCGATCGATCCGGCCACGGGCGAGATTCTTCGCATGAGCATGGCGGCGGATCTGCCGCCACCATTCGAAATGATGCAGACCGCAATCCTGGTGGAATACGGGGCGGTGATGATCGGGGATCGAACCTATATCTGTCCGACGCACGGCGTCGCGTACTCGAAGGTTCCGGTTGCGGGCGCCGCAGCAGAGCCCCAGGGCTCGAAGGTGACCGTGCAAACGCAGTTGAACGATGTGGCGTTTACGCAATATCACCTGTTCAGCGCGGAGGCGCACATCGTTTCCGGCGGGAGTGGGCCGGGTGGCGCCAATCCGCCCGCCTCGGGCGCTGGTGCCGGGCCCTCGGCAACCCAGCCGTCAAGTCACCCTTAATGGAATTTTGGCGAGCGGGCCCGAGTGGGTGCAAGGGCGTGACGCAAATCGACGCGGCCGCGAAGTTCAGCGTTGTAGGATGGGCGCATAGACTTCAAGTTCATTGGAGGGCGGGAACGTGGCTGCAATGCGGAATCTTCTTTCATCGTTCATTTTGATTGCGGTTTTGGCGGGGGCAGGTTCGAACGCGGCATGGGCGCAGTTGCTGGAGCCTGGAAAGCAATCGCGGACGCCCAATCCATTGACTGACTCGACGGTCAAGCCGGGCAAGATGATTCTCTATGACCTGGAGACACGCTTTGCCAAGGATGTGGCAGCACGCGGTGGCGCGGCATTCGCTTCGTGGTTTGCCGACGATGGCGTGGCGCTGGGAAACGGAGCGGCGCCGCTGATCGGAAAAGTAGCGATTGCCAAATCGGCGAACTGGTCGCCCAAGGACTATCAACTGATGTGGACGCCAACCGACGCAATGATGGGGCCTTCGGGAGATATGGGCTACACTTGGGGCCATTTTGAGGGACACAGCAAGGACGCGAACGGAAATCCCGTGGTCACGAGCGGACGGTACATCACCATGTGGCGCAAGGAGCCCGACGGGAGCTGGAAGGTGGTTCTGGACGCGGGCGCAAACGAGCCGCCGGCAGCGGGTGATTGCTGCAAACTGCCCAATCAGTAAATAGTGGAAAGCGGTAAGCGACGTTTTCAGATGAATGCCGAATCCGCGGCAACAGGTAACGATCGAAGAGTGTCTATAGTAATCACAAAAAAATCGAGTGGTGCAAGAAAGCGCCGGTACTTCAGTGGTACAGCTTTTTCCTCCAACTGGCCGGATAGTGGAAGAGCCAAGTTTGTCAATCTCTTTGATACTGGCTGCCAGGAACATCTATCTATATGAACGTGATGGTCGGTTCGCATGGGGGAGAGAACCAGGAAGCGGTAGTGCGCCCGGAGATCGGCATCTTCGATCGCAACCCCGATCCTGCACTGGACGAGCTCGTTGAGCTCGCAGCGGTGCTGTGCGACGCGGAATACGGCTACATCGGCTGGATGGACTTCAACCGCCTGTGGTTCAAGGCGCGATTCGGGTTCAAAGCGACGGACCAGCCGCGCGCCAGCACCGCATGCCAATGGATGCTGGAGAAGAGTGAGCCGCTGCTGATCGCGGACGCGAGCCAGGATCAGCGTTTTCCTCCCGAAGGCATTCCACTCGCCGGCGCCGGCTCCTGCCTTTCTTACGCGGCTGTTCCGCTCTTCAGCAGCGACGAGCACATGATCGGCACGATGGCGGTGCTGTCGAGGAAGCCGGACCAGTTCAAGCTGGAACACCTGACGCTACTGGAGATTTTGGGCCGTCAGGCGGTGACGCGGCTGGAGCTGTACAACCGAATCCGGCTGCAGGAGCAGGCGCAGCGGCAGCGTCACCGCACCGAGCGCGCGCTGGCGATCGAGCGATGCTTTGTGGCCGCCACTCTGGACTCGATTCCCGCGCTGGTTGCCGTGCTGGATACGGCGGGCCGCGTGGTGCGAATGAACTATCCCTGCGCGCAATTGACGGGGTTGAGCCTGGCGCACGCCGTGGGCCGGCCGTTTGTCGATGAATTCCTGGAGGCGGACGACCGCGGATGGGCGGCGGGCAAACTGCGCGAAGCGGCGACCGGGCAGGCTTCAGGACCACATGAGACGTTTTGGCGGGCAGCCGGGGGCGAAGGCCGGCGCGTGAGCTGGACCCTGCGTCCGCTGCTGGGCCCAAACGGGGACATCCAGTATTTGATTGTGAGCGGGCAGGACGTGACTGACCAGCGCGAGATGGAGAAGACGCTGCTCAAGAGCGAAGCCCGTTATCGCGAGGTGGTCGAAAACAGCCTCGGATTTGTCTTTACATGCTCGATGGAGGGGCGGCTGACCTCGCTGAACGCGTTCACAGCCGAGACGCTCGGATATCGCGCCGAGGCCTTGATGGGGCGATTTGTGACGGAGCTGTCCGACGCCGAGGGCGCGGCGGCGTTCCAGGATTGCCTGAACACGCTGGAGAGCGCGGAAGAGTGGCAGGGTGCATTGCCGTTGCGGCGGAGCGATGGCGTGTACCGGCGCATCGCCGTGCGCAGCCGGCGCATGCAACTGCCTGGCGAACGGCCATTTGTGCTGAATCACGGCATGGATGTGACCGAGCAGTACGAGGCCGAGGAAGCGCTGCACATGGCTACGCGGCAGCGCGAGTTGATCCTGGAAGCGGTGGACGACGGCATTTTCGGCATGGACCTTGATGGCAAGGTGACATTCATCAACGAGGCCGGCGCCCGAGTGCTGGGATACACGGCCGAGCAACTTGTCGGCCACGATCTGCACGAACTCATCCACCACAGCCACGCCGACGGGACTCCGTATTCGCGGTCGACGAGCCCAATTCTGCAGGCGCTGCGGCGGTGCGAGCCCATCCGTATCCGGGACGAGGTCTTCTGGCGCCGGGACGGGACGGCGGTCCCAGTCGAGTACAGCGCCACGCCTTTGCTTGAGGAGGGCCAGGTTTGTGGAATGGTGGTGGCCTTCCAGGATGTGAGCGAGCGGCGTCGCCTGGAAAAGATGAAGGACGAGTTCATCTCCACGGTGAGCCATGAGTTGAAGACACCGCTGACCTCGCTCCGCGCGTCGCTGGGATTGATTCAGTCTGGCACGCTGGACAAGCGGCCGGAGAAGCAGCGCCAGATGATCGAATTGGCGATCGGGAACTGCGACCGGCTGGTCCGGCTGGTGAACGACATTCTGGACTTCGACCGAGGAGAAAAGGGTAGGCTGCCGCTGAATCGCGAGGCGGTGGATCCGATGACACTGCTGCGGCGAGCGGCTGACGTAGCTCACAACGCGGCTACGCAGGCGCGCATCGAGTTCCGCTTCGAGGTGAATGCGGCGCCGGTCGTCGCGGATGAGGGACGGGTGTTGCAGGTCCTGAATGAACTGGTGGGCAACGCCATCAAGTTCTCGCCGCCGGGCACGGCCATCCTGTTGGCGGCGTGGAATGTGGATGGAGTTGCACCGGGTGCCGGCGCTGCAGACGTGGGCGCGGCGTGTTTCATGATCGAAGACCAGGGCCGCGGCATCGCTCCGGAGAAGCTGGAGCGCATTTTCGATCGATTCGAGCAGGGTGATGCATCGGACTCGCGCGCGCTTGGCGGAACTGGGCTGGGATTGGCGTTGTGCCGCAGCATTGTGGAGCAGCACGGCGGCCACATCTGGGCGGAGAGCGAAGTGGGCAACGGAAGCCGATTCCTGTTTACGCTGCCTGCGGCAACCGCGGCAAGTGAGCGGTAGGCTCGAGACGCCAAACTGCGCCGGTTTCCGTGAAATACTCCCTAACGCAACGTGAGACACTGGCATCGGCGGTGTTCCCCGCGATGAGTCCGCATCCGCCGGTTCATTTTTCATGGGCGCATACACACGCTTTTTCAATTTATTGTTTGGACGGGCTCTGCCAACCAGCGCGGCGCGCGCCGAGTGCATTGGACCCATAGCCGGAATCCCGGTCTTCGGGCTCGACGCACTAAGCTCGGCAGCCTATGGGCCTGAGGCGGCGCTGACGCTGCTGATCCCGCTCGGCCTGTTGGGCGTCAAATACATCGTTCCGGTCAGCACGGCCATTGTGATCCTGCTGGTGATTGTGTTCTTCAGCTACCGGCAGACGATCGAGGCCTATCCGCACGGCGGAGGCTCCTACACCGTGGCCGGCCAGAACCTGGGAGAGGGCGCAGGACTGCTGGCGGCGGCCGCGTTGATGATCGACTATGTGTTGACCGCGTCGGTGGGCATTTCGGCGGGCGTGGGCGCGTTGATTTCGGCTGTGCCCAGCCTGCAGCCGCACACGCTGGAGATCTGCCTGATCGTGTTGGCGATTCTGACCATGGTGAATATGCGCGGCGTGCACGACACCGGCGTGGTGTTCATGATCCCAACGTATCTGTTCACGGGAACGCTGCTGATTGTGATTTTGGTGGGTGGCTGGCATGTGGTCCATGCGGCGGGGCACCCCGTGCCGGTTACTCCGCTGCCCGCGATCCCGCCGGCGACTGAACTGGTGAGCTGGTGGCTGATCCTGAAAGTTTTTTCTTCAGGTTGCACTGCAATGACAGGCGTCGAGGCGGTGAGCAACGGCGTGACGGCATTCCGCGAGCCGACGCGCAAGAACGCCAAGACGACACTGACCATCATCATCGCGCTGCTGGTCGTTTTGCTGGTGGGCATTGCGCTTTTGTGCCGCGCATACGGCATTGCGGCCACCGATCCAGGCAAGCCGGGCTACGAAAGCGTGCTCTCGATGCTCACGCGCGCGGTGATGGGTCAGGGCTGGTTTTATTACCTCACGATCGGTACTGTGCTGCTGGTGCTGGCATTGAGCGCGAATACCGCGTTCGCCGATTTTCCCCGGCTAACGCGGGCCATCGCGATGGACAATTATATGCCGCACATTTTTCTCATTCGCGGGCGGCGCCTGCTGTATTCATGGGGCATATATGTGCTGGTCGCGTTGACGGCGCTCCTGCTGATCCTCTTCGGCGGTGTGACGGACCGGCTGATTCCGCTATTCGCCATCGGCGCGTTCATGGCTTTCACGCTGTCGCAAGCCGGGATGGTGGTGCACTGGAAGCGTACGGGCGGCTCACGGGCGCGCATCATCGTGAACGGCCTGGGCGCAGTTGCTACAGGCATTACGACCTTGGTTGTGCTGGTTGCCAAGTTCGCGGAAGGCGCGTGGATCACGGCGCTGCTGGTCGTGGTGATGATCCTGTTCATGCGCGCTGTCAATCGCCACTACGTGCGCGTGAACCGCGAGATCGATCTTGACCGGCCTTTCATTCCCGCAGAAGTGAGCGAGCCTATCGTGGTCGTGCCCATCGATCGCTGGAGCCGCATCAGCGAGAAGGCGCTCTCGTTCGCGCTCTCGATGTCATGCGACATTCACTGCGTGCACGTCCAGACCAGCGACGATCCCGATCCCTTTTGCGATGACTGGGAGAAAGACATTGTGGCGCCGTTGAAGGCCGCCGGCCGGTGCATTCCCAAACTGGTGACGCTCAAATCGCCCTACCGCTACGTGCTTTATCCGATCGTGGACTATGTGCTGAAAGTGGAACGCGAGCGCGAGAACTGCAAGGTGTGCGTGCTGGTGCCGGAGCTGGTGGTGCACCACTGGTGGGAGGGTTTGCTGCACAACCGGCGGTCGGATCTGCTGAAGGTGATCCTACTGATGCGCGGCAACCGGCGCATCGTGGTGATTAATATTCCGTGGTATCTGGAGAACGGATGATCTCCATGCCGGGTGCCCGCCCGGCGCACCTTTTCGCGCGAATTTCAGTCCAAGATTCGTGCTCTTCCTACGCCGGTGGGCTTCGTGAAAGGCGGGGGGAGAGGATAGTCTAGGAAAGTACTGGAAACCAGCCAGGACGCCTGCTCCGGAGCCCAAGTCCGGATGCGCGCGAGTTTGCCTGTGCACCGTACCGATTGAGGAGAGTTTCAAGTTGAAGAGGACGTTCTTGTTCTTGCTTCTAGCCGCGGCTCCGGCCGTGCTTGCGCCTCCAAGGGCCATAGGCCAGGTGAACCGGGAGGCGGCGCCCGGCCCGGCGCAGGCCGCACCCTACAAGTACGAGGTATTCGCGGGGCTCGCCTATAGTCGCATCAGGCAGGTGCCCGTTTCGTTCAGCGGATTGGTGGGCGGAAAGATTTCGGTGGCCCGCGATTGGGGAAAGTATTTTCAACTCATGGGATCGGCGGACTACTACAAGGTGGGGACCGGCCACGCCGGACTATCGAATCCCGGCGACCCGTCGGTTTACACGTTCCTGGTTGGGCCGGCACTCCACGCTTCGCTCTATGAGAACCTCAGCGGAGTGGTTTTCGGCGAAGTGGGCGGAGAGCATACCGGGGGCGAGCACATGACGCCCAGTATCTCCTTCGCTGGTGGCTTTGGCGGAGGCCTGGCCTATAGTTTGGGCCGCAATTGGGCCGTGCAACTTACCGGTGACCGCGTCGCCGCATCGTTCTCGCTGCCCAACAACACTCCGCAACTGGCCAACTCAACGAATCGCACCTGGAACGTGCGCGGGACGTTCGGCGTGGTGTACCGTTTCTGAGGGCGCGGACACGAACTCGCGTGCGGAGGCATATGCCCGTCGGTTGACCGCAACGCAATCGATCATTTCGACCAGGAAAGCGGGATGCTTGCGCATTCCGCTTTTGTTTTGCGCGCAGCACGGTTCAAATAGGCTTCTTCGCTGGAACGAGACGCGCGCCTCTGGAGTGGACCCGGTCGGGAATTGAGCCGTCAGCAGAAGTGCCAGCTGATTCGCCAGAGAGGGCGAGTTTGCCTTCGGCCATGCTCACGGCGAGACGCATAGAAGCTTTCATATTCGTGGCGTCGGCCTTGTTGCGCCCAGCTATATCGAAGGCTGTGCCGTGGTCGACGGAGGTTCGGATGATCGGAAGTCCGAGCGAAACGTTGACCCCGCCTTCGAAGTCGATCAGCTTCATGGGAATGTGGCCCTGATCGTGGTACATGGCCACGATGAGATCGAATTCGCCCCGCAGCGCGCGGACGAAAATCGTGTCCGGCGAGTGGGGGGCCGGAGCAATCGATGCCGAGGACGCGGGCTTCAGCAATCGCGGGAACGATGATTTCAGCGTCCTGCCGCCCAAAAAGGCCGTGTTCGCCAGCGTGCGGGTTGAGGCCGCAGACCGCGATGCGCGGCGCGCGGCGGCGCATCCAAAGCAGCGCATCGTTGCCGAGCTGGATGGTGCGAACGATGTGCGCCCGGTGCGGAGAAAGGCCGCGCCGGCATCGCACGCGCCGGTAAGATCGTCGGCGAGAAGAACGATGCGGCCGGAGTGCGGATCAGCGAATGACGGTCGAACGAAGTCCGGGCTGCGGGCTTCGGTTGGCATTGGGGAGGCCTCGCTCTTTTTTAAAGAGTATAGGATTGTCTTCCATTTCGGTGAATGCGGAATTCGTAAGGAACGTTACCTTGGAGAGCCAAGTAAAAGCCACCCTGCGACACGTCTGAATGGGCATGTGAGTTGTTGAACCGCTCAGAAGCTGGACAAAACGCCGCTGGACAAATCGCCTCAAATTCGCGAATGTGAATAGGATGGATCGCCGGAACTTTTGCCTTTCTACCGCTGCCACCCTTGCCGCAAGCCGCACCAACGCGCTTGCCGCGCTCGCTCCTCCAGCGCCCGCCAACGGGCCGCTCATTACACTGAACGAGATCGAAGCGATCGACCGCGAGCGGATTTTGCGCGCAGCCAACGAGTACCTGCCGCAGCCGCCGATCACCATCACGGCGTCGTCTTCGCCGCGCGGCAAAGGAGGCAAGCACGACTATTTTTCCGAGGCCGATTACTTTTGGCCCGATCCCAAAAACCCCAACGGCCCGTACATCGACCGCGATGGCTACTCCGATCCGCAGAACTTCAACGACCATCGCCTGGCGCTGATCCGGCTTAGCCTGATCGTGCCTGCGCTCACGGCGGCGTGGCTCATCACGCAAGACAAGCGCTACGCGCAGCGCGCGGCTGTCCACCTGCGCGCCTGGTTTCTCGATCCGGACACGCGCATGAATCCGTCGCTCGACTATGCGCAAGCGGTGCAAGGTGTCGCGCCCGGCCGCAGTTACGGCATTATCGACACGCTGCATCTGGTCGAAGTGACGCGCGCCGCAAGGCATCTCGAGGTCGCGCAGGCCGTGACGCCTGCCGAGTCTGCCGGCGTGCGCGAATGGTTCACCGAGTATCTCCTTTGGATGCGCTCGTCCACCAACGGCCAGGCGGAAGAAGCGGCCAAAAACAATCACGGAACCTGCTGGACCGCTCAGGCGGCGGCGTTCGCGGCCTACATTGGCAACGAAAATGCCATGTGGCTGTGCCGCGAGCGATTCCGCGACCACCTTCTGCCCGAGCAGATGGCGGCGGACGGCAGCTTTCCGCTCGAGCTCAAGCGTTCAAAACCCTACAACTATTCGCTCTTCGACCTCGATCTGCTGGCGATGGTGTGCGTGATTGCGTCAGCGTCCGGCCTTTCGCCAGGCGGAGCCACGAACAATCTGTGGCAATTCGCGCTGCCCAACGGCAACCTTTACAAAAAGGCTGTCGATTTTATGTTTCCTTTCATTGAGGACAAGAGCAAGTGGCCCTACGCGCACGACGTGGAGTACTTCGACGATCTGCCCAACCGGCAGCCCAGTCTGCTGTTCGCGGGACTGGCGTATCGCGAGCCAAAGTACATTGCGCTGTGGCGCGCGCTGCCGCCCGATCCGAAAACACCTGAGATCGTGCGCAACTTTCCCATCCGCCAGCCGGTGCTGTGGTTGCGGCCGGCGTAGAACGCGAACACCTGCTCGCCGCTCGAGAAAAGCCAGAACCGCCTCGGTCCAACTTGCCAGGATGTCCCCCGGTCCAATCTGTCAGGCATGTGCCCGGNNTCTAAATTCCTGATTCCAAAGGGCTTAATCCGTAAAATCCTCCATCCAAAAGAGTTAGAGGCGCATTCTTTGAGCCTTCCGGCGGCTTCGGCGTTCTTTCCGATGAAAACCGGGAAAGAGACGCGAAGGCAGCGGAGGTTCTCCGACGCGCAGATTGGCCTGGATCAGCACCAATGGAATCATTGTGCGCCAAGATAACGTAGGATTTCTTTCGC
>PLGG01000010.1 GCA_003138515.1 Acidobacteriaceae bacterium | reverse complement strand
GCCTCGGCAAGGGGCATTCCCTGGCTGATTCGGAGCTCAATGAAGTCGACAAGGATAATCGAGTTGCGCACGATGATGCCTGCGCCGGCGATGAAGCCGATCATCGACGTCGCTGTGAAGAATGCGCCCAGAATGGCATGGGCCGGCATGATGCCCACCAGGGTGAGCGGAATGGGGGCCATGATGATCAGCGGTACGATAAAGGAGCGGAACCAGCCCACCACAAGCACGTAGATGAGAACGAGCACCGCGGCGAACGCCAGCCCCATGTCGCGGAACACCTCGATCGTAATCTGCCATTCGCCATCCCACTTCATCGAGTAATGGTCCGTGGACTCAGGCATCGACGCGTTATAGCGAGCCAGCGTGTATCCAGCCGGAAGCGTGAGATGGTCGAGCTCCTTGTTTATCTTCAGGATTGCGTAGACCGGGCTCTCCACCGCGCCAGCTACATCTCCCGTGACATAGACCACACGGCGCAAGTTCTTGTGATAAATGCTCGGCTCGATGGTTGTGTGCTCGACGATGACCAACTCGCGCAGAGAAACCATGCCGCCGTCCGCGCCGGGCAGGCGAATATTGTCCAAACTCTGCTCGGAAGAGCGATCGGCGCGGTCAAGTTCGACAATTGCAGGCACAGGCTCCCGTGATGTCTGATTGTGCATCAGGCCGACCTGATCTCCCGAGAGAGCCAGCGCCAGGGCGTGGGTTACATCGGAGACCGCGATGCCGTGTTGCGCAGCCTTGACTTCATCCACGCGCATCACCAGCCTCGGCTGCGGATCTTCGACATACCAGTCCGTATCTACAACGCCCGCGGTGTGCTGAAAGATCGACTTGATCTGCTGGGCAACCTGCGTCTGACCGGCCATATCTGGCCCGTAAACCTCGGCCACAAGGGTCTGCACCACCGGCGGTCCCGGAGGTACTTCGCTGACCTGAATGCGCGCGCCATACGCGTTACCGATGGCGTCGAGCAACGGACGAAGTCGCTTGGCAATGGCATGGCTTTGTTCTCTGCGCTGCTTGGCTGGCAACAGGTTTACCTGGATATCGGCCTGATTCGGCTGACGGCGCATGTAGTAGTGGCGCACCAGTCCGTTGAAGTTATAAGGCCCGGATGTTCCGGTGTACGTCTGGTAGTTGAGTACGTCCGGCTGTCGAGCGAGTTCATCTCCCAGCGCCTGGGCCACGCGCGCAGTCTGCTCAAGGGGCGTGCCGTCGGGCATGTTGATGACCACCTGGAGTTCGCTCTTGTTATCGAACGGCAACATCTTTACTTTCACGAGTCCGAGAGGTACAAGCGCCACCGAGATCAGAAACAGCACCACCACTCCAATGAAAAACAGGACGCGATTGCGCGCGGATTGGATCAGAGGCGTCATGATGCGGCGATAGAGACTGGTCCGCCAGTTCTCCGTCTCGGGCTCCAGTATTTTGGCTCCTTGAAGATGGCGGCCAACAAGGCGGAGGGCCGCCCAGGGCGAAACCACGAAGGCAACCAGCAACGAGAAGAGCATGGCCGCAGATGCGCCCACGGGGATGGGGCGCATGTAGGGCCCCATCAGACCGCGGACAAAGGCCATCGGCAATACCGCGGCAATCACGGCGAAAGTGGCCAGAATGGTTGGATTGCCCACTTCTGCAACTGCTTCGACCGCGACTTCACTCATCGGCCGTCCATGATTCTCAGGCAACCGGAAGTGGCGCACCATATTTTCGACCACGACAATGGCGTCATCGACAAGAATGCCGATCGAGAAAATCAATGCGAACAGCGTAACGCGATTGATGGTGTAGCCCAGGAAGTAAAACACCGACATGGTGAGCGCGAGCGTAACGGGAATAGCCAGCAGCACCACACCCGACTCGCGCCACCCTAGAAAAAGCGCGACAAGCAGAGTCACGGACAACGTGGCCAGCAGCAGGTGCTCTAGCAACTCATCCGACTTGTTCTTGGCCGTCTCTCCATAATTCCTGGTCGTCGTCACCGTCACGTCGTTGGGTATCGTCACGCCCTGCATCTCATGCACGCGCTTGAGCACGGCGTTGGAGATATCGGTGGCATTCGTTCCCTTGCGCTTGGCCACGGTAATCGTCACCGCCGGATACTGGCGCAATCGCTGCTGCGCTGTGACGCTCGCGTTCGTCGTGCCGTAGACTACATAGTCCGACGGCTCCGCGGCGCCATCGACAATCTTGTCGGCGACATCGCGCAGGTACACCGGATGTCCGCGCACCACGCCCACCACCACAGCTTCCAGATCCTCGCGGCTGTTGAAGAGGTTGCCGGCGTCGACACGGACCTCCTGATTGTTATCAGAGAAGCTCCCTGCCTGCACGCTCGCATTTGCGGCTTGCAAATGCCCAACGATTGCCATAGGCGATAGGCCGTAGGCACTCAGCTTTTCCGTACTTAGCACAACGCGCATGGTGCTTGGAAGGCCGCCGATGATCGTCGTCTCAGACACATCGGAAATCTGCGCAATGTTGTGTTGCATCTCATCCGCGATAGCGCGCAATTGATAGCCGTTGTAATGCTCACCCCAAAGCGTCATGGCCAGGATCGGCACATCGTCGATGGAGCGAGCTTTGATCAGCGGCTGCGAAACTCCAGGCGGCATGCGATCGAAGTTCGAATAGAGCTTGCTGTAGACCTTGATCAGCGCATCTTCCTGGGGTGTGCCGACCAGAAAACGCACAATCACCAGGCTCTGCCCTGGCGCCGACGTCGAGTACACATATTCGACGCCCGAGATCTGATTCACGAGCGTCTCGATCGGCAGTGTGACGCGCTCTTCCACCTCCGCCGGGGATGCGCCCGGCATGGCGGTGGTGATATCCAGCATGGGAACAAGGATCTGCGGCTCCTCCTCGCGCGGTATGATCGTCACCGCAAAGATTCCGATGGCCAGCGATGCGGCAATGAACAGAGGCGTCAGCTTGGAGTTGAGAAATGAATGGGCCAGGCGTCCGGCGATTCCAAGGTCTTGCTTCATTGCTGGACCTCAATGCGCTTTCCGACGAGGTCGCGGTCCGAAGGCGCGTCAACCAGTCTTTCACCGGAAGAGATGCCTGACAGAACCTCGATGAGATTGCCTTGCCCTGTGCCGAGCGTGAGATAACGAAGTTGCGCGATCTCCTGACCGTCGAGAACGTACGCGCAGGCCAGAGAGCCGCGGATGACAACCGCCGAGCGCGGAATGAGAATCGCCTGGCGCGAGCCGTTGGCAAACTCAGCCGTTCCATACATGCCGGCGCGCAACTGAGTTGAAGAAGGCAAGTCAATCTTGACGAGAAAGCTATGACTCGATGGATCGGCGGCGGGCACGATCTCCGCAACGGTCCCCGTCAAGCTCGTGGATCCGGCGCCATCGATCTCGACCTGCACCTTCATCCCCTTGTGAACCGCGCCAATNNTGAAGTAGCGGCACGCCTGGTGCGGCCATCGTCCCCGGATCGACCATCCGCGCCGTTACGATGCCTGAGAAAGGCGCCGACAGGCGCGTATACCCCAGCATGGTGTGTGCGCCGTTTACCTGATCTCGTGCCTCGTCGGTTTGCGCGCGTGCTGCCTCAAGGTTCGCCTCCGCAGCCTCGGCACGCTGCGAGACTTCATCCATCTCCTGCGGGCTCACACTCTTCTCGGACTCAAGTTGTTTGTACCGGTTTAACGTGCTTGTCGCCAGCGAGGCGTTGGTCTGCGCCGCGGCTTGCGCGTTTTGCGCCGCCTTCAAGCCCGCCTGCGCCTGCTCCAGAGCCGCTCGCAAAGCCGCGTCGTCCAGCACCACCAGCGTTTGCCCAGCCCGTACGCTGTCTCCCTCGTGCACCAGCACCTGCTGGATGCGGCCCATTACCTGCGCGGATAGAACTGCGGTTTCCCTAGCATGAACCGTGCCCGAGGATCGCAGGTTCACAGGCACCTCTTGCACCTGGCTTTCAACAACCCGCGCCTGCACGGTTTGTACAACCGCAGGGGACGCGGAGTCGGTACCATGACATCCGGCCACCATCGCTGCGGTAACGGCCAGCAAACCTGCCCGTAAGACAGTCTTCATTGCAATTCCTCCGCCGCATCGGGAGTCAGTGTCCCAGTCGCGTGTAAAAGTTCGGTATAGGCCATGGCATTTCCGTAAACGGCATGCCAGTAATTGGCTTGGCTCTGCCTCTCGGCATCCTCGGCCCGTAGCAGATCGGTGATGGTGGCAAGCCCCGCACCGTATCGATTCTTCAGAATGCGCAGACTCTCGGCCGATTGGTCCATTGCCGCCCGCGCCGTCTCCAGCGAGAGTTCCGCCGTCTTCCGGTGAATGTGCGCCTGGCTCACTTCCAGCCGCATATGCTGCTGAGAGGCGGCCACCTGCGCGTCGATCTTCTGCTTGGCAGCGGACTCGCGCGAAAGTTGGGCGCGCCTGCCTAAGGGCAGAATGTCCACACTGATCTGCACGCCGGCCACCCAGTTGTTGCCTCCCGAGCCGGTAAAGGAGGAGTGGTCTTCTTCCCAGTTTCCATAGGCGCTCACGCGTGGGCCGAAGTCCGACTTTGCCGCTCCCACGGCAGACGCCTGCGCCGATTGCTCCTGTCCTAACGCCGCCAGATCCGGTCGCGCCTTTTCGGCCGTCGCCAGTTCCTCTTCCAGTGTGTTCTGCGGGAATGTGTGCAGCTCGATCGGCTTCAGTTCGGTTGCTGTCAGCTCCGGGTCGCCCATCGCCTCGCGCAATTGGGCCCACGCCAGTTCCAGGTCGCCCTGCGCCGCAATCAACTCCTCTTTGCGAGCGGCCACATTTACCTCAGCCGACATGCGATCCGACTCCACCGCAAGGCCAGCCTTGACGTGCTCACCCACAGAGGTCAGAAGAGCCGCCGCCGTCTCCTGCTCATGCTGGGCAACATCGATCTCTCGCTGCGCATAGAGCACCTGCTGGTAGGCCTCTACAACACGAAACACGATCTGCTGATCCGTTGCCTTGGCGGACGAGGAGGCGCTTTGCCTGAAAAGATCGGCGCGCCGGATCTCCTTCTGTGTCTTGAGCGAGTCGAACGCCATCCATGAACCAGAGAAACGCGTGGAGAAGTTGCCGATGGGCTGCGGAAAATTCAGCGCGTTCAACGCAAAGTCAGCTTGCGTAAACTGCCGCTGCCGAAGCCGCGTTCCAAAGGCATAGACCGGATCATCGCCGCGAGAGATGTCTTCCGTAAAGTTGAGTTGCGGCAGAAGCTGGGCGCGCGCCATGGTGGCCGCCGATTTGGCTTCTTGATTGTCCGCACGCGCAATGGCTGCCTCGGGGTTCTGTCCCAGGGCCTGATTGATTGCCTGCCGCAGGGTGAGAGAATCCTGTGCTGTGACGACCATTCCCCCCACACAGAGTGGGAAAGATAGGCACAGAACTCGAAGGAGGCGAGAGATCATGGAAAGAAACGTCCTTGGAATGTGCATTCACAAGAACAAAGTCATGAAATGGGGAATTCGTTACATGCAATATCGATCAGAATTGGCCGGTGGCTGCAACGCACATCACGGTCAGGTCTTACACGACTTCGGTGGTCTTAGGCGTTCCCCACCGGTTAGTAAGTCGTTGAAAAACTGAGGATGGGAGCGCTGTTACGGCAGAATTCACCATCGACCGGACAGGATCACTGACAAAGAGCGGGGCAGCTAAAGCCAGCTTCCGAGACCTCACTGGGAATCGCGGTCCTGTGAGGATCTTGCAACTTCAGTGCCGTCGGCGACATCCAGATGCGGT
>PLGG01000059.1 GCA_003138515.1 Acidobacteriaceae bacterium | reverse complement strand
AACTGTGGAGCCTTTAGAATCAACAACTTCTGTCCACAGTTTCACAGTTTCACAGTTTTGGTTTTGAGGTTTTTGTTTTCGGCGGAGTTTTTTGTTTTTCTCGCAGCAAAACGAGCTCGAAGCAGGCACGTCACCGTGGCGCCTTTGCATCCTTTTCTTACGGCCCCAGATACAAGCTCACGCCCGGCGGCGCAAAGCTCAACTGGCCTGTCTTCGGGTCGTAATCGAGGTTGAGCGCATCGCTCTTGCGGCCATTGATCAGCACTGCCACCAGCAAGCCGTTGCCGTAGCGGCCGGCCAGCGCAATCTTGTGACTGCGAATGGGGCCATACTCATTGTCCGGGCTCGTCGGCCCCCAATCGCCCTGGAAGCGGGCAAAGGGATAGGTGCTGTACTGTGCCGGGTGCTGCTGCCAGTTTTTGTCGTTCACCCAGATGCCGTACGCCTTGTTCAGATCGTTGGCCTCGATAGCGCCCAGGAAATTGTTCACTGCGGCGCGTCCGAATAGATAGCGGTGCCAGTTCCACGTCCAGTCCACAGGCCGGCTGGCGACAAGCCAGTAAACCACCAACAGCACGAAAAGCGCTGCCGCGCTCAACTGCACAATCAAAGCTTTTCGTTTGGACCGCGCGGCGTCGAACTGCGGAGCATCGAGCAAAGTCATCGGAATCGTTCCTCAGAATTAGAATACGGCTGAAAAACAGGGAGCAGACAATGGTGAATACTGCGCTTTCCATTAGACACCGAAAGCCTGTTCCCTGTTCCCTGTTCCCTGTTCCCTTGTTCCCCTGATCCTTTGTTCCCTTGGTCCCTGCTTCTTCACTCTTCCCTGCTGTAAGTCGTTTTGTTCTTCTCCGTCTGCCGCTCCAGCGCCAGCTCAATCAGCTGCGTGATCAGCTCTTTGTAGCTAAGGCCGGATGCCTCCCACAACTTGGGGTACATGCTGATTTGCGTGAAGCCGGGCATGGTGTTCACTTCGTTTAGAAAAATGCGCTGCCTGCCGCCGGGTTCCATCAGGAAGTCGACGCGCGACAGTCCCGAAAGATCGCACGCTTTGAATGCGGCAACGGCCATCTCGCGAATCTTCCGGCTCTGGTCGCGCGAAATCTGCGCCGGGATCACCGGCACGGAACCTTCGGAGAGATACTTCGCCTCGTAGTCGTAGAACTCCTTGCCGGGAATGATTTCGCCCACCACGCTTGCCTTGGGCGAGTCGTTGCCAAGCACGGCCACTTCAAACTCGCGGGCCCGCGCTGGACCGTCGCCGCGCCGCGCCTTGCCACCAACCCCCTCTTCCACAATCAGCTTGCGGTCGTATTTCGCGGCGAGCGAGAGCGCCGGCGATAATTCAGCGCGATCATGCGCCTTCGAAATACCCACGGACGAGCCGAGGTTCGCCGGCTTCACAAAAACTGGGTATTTGAGCGAACGCTCCACCAGCGCGATCGCCTTGCGTGGCGCTTTCTCCCACCCCGCGCGGAGCAGCGTGACGTGCTTGACAATGGGCAGCCCGGCCTCCGCAAACAGCCTCTTCATCACGTCCTTGTCCATGCCTGCGGCCGAGCCCAGCACGCCCGAACCAACATAGGCAATACCCGCCAGCTCAAACAGCCCCTGAATGGTGCCGTCCTCGCCGAAGGTTCCGTGCAACACCGGAAACACGACTTCGATGGCCTTTCCTTCCGGGCCTTGAGGGACAGGCTCCGGCGCCATCAGCGTGGGAATGCCCTCGTGGAGCAGCCTGGCTCCAGGCGTGGTCTTGGGATCGCCCGCGCGCAGCCGCCGGGCGACAGCTCCGGCATCGCCATTCAGCAGGCCCCGGGCATCGGCAGCCGCAAGCCAGCGGCCCTCTTTGGTAATACCAATGGGCGTAACGTCGAACTTTTCGCGATCGATTGCCCCCAAGACCGATGCTGCCGACAGCAGCGACACCTCGTGCTCGCCGCTACGCCCGCCAAAAAGAATGCCAACCCTGAGTTTCTTTGCCATGATTTCGTCAAATTGACCTGTTCGCCTGTCAAAACGGCGTACTTTGAGTGTAGAACCCCGCGCCGAGCCAACTCACCAAAACCCCAAAATCCACCTTTTTGCGGTGCGCATTTTAGCTGCCGAGGTCGATTTTGGCGGCCAGATCAGCGAGGAAAAAACTGGAGGGTCAACGCACCGAAAGTGTTATTCCCAACCACCTCAGTCTACGTAGGATAGGTGATAGTTATTTCATCAGCAGGATTCTGCTCACGGCGTCCCAACCCATCTGGCGCAACCGATAAGTGGCGCGGCCCAGGACCCCCAAAAGAGCCCGTGAGCGCGGAAAGATCGCGAAGGCGAAGTGAAGCTCGTGCCGATAGGACGATTCGTTTTCGCGGTTGCCATTCTCCTGGCAACCGTCCCGGCTGCGTCGGCAGCCCCGCCTGCGCCCGCGCCGGCGATGACGCTGCACGCCGCGGCCATTATCTCCAACGCCGAGGCCGTCAAGCACCTGCCTGTTACCTTCGAAGCTACCGTCACCTACTACCGCTGGTACGACAAAGACCTTTTCGTGCAGGACGGCAACGACGCGATCTATGTACGTCCCCACACAAACATCAAACTCGTACCCGGCGATCGCATCCTGGTGCATGGAACCACGCACGAAAGTTTCCGCCCCTATGTGCAAAGCGGGGACATCACTGTCGTAGGCCACGGACCATTGCCCAAACCGGCAGAGCCCACCTTCGACCAGATGATCCGCGCCGAGGACGATTGCAAGTTGATTACGCTGCGTGCAGTCATCCGCTCTGCCGACTTGGTGCCTGACAGAGGATCGACCACCCCGGCCACTTACCTTCGCATGCTCGTAGATGGCGAAATGATCGACGCGAACGTCGACAACGACGACGAGAGCGCCCTTAAAGGTTTGCTCGACGCCGAAGTCCAGATCACGGGGACGGTTTCCGGGCACTTCGACAACAAGATGCAGCTGACCGGCCTCTTGCTCCACGTTCAGTCCCTGGACGGGGTGAAGATTCTCAAGCCCGCTGGCTCCGACCCCTGGTCGCTTCCGGTTACGCGCATGGACCACATCATCACTGGCTATCACGCCGTGGACCTTGCGCAGCGGATGCGTGTTCGGGGAACCGTTACTTACTACCAGCCAGGCACGGCGCTGGTGCTCCAGGACGGGCCTAGAAGCCTATGGATCAATACCGACAGTTGGAACCCATTGCACATGGGCGATGTTGTGGATGCGATTGGATTCCCATCCGTTGAAAACGGCTTCCTGACGCTCACGCGAAGCGAAGTCAAAGACAGTCTCGTACAAGCGCCGGTGGTCCCCTCCCTTTTTACCTGGCGGGATCTCGCGCTTGGCGGCAACGATGGCCACGGTCACGTCTTCGACCTTGTTTCTGTGGAAGGTATGGTGGTTGCGGAGGTGCGGCAGGCCACACGGGACGAGTATGTTCTCGAGTCCGACGGCCACTTGTTCTCCGCGATCCTGCGTCATTCCCCTTCGTTGAATCCGGTGTCGCTGTCACCCATGAAAGAGGTTCCCCTGGGCTCGCGCATTCGCGTCACCGGCATTTGCATGCAGGCCGACGCCAATCCCTTCAACGGCGAAGTGCCTTTCGATATCCTCATTCGCGATTTCGACGATGTGGTAGTCGTCGCCCAGCCGCCATGGCTGAGCGTGCGCCACCTCTTGATGATCGTCGCCATTCTTTTTGGATTGGTCATCGCCATCGGTATTCGTGCCTGGTTTATGGAAAGACGGAACCGGCGCCGCATTGGATCGCTCGCCTACGTCGAGCAGCGGCGCGCCCGGATCCTCGAGGCCATCAACCACTCCAAGCCCCTGGCCGAGATTCTGGAGCGGGTGACAGAGTTGGTTTCGGTCAGGCTGAACGGCGCGCCCTGCTGGTGCCAGGTAATTGACGGAGCAACCTTGGGGAATCGCCCGGCTCAACTTTCCTCTTCGTCGCTGCGCATCGTCGAACACCCGATCGCTTCCCGTTCCGGTTCGACTCTGGGCTCGGTCTTCGCAGCCTTCGACGTGCGCAAAGAATGCGACACCGAGGAGATGGCGGCACTGGGCATGGCAGCCGAATTGGCCACCTTGGCGATCGAGACTTCGCGCCTCTACTCCGACCTTGTTCACCGTTCCGAATTCGACCTCCTCACGGACGTACAGAACCGCTTCGCTATGGAAAAGACTCTGGACGCGATGATTCAAACCGCGCGCGAATCCGCTGGAGTCTTTGGCTTGATCTATATCGATCTCAATGAATTCAAGCAAGTGAACGACCTGCACGGGCACCTGGTCGGAGACATGTACCTGCAAGAGGTTTCGCAGCGCATGAAGCGGCAACTACGACCTGGCGACGTGCTGGCGCGGCTGGGCGGTGACGAGTTTGCAGTCCTTGTTTCCGAGGTGCGCAACCGCACTGACGTGGAAGAGATCACGTCACGGCTGGAAGCTTGTTTCCACGATCCGTTTATCGGAGATGGATACATCCTGTACGGATCGGCGAGCTTTGGCATTGCCCTCTACCCCGAAGACGCCGACTCCGCCGACAGTCTGCTGCGCTCTGCCGACGCCGCCATGTATGTGGTAAAGTACACCCGCATGTCGAATTCCAGCGAGGGTGGACAACAGCCGGAATTTGAATTGACGCCCAAAGCCGATTCCTAGCCTGTCCTGTTCCCTGCCCGCAACTCCCTGGCCAGATGAGATTTCCACGCGTACAGTTCATTGTTCTCGGTCGCGTGCCGATAAGGGTTCCTAGGGCAGGATCCCGCGTATTCCGGCCCTCGTGAGCCGCGTTAATGAAAAGGGTGGTCCCCCCGTTCGCGATGCTTTGCCTGTGCGCTTCGGGCGCGTGGACGCAGCAGCCTAGCCAAATGACGACATTGCAGGCTGCGGTTCGCCTTACCAACGCCCAGGCCAGCCAACACCAGCCGGTCACCTTCGAAGCCACGGTCACCTACTACCGCTCTTATGAAAAAAACCTCTTTGTTCAGGATGAGGATGCAGCGATTTATGCGCACCCCACCGCCATGTACAAACTTGTCCCAGGCGATCGCATCCGCGTGCATGGAACTATGCATGAAAGTTTCCGTCCGTTTGTAGAAGGGGCCGAAATCACGCTCCTGAGCCACGGCCCTTTGCCCAAGCCCCTTCAACCCAGCTTTGACCAGATGATTCGCGCCGAAACCGATTGCAAACTCGTCACCGTGCGAGCCATCATCCAGTCTGCCGATCTTGTGGCTAACTCACAAGCGCCAATCTCGACGACCGAACTGGGCATCCTCGTGGACGGAGGGCATGTCGACGCTACCGTCGACAGCGACGACCCAACCCCCATCAAGGACCTGCTCGACGCCGAAGTAGAGATAATCGGCGTCCAATCCGGCCGCTTCGATAACAAAATGCAGCAGACCGGCGTCCTCTTGCATGTCCGATCGTTGGCGGATGTGAAGATTCTGAAACGCGCCGCAGTCGACCCATGGTCCATCGCGGTAACGCCGATGGACCGAGTCTTGGCCGGCTACCGCGACCGCGACCAGAGTGACCGCCAGCGTGTGCATGGAATCATCACCTACTATCAGCCCGGAACCGCTCTCGTCCTTCAGGACGGATCGAAAAGTATCTGGATCAAAACCAACAGTTGGAGTCCACTCCACTTGGGCAACGTAGCCAACGCGATTGGATTTCCAGCCGTGGAGAACGGCTTCCTGACCCTTACCCACGGCGAAGTGCACCAATCTTCGACGCAGGCGCCGGTCACCCCCACACTCTTCACCTGGCGTCAACTGGCCCCGGGGCGGCAACGATGGCCACAGCCACGTCTTCGATCTGGTTTCCGTGGAGGGTCAGGTGGTCACCGAAGTACGGCAGGCCACCCAGGACGAATACGTGCTCAACTCCGACGGCCACTTGCTCTCCGCCATCATTCGCCATCCCGGCACAGCAAGCACGGTCCCGCTCAACCCGATGCGCGAGATTCCCGTCGGAGCGCGCATCCGCGTAACCGGCATCTGCATGCTCACTGACGCGAATCCCTTCAACGGCGAAGTGCCGTTCGACATCCTCATGCGCAGCGTCGACGACATCGTGGTCGTCGCCCGCCCTCCTTGGCTGAATGTGCGCCATTTGATGTTGATTGTCGGCTTGCTGCTTGGCGTGCTTACCGCGACCGGCGCCAGAAGCTGGGCCCTCGAGCGGCGGATGCGCCAGAAGACCGCGGCACTGGCCTACCTCGAACATCGACGGAGCAGCATCCTCGAAGACATCAACAACTCCCGTCCGCTGAGCCAAATCCTCGAGAACATCACGGAAGTTGTTTCCTTCCGGTTGCACGGTGCGGCCTGCTGGTGCGAGATCGCCAATGCGGCATCCCTGGGCACGCGCCCACCAAAGATCACCTCGCAGAGGATCATCCGGCAAGAGATTCCCGGACGTTCTGGAACCGTCCTGGGGACTATCTTCGCTGCCATTCACCGGCTCAACAAGCCCTGCGCGGAAGAGTCCGAGGCCCTGATTCTGGGAACAGGTCTGGCGACGCTGGCAATCGAGACTTCGCGCCTCTACTTCGATCTCGTACACCGCTCGGAGTTCGACCTGCTGACGGACGTGCAAAACCGTTTCGCCATGGAGAAGACGCTGAGTGCAATCATTCAAGCCGCGCGCGAAACCGCGGGAATCTTTGGCTTGATCTATATCGACCTGAATGAATTCAAGCAGGTGAACGATCTGCACGGCCACCTGGTCGGCGACCAGTATCTGCAGGAAGTCTCGCGGCGCATGAAACGTCAGCTCCGGCCCAGCGACGTCCTGGCACGGCTGGGCGGCGACGAATTTGCGGTGCTGGTCTCTGAGGTGCGCAACCGCACCGAAGTCGAGGAGATCACGTCGCGCCTGGAGAGTTGCTTCCATGAACCGTTTATCGGAGATGGGTATATTCTGCACGGTTCGGCCAGCTTTGGCATCGCTCTTTATCCTGAAGATGCCGACTCCGCCGACAGCCTGCTCCGATCAGCCGACGCCGCCATGTATGCCGTCAAGCAATCGAGGAACAGCAGACAGGCCGCGACCGCGGCGTGCCCAACTTCAGAGCTCGTCTCAGAAAGATGCGCATAAAAAGAGAGGCCCGGCTTGCGCCGGGCCTGTTGGTGTGAAGGTTTCGCTGTTGCGCGCTTACTCGGCAGCCATTTCCTCGGCCTCGCCCTCCTGCCTCATAAGTTCCAGCTCGCGCTCGGCGGCTTCGATCTCGGCATGCACTTCCTCTTGCACGCGAGCCGCGGCCTCTTCGAGCTCCGGTGAGAGCTGCACGTTGCGGTAGTACTCCAGGCCCGTGCCCGCGGGAATCAGCCGGCCCACGATCACGTTCTCCTTCAACCCGCGCAAGTTGTCCACCGCGCCGTTGATACTGGCCTCGGTGAGCACGCGCGTAGTCTCCTGGAAGCTGGCCGCCGAGATGAAGCTGTCGGTGGAAAGCGATGCCTTGGTAATGCCCAGCAGCAGCGGACGCCCGATGGCCGGACGGCCCCCGTTCTGCAGCACGCGCTCGTTCTCTTCCGTAAAGCGGAAGCGGTCTACCTGCTGTTCGAGCAGGAAGGTGGTGTCGCCCACTTCGTCGATCCGCACCCACCTGAGCATCTGGCGCACGATCACTTCAATATGCTTGTCGCTGATCGCCACGCCCTGCAGCCGGTAGACCTCCTGGATTTCGTTCACCAGGTAAGCCTGCAGTTCCTTCTCGCCCAGCACGGCCAGAATGTCGTGCGGGTTCAGCGGGCCGTCCATTAGAGGATCGCCTGCGCGCAGCCGCTCGCCTTCCTGAACGTTGACGTGAATGCCCCTCGGCACCGAGTATTCCTTCTCGTCGCCGTTGTCGGCCGTCACGTAGATCTTGCGCTGGCCCTTCGAGACCTCGCCGAAGCGGACCACGCCGTCGATTTCCGAAATGATCGCGGTCTCGCGCGGCTTGCGCGCCTCAAACAGCTCCACAACGCGCGGCAAACCACCGGTGATGTCCTTGGTGCGCGTGCTCTCCTTGGGAATCTTCGCCAGCACGTCGCCCGGACCCACTTCATCGCCGTCCTGCACCATCAGGTGAGCGCCGCGCGGCAGCAGATACCGCTTGCTGCTCTTGGCGCCCTTCATGGCAATGGCCGGCTGACGCTTTTCGTCGGGCGAGTCGGCAACCACCCAGCGCGAAAGCCCCGTCACTTCGTCCACTTCTTCGTTGAGCGTGATGCCTTCCTGCAGGTCCTTGAACTGCACCGTGCCGCCGATTTCAGTGAGAATGGCGTAGGTGTAAGGATCCCACTCGGCCAGCAACTCGCCCAGCTTGACCGCGGAGCCCTCGCGAACGCGGAGGCGCGCGCCATACACCACCTGGTAGCGCTCCTTTTCACGNNTTGGCGTCGAGGCGCGACTTGTCCTGCACGCGGCTGGCCGTGCCGCCCACGTGGAAGGTACGCATCGTCAACTGCGTTCCTGGTTCGCCAATCGACTGCGCTGCAATCACGCCGCAGGTTTCGCCCAGCTCCACCATGCGGCCTGAGCCAAGGTTGCGCCCGTAGCACAATGCGCAAACGCCGCGCCGCGATTCGCAAGTGAGCACAGAGCGGATCTTGACCCGTTCCACGCCTGCTCCCTGAATCGCCGACGCGATGTCCTCGTCGATAGGTTGGTTCACTTCCACCACGACGTTACCGTCGTAGTCCTTGATCCGTTCCAGCGACACGCGGCCGATGATGCGGTCGCGCAGCGGCTCGATAATCTCGCCCGACTCCACGATAGAACCGACGTAGATGCCTTCCAGCGTGCCGCAATCCGGCTCGGTTACGATCACGTCCTGCGCCACGTCCACGAGCCGCCGCGTCAGGTAGCCCGAGTCGGCAGTCTTCAGCGCCGTGTCGGCCAGGCCCTTGCGCGCGCCGTGCGTCGAGATGAAGTACTCGAGCACCGTCAGCCCTTCGCGGAAGTTCGCCGTGATCGGTGTCTCAATCACTTCGCCCGAAGGCTTGGCCATCAGTCCGCGCATGCCGCTCAGCTGGCGAATCTGCTGTTTCGATCCGCGGGCGCCGGAATCGGCCATGATGTAGATCGGGTTCATAGCCCCTTCGTCGTCCGCTTTCTTCATGTTCGAAAACATCTCGTCGGCAACCTGATCCGTCACCGCCGACCACATCTGGATCACCTTGTTCGACCGCTCGCCGTTGGTGATGGCGCCGTCCATATACTGCTTCTGGACCTCGATCAC
>PLGG01000021.1 GCA_003138515.1 Acidobacteriaceae bacterium | reverse complement strand
TGAAACTGTGAAACTGTGGAGCCCATTGAATCAACGACTTACAGCCACAGTTTCACAGTCTCACAGTCTCGTTTTTGAGGTTTTAGTTTTCGGCGGAGATTTGTCTTGAGACTTGTCCGCTGCGGCGGACTAATTCGCTGAATTGCCAAATCGCTAAATTGCTGACTTGCTAACTCGCTGACCTGCTGCTTTATCGCGCCGCGAGTTCCTGAACCGCGACCGTGTACGGCGGCAGAACTCCATATTCGGCTGCCAAGCGGAAGAAGCCGCGCATTCCTTCAACGCACTCTTCGTCGAGCACGTAGTGGATGTTGGTTGTGAGATACATCCGGATCGTCTCCTCGGGAATGGCGAACCGCGCGGACCACTCGTCAACCAACGCATCGATATTCGCAAGGCCGTGATCGCGCGAGCGAATAAAATCCTCAGCAACTCTCTCGTCCAAAGCAACGCTGGGCGCAGCGGCCCACACAGCCGAAACGAATGGAAGCCCGGTGAGCGCGCGCCACTCCTCGGCCAGGTCGCGATAGACAAGCTCTTCGCCGGTGCGCTCGAATTGGTTATTCCGCTCCTCGAGCGCCAGCAGCGCGGGATCGCCAATGAGAATGGCCGCATCGGCGCGCTCGAGCATGGCGTCGAGATCGGCGACCATGGGCAAGAACGGAACCTCCGCGTTTCCCCATTTGTGAAAGAGCATGCGCGCATAGGCGAGCGTTGTGCGGCTCGCGGTATCGGCTGCAACAGAGCGCAGCTTGCTGGGCGGCCGGTTGGCGCGATGCACCAGGATCAGCGATCGCACCTTGCTCTTTGAAGCGATGGTGCATCCGGGCAGAATGTGCAGTCCCGGCGTGGTGGCGAGCGAGGCGATGGGAATCAGCCCGATGTCGGCGCGTCCATCGGCCAGCCGCGCCGCGCACTCCGACGGCGTCATTCGCTCAACAACATAACGGCGAGCCAGCTCCTGGTTCAGCGGCGCATGTTCAAAATCCCACATGAGCGGCGCGGGATTGAGAAACCCAATCGCCGCGACCCGCAAACGCGTGTCTTGCTCGGCATTCACATCTCTTAGACTACCAATCTGCAAGCTGGGAATCGCGGCAAGATCGCACGAAGGTAAGCAGGGTCGTCACCTGTGCGGGCGAAGTGCTCCGAATGCAGAGCGGTCTAAATCGCATTTCTCACAACAGGTGCTGGAAACGAGAATTGGACCCTTGGCAGCCTCGCCGGAGGGTCTGGAGACCCTCCATACAGCCGGTCTGGAGACCGGCGGTACGATTCTCGGCGGCGTGTGAGAAAAGCGGGCTAAACGCGAAACGGTCAGAACGCAGGACGGTCAGAATGCAAAACGCTCCGCTGGTGCGCGGAGCGTTTTGTCGTTTCACTTGGGCCTTGGCCGGCGAAAAGCGGCTTCACTTATGGCCGCCGCCACCACCGCCGCCGCCGCTACTGTGCGAGCCCCCGCCTCCGCCACCACCGCCGGAAGAGCCTCCGCTCGGGTGCGGCGAGCCTCCACCGCCACCACCACCGCCGGATGGATGGTCCGGTGACCCGCCGCCCGAGAAACTCGGCCGTGACGGAGGAGCATTATGGCTTGGCTCCGGCTGGCTTTGGAAAGCCGGAGGTTGAGCAGGCTGCGCAGGGCGATACTCCGGAGCTGGCGCCGGACGGTTCTCCGATGCTGGCGGCGGCTGGCTCCTGTACATCGGAACCTGAAGAGGCGGCTCGTAGGGAGCCGTTTGGCGCGGCTCAGTCTGCGCCGGACGGTTCGTTGAAGTAGGCGCAGGGCGATTCATCTGACCCGGTTGCGGCTGCACTGGGCGGTTTGGCTCGCCTGGCTGGTTCGCCACGGGACGGTTGAGGTTGTAGCCGGGCCGATTGGGCGTACCTTGCCCTCCTCCTCGCGTGGCAGGCTCGCCGCCTGACGGAGTGGGCCCGCCTATCGGCGCGGCAGGGCGATAGCCTGGCTGCGGATGATTCCCTGCTGCAGTCGGTGGCGTGTGATCGAAGACCGGCCGGGACGGCATCGGTCGAAGCGGCACTACGGTGCTCCCTCCGATGTTCACCGGCGTGTTTCTGTTTCGAGCCGGTAAAGTGGAGCCGACGATCACCGGACTCCTTCTGACGGGTATGATCGCGACCGGCCTGGGGTTGATGGGATGGCGCGGCAAAATCGGGCGCGGAATCGGTTGATATCCACGGGGCATGTGGCCAAAATTCGGGCCACCGTAGTAGCCGCCATACCACCACGGCCGGCAGCCGCCCATGCCCGGCGCCCACCCCCATCCAAAGCCGTCATAGAAGTTCCACGCTCCGCATTGGAACGGCATATACCCCCACGGGTAGCCCGAGATCCAGAGGTACCCGTACCCCGGTGTCCACATCCAGTCGCCGTTCCCGTACGGGTCGAAGCCTGCGTTCGCAGCCTCGTTGGGCGACCAGACATAGCCCTGATTGGGCACATCGTACCAGTTGCCATTGGCGTCCAAATCGTTCCACGCGGGGTTTTGGCTCTGGCCCAAATTCGCTGAGGCACCGGTCTGCGACGCAGCCTCGGTAGTCAGCGCCTGATCGCGGTCTGAGTTCCATGCGTCCCACGAGTCCGGCTGGATGGACTCCGCGAGCTGATAGTTTGCCGGAGAGGCGCCGTTGAGAGCGATGTTTTCGCCGCCGTGCAGGTCAGCGGAAACGGCGCCGTTGGCGGAATCGAGATGCGCGTTTCCTGAGAACACGGCCACATCGCCGGGAGGATTATCCATGGCGACGCGAAGGACGGTGAAACCACTGGTTGTGAGTTGAGCATCGCCGAACAAGACACTCATCTGGCCAGCCTGCCCTCCGCCCTGGAATTCGAAGTAAGCCAGACCGCCATTGAGCACGAGTTGAGCGACAGCCGTCGTTCCCGACCCGCTCAAAACCTGAAGCGTGATGGAGCTGTCCGGCGAGAGCCGGGCCACGCTGCCATCTTCAAATTGAATTTCAGCCTTGCCGCTGTCGGCGGTAGTGAGTTGCATGCCCTCCAACAGCGGAGTATTGGCTACAGCCTGCTGGGCCAGAACCTGCCCGCCCAGCGCGAGAGTCACCTGGCCATCCACATAGCTCAGGCGAACTGCGCGCGCCGGCTGACCCGTTCCCTGCCCCTGGACTTGAAGTTGGTCCTGCGCTTGCAGCGCCGGCCCAAAACAAACCACCCCAAGGACCACCGCTGCCAGCCCTACTACCCAACTGCGATTCCCCAAGTAATTCATGGCGCCCCGCCTTTCTATCGCCGGTACTATTTCACCCCAAAACATCGAGAGCCCTGCATTGAATTGGACACGAACAGACCCGAAAAAGTCGCCGGAAGGCAAAGATTTATGTTGGGCCGCGGTCCAACAGAGCACGCGCCCGTTTTCTCACGCGCTCGAGAACATCGCTGTCCTGGTCGAGCCGTTCCAGAATGTCGCGGATGGCACAGACCTGCTGTGCCCGGCCGTCCTGAACGGCCTCAGTGAGAAATTCCATCTCCTGGTCCAGGCCCAGGCGGTCGTGCTGCAGCAACACCTCAAGGCGAGCACCCTCGAGAATCGTCTCGGCTACCGCCTGCATGGATTCGCCGAGCGACTGGAGTTCCTTATCGCGCGAGTAGTTGAAGGTGCACGATCCCTGGCCCAACGGTCCGCCATAGGTGAATGTCTTCCAACCCTCGAAAGCAACCTTCAGGTGGCTTTCGCAAGACACATTGAACCACTTATGGCTCTGCGCCGCTGCAAAGACGCGCCCGGCGAATTCCTTGCTCAACTGAATGTCGCGATCGATGTTGGGCGCTTCGATCTCTTTTAGGCCTGCCTTGGGAGTGCTGCCCATCTGAGAGCGAAAATGGCCGCTGCCATCGGCGTGGAGAACGAGCGTCCATTGCGGCGGCGACAGTTCAGGATTGGAGAAGTCGACCTGAACGACGGGACCGGCCGCAGACGCAGCATGAAGCTGGCCGGCGAGCGTGAAAGCGGTAGCCAAGAGCCAGTATGCCCTCATCGCCTGGCCCCCTGAAGCGCCAAAGTTTGCGCGGTGTGAATGTGACAGATGGCGATGGCCAGGGCATCGGCAGCGTCAGCAGGCTGAGGCAGCTGGGCCAATCCAAGCAGCCGCGCCACCATGAATTGCACTTGCTCCTTTTTCGCCAGTCCGTAACCGACGACGCTCGACTTGATCTTCAGGGCGGCGTATTCAGCCAGGGGAATGCGCTGCCGGGCCGCAGCCAGAAGCGCGACGCCGCGCACCTGACCTAGTTTCAGGGCAGACTTGGCATTGACGGAGTAGAAAACTTCTTCGACGGCCACTGCATCGGGGCGCCAGCGCTCCAGTTCGGCAGTCAACTCCCTAAAGACCTGGTCAAGGCGCTCCGGCAAGGCATGAGCCTTCGTCAGGCGGATCGCTCCCATCGCCCTGAACTGGAGTGGCACGTCGCGCGGACCTTCGCCGGAATCAACGACGCCGAAGCCGGTCACCTCGGTTCCGCAATCGATGCCAAAGACCCTCATCGGGTCCAAGTGTACCGCAGACCGGATGTGCCGATAACTCCCGCAGGTGTGCTGCGCTGGTTCCAGTTGGGGATAACACGTTTGTGCTATCGGAAGACGCAGTAACCGTTCCGGACCGGCCGCATCCAACCTAATGACGACTTTGGTTCGTTTACAAAAGTTTCATCCGAGGAAAACCAAACGCCGTTTCGAGTGTCTCTAAGTTATAGGGAAAGGAACCCAGCGTGGAGGCGATAGTGGGCAGGATTCCGGCAGCGGCAAAGCGCAAAGCGGTTCTTTGGCTCAGCCAGGGAATCTCGCCACTCCGGCTGGCTCTGACACTGGCGCTCGGATTCGCAGTGGGCTGCATTCCCGTGATTGGGATCCCCACAGTGCTGTGCGCCGGGCTGGCACTGGCGCTCCGTTTGAACCTACCAGTCATTCAGGCCGCGAACTATGCAGCCATGCCCCTGCAACTGGCGCTGATCGTTCCCTTTGTGCGGCTGGGCGGATGGATTTTCTCCGCGCATAAAGCGCAGTTTCTGGGACCGCGCGCGCTCGAGCATCTTTCCGCTTTCACCCTTGCCAAACACATGAGCGGGCTGGCAGGCGAGGCCCTGCTGGCCTGGCTTATCGCTGCCATTCCGGCCGTCTTGCTGATGACGACGCTGCTCAATTTGATGCTGCGGCGCATTCCCGTTCTGAAAGCCGCTGGAGCCGGCGACTGAAGCGGCATCGATATCCTTGATTCAGTTCTCAGGCGGCGTCCTACTGGTAATACCAAAGCCCCACCGGATTGATGACCCGGTGGGGCTTTTGCATGATTGGGTCTGCGTTGTGGCCCTCACGCTTCGAGAACATCGTCTCATTGATCACCACGGGAAACGCAACGAATTCAGCTCTAGTGCATTGCGTGCATCTTCCAGATGACGAGATGGGCGCTTACGGGGAGTAATTGGTGGCTGGGAGGGGTTCGTGATATCCCAGGTCTCAAAATCGAGGGCCGGGGCGCCCGCTCATTCGTGGTTGGTCGGGCTTCGGCCGCCCGCCATTGCCCCTAATCTTTGGTATTGCATGGTCAATTCACAACGCGGTCGATCGGCAACACTTTGCGCGCGGCCTTTTCCCTCCGCCTGAGGATGCCTGTCATTAAGCTGGACTTTGCCTCTGGGAATCGGCCAATAAAGCCTTCCACGGAATCAATCAGCTCTTGGTAGCGGCCGAGTCTCCAAAGACATAGCGTCAGCCGGTCTAGGATCTGGTCATCTCCCGAGCGACCGCCAATCAGCGTCTCGTAGTCATACATCCGACCCATTGCTTCGTTGTAGCGTATTACTGCCTGTGCTGGGTCGCTGACCTCCAAGGGGCGCGTAGCTGAGACAAACGCACGGTTGGGATCGCGGGCTGCATGATATTTCACATATTCGCGCCAATCACGTTGTCTGTAGGACCAGCGGATTTCCTCACCGATTTGGCTCACCGCAGAGGCAAAGATGATGACGGCACGTTTGCAATCGCCAAGAGCGCGATGTGTGTCGTCGTCGCTCAAATTTCCAATCTTTGCAAGATCGGCAAGACGATAACTCGGCAATCCGGGCCATGCTCGACGCGCCAATTTCAGTGCGCAAGCATAGCGGTTCTCGATTGCGAGGCCTTGGCGCTTTGCCGCATTCCAAAGAAATCCCATGTCGAAATCTGCATTAAATGTGACAAGAGGCAGATCACCGATGAACTCAATGAACCCTGATAACGCATCGGCCGAGGGGACGCCGCCCTCATTAACCATGCCCTGCGTGATGCCGTTTATCTCGGTAATGAGTCTTGGAATCCGCTTCTCTGGTTTGACGAGGGTGGAGAATGTGGCCTGATTGATCTGGCTTCGGTTAAGGCGGATTGCGCCTATTTCTATGATTTCATCCATTTCCGGGGAGAGCCCGGTTGTTTCCAGATCGAGAAATACGAATTGCTGGGGGAGAAACAACGAGTCTTGAATTAGGAGCTCCGGCGCTTTGTGTTCGCCTTGGCCCACCCCGGACGGGGTGATTTCGTCCCCGGCGGAGTTCGGTGAAGGAACAGGTTGGGTGGTCACTTGTAGGCACCGATCTTGTGTGACGCTGGAAGGGATGGACCTACCCGCAGAGGGGTCTCGGAAGGAAACAGTTTGGTTACTCTCCTCTCCTTCTGATCCGGATTTCTTCTGCATCCAAACGAATCCGAGAATAGCGATTATTGCGATCACCATCAAGACGATGAAGGGCGCTTCCATCGTGTTCACCCATTCATTTTGCGAGTTGAACGACTTATCTTCGTTCTGAAGATCAGAGACAAATCTCGATTCGCTCTTCAGTTACCAATCCATTGGGGCGGGTGGTCCAGATTTCGACGGCCACTCCTGCACCAAGATGAGTTCCCCAGGTCTCGCTTCTGGGACCCGGGAAGCCTCAAAAGCTTCAGCCAACACATATTACGCCTGAAATGTCGGCTTTAAGGAGCTCGACAGCGCGGCTTCGCCGCGCTGGTTGATTTTCAAAATGAGGGGCGGTCCTTTGGGCATGGCTGAAGCCATGCCCTGATACAAAGCCCCGAGGTTTGGGTTCGCACTTTCCCATGTCTCAGGATCGAGACATGGAACACTGGGCTGGGCTTACCTCTCAACTGAGAGCTCAATCGTGTATCGTTTCTTAAAAAGGTCTTCCACTTCCACCTTCACCTGATGCAATCTGGTGAGTGCCGTGAACGCTTCGATTTGTACTTCTGCTCCGGAGTGAGGTGAAAGTGGCAACGGGGTGTGATTGAACACTCTTGGCTTTTCCTCATCATTAAACTTGAGTTCATAGCGTTCGCTTTCCATCAATGTCCACTTACCTTCTTCATCTCTCGTCCAGAACCGATACTCACGAATCGCGTTTGCTCGGGCGCTCACGTTGTAGACCTCGATAATCGCCGCAAATCCTATCTCGTTTCGATTTGTTGTCCTGTTAACGCTCGCCCATTGACCTTTCCGGGCTTTGAGAACCAACGTTGGGCGTCTGTCCTTCAGTGAAATCCACAATGCAACGAGAGCCAATATTGCAGGAATCCAAAACTTCTCGGCTTCCCACAGTGAGGCAGCCGTCCACCACGTTTGGAGCCAATGCCAAGGCATAATGAGTCATTCTACCGTGCCGAGAACTGGGCTCCGATTCGAGATGGTCTGCTAAAAGATTTTAACGGGTTTAAAATGTTGAACATCAGTACCGAGACGTCGGCCTCTCTTCAGTCATCATCGAAAGTTCGAAGATTTAGCCGATTTGCGAGTTTTGTAACAGCCTCTCTACTTCCCCGCGTACGGATCCGGCACGGGTTGCGCGCTATCGATCCAGGCCGTGTAGATCATGTCGCGCAACATGCTTGCTCCCGCTGCGAGGCGCGCGGCGGTAAAGTCGCGCGACTCCTGCGTCCCCGCGCCTATGAACGCGCCGGCCTTATCAAACTGATAGACTTTCTCGACGTATGTGGCCGTGTGGCGCAGATAGGCGAGGTAGGCGTCGAACATGTCGCCCTGGATGACTTTGGGCGGAGTCATTTTGGATTTGACGTCGGAGGGGTGGATGTTGGCCGCGACAAACGGTCCTTCAAATTGGTGGTGGATTTGATGGCCGGTGGTGTAGCCGTTTGGATTGGGGCCGGTCCAGCCGTTGTACTGGACGGTCACATGCAAAGGCTGCGAACCGTCGCCGACGTAGTGGCCAAGCCAGCCGGAGTAGAAGAGGATCGCCGCCTCGACGGGTTTGGTGTCCTGACCGGCTGCAGCCAGAGTCCGATACTGACGCATCGCAGCCTTCAGCCGTTCCCACACTTCATCGGTCTCCCAGGGCTGCAGACCGATCTTCTCCGGTCGCTGGCCGGCGGCGAAGACCAAAGCTTCGAAGTCGAGGCGCCTGCGCGGCAGCGGGCCGAGGGCGTCGGCAAGTTCGATGTCGATGAAGTGCTCCGGCGCCTGCGCAGCGACCAATTCCGGCTCGGCGGGCGAGCGCCAGCGATCGGGTTCGGGGCCCAGGTACTCGATTTCGTCGATGGCCGCCGGTGTTTGGAGAAACGCGGGCACATCAGCGGGAAGCGCGGCAGCCGCCAGCCGATTGATCATAGTATGGCCCTCGTGCTCCCACGCGTGAGCGGCCGGGGTTGCGATCGCGAGACAAAACAAGCCGGCAGCCGACACGGCGAAACGCAGCGAGCGGACTGCACAGGATGGATGAAACATGCAGCCAGTATACGGCGCGGCTTACCGGGTGGATGAAGCCGGGATGGTGGAAACGAATGCCACGACACGACACCGGGAGAACGGGCTCAGCCGGAGGCGGTTACTGGAGCGTTTCATTTCAAGCCGCAGCGGGCCGATTTGCCTAGAGAGTCTGAAATCAAACGAATATACTACCTGCTGATCGCGCTACTGTCTGCGAGAGGTCTCTGTGTGCGGTTGGAGCGCGTGGCGCATAGGCATGTTTCCCGTGGCACATGACGCCGATTGGCCGGCGTCCCCGGGTGAGCCGGATGGCGGCGGCAGCGTCGGGGCCGGGGTTGCGCAATTTTGAGCCGGGCGTTGGTTGAGGAGTGAGCGCCGATGAGCGAGCGGCCGGAGGCATTGAGTGAGCAAACGCAGCCCGCGCCGGCGGAGCGGGGCGCGGTTTCGCAGTTCTGGCTGATTCTGCCTTTTTCCATTGTGGCCATTTCGGTTGGCGCTGCCCTCGCCCGCCTGTTTCCCCATTTTCGATGGGAATCGCTGCCAGTGGTGGCAGCCGTGGTCGCCACGGCTCTGTTTGCGATGCTGTTGAATCGGCGGCTGCTGCGCGCCGGAGCCGCTCAGGATGCGGAGCCAATCGCCGAAGGACTGAGGGAACTCCTGGACTCGGCCGGTCCGGCGGTGGTTGCGGTGGATCTCGGCGGTAGGCTGATCTACTGCAATCCCGCCACTGAGCGCGTGCTGGGCTATCGCGCCGCCGAACTGTTGGAAAGATGGGGCAGCGTGGGGCTTCTTGCGCCAGGCGAGGCGGAGCGGCTGGTGGCGGAGATGCAGAAGCTGTGCCGCGTGGAGCGGCCGGCAGAAGCCACGCAGGCCGGTCTGATGGCGGCGTACATGCAATGCGTGCGCATGCTGCCACCGAGCACGGTGCCGAGCTTCGAAGCCAAGGTGCGCCGCAAAGACGGCGTACAGATCCAGGTGACTTTGCACATCTCTGCGCTGCGCGACGCGGCGGGCGAGCTGACGGGAGTGGTTGCCGTGGCCGTGGATCAAAGCGACAGCACGCGCCGCGAGCAAGCGCAGCGCGAGTCTCAGGAAAGGTACCGCGACCTGTTTGAACACTCGACCGAAATGATTGCGACGCTGAGCCCCGCGGGGCAGTTTCTCTACGCGAATCCGGCGTGGAAGCGGGGCTTCGGACTGGAGCAGGCGGCGCTGCTCGATTTGCGCTCCTTCGAAGAGCTGTTTTCAGAAGGCGTGAGGAACGAGGTGGCTGCGCTTTTCCGCCGCGCGCTGGATGGCGAGATGGTGGATCGTATTCCACTGCGCCACCACACGCTGGATGGGCGCGTCCTGGATCTGGAATTGAGCCTGAGCCGGCGTCAGAAGACGGGCGTTCCTTTGGCGGTGCGCTGCCTGATGCGCGATGTGACTCAGCAGAAGCAGCGCGAGAACCGGCTGGCTCTACAACTGGCAGTGAGCCAGATCGTGGGAGAAAGCGCGTCGGGCGAATCGGCGGGCATGCGCATCCTTGAAGCCCTGTGTATCTCGCAGGGATGGGATGTGGCGATTGAATGGCTGGTTGGCGCCGAGCAGAAGCATCTGGAATTTGGAACAGCGTGGGGAGTGCCCGGCCGCAACGCGGAGGCGCTGATTCAAGGGAGCATGGGATTGACGCTGACGGGGACCAGCGAGTTGCCGGAGCGTGCCTTGACAGAGGGACGAACGGTATGGGCGGCCGACCTGGAGGATGCGCCCGCGTCCGGGCGCGCGATAGCAGCGCTAAAACAGGAGATGGTCTCGGGCTGGGCAGTGCCGGTGCGCGCCGGCAGCAAGGTGCTGGCGGTGCTGGAATTCTATTGTTCGTTCCGGCTGCGCGAGGACCGCGAGGTCATGGCTGCGATCGAAACGGCGGCGGCATCACTGGGGCAATTGCTGGCGCGGACGCAGGAGCGCGGGCGGGTGGAAGAACTGAGCCATCAACAGGAAATTTTGCTGGATGCGGTGGCCGAGGGGATCTGCGGGCTCGACCGCCAGGGAAAGGTGACCTTTGCCAATCCCGCGGCCGGGCGGCTGCTGGGCGCGGCTGTAGATGCGCTGATCGGCAAGCCGGTGCATGAGTTGCTGCACGGCGCCGCGGGGACAGATCGCGCATGCAGCGAAGAGTGCCCGCTGCGCGGCGCGGCAACACAATCCACCGCAACCGGCGGCGAGGAAAACATCTTTCGCGCCGACGGCACCTGCTTCCCTGCCGAGTATGCTCTCACTCCCCTCCGCGCGCACGGCCGTATTTCGGGCTCGGTGCTGAACTTCCGCGACATCAGCCAGCGCTATGCCCTCGACCGGATGAAGGATGAGTTCATCTCCACGGTGAGCCACGAGCTGCGCACGCCGCTTACCTCCATCCGTGGAGCGCTGGGGTTGCTCAGCTCGGGCATTCTTGGCGAGGCCAACGAAAAGGCCACCAATCTGCTGCGCATCGCGTTGACCAACTCCGACAGGCTGGTGAGGCTGATCAACGACATCCTCGATCTGGAGCGGATCCAGAGTGGGCGCGAGCCGCTTGCCTTCAGCAGCGTGCAACTAGCCGACGTCGTAACGCAGGCCATCGAGGATATGCAGCCAATGGCTGACGCCGCGGGCGTGCAGTTGATTCACGACTCCACCAAGGTGGAGATTGCCGCCGACTCCGACCGCTTGCTGCAGGTCATAACCAATCTGCTCTCGAATGCCGTCAAGTTCTCGCCGCCGAACTCACCCGTGAGCGTGATGCTGCGGCCGGGCGTTACCGGCGTGATTCTTTCGGTCATCGATCATGGACGCGGAATTCCCGCCGACAAACTGGAGGCGATCTTCGGCCGCTTCCAGCAGGTCGACGCCTCCGACTCGCGGCAAAAGGGCGGAACGGGCCTGGGACTGGCAATCTGCAGAACCATCGTGCTGCAACACTCTGGCCGCATATGGGCCGAGCGCAATCCAGTGCGCGGATCGACCTTCCGCATCTTTCTGCCCTATCATCCAGCTCCCGTGGCCGCTGCGGGCGGGGGAGAGATGGAACCCGGCCACGGCACCGTTGTCCTGGCCGACGCCAACGCCGATTCGCGCCCGAGGATCGCGGCGCAACTCGCGCGGCATGGCTACTCCGTGGTGCAAGCAGCCACGGTCGAGCAAACCTTGTCCGCGGCGCGCAATGATCCGCAAGCCATTCTTCTCGATACTTCGCTGGACGGCATGAACGGCTGGGAGATTTTGCCGCTTCTGCGCCGGATGGATGCATCCGCGCGCACGCCTGTTGTTTTGTTGAGCGTGGAAGACCCGGAGAATCCGCGGGAGCTACCGGCGGGCGCGGATGGATGGGTCTCCAAGCCTCTCCGCGAAGACGCTCTGCTGACCGAGCTGGCGCGTGTGCTCTGCGGCTCCGGCGAAAAGGCGCGCATCCTTATCGTGGAAGACGACCACGATCTGGCGAATGTCATCAGCGAAGTCTTCGCCCGCGACAGCATCCAGGTGCAAACCGCGCATTCGCTCGAGGAGACGATCAAAGCGTGCTCGACTTTCCAGCCGCACCTGATGCTGCTCGATATAGGGCTACCCGACGGAGACGGCTTTAATGTCGCGGATTGGCTGCGCCAGCACGAAAATCTGGCCCAACTGCCGCTGGTGGTTTACTCTGGCCGCGAGCTCTCAACGGAGCAGCGAAGCCAGTTGACCCTCGGCCCGACCTACTTTCTCGCCAAGACGCGCGTGCAGCCGCAGCAACTGGAAGCTCTGGTGCTGACGATGCTGCGTTCTTCGCGTACAACAGAAGAGGACGCAATGCCCGAATCAGCGGTACCCAATTCATAAACCAATTGGACAGATCTGCGCCGTCGAGACGCTGCGGCTGCGCTTGAAAATGAGATTAGAGGGAGTTCGAACGTGGGCCGCAAGATTCTGATCATCGACGACGAAGACGACATTCGAGAGGTAGCCTCGCTCAGCCTGGAAACCGTGGCCGGCTGGGAAGTGATCAAAGCCAGCTCCGGAGCGCAGGGAGTGGCCCGCGCCGCCGAGCAACATCCCGACGCGATTTTGCTGGACGTAATGATGCCGGGGATGGATGGTCCCGCCACGTTTCGAGAGCTGCGCAGGAATCCGGCGACGGCTGGTATTCCGGTGCTGCTGCTAACCGCTAAAGTGCAGGGCACGGACCAGCGTCGATTTGCCGACTTGGGCGTCGAAGCCGTGCTCTTCAAACCCTTCGATCCGCTCACGCTCTCGGCGCAGATTTCGCGCGCGCTGGGCTGGAACTGACCGCGGAATGCGATGAAGACTTCGGCTCAATCCGAAATTCCCCCGGAAGCGGCGCTTGAGCAGGCAATGGACCGCCTTTGGGTGAGGTTTTTGCCCGAGATCCGGGAGCGGGTTGCGAATCTGGAAGTTGCAGCCGTAGCCGTCACCGCGAAGACGCTCAGCAATTCGAGCCGCGAGGCTGCGCAAGCCGCCGCCCACAAACTGGCCGGGGTGTTGGGCACATTCAGCCTAACGCATGGAACAGATGTTGCCCGCGAGCTTGAAGTCGCGTTTTCCCACGAATCCGCTGAGGGCGCCGCCTCCGGCAAACATCTAGCCGCCCTGGCTGCGGAGCTGCGGACCATGATCGAGAGCCGCAAAACGGGGATCGAGAGCAGCAAATCGAGCGGTTGACGCCTGAGCCATTACACTCATCAACAGTGATTCCGCACGATCCTTTCGCGTCAGAACACGACGAGACGTCCCAGCTGGGGCTTCGCTTCGAAGAGCCACGCCCGTCGCGACGCATCTGGCCCGTGCGCGAGCTGGTGTCGCAGGTGCGCGAACTGGTCGAGCAGGAGTACGGCGACATTTGGGTCGAGGGCGAGATTTCGAATTACCGCCCCGCGCCATCGGGCCACGTCTACTTCACGCTGAAGGACGCCGAGGCGCAGTTGCCGATCGTTCTCTTCCGGCGTCAGGCTGTGCTGCTCCGCTTTCGGCCGGAAGACGGCCTGCACGTGCTCGTGCGGGGCCGCGTGAGCGTCTATGAGCAGCGCGGCCAGATGCAACTAGTCGCGGAGACGATGGAGCCGGTGGGCGCAGGCTCGCTGCAACTTGCCTTTGAGCAATTGAAGGAGCGGCTCAGAGTCGAGGGCCTCTTCGACGCTGAGCGCAAGAAACCGCTGCCCATGTTTCCGCGCACCGTGGGCATTATCACCTCGCCCACCGGCGCGGTCATTCGGGATTTTCTGAACATCGTCAATCGTCGCCACTCCGGACTGAATGTGTTGCTCTCTCCAGTCTCCGTACAGGGTGAATCTGCGCCTGCTGAGATCGAAGCCGCGCTTAGTGAGTTGAACGCAACCAAGCTCGTCGACCTGATTGTTCTTGCGCGCGGCGGCGGATCGCTCGAAGATCTTGCCGCCTTCAACAGTGAGCAGGTGGCGCGTGCGATTGCCGCATCGCCGCTGCCCGTTGTCTCCGCCATCGGCCATGAAACAGATTTCACCATCGCGGACTTCGTCGCCGACCTGCGCGCACCTACACCATCAGCCGCGGCGGAGCTCATCACCGAGGCACAGCACAAAATTGCCGAGCGCCTGGCCACGCAAACGCACCGCCTGGAACGCGCCGCGCGCTTTCAGCTTCTTCAGGCGCGGCAGCGACTGACGCATTTGCCCCTCAGCCGTATCGAATCGCGCGTGACTACGCTGCTGCTCCGGCTGGAGCAGCGGCTCGATGATGCGTCGCAGCGGTTGGACGCTGCTGTTCTAAATCAACTGCGGCGAAGCCAGAATCGCATTGCCGAGCTTGCAGCCGGCGTTCTGCATTACGACCCGCGTCAGAAGCTGGCTCATGCGCGTGCACATCTCGCCGACTTCCGCGCCCGCCTTAACCGCAGCCTCGAAAGGTTGATCGAGTCTTCATCTGCACGGCTTGGCGCATTCGATGCAAGGCTCCATTCGCTCTCGCCGTTGGCTGTGCTCGACCGCGGCTACGCGTTGGTTCTCTCGGCGGAGGGCGCGCTCATTCGCTCCACGGCGCAAATCGGCTCAAGCGATCGGCTCACCACGCGGCTCGCCGACGGATCGTTCACGAGTCGCGTCGAATCCGTTTCATCCGGCGCGCCCCATGCGACCACAACCGGCAAACGAGGCAAGAGATCGTCAAAATGACCACGAACGGGGCACGACAACTCTTCGGCACCGACGGCATTCGCGCAATTGCGGGCGAGGCTCCGCTGGATCCAACGACAATCTACAGCGTGGGACTCGCACTCGCGCACTCTCTGCGCAAAACTGCGCCGCGGCCGAGAGTTCTTCTCGGGCGCGACACGCGCGAATCCGGCCCCTGGATTGCCGCAACGCTGGCCGAAGCCCTGCGCCAGGCTGGCGCCATTGTCGAAAGCGCGGGCGTAGTGACCACCCCCGCGATCGCGTTTCTGACAAAGACTCACGGGTTCCACGCCGGCGTGGTCATCTCTGCTTCGCACAATCCATGGCAGGACAACGGCATCAAGCTCTTCGGCGCCGACGGATTCAAGCTGCCTGATGCGCTAGAGCTGGCGATGGAAGAAGAGATTCTGTTTCACGCCGCGCAAGTGAAGATCTCCGACCCGAGCTGCTTCGCCCCCGTCGAGGACAACGCTGCCCTTCAGAGCGATTACATTCAGTTCCTCGTCGACTGCGTTCCGGGGCTCTCGCTTTCCGGCCTGAAAATTGTCGCCGATTGCGCCAACGGCGCCGCGGCGGCGATCGCGCCAGAGCTTCTGCGCCGGCTGAATGGCGATGGACGCGCCGACATCACGCTGCTCAACATCGCGCCCGACGGGCGCAATATTAACGCGCAGTGCGGCGCGCTGCATCCCGAATATGTGGCGCACGAGGTGAAGGCGCGCGGAGCGGACCTTGGCCTGACGTTCGATGGCGACGCTGACCGCTGCATGCTGGCCGGCGCCGAGGGCAACGTGATCAACGGCGACGCTATTCTGCTGATCGCCGCGCGCGATCTGAAGGCCCGCGGCATGTTGACGGGCGACGTAGTCGTTGCGACAACGATGTCGAACATGGGACTCGAGGCCGCCCTGAAGCACAGCGGAATTCGCATGTTGCGCGCACCGGTGGGCGACCGCTATGTGCTCGAAATGATGCAGAAGGAGAATGCGGCTCTGGGCGGCGAGCAGTCTGGGCACATTCTTTTTCCGCACCTGGCTACGACGGGTGACGGTCTGCTGACCGCGCTTGTTGTGCTGGATTTGATCGCGCGTACCGGCAAATCGATCGGCGAGCTGACTGCGGATCTCAAAGTTTTTCCACAGGTCATCGTCAACGTGAAGGTGCGCGAGAAGAAGCCGCTCGAAACAATCCCCGCCGTCGTCGACGCGATTCGCGCAGCCGAAGCAGAGCTGAAGGACACAGGGCGCGTGGTGATTCGCTACTCGGGAACCGAGGCTCTGGCGCGAGTGATGATCGAGGCGGAGAGCGAAGAGGCGATGCGGCGCCATGCAGAAGCGATTGCCGCCGCCATTCGCAACGAACTGGGCGCCTGAACGGGCGCCTCCCTATGGAGGCGACCAAGCATCAGCGAGTATTCTCGATCCATGCCCCGCTTCCCTGCCGGTCAGACGTTGCTCATCGACGCCGACGACACGCTTTGGGAAAACAACATCTACTTCGAGCGCGCGATCGCCGCGTTCATCAGCTTTCTCGACCACAAGGAGTACACGCCATCTGCAGTGCGGCAGACGCTGAATGCTGTCGAGCGGGAAACCATCCTGGCGCACGGCTACGGACTATCGAGCTTCACGCAGTCACTCGTGGACTGCTTTGAGCGGCTGAGTCCGGCGCCGGTGACGGACGAAAAACGCGAGCGCATTCGCGGATTCGCGCAGTCCATCGCCGAGCAGGAGATTGAGCTGCTGCCCGGCGTGGCAGAGACGCTCAAAGAGCTCGCCGCGAGGCACCACCTGATCGTGATGACCAAAGGCAATCACGCCGAGCAAGCCGACAAGCTCGCCCGGTCGGGCCTCGCACCATACTTTGCCGCTGTCGAGATTGCGGCCGAGAAGGACCCGGCTACGTATCGCGCCGTGATCGCGCGGCACGAACTCAAGCCGCACACTAGTTGGATGATTGGCAACAGCCCAAAAAGCGACATCAATCCCGCGCTCGCTGCCGGCCTGCACGCGGTGTTTCTCTTTCACAAGGACACCTGGGTGTTGGAGCACGCGGCCGTCGACAAAGCGCCCGAAGGCCAGCACCTCATCGAGCTCGATGCCTTCGCGAAACTCCGCGAAGTCTTTTGAGCCGCGGCGGTCCGGCCATTCGCGTTTTTTCGCGTCTTGACGAACACTACTCCGGTAAATATGATCGTGTTTCTCTCAGGTTGCTTCTCTTCGCGCATAGTCGGCCCCTTGTATTCGGATTCATTCATCCCGCTCAAAGGGAGTTTTTCCTGTGTCAACTCCGCGATTCCTCGCTTGTCTCGGCCCGGTTGTATTCGCCTCGCTGCTGATGGCGCAAGCTCCGCCGACCGCATACACCATCACTGAGTCGAGCGGCGCGCCTGGGTCCACATCCATCATTTACCGCAGCGGCTCAAGGGCTTTGATGGAGATGAAACAACCAGCGCAGAGCGGAACTCCGGCCAGCCGATCCTTCACTCTCTACGACCTTCAGGCCGGAACTTCTTACGCGTGGGACCCGGACGCCAATCCGATCACGTGCGGCGCCGGCACCTTCTCCGGCGATTGGGGCGATCCCTTTGCCTCGACCGCCGATCTCTCCAGCGAAATCGCCAAGGGCGACATTAAGCTCGTGGGCGCAGAGACCATCAATGGCATCGCGACGCAGGTCTTTGCCGGCGCCTCGCAGGGCGCCAACGTGAAGGCCTGGATCGACATGAAGGACAGCCTGGTGATCCGTGCTGAGCTGAGCGCTGCGGGGACTGCTCCGATGACGATGGTCGACATCACCAAAGTCTCATTCGCAACGCCGCCCGCGTCGCTGTTTGTTCTGCCCGCGTCATGCGCAGGCGTCAAGCCGCCGCCGACCCCGGCTGAACTGATTGCGGACGAGACCGGAGACGACGCCGCAAACTACGTGAACGGCATTTACGGACCGGGCTCGACGAACTCATGCTCCATCATTCTCCGCGTGGTTGCCGCCAAAACCATGGCGCCTATCAACCGCGCGTACCAGGCTGCCATCGATACTACCTACGACCAAAACAACCCGACTCCGCCACATTACGTATTTGGCGTAGGCAATGACGGCACCTCAACGTATTCCGGCGGCGGACTTCACGAGATCACAAATCAGATCCACAACGGCATGCTGCGCATCGACAATCCGCCCGCCTATTTCATGTTCGGCGTGAACATCCCCACGCCCAACCACGGCGCCGATGTCGGCCTCATCTACCGCCAATGTTTCGCGCCCGTCACCATGCTCTATGACGTGATTAAAGACCCCGCCAACCCAGCCGATGGCGGCGACTGGCTGTACGCCAAATCCGGAAAGTATGCTGTTCCGCCCACGCAGTAGGAATCGGCACTTCGAGCGCAGAAGCTCCGGACTCACTTCTCCAGAGGACGCGGACCGGGCTGGTCTGCGTACCCGCACGCTCGTGAGAAAATATAAGAGCCGAAGTCTTCTTGAGTAGCTGCTTGCCCGCACGCTTCTCGTGAATTACAAATCAATCCGGCCTAATCCGGCCCACCGGCGCGGCAGCCCGGCTGTGGCTTGGGCATAGGAAGCAAAAGCAAAGAATGATTAGTGTCAGCAATGTCACCATGCGCTACGGCTCGAAAGTCCTCTTCGAAGACGTCAGCACAGCCTTTACGCCGGGGCGCCGCTACGGATTAACCGGGCCGAACGGCTCCGGGAAATCCACGTTTATGAAGGTTCTTGCCGGCGAACTGGAGCCGCAGAAGGGCACGGTGGTGCGCCCGCGCAAATTGGGCGTGTTGCGCCAAGATCAGTTCGCATTCGACGCCTATCGCGTCATCGACACGGTCATCATGGGCAACAAGCCGCTTTGGGCGGCGCTCGAGGAGCGCGACCGCATCTACGCCAAGCCCGAAATGTCCAACGAGGATGGAATGCGGCTGGGCGAGCTGGAAGGCACGATCGGCGATGAGGACGGCTATACGGCCGAAAGCGACGCCGCCGTGCTTCTCGACGGCCTGGACATTTCCGAGCCGCTGCACAACCGCAAGATGGGCGAGTTGCAGGGCGGGCAAAAGGTACGCGTGCTGCTAGCGCAGGCGCTCTTCGGCAAACCGCCCGCGCTGTTGCTGGACGAGCCGACAAACTACCTCGATCTCGACTCCATCCATTGGTTGCAAGATTTCCTATCCAGCTACGACGGCACGATGATCGCCATCTCGCACGACCGGCATTTTCTCAATTCGGTCACCACGCACACCGCAGACATCGATTACCAGACGATCATCACCTATACCGGCGGCTACGACGACATGGTGATGGCCAAGACGCAGATTCGCTCGACGCTGGAGTCGCAAATCGCACAACGCGAAAAGAAGATCGCTCAGCTTAACGAGTTTATCGCGCGGTTCGCCGCGGGAACGCGGTCCAGCCAGGTGACGAGCCGGCGCAAGGAAGTGGAGCGGCTCCAGACCAACGAGCTGGCGCGCTCTAACATCCAGCGGCCCTACATCAAATTCGATCAGATTCGGCCCAGCGGCAAGCACGTCCTTGAGCTCAAGCATCTCTCGAAGTTTTACGACGATCTAAAAGTCATCGATGGATTTACCGCCAACATCCTGCGTGGCGAGAAGATCTGCCTGATGGGCCGCAACGGCGCAGGAAAGACCACCATGCTCAAGAGTCTGCTGGCCAACTATCCAGGCCTGGCCGAGAAGGGCTTCACGCTCGATTCCGGATCGGTTTTTTGGGGACACGAGGCGCAGGTGGGCTACTTTCCGCAAGACGTAGGCGCGACGATCGAGCCTGGCCTCACCGTGGCCGACTGGCTGCACCAATGGAACCCCGGCGCGCACATCGAGGACATTCGCGGCATCCTGGGCCAGATGCTCTTTTCCGGTGAGGAGGGCTCCAAGCCGACGAAAGCTTTGTCGGGAGGCGAACAGGCGCGGCTCGCCTTCTGCAAACTCATTCTGACCAAGCCCAACATTCTTATCTTTGATGAGCCGACCAACCACCTCGACCTTGAAGCCATCAACGCGCTGAACATCGCGCTGCAGCGGTACGAGGGCACGGTTCTGTTGGTCACCCACGATCACGATCTGATCGATGAAGTGGCGACGCGATTGTGGGTCTTCCATGACGAAGGAATTGAGGATTTCCAGGGGCCGTACGAGGAATGGAAGGGTAAGCACAACTAGCGTACTCGGCTTGGGAGGTGCGGGCGTGATTTCTGCAGGAACCAAATCGCAGGTGCTATGGGGAGACGGCAATTGGATTTTCCTCGACATCGGCTTCTCGAGTGCTCGCCCAACATGCGGATTTGCGTTCGGCGACGAGGACCCGTCGTGCCTTTCATTCGGCGCGACCAAGACGCAGGTCATCGAGCGAATTCGCGGGTGTAGCGATCAGGTCAACCTTGTAATTGAAGCACCGCTCTCTGTCTGCTTCGACGCGGTCGGCAACCCAAAGGGAAGGCGTATTGAGCGACAGGAACGCCAAGTTAGGTACTGGTACTTTGGCGTCGGTTGCATGGTCATGACGGCCGCGCTCTACGTGCTTCGCGGCATTCACGACGCGCAATTGAATCCTGACCTCCATTTGTTTGAGGGATTCGTCTCGTTCAAACAGGCTAAAGGTGCATCGGACCACTTATGGGACGTCCAAGCGATGCGAGATATCGTAAGGAATTCGCAGGCGCGCCAAGATTCTATTTTCTCTCCAAGCGACTTAAGAATCGATGCGCACGATTTGCTGCAAAGTGCATTCCGCGTTTCGGGAATGGATCTCGGGGTTCCAGCGGTGATCATGGGCAAACAAAAGGCACAATAATTTCGGTCTTGCGCGCTGGCGGGACTCCCAAGTCTCGATTTTGAGACCTGGGAGCCAGTCGGCACTGAAGAAGGCGAAGGACGTTCAATGAAGACGAAATTCATCCCCGTGGAAAACTCGTTCAAGAAGTGGAAGAAGGATCCGAAGTACGTTGCAGCCTACAACGCGCTGGAAGCGGAATTCGCTCTCGCCTCCGCCATGATCAAGGCTCGAGCCGACGCCGATATGACCCAGCGGCAGGTCGCAAAAGCGATGGGGACCACTCAGGCCGTAATCGCGCGCCTCGAAAGCGGCAAGGTCCTGCCTTCGACCCGCACGCTCGAGCGTTTCGCAAAGGCCACCAAAACCCGCCTGCGCATCAGTTTCGCCCGTGAAACGCTGAACCGCGCAGCCGCTCGCTAGATGCCGCCCGCTGTTCAATCCGGCCAGACCCCGAACTCTGGGGAAGTCGTGAGCTTCGCGACCCGAAACGAATTGCATTAATTCAACCCCGCTTGATTCGATTAGCATGGTGATGCATGGCAAGGCTTGGCGCATTTTGTTTTCCGGGGACGGGGCATCTGAACCCATTGGCCGCGCTGGCTCGCCGCCTGCAGGAGCGCGGGCACTCGGTTGTGATCTTCGGAGTGGCCGATGTGGAGTCCCGCGTAAAGGCTGCAGGAATCGATTTCTGCCTGATTGGCCAGAGCGACTACCCTCCGGGAACGCTCGGAAAACTTGACCATCAATTGGGCGAGATGACGGCTCTCGAGGTCCTCCGCTTCACGATGGATCGGATCAGCAACACCGCACGAATGGTGCTTCGCGACGGACCTGAGGCGGTTCGCAGCGTTAACGTGGACGCCTTGTTAATCGATGAAACCGAAATGGCCAACAACGTCGCGGAATATCTTGGTCTGCCCTTCGTGTCGCTCGCGCTCATTCCGCCGTTGGTGAATGACAATCGGTATCCACCGTTTTACTTCGGCTGGTCGGGAAGCCAGAAATGGTGGGCCCGCCTGCGCAATGAGATTGCCATTCGCGTCCTCACTCGCGTAGCGGCGCCAATCTTTGACGGAGTCAACGAATACCGCGCGGCGTGGGGACTGAAGGTGGGGGTTCCGGAAGACGGACTATCGAAGCTCGCGCAGATCACGCAGTTGCCGCGGGCGTTTGAGTTTGACATCGAACCTCTGCCTCCGCACCTCTATTACACGGGGCCGTTTGTTGACGCTCGGCAGCGGCCCGCTGTGGACTTTCCATGGGACCGGCTGGATGGCCGCCCACTTGTGTTCGCATCTCTCGGCACGCTGCAGAATCGGTCGCGGGAGATCTTCCGCAAAATCGCCGACGCATGCGCGGGACTGAATGTCCAACTGGTGATCTCGCTGGGCGGCGGCCTCGAGCCGGCTCGGCTGGGCGCTCTCAGCGGCGATCCGCTGGTGGTGCGATTCGCTCCGCAGTTGGAGATCGTCAAGCGAGCCTCGGTGGTGATTACGCACGCCGGAGTGAATACCGTTCTGGAGTCCCTTGCCGAGGGCGTGCCGCTGGTGTGTATCCCATTGGGCAACGACCAGCCGGGAGTTGCAGCGCGCGTCCGAGCGCACGCAGCAGGCGTCGTGGTGCCGCCGCGCAAAGCAAACGCAAAACGCCTGCGCTCCGCCGTGCGAGCAGTCCTCGAGGATGAATCCTATCGACGCGCGGCGCGCAAAATACAGGCCGCCATGTCCGAGATCGACGGGCTCGAGCAGGCCGCGGACATTGTCGAGGATGTGTTGAAGATTCGGATGTGCGTTCGTGCTTAAGAGCTGAACTGGCGCAGATGATGGTCCGCGTGCAGATACCCCCATCGCATCCATTCCTTCTCGGTCATTTGTCCAAGAAACGGATGCGAGTGCTGCACAACTTCGTTGGGCTGCGCTCGGAACCGCTGCAGCAATGCGAGAAGCTCGCGCTTGTCGCGCTCAAGCTCCGCCGGTGGAGTTCCTCCAATGTTGCCATCGCACTCCGGCACGGTGGGGACGCCGCGCGGCCACGGCAGCGGAAGCCACAAAGCCAACCACCTCATGAGCGGCCCATTGTAATGATTCTTGACTGGCATCGCAGCCTTATCGCCAAGCACCACGCGAAACGCATCGCTCAAATGGCAGATCATCTGGCCAACAGTCATCTTTCCCCATCGGCGTCGGCTTGTGGGACCGATCGATTCGATGCGCCGCGCGATTTCTGCTGTGTCGAGCGCGTTGGCCAGCGTCTTCAACACTTGCAGCTATCTCGCGCTGGCCGGCGGCACAATCCCGTTCATCCGCAGATACTCCACCATCTGGCCGTAGTGGTCGAACGCGTGTGCAACACCGAACGCCGCAAGCGTTCCGCGCGTCCACATGCCAGGCTCCGGCAATTTGACCACCTCAAACGCGTTGGCCGGCGTCAGCGTGGCGATGGCCTTGTGCGCAAAGGCAAACGAGCCTGCCAGCGCGGCCACAACGTCGTCTTTCTTGGTTAGCTTCGGCAGCCCCTCCGGATCCACATCCGGCTTCAGTCCGCTGACGGAGCTATAGAAAAAGTAGTTGGCCTGCGCCACGTGCGTTGCCTGCTGTGCAAACGTCCTCACCGTCGCGAACTCTGTCTTCTGGCCCGGCACAAAGATCGCCTGGCTGGGAGCGAAGTCGAACTTGTCGGCCGGCATGGCCTTCACCGCGCCCATCATCTCGAATTCAATGATGCTCAATTGCGAATCGAGGGCATCCGCAGGGGCGGCAATCGTCCCGGCCGCCGGCCCGCTCGCAGCGACACCCGCATGCGCCGCCGCCACCATCGAACCCAGCCCCAACAAACAACAAATTGCCATCCACCGAATGTGCATCACCAACCTCCAGGTAAAGTTTATCTTGCAAGAGTCCACAGGTTAGCAGAGAGGCCTGCACCGAATGTTCAGATGGGTGCTTTTTCAAACGAGGTAATGAAGTGTATCCCTGGAACAGTGATTCCCTGAAGCCGATCGTCATTTGTCAGGAAGAGATCGCAACCCACGGTCCCAGCAGTTGCGAGTTGAATCGCGTCCGGCGGCTTGACAGCCCCTCCAATGCGAATCCGAGCGAATGCCTCAGCGGCTTGCTCGACAAAAGACAACACGGTGATTCCCTGGCCCCTGAAAAGCTGCCGGTATCGCTGCGCGAGGGCGAAGTCCCCCTTGCTCAGGGGCGCAACAAGTACTTCTCCGAGGGTCATGACCGAGGTAAGAATCTCATCTCTGCGCCCGATGAAAGCGCGGCTCAGATAGCGCGCCCTCGCCGCCTGTTGGCCTTGGCCTTCGTACAGGTAGATAAAGAAATTGGTGTCGAGAAAAATGCGGCTCACTCCCAACCCTCGCGCAACTTGCGTACATATTCGTCGGGATCCACATCCTTCCAGTACTCCTTTCCCAACCCCTCCATCTCCAGCAGCGATTCCAGCCATCGATGCGGTGTCTCCGGCGCTTGTTGAGTTGCGTTTTGCTGCTCCAAATCTTTCGTCCCTGGTTGCGGAATCGTCCTGGAACCGCCTTCCTCATATCTTTTCTTCGCCCAATTTAAGAGTGGTAAATACTTCTCCGGAACCTCGCCCCCATCCGGAAAAATCTTGCCGGTCCGGTCCGGATGCACCTCGTCACCAGCTAACAAGAGTCGCCTCGTGTGCTTTCCTGTCGCAAACAGCATCCGGTGCTTTGCCGGATTTGGCGCCCGATTCGCCACGCAGTGCTGCGAGGCGTGGACATTAACGCCGGAACGCAGTCTCCCAGCTACGTTCTCCCGCGCTGCGCGGTCCACAATCTCCTGGATTGTAAAGTCAGTGCGCTGTGGCTGTTCCCGGTGAAGAAGTGCCGTTGCCAAAAAGACCTCTGCTGCGCAGCCTACGTCGATTTCTTCCAATAGAGATGGCATTTGGACCTCCCTATTGAGAAAATATACACTATATGAGTCAATTTGTCAGCAAGATGAGACAATGGCTGTATTTCTCAAAGGCTCTTCCACCTTGCGGCGCGCTGCTTCCTCGTACACGCGCACGTACTCCTTGGCAGGCCCGGACCAGCTGTGGTCGCGCGTCATGCCGTTGCGCATCAACTCAGTCCAGCTCTTCTTATCGCGAAAGGCTTCGATCGCGCGGTCGATTTCGGCGAGCAGGTCCTTGGAATCGAACCCCTCGAACTTGAAGCCCGTGCCGGTGCCCTTCTTCGCGTCCCATTCTTCGATGGTGTCGTCGAGGCCGCCGGTGGCGCGCACGATAGGCACCGTTCCATACTTGAGCGAGTAGATCTGGTTCAGGCCGCACGGCTCGTAATGCGACGGCATGAGAAACATGTCAGAGCCGGCCTCGATCTTGTGCGCCAGCGCCTCGTCGTAACGAATCTGCACCGCAATGTTAGCCGGATGGCGAAAGGCCCAGCCGCGGAATAGATTCTCGTAGTACGGGTCGTGGGTTCCCAGGGCCACCACCGCAACATCGCGTTCGGCAATCTCCTCCGCGATCTCGGCCAGGATGTCAAAGCCTTTCTGTTTGGCGAAGCGCGAGACGATTCCGATCACCGGGCTCGCTTCCGGCACGTTCTCCAGTCCGAAGGCATGCAGCAGATCGGCGCGGCAGGCGCGCTTGCCTTCAAGATCTTCCGGCGTGTAGTGCGCGGCAAGATTGCCGTCCGTGGCCGGGTTCCAAAGCGCGTAGTCAACGCCGTTCAGGATTCCGTGCAGATCGGCTGCGCGCTTCAAAAGAATGCCGTCGAGCTGTTCGCCAAACGCCGGGGTCTGAATCTCCTCGGCGTACTTCTTGCTGACTGTTGTCAGCAGGTCAGAGAACACCACCCCGCCTTTGAGGAAGTTGAAGTGGTCGTACTGCTCCAATTTATCCATCGTGAAAACTTCCCAGGGAAGGAGCAGTTCCTCGGTGGTTTTGGGTGGAAACGCGCCCTGGTACGCGGCGTTGTGAATAGTCAGCACCGAGGCAGCGCCGCGCAAATCAGGGTCGGCGAGATAAGTCGTACGAAGGTAGACGGGAATGAGCGCGGCCTGCCAGTCGTGGACGTGAAACACGTGCGGCACGCCAAGCCGTTTCGAAGCCTCGATGACAGCGCGGCAGAAAAGGCCAAAGCGCTCGGCGTTGTCAGTGTAGTCGGCGCCTCTTGGCCCATAAAGTTCTTTGCGGTCAAAGAGTTCTGGACAATCGATAAAGTAATACTGCACCCCGTCACGGAGGCCGGCGTCGACCACGCCGACGAAGCGGTTGTAGGAGCGAAAGGGAATGGTGAGCGATTGAATCGCGTAACGCGGCTCGCCCTCGATGTGCCGCCGCACGCGCGCATAAATCGGGAGAAAGACCGTGACATTGTGCCCGAGTTTGACCAGCTCACGAGGCAGCGCGCCCACTACGTCAGCCAGACCGCCGGTCTTGGCGAATGGCGTGCACTCCGAGGCGGCAAACGTAATCTGCATCGAGCAGGCTCCCCTAGAAAAAACCAAGGCTCAGTCTACTACGCGTTGCTACGCAGCAGTTGTGCGGGATCGAAGGCGCAATCGGGGAGCGCACACCTCGCGCCGGATCCCGCGCTCAGAGAAATCCGTTTCTCTAAAGATGCCGCCGGCGACCGCAAACGATAGTCTGCATATGAAACAATTGAGTGAACCGATCGCATTCAACCTTGATTTCACACGTGAAGAACAAACCAATTTCCGGTCCTGAAGACAGTTCCGGGCCGCCGCCGAGTCAGGCTGGTTGGCTCCGCCAGATTCTTCCTGCGATGGCGGCTGCTTTGGCCATTCGCATGGTGGTGGTCTTCTTCACCTACCGGTCGCTACCCGACGCCGACAAATTCTACGAGAGCTTCGGCTGGGAGATGGGCTGGATCGCGCGCGCGCTGGCCAGCGGACACGGCTTCTCCTCGCCCTACTATCCCTGGAGCGGGCCCACCGCAATCATGTCCCCGCTTTATCCCTGGCTGCTCTCCCTTGTTTTCCGCCTCTTTGGCGTTTATTCCCTCACCTCGGCGTTCGTCATTCTTTCCATCAACAGCTTGTTCTCAACGCTGACCTGCATTCCCGTCTACTTCAGCGCCAAGTACTCGCTCGGTCCTCGCGCCGCCAAAATCGCCGCCTGGGTGTGGGCGCTTTATCCCTTTGCAATTTACTTCTCTGCCGGCCGCGTTTGGGAATATGCATTGACCGGCCTGCTGTTCACCACGTGTTTCTGCATCGCTCAGCGTATTCATCAGTCCGCCAAACCGCTGGCGTGGATCGGCTTTGGCGCGCTCTACGGACTTACCGCGCACTCCAACGCCTCCGTCATGTCCACGCTGCCGTTCCTCCTCGGATTTGCTTTATGGCAGGCGCATAAAGCGGGCAAGCGCTGGGTGCTGAACGGCGCGCTCACCATGCTCACGTTCTTCCTCGTGCTCACCCCGTGGACCATCCGTAACTATCGCGCGCTCGGCGTCATCTGTCCGGTGCGCGACAACTTCTGGCTTGAGTTTTACTCCGGCAATTATGGGGATGCCTCCCTGAATCCGGTTTCTCCGCATCCGGCCAGCAATCCGGCGGAGATGAACAAATTCCTCTCCATGGGCGAAAAGGCCTATCTGAATGACAAGCACGCTCTGGCCATCGACAGCATAGAAGATCATCCGCTATTTATCGCACAGAAGACCCTGCGCCGCTTCATCTATTACTGGACCGGTTTCTGGAGCTTATCCCGGGACGAGTTACAACGTGAGCCTTACGACCCGGGGAATATATTTTACTGTAGCGTCATTACGCTCTTGATGCTGCGCGGCGCCCGCCGTCTCTGGAGCAGGAACAGGGCTGCCGCGTTGCCCTATCTGGTACTCATCGGCGTCTTCCCTCTGGCCTACTATATAACCTATCCGCTGATGGATTATCGGCAGCCCATCGAGCCGGCAATCGTGGTCCTTGCGGTCGCGGGAGCCCTTGCCCTCAAACGAGCGAAGGCTGGACAGCCGGGGCGCGTAGAGGGCAATTCCATACTTCAATCCAAATAGCCGCGCATCGGCACCGCATCGCGTTCAAACCCTGGGTGGAACAACCGCGCCGCGATCAGCGGATAGACCGGTGGCATGATCGCCGACGGCTGGGTAGAAATGAACGGGCTGCCGAAGCCCTGGCCGGCCAGCAACGCACGCGCTACACTCCCCTGCTCCCAGGCGTGGATCTGGTTGGCATCCATCAAATCCTCAAAGAAAAACTGTTGAACGGAATCGCTGCCAACCGAAGGACCAACGCGATCGGCGCCATCCACACCGGAACCGGCACAGACCGCAGACGACTGCGAATCAGAGTACGCAACAGGAATCTCCCCATTTGGTGCTACTTGAATTCTAAAGATCCTCACAAGGTGGTGGTCCGGTTCCTTTCCGATCGCTCTCGCTCCGCAGTCCCCAACTTCGCAAGTTCAACTTTACAGCCCGACTTCAGGGCCTCGCGGAACATCTCTATCCTCCAGCGATTGGCGCACCAGCTAAGCTTCTCGGACGCCTTCTCGCCGGACTTCGCCGGCAGTAGCCTGGTCCCCGGCTGCACCCCATGTGCGTCGGCCTCCATGGCACACATCCGCCTCCAGGACGCAAAAGCGAAATTGCGCCACGGTGCGCAAAGGCTATCGAGCGATGGATTGGATTTGCGCGGCAACGAAATCATGCACGAACATCAGGCTAGTTGGGTTATTAACAATTTCAGGGCGTTGCTCACCTGCCGCGTGAATGAGCAGGACCGGTCTCGGATCCCACTGCCCTCCGTGCGAAACGCGCTCATCTTCGGCGCTCCAGCCCGGCAGCGGGCGCCACATCTGCGTACGCCAGGAGTGGTCTCCCTCAACAATCAGGGTTGTTGTTGCCCAGCGCGGCTGCGCCTCGAGTCGATCGAGTATCTGACCCAACAATCTGTCGGAATAATCGAGCGAATCGAGATACGACCCTCCAGGCGCGAACGTGCCTTTGTGCCGGTCCCAAAACTCTGGAGGGTGCGGCGCAGGAAGATGGATGTAGATGAGATCGGCTTGGCTCGAAGCGAGCGTTTGCAGCGCATGCTGGCTCACGTCCTTAACCGCTGAAATATGACCCGCGGATTTCCAAGCCGCAGTATCCGCCCAGGCCTTGCCTGGGACTGTGAATTGCTCGGCCAGAATGCGCAGCGGAAACCAGACATTCTCAGAAAAGCTGGCGTCGAGCGAGGTAGGCCCGCGGTTCTGCACACTATCGTTGCTCCAATAGCACTCCGACGCCATACCTGCAAAGACCGGGCAGTAAGGGATATACCACCCAACAATCGAAGTTGTCACGCCGCGCTGCTTCGCCATGCCCATCAGGGACGCACTGACATCGAAGGGCTGCCAATGCGGGGCGTCCTCGGTCCGCACAAGGAAGCGGTTGTCTGCGGTATAGGTGATGTCAGTGACCACGCGGCCCAGGAGCAGGCTCGGAACTACCTGATTGGTCCAGTAAGCGATCGGCGTCACTTCGGTGTAGAGCGTACTCTCACTGCGCAGGCGGTCAAAATTTGGCAGATGGAGTGACGGGTCGCGGGATTCAAACGTGGGTTTGTAGGATAGCTCGTCGAAGAGAATCCAGATGAGGCGTGGCTTGTTTGCGGGCTGCGTTGGAATAGGCGTCACATAGGCACGCGGACCTGGGCGCCAAGCCGCCGCGCGAACCAATTGCCACGTCATGACCAATGCAAATACAGCAAATCCGGTTAGGACGGCGCTGCCCGCTCTTCGAAGTTTGGCTGCGATCGCGGGTGCAAGCAGAATGAGAAACGCGAGTAAGGCGATCCACAGCAGGCTTGCGGTGAGTACCGCTGCATTGGGAACTTCGAATGGAAACACGTTGAGATTGCGCACCAACAGGAACGGAGGCAGGGCGGCCATCAAGACCCAGCGCAACTTTGGCCACGACTTAAGTTTGCGAAGAATTGCCATCAAGGTGAGGAAGACAAAGGCCACAATTGCTAGATCGGTGATTTGAGCCAGCGCAATTTTTGTAAGCGGCACCGGGACGCGCATGCGCTCATCGCCGGCGGAATTCGTCATGTCAATGTAGTTGGGCAGAAGGAGAATTGCGGCAAAGCCCGACGCTTGAGCGATCCGCTTGATCATGCAAGGCTCGTTTCAGTTGGCATTCCGATTTTGCCTCCCGGCTTCGACACAATATACCCGAATTTGCCCCGCAGGCGATACCATCAAGGTCGATGGCTTCGTCTTGGAAATCATGGCTCCAATCTTGAATCGTGCTCTGCATGAGCAACGCCGCTCTGCTGATCACTGTCGGCATTCTGGGAGAGTACGTTGCCAAGATCTTTGAGGAAAGCAAGGGGCGGCCGCTCTACATCGTTGCGGACGCCTGGAACGTTGCGCAAACGGTCGAACCGGCGCCGACCGAGCTTATAGTCGCTTCTGTGCATGCAGGCGCCGCGAAAGAACTCCCCTAGCTTTCATCTTTCTTCTGTGCCCGTCGGCTATTCTGTCGTTGAACACCGGAGGTCCCCCGATGCTTGCCCCCACTGTCACTCCGCCAGCCACACCCACACCGCTAGAAGAGATCGCGGAAGCCATCGACCACATCGGCCCCTTGCATGGTTTGCCGCTCGAGGACCGTCTGTGGCTGGCGCGCCACGGCCAGGAATACATCGCCAATCCAGGGGACACTTTATTTGAAGAAGGCGCTCCCGCCGAACACATGGTCCTCATTCTCAAAGGCGAGATTCACGTGCGCCGCCAGCGCGGCAGCCCGATGGCCCTGTTCATCGGTCGCGCCGGGCAGATGACAGGCATACTTCCCTTCTCGCGCATGAAGAGCTACGGCGGGCAGGGATTCGCAGTCTCGCCGGTGTGGACGCTGTTGGTTCACCGCTCGGTCTTTCCTGAGATGCTCAACGCGATTCCTTCCATGACGCAGCGCGTGGTCTCCACATTGCTTGATCGCGTGCGCGAAGTCACCCGCATTGAACAACAGGCTGAGAAGCTCGCGGCTCTGGGCCAACTGGCTGGGAATCTGGCGCATGAGCTCAACAATCCGGCTTCGGCCGCGCAACGCGCCTCGGCGACCCTGCTCGCTGCACTGCGCGCCAACCGCAGCAATCGCATTAAGCTGATCACTCTGCGCCTCACCGGAGAACAGATGGAGAGGACCGTGGCTTGGGAGGAGAGTATCTTCTCGCGAACCGGCGAGTCGCTCGACCCGCCTGCCGAAACCGATGCCCTCGGGTTCATTGGCCGCGAGGAATCGCTTCGGGCCTGGCTTAACGGCGTCGGATGCGGTGACGCCTGGGAAGTGGCGGCGCAACTGGCCGAGCAGCGCGTGACCACGGCGGACCTTGACGAACTGCGTGGGTTTCTCAGCCCGGGCGAGTGTTGCGTGGCGCTGCAGTACTTCGCTCGCTACCTGCGCTCGGCTCGTGCGGCGGAGACTATTGTGAATTCGACTGCGCGCATCTTCGACCTCATCGGCGCGGTCAAGGACTACTCCAACATGGACCGCGCCCCGATCCTCGAGGTCGATGTGCCGGCCGGCCTGGACGCAACGCTACAGATGCTGCGCTCGCGGATGAGTCACATTGAAATCGAGCGCGACTACCAGCCAGACCTGCCCCGCATCAGCGCATACAGCGGAGAGCTGAACCAGGTGTGGACGGCGCTGATCGAAAACGCGCTCGACGCGCTCGGCAACAATGGCCGCTTGCGCGTTGCATGCAGGCTTGAGGGCGATATGCTGCTGGTGGAGATTTGGGATACCGGGCCGGGAATTCCCCCCGAGCTGCAGGAGCGCATCTTTGAGCCGTTCTTCACCACCAAGGCGCCCGGCAAGGGACTCGGCCTTGGCCTCGACAACGCCATGCGCATCGTGCGCAAGCATAGCGGCCATTTGAGCGTGAAGTCGGAGCCGGGGTCGACCTGCTTCCGCGTGCGGTTGCCTTTGGATCAGTTGCAGGCGTACTGAACGACAGGGATTAGCCAGCGTGGAGTAGATTTCCAGCGGCCAGAACGGTTTCTGAGCTACAGAGGGCGGAGTCGTACTGCGGCCGTGAACGGGAGCAAGTGATTTCGCTGGATTTTTCAGGTTCAGCGCTCGTGTTTCGCGCCTACTCCTTATTCAATGTTCCCTGCTCCCTGTCTTTCTCCACTTCCACGCCGCGCCAAAAGCCGACGTAGCCTTTCACTTTGCGCGCATGCGGCTTGGGATCGGGATAGTACCAGGCTGCGTCCTGGTTGTCTTGCCCGTCGATCACGACGGTCAGGAATCGCGCCTGGCCTTTCAAGGGATGGGTAGAAGTGGTGGAGCTGGACCGAAAGAATTCGCGTTTGAGGCTGGACTCCGGAAAATAGACATCGCCATCCAGTTCCTCGATTCGATCGCTCTCGGCAATGATTCTGCCGTTCCAGATTGCTCGCGCCATGATGATCCGGTAGCTTTCAGTCGAACCATCCCCTGTCTCCGGGCATGGCGTCCAGGCCGGCCGGGCAAGAGGAATCGATATGACATTACCAGAGTTTGCGCGGCGTGGCGAGTACCAACCAGGTTCGCCGGACGCGGATGAGTTACTTGGCTGCTGGGATGGCCCCGCCGATGCTCACACTGCGATCCACCGCGTCTACGGCAGTTCTCACTTCGCCGCGCGGGTGCTGCGCGTCGCCTCCACGCGCTTCAGGGTCGCTTCATAACGCTGCGCCGCCGCCGAGAAGCGGTTGATCAGCTCGGTCGTCTTGTTGAAGAAGGTGGGATTCTTCTCCCGGATCGCTTCCAGGATGTGCGAGAACTTCGCCATCAGGAAAAACCCCTCGCCGTTGCAGTCTACAAACAGCTCCGCGGAGACTGCGCCGTGCAGGACCATCGCCGCCGCCATCTCCCAATAGGTGAGCACCTGGCGCAGCCAGGGATTGTGGGGATCGCGCGGGTTTTCGTAGACGGCGTAGAATTCGTCCGCCGTTTGAGGCCAGAACTCGCCGCCGACCCAGGCGCGCGCCTGGCGCATCACCGCCTCGGTGCGCAGTTCATAAAGTCTTAGAATGATCTCAGCATCGGCCGGTGTGGCCAGCATTCGTTCCATTAAGCGTCTCCGCTGCCAATGGTACAGGATTCGACCGGCGATGTGCCGCGGTAATTCATCCTGACGAAAAAGGCGCGCCACGATGGCGCGCCCCTAATCGCTGTTCCCTGCCATTTACGCCGGCTGCAACGCTTCGTTCTCTTCCTTCTTTTCGACGACCGGGCCGTGGGTCTCCGCGGTGGGCGGCGGCGGAGCGTCACCAATGCACTTCGAGTATGAGCACACAACCTTGGCTCCATCTTCAACAATGGGCGCCTTCTTGCCGCGCCTCTTCGTTGCAGCCTCTTCCTCGGCTGACTTCTTCAAATTCGGGCACACCAGAAACACGCCCGATTTCAGCGTCTTCTCCAGCAGGTACGGACTGCCGCACTTGGGGCACTTCTTCGCCACCGGCTTCAGATTCGAAGTGAAGTCGCACTTGGGGTAGTTGGTGCAGCCCCAGAAGACGTTACCTCTGCGCGCGCGGCGTTCTGCCAGGTCGCCCTCGCCGCATTTGGGACATTTCATCCCTTCGATCAGGTTCTGCTTCACATATTTGCACTTCGGATAACCGGAGCATGAGACAAACTCGCCGTAAGCGCCCTGCCGCAGCACCAGCGGCTTGCCGCACACTGGGCAAGGCTCGCCGGTGGGCTCGGGCGGCTTTTGCTGCTGCTTCGAGCTCAGCTTGCGGAACGTCTTGCACGGAGGATCCGCGTTGTAGTCCGGGCAGGCCATGAACGGCCCGAAGAGGCCGCGCCGCATCACCATCACCTTGCCGCAGTTCTCGCAGTACTCCTCGGTGTCGCCGGCCTCCTGCGCCTCCGGCGTGTTCAGGTCGGGCTTGGAGGCGATGTTCTCCTTGGTGAATGTGCAGCTCGCCGGATCTTTCTTGTTGTAAGCCGAGCAAGCGTAGAAGGTGCCGAACTTGCCCCACTTGAGCACCAGGGGCGAGCCGCAAACATCGCACTTTTCGCCGGTCACTTCCTCCATGCGCTTGATGTTCCGCATCTTCTTGCCGGCGTCTTTCAATTCGCCTTCAAAGTGGTCGTAGAAACCGTTGAGCAGATCGGTCCACTTCTCCGTGCCTTCCTCAATGTCGTCGAGTTCCGTTTCCAGCTTGGCCGTGTACGCGGTGTCGAAAATATACGGGAAGTTCTCGACAAGGAGATCGCAAACCACCACGCCAATTTCGGTGGGATAAAAGCGCCCGCGCGAGCCGCCGTGCTTCACCACGTACTCGCGGTCCTGAATGGTATTGATGATCGACGCGTAGGTCGAAGGCCGGCCGATGCCGCGCTCTTCCAGTTCCTTTACCAACGAGGATTCGTTGTAGCGTGGCGGCGGCTGCGTGAAATGATCCTCGGGCAGAAGCTCGTCGAGCCCCAGCGCCTTCACGCCGTCCAGGTTCGGCAACCGGTTCGCGCTCTCGTCGTCGTCGTCCTTCTTGTCTTCCGAAACTTCGTAGACTTTCAGGAATCCGTCGAAGCGCATCACCGAGCCGCTCACGCGGAAGTCGTATGTTTTTCTGGTTTTGGTTGAGATTGCCGCGATGTTCGCGGTTGTCACGTCGTAAACCGCGGGAACCATTTGCGACGCCACAAAGCGCCGCCAGATGAGCGTGTAGAGCTTCAATTGCTCGTCGCTGAGGTAGCGCGCAATCGATTCTGGCGTGCGCGACGCATCCGTCGGACGGATGGCCTCGTGCGCATCCTGCGCGTCTTTCTTACCCTTATACGAATTGGGAGTCTCGGGCAGATATTCCTGGCCAAGCTCCTTCGCAACCCACTCGCGCGCGCCGGTCACCGCCTCAGGCGCTACGCGCGGCGAATCGGTACGCATGTAAGTGATAAGGCCCGTCGTGCCCTCGTCGCCGATATCGACGCCCTCATAAAGCCGCTGCGCTACGCCCATGGTGCGGCGCACGTTGAAACCCAGCTTGTTGGCAGCGTCACGTTGCAGTTGGCTGGTGATGAACGGCGCCAGCGGCCTGCGCTGCTGTTCGCGCGCCTGCACACTGGTGATCGACCAGTCCGCCTTTTCGAGCGCGGCCAGCACTGCGTCCATCGAGTTCTTGTCGGGCAGCGCGCTCGCGATGAACTGCTCCTTGCCGTCCTTGTCCGTGCCGTTTGCCACGCGCGCTGGCTCGCCGCCAATGCCGATGAACTTCGCTTTGAACTTTTGATCGCTCTGCTTCTCAGGGTGGAGCAACGCTTCCAGCGTCCAATACTCCACTGGCTGAAACGCGCGAATCTCGCGCTCGCGCTCTACGATGAGCCGTAGCGCAACAGTCTGCACGCGCCCCGCCGAAAGTCCGCGCCGCACTTTGTCCCAAAGCAGCGGCGAAATCTGGTAGCCCACCAGGCGATCGAGCACGCGCCGCGTCTGCTGCGCCGCCACCAGATTCTGGTCAATGTCGCGCGCATGCTTGAATGCTTCCTGCACGGCCTTCTTCGTAATCTCGTTGAAGGTGACGCGGTGAATCTTCTTTCTCTCTTTGGCGTTAGTCCCAAGCTGAATGGCGAGGTGGTACGCAATCGCCTCACCCTCGCGGTCCGGGTCGGGCGCAAGATAAATCTCGTCGGCCTTGGCGGCCGCCTTCTTTAACTGCTCAACGACCTTTTCCTTGCCCGGAGACACAATCAACTCCGGCTCGAAGGTGCGCTCCTTCAGCTCCACGCCGAGTTCGTTCTTGGGCAGGTCCATGATGTGGCCCACTGAGGCACGCACATCGAATCCCTTGCCCAGATATTTTTCGATCGTCTTCGCTTTAGCCGGCGACTCAACGATCACCAATGATTTTGTTGTTGCCATCCCTTGACCCGGTTCCCTCTCTATATCTACTAGCTTGTCCGTTCCCATGTTTGACTCTCAGCCTGGCATTCCGTTCCAGCGGCGTGTTCCCGCGCCTTGATCGCACCAGCCGCCTCGCGGCCCACGTGTCTCCTGGCTCACACCAGCAAAAAATGGCCGCAAGGCTTGCACCGTAGCACGGAATACCCCCTCATTTCTACCGGCATGACGACTTTTTCTGTCGTTCGCAGCCCAATTCCGGGAGCAGGAACTCGCCTCTGGGGCCCGCAAACCGCCTCGAATCCGTCCTTTTGCATCCATCGATGGAGGCGCATCCGGAAAGTAACTGCCACAATTCGGGAGTCGGCGATCAGAACGATGTTTCAGCGCCGCTGAAGCTCTTCTACTCCCTGCTCCCAAATCCCTACTTCCTAACCCATGGTCTTTAATTCCTGCCTTTACATCGTCCGCACGTAGTTCTTCCCGGGCAATTGCCGAATCCGGCCTGCCATTTCCAGCTCAAAAAGCGCTGTAAATACTTCGGAAGAAGTGAGTTGAGTCTCAAGGAGGTCGAGAATCTCGTCGATCTGCAGGCTCTCGTCAGTGCGCAGGACTTCCAGCACCATCGCCTCCTGGGGCCGCAGCACTGGATCAGGCAGTACAGATGCGCCAGCCTCCGGTTTGGATGCAGCCGGGGCCTCGGCCTCCAGCTCCAGGCGCACCTGCGAGGGCAGATCCTCCCAGATGTCCTCCCAGGTCGCCACCAGCTTGGCTCCCTGTTTTATCAATGTGTTAGGGGTCCAGGAGCCTTTATTAGTCACATTGCCGGGTACGGCAAACAGGTCCCGGTTCTGCTCCGCGGCGCACCTTGCCGTGACGCGCGTCCCCGAGTTTTCGCCCGCCTCAACCACCAGAACCGCCACGCTCAACCCGCTCAAAATGCGATTCCGCCGGGGAAAGTTTTGCGGCGCGGGAAAGGTCCCCATCGGCACCTCGCTCACAATGGCCCCGCCCGTTGCCAGAATCTCCTCTGCCAGCTTCTTGTTCTCCTTGGGATAGACCACGTCGATTCCGGTGCCCCACACAGCTACTGTGGGCATGCGCGCAGCCAAAGCACCCTTGTGAGCGCAGGAATCGATGCCTCGCGCCATGCCACTCACAATTAGCAATCGCCGCGCCGCCAGGTCCCGCGAAAGCAACTCGGCGATGCCCGTCCCGTAGGGAGTGGGATGCCGCGTTCCCACCACCGCAATCGCCGGCCGGCTCAACAGCTTCCCGTTACCGCGCACCCACAGCACAGGCGGCGGATCGTAGATCTCGCGCAGGCGCTCGGGATACTCCGGGCAGGCGTAGCTGATAATCGTCGCGCCCTGCGCCGCCACCCGCGCCCACTCCTCTTCAGCCGCGCGCCGCCCCTTGCCGTCAAAGAGGAACTGCGCCGCCTCAGCAGGAAATCTGAGCCCCTCAAGAGCCGTCAGTGGCATCGTGAGAATCTGGCTCGCCGACTTCAGTCCCTTCACGGCGTCCAGAATCCGTTTCGGCCCTAGTCCCGGCGCCAAAGTCAACGCCAGCCACGCCATCCGATCTTCGTCGAGTTGTGCCCCGAGCGCCGACTCTCTCGGCGCCCGAGCCGCCGCATCGGCGCCGCCCGGTCGCACCGCGACTCGTGCTGCGCTGCCTGCCCCCACCGCGACCGCCGCCGCGCTATAGTTTGAATTCACGCCGTTGCCTGAACCCACGCCGCTGTCGGAACCCGCTCTACTGTCTGAAACTGACGCACTGTTGTCTGAAACTGACACACTGTCCAAAATTCGCACACTCCGGCTGTTGCCTTAAGGAACACAACCGCAGTTCAAGGGAATGTTCGCCCACGTTACAAGTAAGCGATCCGGAAGTCAAGGGAGACGGTCACCCAAGCGTTCCCGCAACCATTCCTGCATGGTCGGCGACACGCGCTCCAACGACGCCAGGCGAAACGTAGTCTTCTCGGCCTCGATGATGTGATCGTGCCCTGCCAGCTCGACCATCGCATCCATGTGCTGTGACAAAAGTTTGTAGGAAGCCTTCTCGTGCACCCACGGACTGGTAGCCGCGGCGAGGCAAAGATCGGGGCGCACATGTCGGAGCACGCTGTTCGATTCGAAGATCACTCCCGCATTGATCTTGCCGGCGCCGATCGCACCGGCTGGCGGCAAACACTCCCGCAGAGCCTGTTGCACAATCGGTCCGAGCGTATCGTCGCCCGGCCCCAGCGCATCCTCACCCGCGGTCACCAACAACGCGCGCCGCGCGCCTGCCGCGAGATAGCGTGCCGTATCGCTGTCCTGCCCCGGCGCGGTCTCCTCCCAGATCGGAGTCGCCTTTCCGTGTTCATGAGTCGTGACCTTGATTGCCGTCCAGGAAATCTCCGGCAGCGCGCGCATCAGGCCGCACACCAGCGCCGTTTTGCCCGCGCCGCGCCCGCCGCCGCCAACTACGATGATGGCCATTTCACCAGCCCAATCCGAGCCGCTCGCTTCTAGCTTCCAGCCCCTGGCTTTTTCTTGCGAGAATCGATGTGGACAGTTCAACCGCAGCAGAGCTAGAAGCTAGTGGCTGTTTTTTTGCCTCTTCGCCAGCCGCGCCAGCGTCGCCTGTTCCCGCAATACCTGCTGCAGTGGCCGCGCCGGAGTGCCCCAATGCACGGTTCCCGGCTTCAAACCTTCGTTGGTCACCGTCTTGCCGCTGAAGACGCCCGCTTGCCCGCCAAGAATCACGCCCGGTCCCACATGCACATGGTCGCCGATGCCAACCTGCCCCGCAAGCACCGCGCCCTTGCCAATCGTGCTCGAGCCGGAGATGCCTGTGAGCGCAACCAGAATCGCATCCTCGCCGATGTCGCAGTTGTGGCCAACGTGGACGAGGTTGTCGAACTTGGCCCCATGCCGCACGCGCGTCTCACCCAGCGCGCCGCGATCAATCGTGCAATTGGCGCCGATCTCCACATCGTCTTCGATGACGAGTGTGCCCTGCTGCGGGAATTGCGTGTAGGCGCCGCTTTTCGCGTCGCGCACATAGCCAAAGCCGTCCGCGCCCAGCACCACGCCAGCGTGAACCATGACGCGATTGCCGATATTCGTCCCTGGATAAATCACCACCCGCGGATAAATGCAGCAATGCTCGCCGATGCGCACACCCTCGCCGATCACTGCTCCGGCCTCGATGCGCGTTCCGGCGCCGATCTGCGCATGATCGCCGATGACCGCGCAAGCGCCAATCGTTACTTCTGCGCCGAGCTTGACTTCGGCGCCAACGACCGCACTCGGATGAACTCCCCCGCCAGGCGGTGACTTCGCGAGCAGCTTCGCCGCCCGCGCAAACCACAGCTTCGGCTCGTCGGCTTCAACCACCGCAATCGATGGATTCGACGCATACGACGCCGCCAGTCCCGCCTTCAAAACCACCGCCGCCGCGGGACTCTTCAGCGCCGCAGCCGCCGCAGCGGCATCCTCGGCAAACAGCAGCTCCGTCGCCGTCACGCGCTCGGATCCGTTCACGCCGGTGATCTCCGACTCCGGTCGCCCCTGCGCCAACTTCCCGCCGAGTTGTTCCACCAATTCGCCAATCGTCATTTCTCTCCCGTCAGCCACTCTAATCTCTATGTTGCGACCTCGATCTGCAATGTCAATTCTTTGTCGCGAGCACTTCCCGAAATGATGACCTTGATCAAGGTCGGGTTAAATCCGTAGCCTGAAAGGCGCAAATAGTGCAGCCCTTTGCGCGATTTGTCCGACAATGAAAAATGTCCGGCCTCGTCAGTCTTTGTTGACGACTTCACGACCTTCCAGTCGCCCGTACATTCCTCCACCAATACACCTCCGGCGGCGACCTCCGTCGAACCGACTCGTACAAATCCAGCAAGCGTCTGAGCTCTGAATGGCGTCGCGAATTGGACCACAGCGACCCCTTGGGAAAATCCAGGGATTCCCGATCCCAGTCCGACGAGTCCTGCTAGGGCGAGCATCATGATGATCTTCATTTGGTCCACCCCCTAATAAGGAAGGTCAGTACAACCCCGTCTCCCCCCCCGGCCGCGTCTTCCAGCGCCGGTGAATCCACAGCCACTGGTCAGGATAGCGCCGAATCCACCGCTCCAGTTCAGCCGTGCAGCGCCGCGTGCCTTCCAGAATATCCGCGCCGCGGTCAGCCGTGTGGGGAATCTCAATCTCCGGCCCAAATTGCAACACGTACTTCCCTTCGTCCGGCTCCCAGAGCATGAAGCCCGGCAGCACGACAGCGCCCGTCTGGCGCGCCACGTGTGCGAGGCCAGTCCCCGTGCAGGCATCCGTGCCAAAGAACTTCACGAACTCGCCCCGCGGCGGGGTCATATTGGTGTCGATCAACATTCCCACAGCGCCGCCTGCGTGAATCGCCGTGAGCAGTCCGCGACCGAAGTCGTCCTTCGATAAAACAAAATTGCCGTGCATGCAGCGAATGCGGTGCACATACTCATCGAGACGCCGGTTATCGAGCCTGCGGATCAGCATCCCCATGGGATAGCCCATCAGCGAGTGATAGAAACTCGAAAGTTCCCACGCGCCCAGATGACCGGTGAGAACGAGCACGCCTTTGCCGCGAGCCTGCGCGGCCACAAAATGCTCCAGCCCCTCGGTGCGAATCCAGTCGCGCGTATTTTCGGCCGTGTAGCGCGTCATGCGGCAGAACTCGACGAGCTGCCAGCCCAGGTGAACGTAGACGCGCCGCAGAATTCTTTTTCTGGTTTCGGATGGTAGTTCCGGCAAGGCAAGCTCGAGATTGCGCATGCCCACGCGACGCAGCCGGCTGAAGCACCAATAAACCACGAACGCAATGCAGCCGGAAAATACGCGCGCAACGCCGCGCGGCATGCGGCCCAGGCAGCTCGCAACCGCTACAACGATCCCATACTCGAGGTTTTCCAACATCGCTGAGTAAGGTTCAGTGTAGACGCTCAGCGCGGCGCAGACTGCCGCGGAGCCACAAACACGCGCCCATCCTGCCCGCCCGCGCAGCGCGGACAGGACGGGCGTCGAACCTCAGAGTTCTCGCAAATGACTGGCGAGCGCGACCCTATTAGTGCGCCCTGGCTTCAACGAAGTTCTGTGCCACGTCGCGGACAAACGGCACCGCGCCCGGCGGCACTGCGACATCGCCACGCAGAATCGCCTCGAAGTGATGCGGCGCTCCGTAGTAGACCTCTGTATCTTCCTGATTCTGGCTCACGCTTGTTCCGTCCAGGTCGATGCCGGCAAAGATGCCTTTGGTGCGCGAATAGCTCAAAAGCTCCGCGCTCATCTTCCAATCGGTCGATGCGGTTCCTGAGCGCCCCACTGGGCCGGCCGCGGCCGAAGCATCGCCGCCAATCTTGAACTTGTCCTTCAGCAGATCCTGCATGCCGCGGTCATTCACCGCAATCAGAATCAAGTCCGTCGCCTGGCCGCCCCACTGGAAGCCGATCGATCCACCGGCCATCCGGATAAACACGGGCGCGCTCCAGCCGTGACCCGTGCGGCACGTAACCACGCCCTGACCGTACTGAGCGCCGACGAAAAATGCGCCCTTCACCATGCTGGGGACCACAGCCACGCAAGTGGCCGATTTCATAATGTTGCTGGGAACCGTCCGGTCACCGGCGTTCATGATCTGGTCGAGAACCACCTTGGCTGCGTCGATGCGAGCCTGCAAATCCTCCTTGGTGGAGGCGGCGAAGGCCGTAGTGGGGAGAAGCAAGCTGAGGAGAATTGAAACAATGGCCTTTTTCATGGTCCTATCCTTTTCGGCGGCTGGCGCCGCGGATGCGAAAACTCTGTGTCGGTCGGCATTCGTCTCACTGCCGGAGTCATTCAGCCTGAGGATTCTTGGGAACTGTCGCATGGCAGCCTGCGCCGAATCCTCCTCGAACAGCCTACAGCATTCATGGGCAATACCGCATATTCCTCCTGTGAAAACGCGGTCCAAGCCGAAGCCGTCGGCTTTCCGCCGCCTCGCTGCTGCAAAGGTTGCTTCAGCCACTGCCTAAAGCAAAAAAAATCAATCCAATTTTACGGCGCGGCTTAAAGAATCCGCCGCATCTAATTGCACGGCCAAGACTTCGACATTTTGTTCAGGATTCGAATTGCCGCCGCTCCATAACTTGCATCGAAGCAAAGGTACAACTTGACGCCTGTGGAAGTTTGTCAAGACGCCGATGAGGCGTGGGAATCAAGGAGGTTGAATATGAAAACGCTGTTTGCGATTCTGATGCTGTTGATTGCAAGTTGTGGAGTTGTGGCGCGTGCCGCCGACAACCCTCGGAAGTTGGATGACCGCCTGGACGCAGCCCGATCCGTGATCGACTCGATTATGACTGTGCCTGACAAGGCCGTTCCCGATGGGATCGCGCGGCATGCAAAGTGTATCGCCGTGATTCCCGGCGTGGTGAAGGGAGCGTTCATTGTAGGCGCCGAGTACGGACAGGGCGTGGTTACCTGCCGCACTGGTCACGGCTGGAGCGTCCCTGTGTTCATTCGCCTGGCCGGTGGATCGTTCGGTTTCCAGGTTGGCGGACAGGGTACCGATCTGGTCTTAGTGGCAACGAATGAAAAGGGATTCCAGGACCTTCTACATGACAAGTTCAAGATCGGCGCCGATGCGTCGGCGGCAGCCGGACCCGTGGGACGCGACGCACAGGCTTCGACCGACATCAGCATGCGAGCTGAAATGCTGACCTGGTCGCGCAGCCGCGGAATTTTTGCAGGCATCGACCTGAATGGAGCAACGGTGAGCCAGAATGTCTCGGACACCGATGAGCTCTACGGCGGACACCATCACTTCGACACAATTCTCCGCGGAGAGGTGCCTCCGCCCGCGCAGGCTGAGGGATTTTTGCACGCTGTGAGAGAGTATTTCGGCGAAGCTAAAATGCACGACCACGATTAAATGCACCGCTGAGCCGCATCGCAGGCAGGCGCGGGCCGTCTACGGGCGAGTCCGCGCCGACTCTTTCGGGTCGAATCAAATTTGCTCAGATTAATTTGAAGAAGGAGTATGGACTTGAATATGGACCTTGTTGGCGCACATTTGGGTTTATTCACGATGCCCCCCAAGCACTTGCGGATTCTCTCGCATCGAGGGAAATATGCCCGCAGGGGACAACTGCGGGAATGAGGTTGCTGACGTTTTATATCAGCCATTCGGCCAAGAGGCTGCCTCCTTCAAGACTGCGCAGCCTGGAGAAGGCTCGTAAGCTGCTTGCGGCTCGAATCGACCGGGAGTTGCGGCAGAAGAGCGCTGCCTGACGGCTGGATCGCCCTCACGGCCTGATACAGGCCGCGAACTCTACGGTTGAGGTGCTGGAATGGAGTGGGGGGAGGGCTGAAAAGAAAGAGACACCAGACTCTGGAGGATCTTGCCTAAAAAAGAGGAGTTCCCTGGCATCATGTTTACATGCCGCCGGGGAACTCCTTTCCCCAGATCTGCGTTGTTTCTGTGGATAAGATCGCCGAAAAGTGGGTAACAGCACAAGAGTACTTAGGGGTCATGACATAAAGTAACCCATGTCGCCCCTATTTTGCGGCACTTTCGTGAGTTCCGTCCCCTCTGCGCCTGCCTCGGCGTCTGGGCACAAAGGATCGGCCGAGCGCCGACATTGAGAGCTTGATCCGGTTATCGGCGCCCGATTTCCGCATTAAGCGGCCGACGTACGACTTCACCGTGCGCTGCTCGATCCCTAGCTCGTTGGCAATCTCGCGCGTCGAGTGAGCACCGAGGATCAGCTCGAGGACCTCTTGCTCCCGCCTTGTAAGCTGTTGGTTCGCAGCAGCTTGAGATATTCCTGGAACGTTCAATAGACGGTCGATCACGCGGCAGAGAAGCCGTCTGGGAGCCCAGATCGACCCTGAAGTCACCACGTCGATGGCGCTGCGAACCAACTCAGGCCCCGCAGTCTGCCCGAGGTAGCCTCTGGCTCCTGCGATGATCGCACTCAAAACCAGTTCATCGTTGCCGTCCGGGCCAATCACGATCGATCGCACGTCCGGTCGCTCGCGCCGAATCGTCTCAAGTGCCTCAAAACCGCCCAACGCGGAATGAATGTCGACGACAATGTATTCAATGTCGACCAGTGCCAGCAGTTCAGAAAGATGCGCAATCACCGGCACAAGCCGGCAATGCCCATCCTGCGCGGGTTGGTCAAAAATGCTCGCAAGACCGGCGACGCGAATCGGTTCATCCGCCGCCACCCCAATGCGAATTAAGTCAGGACCACGCTTCGACGATGTCATCCCCACACCAGTCTCGGCCCAGCTAAAGCGCAACGGCCTCATGGAGGTCTGGTTCATGCTGCCTTCGGCGGATCCAGAGAAAAAACAGCATCAGCGCAACTGTGGTTGCGAATGAGAAGAACCCAGACTTGCTCTTCGAACTGCATCTTCGGCGATTCGATCCGCCGCGTGCAGGACTCAAGAGCGATCGTTCAACACTGCGTAAATCGTCCGGGCAGTCCGTGTGTCCAAGCGCACCGAACGCATTCCCCCGAGGTGGACCTGAACTCGGATTCTCTTGAAGTTGTCCTTCATTGCATCATTGACGGCGCGGGTCAAAACCTAAATACCACCAACATCCAGTTCGCTGAGAAATAGGTGTAGGTCATTGACGCGAAGGTGGCATCCGCAAATCTAAGCTTATGGGGCCCTCGTGCATCGATCCTTTATCCCTCTCTATCCTCATTGCCCATGCGTGGCGCGGTTTCGATCGATTTTCACAACTTGGGTCTCACAACTTGGGCAGCACAATTCCCTGCTGCTTTTGATATTTGCCCTTGCGGTCGGCGTAGCTCGTCTCACACGGCTGATCGCCGCGGAAAAACAGAATCTGGCACAGCCCCTCGTTCGCATACACCTTCGCCGGCAGCGGCGTCGTATTGGAAATCTCAAGCGTGACAAAACCCTCCCACTCGGGTTCGAAGGGCGTCACATTCACGATGATTCCGCAACGCGCATAGGTCGACTTGCCCACGCAGATCGTCAGCACATCCCTCGGAATCCGAAAGTACTCGACCGACCGCGCCAGCGCGAATGAATTTGGCGGCACAATCACCGAATCCGCCTGCACAGAAACAAACGACCGCTCGTCGAATGCCTTGGGATCGATGATGGCGCTGTTCACATTGGTGAAGATCTTGAACTCGTCGGAGACTCTGAGGTCGTAGCCGTAAGAAGAAAGTCCGTAAGAGATTACGTTGCCGGCTACCTGCTTTTCGCTGAACGGCTCGATCATCCCATGCTTCAGGGCCTGTTCCCTGATCCACCGATCGCTCTGAATCGACATGCTTCTCCTGTTCCGGGTGTTGCGCCCGGCTTGCTACGGCATTTGCAGTCTCGTTTACGACCCCGACTCACCATCTTAAACCACCCCAGTCGTCGAGAATTCTCGCCGCCTCGTTCGCTGCAGTTCCGATCCCTTGCACCCTCGGTCCCTGTATTTCCGATCCCCGATCCCTGATCCCTGTTCCCTGCTTTTTAGTTCCCTAATCGCAACAAAATCTGTGGTATCGGCGATGGTTGTGGTAAGATTTGCAGCATTAAGTTCGTGCCAGCGAGGATACCCCTTTGATCAAGCAGGATATCGTTCACAACGTGGTCGAGCGCACGGGCCTGCCGCGTACCAAAGCTGAGGCGGCAGTGGACACGGTCTTCGAGGGCCTTAAGCAGGCTTTGGCGGCCGGCGAGCGCATCGAGCTGCGCGGATTTGGCGTCTTCAGCGTCCGCGCGCGCAAAACCGGCATCGGCCGCAACCCCCGCACCGGGACTGAGGTCAACATCGCTCCCGGCAAAGCCGTTCGCTTCAAGCCAGGCAAGGAACTGCACACGCTCGAGACTGGCGCTTCCGGAAGCTAGCAGAGCACCGTGGGCCGGCTGAAGTCCGCTGCTCACGAGCGCACATCCGCATCCGGCCCCCGGCTGCGCCGCGCCTCACGCGCCACAGCCGAATCGATGTGCGGCCAAGTGCGTTGCGCGTTATTTCATCTTCATCACCAACGGCAGCTTTGCGCCCAGATCAATCGTCTGCTTTAGGCCGCGGGTCTCCACCTGTGCCGTTCCGATGAATTTCGGAGCCCCGCTCCACAAAGGAAACCCGTAGCTGCCATCGCGTGCAGTATAGGTGCGGTGCGTCTTTCCACCGTACGTCAAGGTCACCAGCTGCCCGCGAACCGGCTGCCCCGATGCATCCACAATCTGCCCCCGATGAATCGTCGGCACTGCTCCGGGATCGTACGGAATCAGAACAAACGATCCATAGCGGCTGTCCCACCACACCTGCATCCCGTAAGGACCTGGATAATTTGTCGACGGGCACGTCACCGTAGCGTTGGCCGTCGACGTTTTTTCCGTGCTGTTGTCGGTCGTAGAGCTGTTGGTCCAAACCAGCTTCGTGTCGGACTTGAGAGCGAAAGCATCCGGCACCGTCAGCCCCGCCTGCATATCCACAGTGGTCTGACTTTCGTCCGAGGTCTCGTTCACCGTCATGTTGTCGTTCGTCATGCCCCCAGAATACGAATCGCAGTTGCAGAGCCCGTTGTTGCATGTGCTTGATGGCAAGCCCGGCTGATAGGGAAAACTCAGGCCCGTATACCAGAACCGCTTCGGATCCAGTTCTGAGCCGGGCGCCCCAGTACCCGATTCCTGCTGGTTCGTCGCTGGCGTACCTAAATTGACTCCCACAGTTGTCGAACCGTTGCCTCCTGCCAATACCGTCCCCCCATACGGATCGGTGTCTAGAATCGACTGATAATCGGCCGCGGTGAGCCCCACCTCCCCAAGTACCGAGATCGTGCTCGGACGCGCGAAAGCAAGGTTGCGCAATTCCGAGGCATACACCACGTAAGGCGCTCCGCCATCCACGATTCCCCAAAGAACCTGGCTGCCTCGCGCTTCCAGCTTCACTTGCGGATGCAACATCAGATAAAACTGATCTTGGCCATGGTCAACTCCGTCGCCGTTCCCGAAAACCTTCCAGTCGTTTGTCGTCGTCTTGGTTACGCTCGTTGTTGTCGAGTCGGAACTCGTGTCCTGAATCCCATAGCTCCCGTTAGCCGACAGCGGCCCGGGAATGAAGCTTGCATCCAGACTGACGGTCTCTCCTTTCTGGAACGAGTCCTTCGTCGTCACTTTCGTTCCGTTTGCCGAGCTTCCGCCGTAGTCCACAAGACTCGAACCATTCGATGCCCCGCATAACGAATTCGGTGCAGGCGTCGATCCCTGGCTACATCCTGGCGGAGCGTACGCCACTGCCCACACAAAATACTTTGGCGTTACCGTCACCGTCGGGGGCGGCGGCAAGCATGCATCCTTGCACTGTGTCACGCACTGCGCCAGCTCTGTCTTTTGGACCGACAGGCCCTGGCAGTATTGCACGCATTTGTTCTCCTTGCACGCTTGCAAGGGCGAAGTCTGTGCCGCAACCAACCCCGAAGAACCGATCAGCGTGAGAATCAACGCCATCAATGGCCCCGCTCGGTGAAGGTTTTTCCTCCTGTTGCGACCTGCGGAAAGTGAGTTTTCGATCAACAAATGTCCCACGATATCCTCCAGATTTGAAGTGAGCAGAAGCTGGTGACGGACTCTCGTACGGAATCGCCGGTTCGCCATTGCGGCCCGGAATTCCTGTCTTCCACAAGTTGCGACTGATGCGGGAAGGCCCGAAGGGGAAACGACGAGTACGGCACAGCTACTGCGATTGAACTGCCCGAAAATCGATGAGGGCGAATCATAGCACAGCAATGTTTGTGCTATAAAGCAAAAAGCACTCTCCCGTTGTTTAAATCGCCTAGCAAGGAAAGCGTGCCGGTTGCGTCTACTGTTTCGAGAATATGGTTTGCCGGTGCTGCTTCTCCTCGCCAGCATTGTCACCACAACTGTGAATGGCGCGCGGTTCATGCACAACTTCCTCGAGGGCCTGCCACCCGTCGCGCGCGAGAGCGACCTGTGGCCCTGGACTTGGCTTCTTCGCCACCCTGCTCTCTTCGCCACCGGTTTTGCTTACTCGCTCACCCTGCTCGGCATTCTCTTGATCCATGAGTTCGGCCACTACGCGGCGTGCCGCGCGCACCGCCTGCGCGCCACACTGCCCTGGATCATCCCCGCTCCCACGCTCAGCGGAACCTTCGGCGCCGTCATTCGCATCCGCGCGCATCCCCACCCGCGACGCTCTCATGGACGTCGGCATCTACGGCCCGCTCGCGGGATTCATCGCGTCAGCCCTCGCCGTTGCCGCCGGCCTCATGCTCAGCGTGCCCCGCGCAGCTGGCGCGCCGGAACCCCTCATTCGCTTTGGCGGCGATCCGCTCACCATCCGCCTGCTGCGCCATTTTCTCGCGCACTGGAACCCCGCGATCCCCTCCTTCAATCAGGCCTCGCCACATCCCATCCTCGTCGCGGGCTGGATCGGCCTGTTCATCACCGCGCTCAACCTGATCCCCGGCGGCCAGCTCGACGGCGGCCACATCCTCTACGCGCTCTCTCCGCGCCTGCACCGCCTGTTCACCAACGTCCTGCCCTTTCTCCTCTTCCTCGCCGGAGCCGTCTACTGGGTCGGCTGGCTCTTCTGGGGAGCCTTTCTCCTCATCCCTGCGCTTCGCCACCCCAAAGTCCCCATCGACTCGGGCCTGTCACCCAGCCGCGCCATCCTCGGAGTTTTCGGCCTCATCCTCTTCGTCCTCACCTTCACGCCCACGCCCTTCTACGACAACTCGCTCCTGCAGCTCCTGAACATCGATCCGTTCACCGCGCTGCACTAGCGGCGACCACTTACTTCGGACCTGTATCTCAAGCGAACGCAAGCGCGCGTAGCGGGCAAAAAAGGAAGCCCCAGGCGAAAGCCTGGGGCAGAGCCGCGCCAATCAAGGCGCAGCTCGCCTCAGCGGGCGAAAGATCGAACTCTCCCTCGCTTCGCGCGTCCCTACTCCTTATTGGTTAGTCGCTGTGCCCGGTCTTCCCACTCCCTTTAGAATCCCTCCACAGTGTCCGCGTTGAATTGCAGAGCATGCAACTGGCAAACGTCGAGGCCCTGGGTGTATACCTCAGAGGTTCCGTCAGCGAAGACCAGCTTGAAATCCTCGTGGCACACGCCGCGCCATGCCGGCGGGAAGACGATCAACGTTCCCATCTCGGAAGGCAGAGTTGCACGCCCCAGCACATCCGCGCCCCACGAACCCTGTGAGTGCGGCGAGACATACAGGTTGTGCAGTTCCTTCCCTGTGTTGTTGAGGAACCAGAAGTTCGCCCGGCTTTGCGGGCTCGCCTGCTGCGGAAGCATGCAGAACATCAGAACCGCAGGCAGAATCGCAGTGAGAAGCAGTCTCGTAAAGGTTCGCATATTACCCTCCTCAAATCGCCGGGAACCGTTCATGGCGTGCTGGTCTTGTCTCTTTCGGGGACAAGCAGCTTCACGCGTATCAACTGGGCAAGCGATTTGTCGAACGCTGAGGCAGTTGGCCGGCGCCCTCATGGTTGCTGCGCCAACGTCTGCGGGGAAAGGACTGCGATCTGCCGAAGGGCTGCTTCCAGAGTCCACAGACCGCGCTCATGACTGCACGGAAGCTGCCCCGGATCATAGTCGGACCAATCGATTCTCAGCAAGTCAATATTTTGACGATCGGCAAATTGATCATTCTGGCGCGTCGGGCGAGTTGATCGTCTGGCGCGTTCGCAGGAGACCCGCTCATCTCGGAGCTGTTTTGGTGAGCGAAAATCGTCCGCCGCGGCGGACGACTGCAGTCGAGGATTTGCGGATGGTTTTTGCGAAACAGAATCGAGAACCATCAGAAACGGAACCGTGCGACTGTGAAACTGTGAAACTGTGGCTGCAAGTTGTTGATTCGGCGGGCTCCACAGTTTCACAGATTCACAGTTTCACAAAACGGCATGGGGGGGTGTGGTCCGAATTGATGGGGGGTGGGGTAAAAGCAGTGGTTAGTGGGTAGTGGTTAGTGGTTAGAAAAACAGTGATTAGTGGGTAGTGGTTAGTGGTTAGTGAACGGTGAATAGGGAGCAACGCGTTAAGGGAGCAAGTGAAGAAGTGAGCGGAGCAAGTGAAGAAGTGAACGAGTGAATAAGGGAACAGTTGAATCGTGGAAATGGGAGTAGAGAGCAGAAAGACAGGGAGCAGCGGATCGTGGATCGTGAACGGTGGGCCGTGCACCGTGAATCGTGGACCGTGGATCGTGGCTGATATCCAATAGCCAGTAATCGTGGTTATCTGCTCGCCGGCCATCTGCTCGCCAATCGTCGGCTCGAACATCATGGGACCATGGTGCGGAAAAACAGTGGTTAGTGGGTAGTGGTTAGTGGTTAGAAAGACGGGAAGCGGGGGAACGGTTCCGGTGTGCACGGTTTCTGGGTAGAAGCGGATCATGGGATGAGTATGCGCCGGGAGCGGGAAATGATCGGCAAACTTGACAGAGATCGGAGATCAGGGGTCAGGGATCAGAAAAGGAAAGACTTAAGGCGGAGATGGCGGGCATGCTCGGGCGGTCTGCGGCTTGACAGCGGAAAGGCAGCGGGGTTGGCGGAGCTAGCGGGGCTAGCTGGGCGGCGATTCGGGTGTTCGCTCGTTCGGAGACATTGGGGGTCGGCTCGGCGCGCTCTCCCTGCGCATCGCGCCGAATCAACTTGACAGCCTGCTCGCGCACCCGTCCACACCGATCAAAGATGCCGAGGCTGGGCCTAGATCGGTGCTATCCTTTACGCGCAATGCAACATTCCTCGAGTAAGCACCGCCGCCAGAGGTCCGCCCAGAGCGGAATTGTGCGAATCAGCACCGCGGATCTGACCGACCAAGAGGCACAAGCTCTCAAGGAATTTCTTGAGCTGGATAAGAACATCGAGTCCGTGAAGGTCGGACCGCTAGAAATGATCGCCGAGCCCCCGCCGGAACCGTCGGAGCCCGAATACCGGTTCCTCACCTTTGATATCCAAGCCGCGGCAGAACCCGCCCAGTTGATCGTCAAGCTGCTAAAGGACAACAAGGACCTTATTGGGACACTCGGCGGAGTCGTCGCGATCGCCACGCCAGTGGTCAGTAGCGTCCGATACGTCCTCAACCGAATCGAGAGGTTCCGCAGGACCAGGAACTCCATGTCGTTGAAGGTTCCAATCTACGACCCAGGCGGCAATATCATCAAATGGGTCAGAATGAAGCGCAAATGAGATCGTAGACCAGCCGGCGCTGAATGACACACTCACCCACCGTATGACTTATCGATTGTTCGAATAGCCGCAAGCGAGGAGCGTAGCGGGCTCCGACGAAGCTGGAGGACGAGTTTGAAAAAGACACGTGTCGGGCAAGGCTGCCTATTTGAACAAGATTTTCTCCGTAGGACACTGGGAGCCATAGCCAATTCGCCCGAAATCGCACTCACAGAGCTCGTTGCGAATGCGTGGGACGCCGGATCGACCAAGGTCGAAATCGTCCTGCCCGACGAACCGGGCAGCCTGCTCACCATAAGGGACGACGGAACGGGAATGACATCTCAAGAGTTCCAGCAGAAATGGATGACCCTGGGATATGACCGGGTCAGAAATCAAGGAAGACTTGCAGAATTCCCACCAGGACGCAAAGGGTGGAAACGCCCGGCCTACGGACGAAACGGGGTCGGAAGGCACGCGATGCTCTGTTTCGCCTCGGAATATGAGGTCGCAACAAAGAAGGGCGGAGTTGAATCCACATTCGCTGTCGAAACTGCGAGCGGCAAAGATCCTTTCCGAATCATAAGAGAAGACTCGCGAAGAGTTGCGGGCCACGGAACGCAACTTCGTGCAACCGTAGCACGGAACCTTCCATCTCCGGACCATGTGGCAACGGTTCTCTCAGCGAGATTTCTCCACGATCCACAATTCACAGTGTCAGTCAACGGCCAATCGATACCGCTCGCAGACCACCGGGGTCTCGTGAACGAGAAGATCCTGCCTTTTGGAAATGGATGCAGCGCCCATGCTTTTTTTGTCGACTCGACCCGCGCCGCCCGAACGACGCAACACCAAGGGGTGGCGTTCTGGGTCGGAGGACGCCTCGTCGGCGAACCGGGATGGGTTGCACAGGGAAAAGTCTTTATGGACGGGCGGACCAGGATAGCAAAGCGCTACACCGTCATTGTCAAATCGGAGGATCTCTTCGACGATGTTTCACCGGATTGGACGGAGTTCAAGAGGAGCGAGCGAGTAGAAGCCTTCCTCAATGCGGTCGCAGACTATGTACAAGAGGTGTTTCTCGAGATTTCGCAGGAACGTATCCAAGATACGACCGCGTCCGTGCTGAGGGAACACGTTTCAGAGATTAGAGATCTGAGACCATCAGCCAAGATGGAAGTTGTAGACTTCATCGAGTCGGTCACAAAATCCCAACCAACCATCCAACCGGACAGCCTGTCCGCAGCGGTGCGCGGCGTAATTGACCTTGAAAAGACCCGCACAGGTGCCGCTCTCCTTGAGAAGATCGCACGCTTGTCGGATGAAGACGTTGCTGGGCTTGACCGCCTGCTTGGCGAATGGACGGTCAGGGACGCCCTTACTGTGCTTGACGAACTGGATCGCCGCCTCAGGGCGGCCGAGGCGATCGAAAAACTCTCCGCCGACAAGAAAGTTGACGAATTACACGCGCTTCACCCGCTCGTCACGGAATCAAAGTGGCTCTTCGGTCTTGAATTTGACACCCCCGAGTACGTCTCCAACGCGAGTCTGACAAGAGCCATGAAAGAAATATTCAAAAAGCGCCTCGCCGGCGGTGAATTCGCCAATCCGCGCAAACGCACCGATATCCTTGTTCTAGGGGACGCTACAGTCTCAGGTTTCGCAACGGAGGCGTTCGAAGAATCGGCGCTTCCGAAAATGAGCAACGTACTACTCTTGGAACTGAAACGCGGAGGCGCCGAAATCTCAAGGGAGCACATGAACCAAGCCGCGAACTACGTCCAAGACTTTCTAGGCAGTGGCCTTATGGAGGGGACACTCCACTTCCGCGTATTTGTCATCGGTCACACCATTTCGGCAAAGGTGCAACGACAGTTCAAAATCGCTGAACGCGCGGAAATCGAGGCCGCAACCTATGGGCAGCTTGTAAGTCAGGCAAACAGACGCCTCTTCCGTCTGAGGGACCGGCTGACCTCGCGTTACGAAGAGGTAACCGGGAGCGAACTACTGGATCGAATTCTGGCCGAACCGGAACAGGAGAGACTGAAAAATCTCTTTCAATAGCGCCTCCCGAATCCTCCACTTGCCAACCCACCAACCCAGCTACCTCCGCTGACCTTGCTGCCCCCTGTCCCCTGGGTCCCTGTTTTCCTGTCAACCCCCTCACGCGCGCTCTCTCTTGCCAGCTCCTTCATTCGAAATAGATTATATTTTTTCCGAAGTTCGCCGGTTATTTCTGCCGTTTCGCTAGACTTGGTTCTAGTTGGATAGTGTTCTCCTTCTGAGAGTGGTGGGCGGTTCCGAGGGGTGCTGGCGGGGATTCCGGCATCGCTCGAGCCGCCCATCCTTTCGAGGCAGGGAATTGAAAAGCGGGAAGAAGAAGAGCGACGACACAACCGTGCGAACCGGGCTAAGCGGTCGGGCTACCCGAAGCAGCCGAGCCAGTCAGGCCAAGTAGGCCGTCGTCGATTCTATTCATTCATCTCAGACAGAATCGAGTAAACCAACCCATCCAGCGAAATTGAAAAACAAAGAGCATGGCGATGCCGCGCTCAAACCCTTGCCTCAAACCTCGACCTGCCTTCCGTCTGCTTAGTTCGGTTACGACCAGGGCGTGGTTCCGCACAGCGAAACATCGATCCCCATCTCCGCCATCATGGCAGCTTTGGCCGCAAGCGCCTTTTCGGCGGTCTCGGCGTCGGGCGCGTAAGCCACGTTCACGTGATTGGCGTGGTGGCGCGCCATGAACTGACTCTGCGTAACGCCGCGAAGCCTGACGTGCATGATGGGCCATTGCGGAGTGACGGACTTCCAGCGCCGCTCCGTCTCGGCTGCCGGCAAGGTAATCGCATCGGCGAGCCCCAAATCGGCGTGAACCTTGCCACCCTCGACAAACACGCGGCTCCAGACGATGGGGCCGGGTTTGCAGATTCCCTTTAGCGTGCCGCCGCCTAGCCTGAAGTACATGGCCGGTTGGCGCTCGCTGATGGCTCCGCGATAACCGCGAGCGAAGTGCGAGGCCGGCGATGCGCCGGAAATCTGGAAGAGCCAAACGAAATCGTCGATGCCGTCGCCCCTATATTGCTCGCCCCAACGCACGTCGTGAAGAGTGGTTGCAGGATCGAGGTGCATCGCACTCCAAACGCGGTTGGTCACCAGTGCGTCGAGACCGGCGCACTCGTCAACCTCGTTGAAGTGCGGCAGGGGATGGCCGGCATACAGTTCCTCGCCGCTGGTGCTGAAGGCCGCCGGGCGCTCCACGTTGTTCAGCAGTCCCTCCACCAGATCGGAGGCCGGAGCCATGTCCTTCAAACCTTGCTGATACTGAATGCCTATCGCGTCGCAGCCGAAATCGTTGGCGATGCGCAGGGCAGCGATGTACATGCGGCACTGGCCAAGGATTTGGGCTTCGGTAAGGTCGCTCTCTTCATGGGCGCCGGTGCGGAACTCGATGCCGCTCGCATCCAGCCAGCTCCGGATCTGGCCGGCCTCGGCGTCAGTCACCTGGTTCATCGCAGCTACCAGCGCCGATTGGCTGAGCCGCTCCTTGTATACGCCCATGGGATTCAGCAGATAGTCCTCGATGATGGCGTTGTACATGCCCATGCATCCCTCGTCGAAAACGCCAAGGATGGCTTTGCGCGCGCGCAGGGCGCGCGCCAGCGTTGTGCCGAGCTCAGCTTCGGGCCTGGGCAACGCGGCCACGTCGAGCTTGTGCACATGGCTTATATCGTGCGTGATGCGATATTCGCGCAGCCACTGGCGCAAACCCGTAAGAAAGAACTCGTCGGTGAAGTCCAGGCTCCACAGAGTCGAGAACTTGACCCCTGCCTTCCAGAGGCACCCATTGAGATTCAGCATGCCAACCAGCCCCGGCCACTGGCCCGACCAGTTGGCAACGGTCAGAATCGGCCCGCGGTGGTGTTCGAGCCCAGGAAGAAGATGACTGCTGTATTGCCACACCGATTCGGCGACCACAAGTGGCGCATCCGGATGAATCCCTGCGAACACATCCATTCCCATACGCTGGCTGTAAATGAACCCATGCTCGAGAACGGAATCGTAAGCGTGCGCGCGGCGCAGCGCGATTCCCTCGGCGGCGAAAGCTGCCGTCAGATTCGCCTCCATGGCGGCCTGCGCGGCCCAGCACACTTTGTTCGCAGACTGACGAAGATCGCCGTTGGCAACCAGCAGGACTTCATTCGCCGCGACCGCCGTCGCTGCCTTGACTTCGGGAACTGTATACGTTGCCATATACCGCCTTCTTTCGCTACTGTCGATGGATCGCCATCGCCACCAAAATGTGAAGCGCGATTCGCGCACCATCATACGATGGCGCGTCGTTTCAGGGCCGACCGGCGGCAATCCCGCGCCAGCGCTTAATCCCTCGAATCCAGCAGGTTGAGCAACTCTGCGGTGACCGCCCGCACCAGTTCCTCAACCTCTTCCCTGGTGTTGAACCGCTTGATTGCCGTTGCAGCCAGATAAGAAGGGCTGGACGGATTGCGAACCAGGTTGCCTTTCGCTTCTGGCAATTCCCTATCCTCCGCGAGCCGCCCGTCGGGGAATCCAAGGTACCGTTTGATGGCTAGAATCTCATCGATCTTCGCTGGCGGAATTTCGGGAAGAGGCGATTTCAACTGAGACGCAATCATCGATGTCTTGCAGTATGTATCGATGATCTCGGCGTTCCATTCCGCATGCGTGACGGTGTCGGACCAGCACACGATGCCGTGATTTGCCAGGAAGATCGTGTTGTGGTGCTTTGCCATGGGCAGCACCGAGCGGGCAAATTCGACGGTCCCCGGCGTTTCATACGGCGCCAACGCTACCGGACCGATAAAGACCTCCTGTTCCGGAATGAGGTTCCCCTGGGGAAGGATCCCCGCTATCGCGTGGGCCGTTGCATATGGTGGATGGCAGTGCACCACGGCCTGGGCCCGCGGCACGGCCTTGTAGATCTCCAGATGCAGCGAGACTTCGCTGGTTTGCGGGCGGTCGCCGACGATCTGGTTGTTCTCAAGGTCAACCAGCGACAGGTCTCCAGCTTGCAGGTCGCCTTTGCTCAGCATCGTGGGAGTGCAGATCACATACTTCGGGGAAATGCGCGCGGAAATGTTGCCGCCATTCCCATCCACATACTGCCGCTGCCAGAGCTTCCTGCCGGCCGCAACAATCTCTTCCTTCAGAACCTGGGCTCGCCGGGAGTGAAACAACTGGTAGGGGTCGCTTTCGTCATTGGAATCAGCGAGGCGCGCCTCCACGGCGCGGCGAACAATTGCAGAGATTGAGGCTTCATCAAGGCTGGAAATCCGGTCGGCCATTCCGCTCACAATCATAGTTCATAGGCAACAACAATCACATCCATCGCAGTACCTCGGTGGGGCGGCAACCTTTTTGTTGCGTCGAGCCTTCAGCGCGTCCAGCGGACGACAGAGCCAAATTGGAACCCCTTATCCCAACGCCTCATCCGCCTTCGCCTCGGCGAACAGCCACGCACCCCGCAAACTCCGCTAGCCACCGTCCCGCTTCCTCGATCCCTGCTTCTCTGTCAACACCCCCATCCGCCTCATTCACCTCCAACTCATTCATTCCAAGGCGATTATATTTTTCCCGAAGTTCGCCGGTTATTTCTGCCGTTTCGCTAGACTTGGTTCTAGTTGGATAGTGTTCTCCTTCTGAGAGTGGTGGGCGGTTCCGAGGGGTGCTGGCGGGGATTCCAGCATCGCTCGAGCCGCCCATCCTTTTTTTCTGTAGACGCCCATCTCTATGGATTGCACCGTAAACGGTGCAAAACCCGAAGAGACGGGCCGTAACCCCTGATTCTAGACGACTTTGCGAAATAAGTCCTTTTGAATCAAAGACCTAGCGGGAATGATCGGGGGTACAAGTGACTGAAAACAAACCGCTTAGCCTTAAAAATGGGGAGGGGGGGGCCCCTCAGTTGTCAGCTGTCAGTGATCGGTTTTCAGCGAAACGGCCGTCGGCCTTCCAGGCCATTCTGACGGCTGAAACCTGTCTTCTGGCCTCTGCCGCGCTTTTGCATCTCCATCACTAGCCACTAATCACTAACCACTGCTTTCCCGTCTTACAGTGTCTTACGGCGCGTCTGACGTGTCCTACGCGCCCAAGGCCCCCAACCTCCGCGTCTTACACGCCCGTCTTCGACACATCTCCCGCCGCGCCCTAAGATATGGAGTGTGAACTGAGGGTGGGGCAGTGAAGAGCGGAAAAAAGAAAAGCGACAGCACAACTAGGCGAACTGCGCGAACCGGCCGAAGCAGCCGAGCCAGCCGGGCAAGCCGGGCCAATGCTGGCCGCAAGCCGGCTAGCGATCACAACGCCGCAAGCGTTCGCTTTTCTTCACCCGAGGCCGAAGAAATCAAGCGGGAAATCTGCGCAGCCGGCCGCAAGCTCTGGCTGCGCCAGTTTGTCGACGGCAACGGCGGCAACATCTCCTATCGCATCGGCCCCAACGAAGTTCTGTGTACGCCGACTCTCGTCAGCAAATTCGACCTGACGCCCGAGGACATTTGCCTGGTCGATCTCGACGGCAACCAGCTTGCCGGCACTCGCGCCAGCACCAGCGAACTGCTGCTGCATCTTGAAATCTTCAAGGCCGTGCCCGAGGCCAAAGCCGTTCTCCACTGCCATCCGCCTCATGCCACGGCCTACGCGATTACCGGCCGCGTGCCGCCCAACATGGTGATTCCCGAGTTCGAGATCATCGTGGGCAAGGTTGCCATTTCGCCCTACGAAACCCCCGGAACCAGGGCGTTTGCTGAAGCCGTTTTGCCCTACGTGAAGCAGCACAATACCGTGCTCTTGTCGAATCACGGCATTGTGTGCTGGGCTGACACCGTGACCCACGCCGAGTGGTGCGCCGAGGTGCTGGAGACCTATTGCTCCACGTTGATGCTGGCCGCGCAGCTCGGTGCTCCCATCGCGCGCATCACGGAGGAGCAAGGCTCCGACCTTTTGGCCAGGAAGAAGAAACTCGGCCTGCCCGACATTCGCTTCGACGCCTCGAACCTGAAAGAGTGCCAGCTCTCCGATCTCGCGACGCCAGGCTCGATTGCGCGCGAGCCAACTCCGTTGCCGGCCGGGTTGCCGACCGGTTTCGACGGCGAGCACGGCAACGGGCGTGTGTCGGGAGTGGACGGCGGCGGCGACATGAATTTCGAAGCGCTGGTCAGGTCGGTCGCGGACTCAGTGACGGAATCGGTGATGGCGGCGATCGCGGAGAAATATACTCTTGTCCCGCGCAAATAGAGGGCGAGCATTTTTCGGGTTCAGCGGCTCAGGGAGTTGCGATGAAAATCGATGAGCACGACGTTCTTCTCGTCATCGACGTGCAAAACGATTTTTTCCCCGGCGGCGCGCTTGCCGTTCCCTTGGGCGACGAGGTGATCGCGCCCATCCATCGCATCGCGCCGCGATTTGAGCACATTGTTCTCACGCAGGACTGGCACCCTTCCAACCATTTTTCCTTCGCCGCGTCCCATCCCGGCAAGGAGCCTTACGATTCGATTGAGGTCAATTACGGCACGCAAACTTTCTGGCCTCCGCATTGCGTGCAGGGCACGCGCGGCGCGGAGTTCCATCCCGCGCTCGAACTCACGCAGGCCGAGCTGATCCTGCGCAAAGGCTTTCGCCCGCAGATCGATTCTTATTCGGCCTTCTTTGAGAACGACCGCACAACGCCGACGGGTCTGGCCGGCTATTTGAAGGAGCGCGGGCTGACGCGCGTGTTTCTCGCGGGCCTCGCTTACGATTATTGCGTTGGCTACTCCGCGCTTGACGCGCGCCGGTTGGGTTTGCCCGCGTTTGTGTTGCGCGACGCTTGCCGCGCCATCGATCTCAACGGGTCGGTTGCCGCGATTGAAGGCGAGTTCGCGAAGGAGGGTGTCGGAATGCTTGAAAGCTTTGAGCTTATCGAGAAAAGTTGAAGCTGCAGCCAGGTTGAAGCGAACCCAGCGTCGAACACAATCATGCGGCGATGCGGTATGCTGGAAGCATCGAATAAGGTGCTCGATCCGGAGGACGAATGCTGAACATTGCAACTGACATTCAATCGTTGACCGCGTTCCGCCGCAATTCCGCCGGGATGATGAAGCACCTCAGGAAGAGCAAGCGCCCTTTGGTGCTGACACTGAATGGCAAGGCCGCCGCAGTTGTGCAAGATGCCGAGGCCTACCAGCGTCTGCTCGACGTTGCCGCGCGGGCCGATACAGGGGAAGGTGTCAGGCAGGGCCTGGAAGATGTAAGGAAAGGAAGAACCAGGCCGGTAAGGGAGTTCTTTGATGAGTTCGAATCTGCGCGTGGCCTATCTCGTTAACATCACGGCCCGGGCCGAACGCGACCTGGCTCTTCTTTACGAGGAGATCGACGCTGGCGGTTCCAGCGCAGCGCGGAGATGGTATCAGGGACTTAGGCGAGCCATTCTTGACCTCGAAGACCGACCACACATTTGGCCCGTTACGCATGAGGCGCGCCTGCTGCGGCACATTCTTTATGGCCATCGGCCTCATTCTGTTTATCGCGTGATATACCGTGTTCAGGAAAAACGAAAGACGGTTGCAGTGCTGCATATTCGCCACGGGTCCAGACGGCCGTTCAAGGCATCGGATCTGAAGTGAAATGTGGCGCACTGGCCCGCGCGCCGTAGAATTTCAGCAGGCCGAGGCGATCTCGCGCCAATCTAATCTCGTGCCGAACCAGTCTCACGCCAAACCGCGCATGTCCCGCAACTTCTACATTCTCGCCGCTACGCTTGGGTTCTTCGCCCTCATCTCAGGGGCAATGACGCTGGTGCCATCGAACTTTCAGCCCGGCCTGCCCGCGAACGGCTCGCTGTGGCGCACGATGGCGCTGCTGCTGCTGCTGGCTGCACTTGCTTCGGCACTCATCGGCGTACTCAGCAATCTCTTCGAGCAGGTGGACCGGCGCAGCGAGGAAGCGCGGCGCGCGGCGCGAAACCAGCGGCGAGGCAATCGCAAGCCGTAGGGTGCATATGTCGATACACCCTAGCCCGGTCAAATTAGAATGAGAAAGTGCGGGGCGTTTCCCGCGCAGGATCGAGCAGACGCAAATGTACGAAGTTACCGTCGAGGCGGATTTCTCCTCCGGCCACTATCTCCGCAACTACAAGGGCAAGTGCGAGAATCCGCATGGCCACAACTACAAGGTGCGCGTGACGCTGGCCGGCGCCACGCTCGACGAGGCTGGTTTGCTGCTCGACTTCAAGCTGCTCAAGCAGGTGCTGCGCCCGATCGTCGATCGCATCGACCACCAGATGCTGAACGACCTTGAGCCATTCACGGTGCTCAATCCCTCGGCTGAAAACATCGCCAAGTACTTTTACGATGAGACGAATCGGCAGCTTGCCGGAATGACAGCGGGCCGCGTACGCGTGAAGGATTGCACCATCTGGGAGACGGACACCACGACGGCGACGTACTTCGAATAGCGCTGGATCTGTCGGCCCATCAGTTCATCTGGCCCGACTTCGACTGCAGATATTTATCGAAGGGAATTTCAAAGTAGAAGAGCTGTTTGCCGTCGGCGTCGCGCAGGTCGTGCAGATAGAGCTTCGCGCCTGCCAGCGGGTCCTTCAATCCTGAAACGTCGTAGAAGAGGAATCCGGCCCGTGTTGTGTGCGGTTCCACCGCCAGCGCCGAATATTCAAAGGTGTTAAAGTCGTTCTCGATCTCCTTGATGCTGCCCTTCGGCTTCACATGGAGCGGCGGGAGCGGCGCGGGTAGGGGGATTCTCGATCCTTCCCGCTCCTTGCGCGTCATCATCCGCTCCACATCGTCCGGCTCGGCGGCGCGAATCCGGTCGCCGTCCGCCGTCTCAAACAGGATCCGCGCATCGACAAGCGAAATGGCCCGGTCGCCCAGATTGGTCACGATGAGGCGAATCGGCATCACATCGTGGCCCAGGTAGTCGACGCGAAAAATCGACTGTTTTTCTCTCGTATCGTAGGGCTCGGCGGCGATAGCTACGTGCTCATCGGAGTGAACTTCGACAGCCGGGAACGAAGTCGCCGGCTGCACCGGGGGCGGCGCATGATCGGTCGCCATCGCCGGCAGAGCGAACCAAAGCAGCAACAACGGGATTCCCCGCAAAGTCTTCATCGCGGTCAAATGTATCATTCTAGGGTCAGACGCCCTACGATTAGACCTGCGGAAGTCTGGTTCGTTTACGCATGACTCTTTTTTTCTACAACCTTGCCTTGTTCGTGGCTCTCATTGCAGGCGCGCCGTGGTGGCTGTGGCGCATGGCCACCACGCGCAAGTACCGCGAAGGGCTATTCGAGCGCCTGGGGCGCGTTCCGCGGAGACTCGTCTCGACTTCACTTTCGGACGAGCGCCCGCTCATCTGGCTTCACGCTGTCTCTGTCGGCGAAGTTCTCGCCGTCACGCGCCTGGTCAGGACGCTTGAATCTGCGCTGCCCGGCTATCTGATCGTCGTCTCCACAACAACACGCACCGGTCAGGCGCTGGCCCGCGAACGATTCGAATCGAATCGCGTCTTCTATTGCCCGCTCGACCTGCCCTGGGCCGTCGGCGCCTATCTCAATGCTCTCCAGCCGCTCATGCTCGTGCTGGCCGAAACCGAGTTCTGGCCCAACCTGCTTCATGGCTGCTTCCGCCGCGGCATTCCCGTCGCCGTGGTCAACGCCCGCATCTCCAACCGTTCATGGCCGCGCTATCAAAGGCTGCGCCGCTGGTGGCGACCGCTGCTCTCGCGCCTGAGCCGCGTGCTGGCGCAAAGCCAGACCGACGCCGACCGCCTGCTCGCGCTCGGTTGCCTCCCCGATTGCGTCTCAGTCGCTGGCAATCTCAAGTTCGACGTGCGCGCAGCTCAGGAAGCAGAAGCTACGCGCTTGTTGCGGTCGATGGCAGCCGGCCTGCGGATCGTCGTTGCCGGCAGCACGCTCGAGGGCGAGGAATCCGCGCTCCTTGAAGGATGGCCACGCCTTCTTGCCGCCGATTCGCAACTTGTTCTCTTTCTCGCCCCGCGCCATCCGGAGCGATTCAGTCCCGTCGCGGTCCTTCTCCAGAAATCCGGCGTTCTATGGAGCAAGCGTTCCGATTGGTCCACTGAATCATCGGCCGCGCGGCACGCACTTCGCACGCTCCGTCCCGGCGAAATCGTCCTTCTCGACACCATCGGCGAGCTGGCTTCTGTTTACTCGTTGGCCTCCGTTGCCTTCGTTGGCGGCAGCCTCGTTCCCGCCGGTGGCCACAACCCTCTTGAGCCGGCCCAGTTTGCCGTTCCAATCGTGATGGGCCCGCACTACGCCAACTTTGCCGCGATTACCGACGGCCTGCGCGATCACGACGCGCTCCGCATCGCTGCGAAAGATGATCTGGCCTCGACACTCATTGAACTTCTTGGCGACCGTAACGCCGCCGAAGCCATGGGCGCTCGCGCCAAGGAGGCATTCGACCGCCAGGCCGGCGCCACCGATCGGTGCGTCGCGGCCATCAGCGAGTTGCTCGACTCGACTTCCAGCCGGGAGCGTGCGTCGTGACTCCCGCGCCTGCCGCCCGCCCGCTGTTTTGGCCCCTCGTACCCGTTTACCGCCTCGGCCTTGCGTTGCGCGAGCTGCAATTGCGCACGGGCCTCAAGCCGATTCGCCGTCTCCGCTGGCCGGTCGTCAGCATCGGCAATCTCTCCACTGGCGGGGCAGGGAAGACTCCGCTCACGATCGCATTAGCCAAGGCGCTCACCGCGCGCGGCCAGCACGTCGATGTGCTTTCGCGCGGGTACGGCCGGCGGCGCTCTGCGCTTCCACTGTTGGTTGACCTCTACGGGACAGCACAAGAATCCGGCGACGAGCCGCTCGTAATTGCGCGCGAGGCACGAGTCCCCGTTTATGTGGCGACAGAACGCCATGAAGCAGGACTATTAGCGGAGCGCGATGCGACAGGGCAGTTCGCCGTTCATTTGCTTGACGACGGTTTCCAACATCGCCAACTCGCCCGCGACGTCGACATTCTACTGCTCAGCCGCGGGGACTTGACCGATCACCTGCTTCCCGCCGGGAATCTGCGCGAGCCGTTGCACGCGGCGAAGCGCGCGCACGTGATCGCGATTCCCGCAGACGAACCCGATGTTGAAGCGCAACTCAAATCCATGGGCTGGCAGGGGACTGTTTGGCGCCTGCGCCGCCGCATGGAGATCCCGCCCACCGACGGTCCCGTCGCAGCTTTCTGCGGCATCGCGCGGCCAGAACAGTTTTTCCAGGGCCTCGAATCCGCCGGCGTGAAACTCGCCGTCCGCACCGCCTTCGCCGACCACCACCGCTATACCGAACACGATCTCGAACGGCTTGTGGCGGAAGCCCGCGCCACCGGAGCCACGGCGCTGCTGACGACGGAGAAGGACTACATTCGGCTAGGCGCGCTCGCGGCTGTGGTACCAGCGTCGCTTTCACTTCAGACCGTTTCGTTACGCATTGAAGTTGAAGATGAAGAGGCGGCCATTGATTGGCTGATTGCTGGTATCGAAGGAATGCCCAGGGGCTGAAGCCCGCGCCCTACTTGCAGCGGTTACGGCACGACCGAAGTCGTGCCCTGATACAAAGCGCGGTCCCGAAACACCTCAAATTCTTGGGCAGACAAAATGCTCGGCAATTCTTGTGCTGATTTTGTGCCATCCCTGGTCGCCAAGATTGTGACAACGGTTTCTCCTGCAACCGAAACTGCCACACAGACGGTGATACATCCAATAGCGCAATCCGCGACTCTACTCACAACCTTCGATGAAGGAGATTGCTTCTGCGGTCCCCGCATAGTATCGAGTGATGGCTCCGTCCTCGGATTCAAAGCGAATCCCATACTTTCTATCGATAGAAAACATGGTGAGGTAATGACCGGTCTTTAGCACATATGCATGAGGCGTAACCTTCAAACGTTTTCCGTAAGCTTCGAGCGCCCGTTTCTCCGAATCCCCAACATGGATTCCTTCAGCAGTGAAGATCGCGTTGCCATTTACGTCCACGCGGGCCACTCGTCCGTTGAGAATCATCAAAACCACGCCCGTTTGTTTGGGCACATTCACGTAGAAGCAAGCCTCTTCATCGGGGTCAGACGGTTTTGAGTAGGACGTATGGAGTGTCTTGTTCAGAGTTGACAAGCTCATCCCTACCTGCACTGGTCCGAACCCATCGGGCCGCACGAATAGGGATTGGGCAACAACGACATTGGATGACACGGCAGCAACGCAGATGAACAGAATCTTGATGCTACGGAGCATAACGGATTCTACCGCCGCACTCCTGTATTGTCGCCGATTGGGAAGTTTCGGCCCAAGTTCGTCGCGCCGCCTTCTCGCCAAATTTGTGCTAATTTGTGCTAACGATACGGGCTTCTTGGATATCCCAGGCGTTTAGGAGATTACAGAATCAGTAACTTACGTGTTTTCAATGCAAGTTTAAGTCGTGCCCTGATGCAAAGCAGCCGCTTACAGCCGCTCTTCCACGGGAATCCACGGGGAAGGATACACCGGCCCGATATACTCGGCGCGCGGGCGTATCAGCCGGTTGTCGTCCAGTTGCTCGATCACATGCGCGGCCCAGCCGGAGATGCGGCTCACGGCGAAGATCGGCGTGTAGAGATCGATGTCGATACCCAGCGTCGCGTACGTCGAAGCCGAATAAAAATCCACATTTGCGTTCAGCTTCTTGTCCTCATTGATATAGAGCTCGATCGCCCGCGACATTTCGAACCACTTGGGCTGGCCCGCATCCTTGCCCAGTTGCTCGCTCATCTTGCGCAGGTGCGTGGCCCGCGGATCCTCGGTCTTGTACACGCGATGCCCGAACCCGGAGATCTTCTGCTTGGCCGCCAGCATGTTCTTCACGTACTCCACCGGATCGGCGCCCAGCTTGTCGATGGTCAGCAGCAGCCGCATCACGCCTTCGTTGGCGCCGCCGTGTAGCGGGCCCTTCAAAGCACCAATGGCGCCGGTAATTGCGGAATGGATGTCGGAGAGTGTTGCGGCGATGACGCGGGCGGCAAAGGTTGATGCGTTCAGTTCGTGGTCGGCATGAAGGATAAGAGCGATATCCAAAGTTCGAGTGGCCGTCTCGGAAGGCTTTTCCCCGTTCAGCATCCACAGAAAATTCCCGGCATGCGAAAGCGAGCGGTCCGGCGGGACAATTTCCTTGCCTTTGCGCAGCCGGTCGTAGATGGCCACAATCATCGCAATCTGCGCCGTCAGGTTGTAGGCCTTGCGCACGTTCGCGTCGTGGGAGTTGTCCTTTTCGTCGGCGTCGTAAAAGCTCAGCGCCGAGACCGCCGTGCGCAGCACCTCCATGGGCGTAGCCGACGTGGGAAAGCTGCGCATCATGTCGATCACGCGCTGATCGAGCGATCGCGCCAGGGTCAGTTGCGATTGGAACTCGCGCAGCGCCAGCTCGTTGGGCAGGATTCCGTTCCAGAGCAGGTATGTGCATTCTTCAAAGGTCGAGTGCTCGGCCAGCTCGTGAATGTCGATGCCGCGGTAGGACAGGATGCCCGCTTCGCCGTCGATCCAGCAAATGCCGGAGTTCGCGGCGACAATTCCTTCCAGGCCTTTTCCTGCGACAGCAGTCGGCATAGCCTTTGTTTCTCCCCTTGTTTCGATGGCAGTTTGGCCGTTGCGGTTGAGCTCCGGGACGCCCAACAAGGCCCGACGCCAAAATATGCAGTAAAGATGTTTATAACTTAGCCGTTCCATCCTTGTCACGAAGGGTGGGACAGCGGTAGTGTCCTAATTTGAAATCCACAGGCTTAAACCTCTGTTATGGCAAGCAACTTGCCGCGAATGAATTCTGACCTAGTTTGGCGGCTGGCCTTAGCCGCCGCCTCGATTGTCCTTAGTTCATCGGCAGTCACACGGATACGAAGCATTTCACCTTTGGTGCTCCCCTTTGGGAGTGGTGGGCGTCCGGGTTTCTTAGGCTTCGGCTGCTTCGGCATCTCTTAGCTCCTGCATGATGGAAACCCTGACAGCGGTCTCTGGCGATACGGCTGGTGGAATCTTTAGGACGGTCACGCTCCGTTTAGGCTGCTTGGGATCGTCTGTTGCATGGCTCCAAGCGTAGGCATGGGTGGCTTTGGGGTGGCCATGCAACTCGAATACTTCGACAACCCCCTCCCAAACCGTCTTGCCCTTGAAAACCTCTTTCACGGGCACGCTTTGCCGGTGGGTGGATTCAACCCCGTGCAGTTTGCGAATCACGTCTTTCAATTCTTCGATGTAGGTCACGGTCGGCCCTCAAACCCCGAAGAAGAGACCTTCAAGGGCCTTCTTTCGGAACTGCCATTGTTCTAGTTCAGTGCTCTCGTTGAGACGCAAGGTGCAGCGTCCCTCATTGTTAAGCCCTATCCTCACCCGCCAAGCGCTTCGAGTTGTACCGTCCTGTACCTCTATCTCGTTCTGGACTATTCCAATCTTGACCACCACTCGCGGAAACCTCGATGGTTGCCCAATAACAATCGTGCTTCCATCGCCTACCGGATTTATGCAGAACCGATTGTCATCTAATAGGTTCCGAATTGCATTGATGGCTGACACATCGCCCTCAAAATCGTTGCAAAGTTTATTGAACACCTGTCCTATGGTGCAGGCGGCGCGTTTCTCAACCCAGTTCAATTCTTGGGGAATAGTGTTCACTGGCAGGCCTCCAGAAGCTCTCCTACGGTCCAGAACGTGCTTTCCACGCCAGCGGCCATTGCCGGGGTGCAGCGCAGGGTATTGTGACGGCGCACGAAGTTGTAATAGGCAAAGTGCAGCCCGACAGCCGCCTCGAAGTTCGCCAGCTTCTTGCTGAAAGCATGTGTGAGCCGGGTCAGGCGGCGCATGTGCAGTCGAGTTGTGGCGTTCAACCTCTCAATGTAGCTGGTTGAAATCAACTTGGGGTCCGGATTTCCGGTAATGACCTTTTTCTCTGTGCCGATAACTTCAGGCGGCGTGTACCGGCGCTCCTCGAAATGCTCATGCCCGTAAATCTTGACGATCTGGGCGTAGTCCACATCACCGCCGAAAGCCCTCTCAACCGCCTCCGCATACTCACTGAGGCCATCGGTCGAGATTTGTACCCGGTTCTTCATGCGGCTGGCCACATCGGTTAGAAAGGCGTTTGCCGTCCGATGGTTTCGCTTGCCGACCAGGAAGGCTGGAACTAGCTTCGTTTCCGCATCGATGGCGCAGAACGTCCAAACGTCGCCGAGTTGGGGATCATCTTCGGGCTTGATCCGAATGTTCTTTTTTCCGATATAACCCCAAATCTCATCCATCTCCAGACGATTGCATGATAGGTTTCGCATCTTGGCGTCCATCAGGGCCGTGCATCCCTGCCCGACCTTGACGCCAAGCCGCATGATCGTATCCCGATGGATTCCCGTCATGCGCTCGATGGAGCGGATGCTGGAGCCTTCGGCAAGAGCCGCGATTACCGCGATCTGCTTATCGGTATTGAGGACGTTCGCCATACGCTCTCCTGATGTATTTAATGTACCCCAAAAACTATTCCCTGTCAAGTATTTTTGGGGTACAATTACGGAATTATGTGGAAGTGGTTTGGCGTCACCGTGGTAGCTATCCTGATCTCCGCAGTCGTATCGGTGACCAGATACGACGAGATACACGATACAGAGGGGAAGGGCTATGAGGTAAAGTGCGTACAATCCAACGATCAGTCCGCTACTGCGCCTTACCTCGTATGCACAATAGAGCATAGCCAAAAAACAAAGAACGGCGAGTATCAGCCGGTGTGGTGGCACGTATTCCTCGCATGGCCGGAAGGAGTAACTGCTTTGTTGCTCATGCTCACCTTGGGAGCTATTATTTGGCAGGCTCGGGAGACGCGAGAGGCGGCTCAGGCTGCGCTTATCAGTGCTAATGCTGCTGTTGCGCAGATCGAGTTCGTGAAGAACAAAGAGCGGGCGCAACTCAGTATTGAATTCGATCCTCTGAATCTTGTTTACGACCAAGAAGCAGACGGGTATCCGGTTCGATTCAGAGTGATTCTGGATGGGACCACCCGCGCCACAATCCTCCATGAGAGCATCGCTGCCTACCTCGCCGATTCGCCGGGAACGAAGCGCATAGCGTGGGAGCCGTTGGGACTCCCTGGAACTTTTAGACCAGAGTCTAGCCCCTTCCCAAGCGTTATCTTCATTCAAACCGACGATGACGTTACCGAGAACGAGAGGGACCGTGAGCGCATCGATCTTGTTCGTTCGCGGAAACTCGATGTGTACGTTACCGGCAGGGTTCTGTACAGAGATTTGTTCGACGATGAGTGGGAACTGGGAATTGACCGTGAATGGCATCAATGGGGCGGCTGGTATGGCGGCGAGGGTCAAAGCAGCGGCACTTGGGCAAAGGCAGGCAATGGAAAAGGCGACTATCACCGCAAAGTAGAGAAACCCCGAAAACCAAATTAGGACACTACCGGGACAGCTAGAGCTTGCTATTCACTTTCCCACGGGGTGGCGCTGGGAGCCAATTTCTCTCGGTTCAAGGAGCGAGGAGCGACGAATATGGAGTATCTTCGCGCGACGAGCGACGATGAAATGGGGAAAATTGGCCCCAGCCCTCCGGGTTGCGGCGCAAATCGGGCCATACTTCGTTGTCATCCTCGACTGTGGACCCGCCACAGCCTTCGGATTCCGTCTCGTCTGGCCCGATTTTCGTCCGCAACGCCACCCCCTGGGAAAGTGAATAGCAGGCTCGTGCCGCTGGCCGCCCGTCCGGGCCGACCGATGGGGCCGATCCATGGATAAGATCCGCTCAACCCCCATCCAATCGATTTATCCTGTAGATTCAGTGGTCGTACCGATTGAGATTCCCGGCTTTTGCCCGGGGCGTCCAATGGGTAAGATTGTGAATCATGGGGATTTCCGGATCGACTGAGACAATTTCCCCCTGCTGTGGCATCTAACCGGAAAGGAAGCCGCCTCTACTCTAGGCTGGGCCTGCTCGAAAGTGCCCGCCTGTTGAGGAATGAGAACGGGAAAGGGAACAAATGAGCGAAATTGAAGAAGCCCCTCGAACTTACTCCGCCGCACTGTTGGCCGCGATCGCCGTCGCGGTGCTGGCCGCTATCGGAAGCCTGATTTGGTGCTTCACGCTGAATAGCCGCCTAAGCACTGCCCAGGCAGAGCTGGCCGACGCCAAGCAGCAGGACACGCAACTTGCCGCCAGTTTGCGCGAAACCGATGCCCGCCTGAAGGTGGCCACAGATGCGCTTGGCAAGTCCGTCGGCCTTACGCAAAAGGAACTGGACGAGCGTGCCCAGGTAATCATCACAAAGGAAAAAGACCTTGAGTCCGCCGAAAAACAAACTGCGGCGCAGGTGAGCGACGTTTCCAACCAAGTCACCACCGTGAAGACGGATGTCGGCGGCGTTAAAACCGACCTGAGCAAGACGCAGAGCGACCTGGCCAACACCAACAGCGAGCTCCAGTCCGTAAGGGGAGACTTGAGCAGTACCAGCAGCGTGATCGCCCGCAATCACGATGAGCTGGTCCAGCTTGAGCACAAGGGCGACCGCAACTTCTATGAGTTCTCTCTCGATAAGGGCCAGAAGAAGCCGGTGGGCACGGTCTCGCTCGAATTGAAAAGGACTGACGCCAAGCGGAGCAAGTTCACCCTCGACATCTATGCCGACGACAGGGTGTACGAGAAGAGAGACCGCAACGTGAACGAACCTTTGCAGTTCTATAGCGGCAAGGATCAGGCGCTCTACGAGATTGTGGTCAACAACATCAACTCAAGGAATGAGATTGCGGGCTATCTGTCCACGCCCAAGGGCGCGCCGGTTCCGCCTACTGTTCAGTGATCGGAACCTGGGGCGCGATCGTCAAGGCGGGCTGATACCGGAAATTGAAGGTGTAGTCCAGCTTCTTGCGCGCGTCAAAATCGCCTTTGGCCATTTTGAAAGCCGAAACAAATGTACCTACGACCGTCTGGCCGGGGTTGATCGTCGTGTCCAGCGGCGAAATGGGCTGGTTGTGCGGCACAGGTATGTTCGGGTAGGCGACAAAGATCCGTTCGTAGTCGCCGATGCTTGCGGCATAGCTGGAGTGGATCCCGTCAACGAGCGTGGCATTGGTCAGCACATTCGCAAGATACAGCGGGTGATCGGACTGGTTGTGCAGCTTCACCTCGGTGAAGACCATCACCTGGTCCACTTCCTGCTTGGGCATAGGCGCCCCACTGGCGTCGAGCCCGGATGTCTCGGTGTGCTGCTGATGCGCCCAAATGGCCACGATCTCTCCCGTGGCAATCGGCGGCTTTTGTTCCGCGATCACGTAAGCCCCGATGGCGATGCTTACAACTACGGTTGCGGCGATGGCAGCCCACACCACGTGGCTGGATCCTTTGGTCAGTTCTTCGCCCAGCGCGGCGTCGTCCACTTCTCGCTCTTCCTGCTGCAATAAGCTCATGACGACCTCACCCTCTTTGCGACCTTACCCTCATTGCGCCTAATCTTATCCCCAATCACGTACAACAAGCCAAGCATTCCCTTGGCGCGACCCAATCCCTTTGTGCTCGAAGGTGGTGACCTTTGGGGGATGCGGGCCGGCAGTGAGATTGAATGCCGACGAAATCCTCAAGCCGGCCTTTGGGCCCAAGGTCGGTCTGCCTGTCGGCACGGTTCAGCGCTTGCCGGTTTCCAGGTCGTCTGAATACCCGGCCTCAACGCGGGGCCACTGGGCGATCGGGCGTCCCCCCGGCCACACTGGCTGCCAAGTGGGCGAGCCGCTGCTAGTCCGCGTGTAGGTGCACTGTTGTGGCCAGCCAGTCGGCGAGTCCTCCCACGCCTCCTGTCGCCCGTAGACGGTCAGGTCGAGCAAGTGATAGTTGTTGTCGATCACCTCGACGCCGCGGGCCGTCGTCCAGTACGTTTCGAAGACTTTCGATCCCTGTCGCAGGTAGCAAACGATGTGCATTCTTCCCAAGCGGCGTCCAAACAAAAGGACCTCGAGCGAGCCCCGGGGGGGCGGAGTACCAAGGCATCTCCCAGCCCATGAATTCGCGGTAACGGGCGCTTTCTTCGTAAGGGCCTTGGCAAAACGTGGCGTAGGTGACGTCGCGAGAGTGAATATAGGACAGTTCGCGGACTTGCGATGTAACCCAGGTGCACCCTTCGCACTGCTCCGGCGCTGGACGGCCAACGTGCCACATGAAGTAGTAGGCGATGAGCTGCCGACGGCCCTCGAACGTGTCGAGAAGCGTCACCGGGCCCCGCGGGCCAATCAGCGCGATACTCGGGTCTACCTCGACCATTGGGAGCCGTCGGCGGGTCGCCGCAATGGCGTCTCCTTCGTGGGTGTGCGCCTTCTCTCGAACCAGTAATGCGTCCAGCTCCGCTTGGAAGATGGCCCGATCGACGACTTTGGGCGCTCCAAGTTCATCTCTCATGATGTCTGTCATCGTTCCCTCCTTTGCTGCACAGGCCTTGGGCGGAATCACCTAACCCTCGCTGGAAGACGATATATCCACTGCTCCTGGTCGGGGGTTTCCGGAACGGGGACTCCGCGGGCATTGCTCACCTCTTTGATCGTGGCGCGCGGCTCTGATCCGTCGAGTACCAGCAGGGATGCTGCGACCATCCCGGCTCGACCGATCCCCTGCCGGCAGTGAACCAGAACATTTTTCCCGCGTTGCAGTTCTTCGTGAACGTCGTCGAGCATTTCGACCGCCGCGGTGCTTGAAGCGGGAATACCTCTGTCGGGAATCGGAAAGGAGATGAATCTCATTCCTTGTTTCGCGACCTCCTCGGCTTCGTCCTGAATGGCGAGTTCAGATTCCTCCTCCTTGGTCAAAAGCGAAAGCACGGTTTGAATCCCGCTCTGACGCCATCTCACCGTTTCATCGCTCAGCCAATCGCCGCCACGGGGACGCGACGAGACGTAAAGCTTTCCCGGCCACGCTAGATTTGGGATCGGCAACACCGCGATTCAAACCTCCACTTCTTCTGATAGAGCGTAGCAAAGGGGCAGCAGATTATCCATTGGGTGTTATTTCCTTGCCCGCAACCCGGCCAGGAACCCCTTCGCCTCGCGCGTGTTCAGCACATCCGCCTTGGTGAGCCAGGCGCGCCGCAACTGCTTTGCGCCGTACACCATCTTGCCCAGGTTGCGGCTGTCGTGCGAGTCGGAAGACATCACAATCCGGCAGCCCAGCTCTTTGGCCAGGCGCAGATCGCGATCGTTCAGGTCGAGCCGTTCCGGCGCGGCATTATGTTCCATGGCCACGCCCAGCTCCGCCGCGCGCTTCAGCACCACAGCCAAATCCAGAGCGAACGGCTCCCGGCGCAGCAGCAGGCGGCCCGTTGGGTGCCCCAGAATCCGCACATTTGGATTCTCAATCGCCTTCAGCACGCGCTCCGTCATCTCCTCGCGGCTCTGGTCGAAGCGCGAGTGGACGCTGGCGATGACCACATCCATCTGCGCCAGCACTTCATCGTCGAGGTCGAGCGCACCATCGGCCAGAATGTCCACTTCGATGCCGGTGAACACGCGAATTTTTCCCTCCATCCGCTTATCCATCGCGCGCACCTGCTTGATTTGTTCGAGCGCCCGCTTCTCGTCGAGGCCGTTGGTCATGGCCAGGTTCTTTGAGTGGTCGGTGATCGCGATGTACTTGTACCCGCAGGCCAGCGCCGCCTCCGCCATCTCGCCGATCGAGTTGTGCCCGTCGCTTGCGGTGGTGTGCATGTGTACGTCGCCGCGTATATCGCTGAGCGAGACCACACGGGGCAAATCGTGCCCGGCGGCCGCGTCGATCTCGCCCAGGTTCTCGCGCATCTCCGGCGGCATCCAGTCCATTCCCAGCGCGGCGTAAATCTCCTCCTCGGTCGCCGCCGCCACAGTCGTGCCGTCGTCCAGCCGTGCCAGCGCCCACTCACTCAGCGTGTAGCCCATCTTCAACGCCCGCTGCCGCAGCGTCACATTGTGTGCCTTCGAGCCCGTGAAATACTGCAACGCGGCGCCATAACTCTCCTCCGGCAGCAGCCGCACGTCCACCTGCAGCCCCTGATCCACATGGAAGCTCACCTTGTTGTCGCCCTTGGCAATCATGTCCTGAATGCCGGGGTACGCGGCCACATATTCCACTGCGGGTCCGGTCTTCTCCGGCGCACAAGCTGGCCCAGTCACCAGCAAGTCCAGGTCGCCTATCGTCTCGCGCCCCCGGCGCAGTGAGCCAGCCGGGGTCACGCTCTTAATCCCCTTGAATTTCAGGAGGTACGCCGCAATCCGCCCCGCTTCTTCTTCGGCCACGTCGATCCGGAAGCGCCCCGCGCTTCGCCGGTAATCTTCGATCCCCTTTTGCAGCTTTTGAATTTGTTTGTCGCCCATTCGCGGCAAGCCCTTCAGCCGCCCCGCCGCGATCGCCTCGGCGAGCTGGTCAATGGTCCCGATCTTCGCCGCATCCCACAGCAGCGCCACCGTCTTCGGCCCCATGCCCGGTAGCTTCAGCAGCTCCAGCACTCCCGCCCCGTACTTGGCCAGCAACTCGTCCCGCAGCGGCAACGTTCCCGTTGCGGCGATGGACTGGAGGTGTGCGGCCATGCCCTTGCCGATTCCGTCGATCGCGAGCAACCGCGCCGTGTCGTTCGCCGCTTCCGCCAGGTCCACCGTCGTTTGCTCGGCAGCCTCGGCCGCGCGACGGTAGCTCCTGATGCGGAAGCTGTCGGCGCCATCAATCTCCATCAGGTCGGCTGTCTCCGCCAACAGGCGGGCCATCGTTTTGTTGTCCACCATCGTTTTCTTGTCCACGGTGCGGCCCTCCGCCAGCAGTATCCGCCATCGGCCGCCATCCATGCGAATCGGCAGCCTCGCCTTCAGAAGACGCAACAATCCGCGCTTCCTGAAAAGCGATTACGCGCGGATGTGATGAGGAAATGGGTGTTGGGCGCAAATCACCCTGACCGCCGGGCGGCGGTCTTCAAGGGAACGCCCGAAGCCCTACCCGCGTCTAAGCTGCGGTGTGGGCGGCGCTGGCACTATCCCGATTGCGGATTACCCCATCCGCCTGCGGACCCTTCTGACCTTCGACGATATCGAACTCGACGTCATCGCCTTCTTTGAGCGTCTTGTATCCGTCCAGTTGAATCGCTGAGTAGTGAACGAATACATCCGGCCCGTCTTCGCGTCCGATAAATCCGTAGCCCTTGGCGTTGTTAAACCACTTGACCTTTCCTTTGTACTGAGCCACAGGTTCCTGCCTTTCTTTCACGTGCTTGTTCCCTTACTTGTCTTTTGTTTTTGATGCGGTGAGCCTTCAGGGGAGTTCCCACCAATACTTCATAAGACGCAAAAAGGTTGTGAAAGGTTGATTCATTTCCGCTTTGTTCCCACAAAATGAGATCGGGGCCCTCGCCCGCACGCGCATAATCCGCGTGCGGACCCTGTGGAAAAGCACCCGAGTTTCACGGGCCTACTTCTTGCGCCGGCCGGCCTTGATTCGCGCGTATAAAAGCACGCTGCTCAGCGTTTTGCCGTCCAGAATCGCGCCCTTTTCGATCATCTTCAGCACCTCCGAGAGCTTCACCAGCCTCAGCTCGATCTGCTCGTCTGCCTCCGGATGCGCCGCGCCCGGCTGAAGCCCTTCAGCCAGGAAAACTTTCATCGATTCGCCCACAAATCCTGGGCTGGCATAGTACTCAACCAGCGGCCGCCACTTCTTCGCCCGGTAGCCGGTCTCCTCGGCCAGTTCCCGCTTGCCCGCTTCCAGCGGATCCTCGCCCGGTTCGATCTTGCCCGCCGGCAGCTCCCACAGATACTGCTGCGCTGCGTGCCTGTATTGGCGCTCCATCACGATCCACGGATCCTTCTTGCTCTTCGCGTTGTCGAGCGCCAGAATCACCACGCTTCCGTTGTGGCGGATCACGTCGCGCTCGTTCTCCCGTCCTCCTGGCTCAATCAGCTTGTCGTGCAGCACCTTAAACTGAGAACACTGAAAAACGACCTCCGAACTGATGATCGTGGCGCGTTCAACTGTCGCGGCCGCCTTTCCCGGCTTGACCTTTCCCTTCTTTACCTTCTTGGTTTTCTTCGCTGATTTCTTCGCCATTTCCACCTCGCCATTCCACCCGGTTCGAGCCGGTCATACACCAGGCTCAAGCACCAGACTCAATTCATCACGAGTATACGCACTGCCCTAACGCGCCGATGCAAATCCGGCCCAATCCCGCCCATTCCTGCATCGGCCCGGCTCGCCATGGCATCCTTAACAGAGAAACAATTCCCGAATCCGTGCCGGCGCTTCAACCTCCTGCCCAACCACGAGCCAAGAGTGAACGAATCCTTGAAAGCCGATTGTTATCCAGTAACCGTAATGCCGGGTCAGAGCGGCCTCTTTCTCGACTTTTGTGCCGGGGCACTCGGCGCATTTTTGCCTTTGGACGAGATCTCGCAAGCACCCCCGCCGCGCCCCGCGCACTGGGGAGAGCTTGTCCACCTCGTGGCCGAACAAAACCGTTCCTCCATCGCGGAAGATTCGCTGGCTGCTCTCTCCCAGGGCGCCGGAGCCGTCCTCACCGGGCAGCAGGTCGGTCTTTTCGGCGGCCCGCTCTACTCGCCGTTCAAAGCCGCCACCGCAATCGCCCGGGCGCGAAAGGCGACGGCCGCCGGCCAACCCCACGCCGCCATCTTCTGGCTTGCCACGGAGGACCACGACTTCGCCGAGATCAGTTTGGCCGTATTTCCCGCCGGCCGCGAACTGGCCACGCTGACCTACGACAAGGCTCCCGAATCCGCGCTGCCCGCCGGCCGCATCGTCTTCGATGACTCCATTACTCCCCTCGTTGAGCGCGCCGCCGAACTCCTCGGCCCCTCTGACGCCGCCAATGCACTCGCCGCCGCCTACAAGCCCGGCCGCACCTTCGCGCAGGCCTTTGGCGATCTCTATTCCGCGCTCTTCGCCGCGCAGGGCCTCCTTATCGTCGACGCCGCCGGCCGCGACTTCCATCGCCTCGGCGCTCCCGTCCTGCGCGCGGCCATCGAGCGTGCCGACGAGTTCTACACCGCTCTCACCGAACGTGGCCAGGCTCTCGAAGCCGCCGGCTATCACACGCAGGTCGCCGTCGCTCCGCAATCCAGCCTGCTCTTCCTCATCGACGGCACGACCGGAGCACGCATCGCGCTTCGCCGCGTCGCGCCCTCGCCCGCGAAACCCAACGGCCTTTGGCACGCCGGCGAGAAGACCTTCTCCACTTCGGATCTTCTCGGCATTCTTGACTCCGAGCCCGAGCGCATCTCGCCCTCGGCGCTTCTTCGACCCGTTTTTCAGGATTTTCTGTTCTCGACCACAGCCCAGGTCGGAGGCCCTGCCGAGATCGCCTATCTGGCGCAGTCCACGGTTCTCTTCGAGCGAATTCTCGGCCGCCAAACTCCCCCCATCGCGCGCTTTTCCGCCACTCTCATCGAACCCTCCGTCGCCGAGCTTCTCCGCCGCCACGAGCTGACGCTTGAGCAAGTCTTCGCCGAGGAAAACGCCTCAACGCTTGCGCAGCGCCTCGCTGCCCGCTCCATGCCCATCGAGACAAAACAGAAACTTGCCGCCGCCGGCAACGCTCTCGATGCCGAGCTCACCGTTCTCGTTGATTGGCTGCAGTCGCAGGACAAAGGCCTGGGCCAATCGGCTGACACCGCCGCCGGCAAAATACGCTACCAGATGAACCGCCTGCGCACGCTCGCCGCCAACTTCCAGCTCCAGCGCGAGACCACGCTCACGCGCCACGCCAACTCCCTCTTCAACGCCCTTTATCCCGGCGGCGTTCTTCAGGAGCGCATCCACGGCGCGGCTTACTACTTCGCCCGCTACGGCCTGGAGCTGGCCGAAACGCTTTGCGAGCATGCCGCGAGCCTCTGTCCAGGCCACACCGCCCTCTGGCTGTAAGTACCGGGTTCAGGTGTTAGAGACCACACTCGCTCCCTTGTTCCCTTGGTCCCTGTCTTTCTGATCGCTGAAACCTCACCGCCGGTTCTATAATCCTCGCGAAACGCAACGAGGTTTCCATGAAGCAGTTCCTCGCATTCCTCATCGCGGCCCCCATCCTGGCATTGGCGGCCATCCCCGCCGCACACGCGCAAACCGCCAATTGCGCCACGGCCGGCACAGACAACCCCTTCCTCGGTATCCAGACCATCCGGCTCTGGCCGGGTACGCCGCCGGGAGACAAGACGCCGGGAGCTGGGACATCGCCCGCAACCAAGAGCGAACCGTGCAGCGACACGCCCGCGCTCACTGTCTTTGGGCCCCGCCAAGGAGCGGCCAACGGCTCGGCCGTCATCATCTTTCCCGGAGGCGCCTACATTCATCTCGCTGGCGACCTTGAAGGCCGCGAAATTGCCGACTGGTTCACCGCTCGCGGCTTCCGCGCCTTCGTGCTCAGCTATCGCCTGTCCTCGAACGGCTACCTGCTCCCGGTTCCTCTTCTCGATGCTCGCCGTGCCATCCAGACCGTCCGCGCCCGCGCAACTGACTATCACATCAGCCCCAACCGCATCGTGGTCATTGGCTTCTCCGCAGGCGGCCACCTCGCGGCGCTTGCCGGAACGCAATTCGTCGCCGGCAGCCCCGACTCCGAAGACCCAATCGACCGCGCCTCCAGCCGCCTCGACTACCTCGTCCTCGGGTATCCATGGCTTGACGCCATCACCCGAGACACTACGTACCTGAGCTACTGCAAGATCTTCAACCTGCTGGACGACAAGATCGACCAGTGCGACCAGCTCCGCGCCAAATACGATCCCGTTCTCTTCGTTACGAAAGACACGCCGCCGACTTTCATCTATCACACCTTCAATGACAAGACCGCCGCGGTAGAGCCGAGCATCGAGTTCTACCAGGCGCTGGTCAAAGCCGGAGTTCCGTCCGAGATGCACATCTTCGCCGACGGCAAGCACGGCAGCGGCCTGGGCAAAGGCGATCCCGCGCTCGACCAATGGCCCAGCCTTCTCGAAAACTGGCTCCGCGCGCAAGGCCTGTTCACGGTGGACAAGGCGGCGGTGGGGGACAAGCAGTAGAGACGAGCCATTAGCCTTTAGCTTTTAGCCGTTAGCCTGAACAGAGTGGATGGGGGGTTCTCAGCTCTCGTCGCACCGAGGCCTCGTGGAGCTGCGAGGCGCAACTCGACACACCGGCGGCTAGGAGCTAGAGGCTAATAGCTAAGGGCTGAAAGGTTAGAGGCGGGCCACCGGCCTCGGGAGTGGAAGGATATCCCGAAACCGGCTGCCCGCTGGACCCTGGATTGGGTCTAGGTGGTAACCCCAGTGTAGGACTGTTTTGGGCAATAGCAAGCCCTTTTTTGTGTGAATTTCCCGAATCGTGACTCGTGTCACAGAACGCGCTCCTGACGCCCCTCTTCGCGTTGACTTGAGGGCTTGGCCCTGATACAAAAAGGGGTTCCACATGCGAAAATCGTTAGTGAAGAGGCGCAGGGCTCCAGTACTTCCATGCAAGACATCCTTCAAGCAATCGAAAAGTACCTGATTGGCGCCATCCCCACGGCTGCGCTGTTCATCGTGCTGGTCTTCGCCTATCAGATCCTGATCCAGGGGCCGCTCACGGCCACGCTGGCAAAGCGCCGCGCCCTCACGGAAGGGGCCATGGAAGACGCCCGCAAAGCGATTGCCGAGGCTGAATCGAAGACCGCTGAGTATGCCGAACGCCTCCGCCTGGCACGAGCCGACGTCTACAAGCTTCGCGAGCAGCGCGTCAAGCAGTGGAGCGCCGAGCGCGACACCGCACTCGACGCTGCCCGCAAGGCAGCCGGCGAAAAAGTGCGCCAGGCCAAGGCCGAATTTGACACCGAAGCCGCCTCGGCCCGCACGGTGATCCAATCCGCAACCGCCGATCTGGCCGGACTGGCTGTTCGCGCCGTCCTGCCCGCTACTGCCGGGGGTTCGCGTTGAAATTCACCCCCCCCGCAATGCGCAGTTCTTCGAGCTTGTTGAGATTCTTCCGAGTCGCGGTAGTTGTTGTTGCGGCGGTTTTTTCTTCACTCGCGCTCGCGCCAGTCCGCGCCGCAGCACAGGCGTCAACTCCTGCTTCCGGCTCTCCGGCGACCGCCGGCGCACCGCAGGCCGACACTGCCGCTGCTCCAGCTCCCAAGTCCACGGAGGAGCAGGAACAAGCCTTCCTGCACTCGCCCATTGTGCAATCGGTCGCTCGCATCCTGCACCTCAAGCTCGATACAACGGTTTTTCTTCTGCTCGGGATTAACTTGGCCATCATTGTGCTGACGATTCCCTATGCGCTTTATCGCTGGTTGCCCAGTTTGTGGCCGCCTAACGTTCTGCGCAGACGCCGGGAGAAGCTGAGCCTCGACCTCGAGACCGCGCGTGAAGCCACCGCCGACGCGCAATCCCGCCTTAGCGCCGTTGAGGCCAAGCTTGCCGGGCTCGGCGAGGAGATCGTGAAGTTTCGCGCCCAGATCGAGCAGGACAGCCTCGAAGACGAGAAGCGCATTAAGGCTGCCCTCGGCGAAGAAAGCGCCCGGATCGTGGCCGCGGCCGAGCAGGAAATCAGCGTGGCCGCCGCCCAGGTCCGGCGCGGCTTGCGCGACTACGCCGCCAATCTCGCTATCGATCAGGCCTCCAGGCAACTCGCGATGACGCCGGAGACCGACCGCGCACTGATCGCCGAATTCGTCGCCGGCGTCTCCGCTGACGCTGCGGGCAAAGGAGGCCAAAACTAAATGCCTGCCTTTGTCGCCCGCTACGCCAGTGCCTTTGCCGATGTCGTCGCCGATGCCCGGCTCGACGCGGCCGCCATCGACCGCCAATTCTCCGATTTTCTCGCCACATGGGAAGGCAGCGCTGAATTGCGCGAGTTCTTCATCAACCCGGCCATTCCTGCGGCTCAGAAAGTTGAAATCCTCGACAAGCTGAACGCGAAACTCGGGCTGCAGAAGGAGCTCCGCAACCTGCTCGCCGTGCTCATTTCGAACAACCGCATTGGCCACGTCGTCGAGGTGGCGGCAGCCTATCGCCGCATCTTGCAGCAGCAGTCGGGCATTCGTCCCGCCGAAATCGTCACCGCGCGCGTGTTGAGCGCCGATGAACGAAGCGCGCTGGTTGCTCAGCTGGCCAAAGTTGCCGGCGCAAAACTCGATCCAAGTTTCAAGCTCGACTCATCCATTCTTGGCGGCGCCGTTGTGCGCATCGGCTCCACGGTTTACGACGGCAGCGTGCGCGGCCGCCTCGACCGCCTGAAAGAAGCATTAACCGCCGGCTGAAGCTGGAATTTTGTAGTCTCGCGACTGCGAACTAAGAACTACGAACTAAGAACTGCAAGGAACTTGCCCAATGGCTCAAATCAAGGCAGACGAAATCACACAACTTCTTCGCGCGCAGATCGCGAACTACGACTCCAAGGTCCAGGTCGACGAGGTTGGCACCATCACCTCGCTTGGTGACGGCATTGCCCGCATCCACGGCCTCGACAAAGTCATGGCTGGCGAGCTGCTCAGCTTTCCGCACGACATCGCCGGCCTCGCTCTCTCGCTTGAAGAGGATCAGGTGGGCTCGGTCGTCCTCGGTGATTACACCGAGCTGAAGGAAGGCGAAGAGGTCAAGCGCACCGGCAAAATTCTCTCCGTTCCCGTCGGCGCCGCCATGATCGGCCGTGTGGTCAACGCCCTTGGGGCGCCCATCGACGATAAGGGCCCCATCGCCACCACCGAATTCCTTCCCATCGAGCGCCTCGCCCCCGGCATCATCGATCGCCAGCCCGTGCGCGAGCCCATGGCCACCGGCCTCAAAGCCATTGACGCCATGATCCCCATCGGCCGCGGCCAGCGCGAGCTCATCATCGGCGACCGCCAGACCGGCAAGACCGCCGTCCTGCTCGACACCATCATCAACAACGCGAAGAACGACCTCATCTGCATCTACTGCGCCATCGGCCAAAAGCGCTCCTCCATCGCGCAGGTTGTGCAGACGCTCACCGAGCACGGTGCCATGGGCCACACCATCGTCGTCGCCGCATCGGCCTCCGAGCCCGCGCCATTGCTTTATCTCGCGCCCTACGCCGCCACCGCCATGGGCGAGTACTTCCGCGACAACGGCAAGCATGCGCTGGTTATGTACGACGATCTCTCCAAGCACGCCATGGCCTACCGCGAAATCTCGCTGCTGCTCCGCCGCCCGCCGGGCCGCGAAGCCTATCCGGGCGACGTTTTCTATCTCCACTCCCGCTTGCTCGAGCGTTCTTCCAAAATGAGCAAGGAGCGCGGCGGCGGTTCGCTCACCGCTCTGCCCGTGATTGAAACCCAGGCCGGCGACGTCTCGGCCTACATTCCCACGAACGTCATCTCCATCACCGACGGGCAAATTTTTCTCGAAACCGACCTCTTCAACTCCGGTGTCCGTCCCGCCGTAAACGTCGGCCTCTCGGTCTCGCGCGTCGGTTTCTCGGCCGCCATCAAGGCCGTCAAGCAGGTCGGTTCCACACTCAAGCTGGATCTCGCGCAATATCGCGAGCTCGCCGCATTCGCCCAGTTCGGCTCCGACCTCGATCCGCTCACGCAAAAACAGTTGGCCCGCGGTATGCGCCTCACTGAGTTGCTCAAGCAGCCGCAGTTCCAGCCGCTCACCTGGCAGCAGCAAATGGTGATCCTGTTCGCCGGCACGCAAGGCTATCTCGACGGTTTCGAGGTCCGTGACATTCGCGCCTTCGAGGTTGGCCTCTACAAGTATCTCGACGACGCGCAGACGGCGCTTGTCGCCGACATCACGGAAAAGAAGTCGCTCGACGACGACCTGCGCAGCCGCCTGCACGCGGCGCTCAAGGAGTACGCGGCAAACTTCAAGGCGGAACTGGCCGCGGCAAAGGCGTAAGAACCGTTCACAGTTCGTAGGTCACAGTTCAAAGCAAGAACGGCGTGAACGAAGAACGACGAACTAAGAACTACGAACAACGAACTGAGAACTGACGATGGCAAACGTACTCGATCTCCGGCGTCGCATCCGCAGCGTAAAAAACACGCGGCAGATCACCAAGGCCATGAAGATGGTCTCCGCGGCCAAGCTGCGCCGCGCGCAGGAGCGTGCTCTCGCCGCCCGGCCCTACGCCCGAATGATCGTCAGCGTTCTTGAGTCGCTCCGCCGCCGCGTCGATCTCTACGACGAGAAAACCGGGAATCTTTGCAATGCGCTGTTTTTGACGAGACCTGAAAAGCGCGTTTTGCTTATCGTCATCAGCGGCGACAAAGGCTTCGCCGGCGCATTTAACGCCAACATTCTCAAGACCGCTTACCAGTTCATCAACGGCAACCCCGACAGGGAAATCGACATCGAGGCTGTCGGCCGCAAGGGCCGCGACCAGTTGCGCCGCCGCTATCCGACCGCTGCCTATACCGATCAGACCGACGAGAACGGCCAGACGCACAAGGTCCGCAGCCCGCGCAAAGGCCCGGTCGAGGTTACCGGCGACCACCCCGGCCTCCTGGTCAAGCTCGAAACATCGCGCGTCCTCGAGCTCGCCCATAACGTCATCTCCCGCTACACCCACGAGGAGATTGACGCCGCCTACATCGTCTACAACGAGTTCAAGTCGGTCATCGCGCAGCGCCTCGTTGTCGAGCGCCTGCTTCCGCTCATCGATCTTGAGAACCCGCAGATCACCGGCGCCGTTGAGCCCTCCGCCGAAGAGAAGGAGCGCCAGGCTGAGGCTGCTCTCTCCGCGGGCATCGACATTGAGGCTGCCGACACCGCCGAGGCCGAAGAAGAGGCCAAGAAATTCGGCACCGCCGAAGTCGACTACATCTACGAGCAGCCCGCCGAGGAGCTCTTCGCCGGCCTGCTCCCGCAGTACATCTTTTCCGTGCTCTTCCACGCCATGACCGAGTCGGTCGCCGCCGAGCACGCGGCCCGCATGACGGCGATGGATTCGGCAACCAACAACGCCTCCGACATGATCGACGACCTCACGCTGCATATGAACCGCGTGCGCCAGGCCGCCATCACCAAGGAGATCATCGAGATTGTTTCCGGCGCAGCTGCGCTCTAGGAAAGCAAAGTTATGGCAGAAAACATCGGCAAAGTCATTCAGGTCTCCGGCCCCGCCGTAGACGTTCAATTCGAAGAAGCCACCATGCCGCCCATCTATCAGGCGCTGCGCGTCGTCAGCGACGGCTTCACGGTCCCCACGCCCATCAACGTGATCCTCGAAGTGCAGCAGCACCTCGGCGAGGGCCGCGTGCGCACCGTCGCCATGGAAGCCACCGACGGCATGGTCCGCGGCATGAATGCTATCGACCTCGGCGGGCCCATCCGTATGCCCGTTGGCAAGGAGACGCTGGGCCGCGTGCTCAACGTCATCGGCGATCCGGTCGACAACCTCGGCCCCATCGGCGAAAAGACGCGCATGCCCATCCACCGCCCCGCGCCGCTCTTCGACGAGCAATCCACGAGCGAAGAGATGTTTGAGACCGGCATCAAGGTCATCGACCTCATCCAGCCCTTCCTCAAGGGCGGCAAGATCGGCCTCTTCGGCGGCGCCGGCGTGGGCAAAACTGTCGTCATTATGGAACTCATCAACAACGTCGCCAAGAATCACGGAGGCTTCTCCGTCTTTGGCGGCGTGGGCGAGCGCACCCGCGAGGGCAACGACCTCTGGCTCGAAATGACCGAGTCCGGCGTCATCAAGCCGGGCAAATGGCAGGATTCGAAGTGCGCCCTTGTCTACGGCCAGATGACCGAGCCGCCCGGAGCGCGCCTGCGCGTCGCACTCAGCGCGCTCACCGTCGCCGAGTACTTCCGCGACGTCGAAGGCGCCGACACGCTTCTGTTCATCGACAACATCTTTCGCTTCACGCAGGCCGGTTCCGAAGTCTCCACGCTGCTGGGCCGCATGCCCTCTGCCGTCGGATACCAGCCCAACCTCGCCACCGAAATGGGCGAGCTGCAGGAGCGCATCACTTCGACGAGCAAAGGCTCGGTCACGTCCGTCCAGGCCGTCTACGTTCCCGCCGACGACCTCACCGACCCCGCGCCGGCCACGACGTTTGCTCACCTCGACGCCACCACCGTGCTTAGCCGTCCGCTTTCGGAGCTCGGCATCTACCCGGCCGTCGATCCGCTGGCGTCAACCTCGCGCATCCTGACCGCGCGCGTCGTGGGCGACGAGCACTACGACGTGGCCCAGGGCGTCAAGCGCATCCTGCAGCGCTACAAGGATCTGCAGGACATCATCGCCATTCTTGGCATCGACGAGCTCTCTGAAGACGACAAGCTCACCGTGGCCCGCGCGCGCAAGGTACAAAAATTCCTTTCGCAGCCCTTCCACGTGGCCGAGCAGTTCACCGGCATTCCCGGCGCCTACGTCAAGATCGCCGACACGGTGCGCGCCTTCAAGGAGATCATCGAGGGCAAGCACGACGATGTTCCCGAGCAGGCGTTTTACATGAAGGGCGGCATTGAGGAAGTCCTCGAAACCGCGGAGAAACTGAAAGCAACGGTGTAAGAACGATAGCCATTAGCCCTTAGCTTTTAGCCATTAGCTCGCATCCGCAACGTCAAGCTAACAGCTAAAAGCTAACAGCTAAGAGCTTGGAGCTTTTTCGAAATGGCCGACGAAAGCAACCAACTCCGCGTCCGGCTCGTCACTCCCGAGCGCATTCTCTTCGAGCATGCGGCGACGGCGGTCGAGCTACCGGCGGAGAATGGCTACATGGAAGTGCTCTTTGGTCACGCGCCTCTTGTGGCCTTGCTTGGCGCGGGCGACGTCATCGTGCATTGCGCGCCGGAGACCGATTCTGACGCGGACAAGTGCGGCCCGACCGGAGAATCCCGCTACAACGTCAGTTGGGGATTCGTTGAAGTTCTGCCCGGCCGCGTCACCATCCTCGCCTCCGACGCGCTCAAGCCCGAGGAGATCGACGTCCAGCGCGCCCAGCAGCAGCGCGAACGCGGCGAGAAGATGTGGAAGGAAGCCGGCGAAAGCGAGGAAGCCTACACTGAGGCTCTCCACGTCATCTCCGAAGCCGAAGCCAAAATCTCTTCGGCTACCGAAGTCGCCAAGCCGCACTAAACTCTGGGCGGTTCGACCGGAAGATAGCAAAGGCCTTGCTTGCGAGCGGGCTTATGTTCGCATCGGCGGACTCTCAAGCTGCCCGCTGCTTCAACCTCCGGGCACGCCCAACTTAATTATTGTCCCGCTTCAGCACAAGCGGAAACTTGACGTTGCCTTGGGTGGGTGAGCCGTCAATCACTCCAAGATCTCCACCGATCGTGCCTTCGAACGTGATTGCAAGGCCCTGCAGGTTGATGATTAGAGTGGCGCCGACGCGGGTCCTGCGCGCCATCACGTTGCTCCTATCGATTCTCAACCGCAGCAAAGCAAATGGTCCCGCTCAGGCCTGGAGCGCCTGGGCCGCCGAACCGCACGATTACCAGACGGTCCGCGGATAATGTTTTGCGATTTGCTCGTCGGAAGAAATCAGCGGTGCGAGCCCATTCACCCTGGCTTGGGCGACAATGACCCGGTCAAATGGGTCGCGCGTCCACTTTTCGTCGAGCGCTGTGCCGGCGACATCCGCGAAAGAAAGATCACAGAGGCGCACACCGAGCTCGTGATCTAGTTTTCGCACGATGTCTTTTGCGGGCAGCATGACCCTGCCAATTTCGTACATGTATTCGATTTCGAGAAGCACCACGGGTGAGATGAGCAGCCCGGCCCTCTGAACAAGCCGCGCGGCCTCACGCCCGATGCGTGCGCGGCCGTGTGCGAGCCGGATTGCCGTGTGGGTGTCGAGATAAGCGATCATGCCGTGCGACGAGTCTTACGCGTGCTGGTTCGGCCGGTCGATGTTGTGGCGCGCGCGGGTTTAGCCAGGGGTCCTAGCCTGCGGTCCCATTTTTTCTCCCACTCGTTCACGATTTCGGCCTTCCATGATTTGTCCTCAATGTCGATACCAGGAGCGATGATCTGCATGGGCGTAATGCGGCTCAGCTTTGAAGGAGCGTATTCGGGCACCAGGCGCAGCCTGCGGCCCTTGTGCGACACCCAGACGTCTTTGCCGTCGAGGGCTTGATTGACGAGGTCGAAGAGCTTTTGCCGGAATTGTGTGATCGGGACTTCCATGTTTTTCGATTGTAGCACATATGTACATCGTGACATGTACATCATGTACATGTCTTCCTTGCCGTTTCGCCGCTGCCTGCTGCCCGAAGGACTCGCTGATCGAATGCCTTTAACTTGCTCTCCCTGCGCCCCACCCGATAAAGTTTCAGCCGAGGCTTCTCCCGCGCCCGAATCCTGGGTGCCCCATCCTTGGTGTGTCTCAAGTTCTTGCGCCGGGTGTGGGATAGCACTCCCAACGCTCTCCACCAAAGGAACGTGCATGACTTCCTTGCCTGTATCCGTCGCCAATCGGGATATCGACTCCACGCTGCGCGAAAACCGCGTCTTTCCCCCTCCGCCGGAGTTCAGCGCCAAGGCCCGCATCGGCTCGCTCGCCGAATATGAAGCCCTTTACAAGCAATCCATCGACGATCCCGAAACATTCTGGGCCGGCATAGCGAAAGAGCTGCACTGGTTCAAGCCCTGGGACAAAGTCCTTGAGTGGAACTTGCCCTCGGCCAAGTGGTTCGTCGGCGGCAAACTCAACCTCAGCTACAACTGCCTGGACATGCATGTTGCCCGCCACGGCCCTGGCGAGCGCGCCCAGAAAACCGCGCTCATCTGGGAGGGCGAGCCCGGCGAGATTCGCCGCCTCACCTACGCCGAGCTCCACGCCGAGGTGCAAAAATTTGCCAACGCGCTCAAGTCGCTTGGCATCAAGAAAGGCGATCGCGTCGCCGTCTATATGGGCATGACGCCCGAGCTCGCCATCGCGCTGCTCGCCTGCGCGCGCATCGGCGCCGTTCACTCGGTCATCTTCGGCGGATTCGCCGCCAACGCCATCGCCGATCGCGTCTCTGACTCCGGCTGCGTCGCCATCCTCACACAGGACACCAGCTACCGCCGCGGCAACGAAATCAAGCTCAAGGCGACAGTCGACGAGGCTATGCCCGCCTGCCCCACCGTGAAGCACGTCGTCGTCTTTCGGCGCACCGGTTCGCCGGTCAACATGGTTGCCGGTCGCGATCACTGGTGGCACGAGCTTGTCGCCAAGGCCGAGCCTACCTGCCCCGCCGAACACATGGATTCTGAAGATCCGCTCTACATCCTTTACACGTCGGGATCGACCGGAAAACCGAAGGGCCTGCTCCACACCACCGGCGGCTACGCCGTGCAAACCTATCTCACCTCGCGCTACGTCTTCGATCTGCGCGACGACGACATTTACTGGTGCACGGCGGACATCGGCTGGGTCACCGGCCACTCCTATGTCGTGTACGGGCCGCTGCAGAACGGCGCAACCGTCCTCATGTACGAGGGCGCGCCGAACTTTCCCGACTTTTCGCGCTTCTGGAAAATTGTCGACGACCATCGCGTCACCATCTTCTACACCGCGCCCACAGCGATCCGCGCCTTTATCAAGTGGGGCAACGAATTCGTCGACAAATTCAAGCTCGACTCGCTCCGCCTTCTCGGCACTGTCGGCGAGCCCATCAACCCTGAAGCGTGGATGTGGTACCGCGAGAAGATCGGCCACAATCGCTGCCCCATCGTCGACACCTGGTGGCAAACCGAGACTGGCGCCATCATGATTGCGCCCATCCCCGGCGCCGTCCCCACCAAGCCTGGCTCGGCTACGCGTCCTTTCTTCGGCATCCAGCCTGAAGTCGTCACGAAGCCCGACGCCAACGGCCACTTCGAAACGGTCCCCGCCGGCAGCGGCGGGCTCCTTGTGATCCGCAAGCCCTGGCCGTCGATGGCCCGGACTATCTACGGTGACGATGAGCGCTACCAGAAGACCTACTGGTCCGACGTTCCCGGCTGCTACTTCACCGGCGATGGCGCGCGCCAGGACTCCGATGGCTACTTCTGGCTCATGGGCCGCGTGGACGACGTCATCAATGTTTCGGGCCACAGGCTCGGCACCATGGAAGTCGAGTCCGCGCTTGTCGCGCACCCCAAGGTTGCAGAAGCCGCTGTCGTTGGCCGTCCCGACGATCTCAAAGGTCAGGCCATCGCCGCCTTCGTCACGCTCGAATCGGGCAACGAGCCCACCGACGCGCTCAAGGACGAGCTGCGCAAGTGGGTCTCGAAAGAGATCGGCGCGCTCGCGCGGCCCGATGACATCCGCTTCACCGAGGCTCTGCCCAAAACGCGCAGCGGCAAAATCATGCGTCGCCTTCTTCGCGATCTCGCCACGCGCGGCGAAATCAAGGGCGACGTCACCACGCTCGAAGACTTCACCGTCATCGCCAAGCTGCGCGAAGCGGAAGAAGGCTAGCGGCCTCAACGCGACTGAGAGCAAGGCGAGCGGATTCATCTCCGTAGACCAGTTTCGACGAGTAGACTCAATTGCAATGCTGATCCACAGCGCAGTCAAATTAGTACATTCAATACCTGACAGCTGGGTACGGGTGGAGCGGGTCCGCAGGATGTCCGGTGGCCTTGAGGTCTGCTTCAGCGTTCATAAAGGACAACGAGGGAAAAGGGTTGACGGATGGAGTGTCACCTGCAGCCGAGTTCACGAGGCAAAAATTACGGCCATTGATGGTGGAGGCTTGCGTGTGTACCCGGCCACTCACCCAGCGGCACGGCAGTACGTTGCCCGACGAGCCGAACTGCGGTGGCCTCGAACTTGCGATGAGGCGAAGGTACTCCTGGCACTTTACCGGGCTCACACGAGGGCGGCGGACGACTGGATTCCATTTGATCGTTATCTCTCAATCGAGACTCCGTGGACTGGTACATCCTTCCAACCTCACTTCGCACCTATTTCTGGCGACAATTTCGTGTGTCGAGGTCCAGATTTCTTGGTTCGCACCTATGCGAAGGCACTTGAGGCAATTGGCGAACGAGTACAGCTAACCTTGCGCGGCCTCCCGAAGTTGAAACTAACGCAGCCGAGAGTCCTTCACTTTGGCGAATCATACGTTGTGGCAGACTCCTTTACAGCAGAGCGGGCGACGATTGCGGACGAGTGACCGGCAACTCGGAAAGAGCCCGCACATTCGCGCTTTACGGTGTCGCATCAGCCGCCTCCCTATAATGGATAGGGATTAGCTGAGCGCTCCACGCGCTCATCGCCTCGTCGAACTCTCTTTTCGGGGACCTCATGGCCGCACTGATTGAAGCAATCACCGTAAAACGCAAAATGATTTTTGAGTTTGAAGGCACGCCGTATTACTGCCTTGAAGCCGAAGTTTCAACGCCCACGGCCCGCGGTGGGCAGACCCTGGTCCGTCTGAAGATGCGCAACCTGCTCACGCGCGCCGTCTTCGACAAGACCTTCAAAGCCGGCGAAAAATTCAAGGAGCCGGACTTGGAGCTTGTCGAGGCATCTTACCTCTATAGCGATGGCGAAGGTTCGTATTTTCTCGATCAGGAGAGCTTCGACACTCACACGCTTTCCCCGAGCATGCTCGGCGACGCGAAGGACTTCCTGGTCGAAGGCGCGCTGATTCGGTTGAACAAGTTCAACGGCAACCCCATCGGCTTGGAGTTGCCTGCGCAGGTCGAGCTCAAGGTTGCGTACACCGAGCCCGGAGCCCGCGGCAACACATCGGGTGACGTCACCAAGCTTGCGCGTCTCGAGACCGGCCTCGAGATCAAAGTTCCGCTCTTCATTCAAGAGGGCGAGAAGGTCAGGGTCTACACCGAAACCAGGGAGTTCGCGGGGCGCGCTTAGACCTCTCTCGAGCGCAACCCTGGCGGCTGTCATCTGTGTATCGCAATCTACACGGTATCTATCAATGCGAGCTCTCGTTCTTGGGGAGGGGACGAGATTGCCACTATCGATCTCTCATGTCTCAGGGGGAATTTCCAATTCAATGAAGCTACCTGGCCTGACCGCTTTCAATGCATCAATGACCAGTTGCACGTGTTGGCGAAGCTGCGGCCACTGTTGACGGCTGAGAACCATCACTGCGATCTTTCGGTCTGCAAGATTCTGTTGGAATGGCATATTTCTGTCGGTCGTGAGCAGAAGATCAAATCCCGCATCCTCCGCCGCGCTGAGGAGCTCGCCATTCTTCAGCCGGTCCCAGCCCTGCTGTGCAGCCGTGCGAATGCTGTGCCCCTCGAGAAAAGGAATCAAGGGCACCGGTGTCGCCTGATCGAACAAGATCAACATCTACGCCGCGACCGTCGATTCTTTGTCCAGGCTTCGTGCTGCAAATTCGATGACGGCCTTTACCTGTTCCCGATTGAGTCCCTGGAACCATTCCATCAGGTCGTCGATGCTGGCTCCGGCAGCGAGGTTCTCGAAGATCGCCGATACCGGCATCCGCGTTCCGCGCAGCACCCACGCCCCGCTTACCTTGCCGGGGACGCTCTCGACCGCATCGCACTGGGACCAATCCAGAACCGCCATCGGGAGAAACTCCTGCTATAAAGCTACGCCAAAACCCTCTCGATGGACAGAGGCTTGGTGTATACCGCACTTACCGCAAACATGGTTCGCGTTCCCAATCTGAAACAGACGCGCGGCCGTTCTCTGTCAGGAATGTGGCGGCGCTCGAGTTCGCTTCCCTCCGTAATCCCGAGCGAGAATCCGCCGTCAAACCTCGTGTGACCTCTGCGGTCGAAGTGCGCTACCGTTGCCCGTGTTGCGGATCGAAGACTCTCGAAGCGCCCGCGGCACTCAAGCTCTGCCCGGTCTGCTGGTGGGAAGACGACGGCCAGGAAGACGATGACGCCTCCGAAGTGCGCCTCACTGTCAACGGCCAATTGAGCCTCAAAGAGGCGCGAGTCAACTATGCCCAGTTCGGCGCGGCCCATGCACGTTTCCTGTCCTATGTTCGCAGGCCTCTGCCGACCGAAAAGTAACGTGTCTTCGTCGATCCTCCCTCCTCGAACCGCCTTCCCGCCGGTTTGACCCCACCCGCCTATCCCCGTACGATAAAGAGAGAGAATCCCCGGCCCAACGGCGCTCGATTGCCTTCAGCGTCAGCTCGTGGCCGTAACATTGGCGCACGCGCCCGGCAAGGTCTAAAGCCGGCAAGGTCCAAAGCCCTCAAGGTCCAAAGAAGGATTAACGTTGACACCCAGCGACACCCTCGAAAGCAAACCGGAATCGGCTGAACCCGAACACGAGCACGATCACGCCGAAGCTGCTCACGACCACGAGCACGGACCGGTTCTCAATCCCGATTGCACCCGCGAGTTGGTCATTGACGTGCCCGCCGACGATGTCGCCGCGGCTTGGCGCAAAGTCGCCGCCAACTATCGCAAATACGCCAAAATTCCCGGCTTTCGCGCCGGCAAGGTGCCGGAATCCGTCGTCCGCCGCCGCTTCGCCGCTGAAATCCGCAAGGAAGTCATCGACACTTTGCTCCCCGAGCGCTTCAACAAGGGTGTCGCCGAGCTTGGAATTCGTCCCGTCGGCCAGCCACGAGTGACCGAGTTGACCGTCGAAGAAGACTCTCCGCTCCACGTCAAGGCTGTCTTCGAATTCCTTCCCGCCTTCTCCATCGACGGCTACAAAGACGTCAAGGTCGACAAGCCCTCCGTCGAAATCACTGAGGAGGAGTTCCAGCACGAGCTTGCGCACCTCCGCGATTCCCGCGCCACCATCGAGCCGGTCGAAGAGGACCGCGCGCTCCAGGACGGCGATTGGGCCGAGATCAGCTACAAGGGCCAGATCCAGAGCGACACGTCCCCTGAACCACCCGTCGACCCGTCCGCAACCGCGCCCGAAGGCGCCGCCGAGCCGCAACCCGCCGATGCTCAGCCCGTCGAGTCTGAACCGATCAGCGGCGAAAACACGCTGGTCGAAATTGGCGGCAAGGACACGGTCGAAGCCTTCACCAACTCTCTCCGCGGCGTCAAGCCCGGCCAGGAGTTGAAGGTTGAAGTCATCTATCCCGCTGACTACTCCGAGACAAAGCTCGCCGGCAAGACCGTCGCCTATGAAGTCGAAGTCAAGGCCATCAAGAAGCGCATCCTCCCCGAGTTGAACGACGACTTTGCCAAGGAGCTCGGCCACTACGAAGACTACGCCGCGCTCGAGGCAAGCGTTCGCGAATATATCTCCAGCCGCAAGCGCCGCAGCGTCGAGTCCGAAACCAAAGACCGCCTGTTCGCCGCGATGACCGAGCGCTTCACATTCCCTGTTCCCGAGTCGCTGGTGCAGGACCAGATTGACACTCGTCTCGAGCGTGGCTTGCGCGCCCTCGCCGCACAGGGCATGCAGCCCGAGCAGATGCGCAAGCTTGACTTTACCCGCCTTCGTGCCGCCCAGCGTGACAGCGCGCTGGCCGAAGTCAAAACGAACATCCTCCTCGACCGCATCGCCGGCGAGGAAAACATTACCGTGAGTGACGAGGAATTGGACAAGGAGCTGCAGATCGTCTCCCTCCAGTCCCGCGAGCCTCTCGATGCCCTGAAAGTACGATTGACCAAAGACGGTGGGCTGGATAGGATCAGGGAACAGCTCAGGCGAGACAAGACTGCGTCCATTTTGTACGAACGCTTACCCGCATAAACGAAGCAAGCACTCAGGGCTCCGGTACTGGAACCCTTTTGAAACACAGCCCGCACGGGCATAAGAAAGCTAGCAGCTAGAAGCTGGAAGCTAGGAGCTAACAAGGCAATGGCATTGGTTCCCATGGTGGTTGAGCAGACGAGCCGGGGCGAGCGCGCCTACGACATCTTCTCCCGTCTGCTGCGCGACAACATTATCTTTCTTGGTACCCCGATTGACGACCAGATCGCGAATCTCATCGTCGCCCAGATGCTCTTTCTTCAGGGCGAGGACCCGGAGAAAGACGTCTCGCTTTACATCAATTCCCCGGGCGGCTCCATCACCGCCGGCCTCGCCATTTACGACACCATGCAATTCATCAAGAACAACGTCGTCACTTATTGCATCGGCCAGGCCGCGAGCATGGGCGCGTTCCTCTTGCTGGCTGGAAGCAAGGGAAAACGCTTCGCCCTGCCCAATTCCCGCATTCTTATTCATCAGCCATCGATGGGCGGCTTGAGCGGACAGGCGACCGACATCGACATTCATGCGCGCGAAATTCTGCGCATCCGCGAAATCACCAACACTCTCATCGCCCGTCACACCGGCCAGCCGCTCGATCGTATCGAGCGCGACGTGGAGCGGGACTTCATCATGAACGCCGAGCAAGCCAAGGAATACGGCATCGTGGACGAAATCATCGATCGTCCTCGCACTTAGCCCGTCCACGAACTTAGCCCGGCCTCGCAGATAGCCGGATTTCAGGATTTGGACTAAACTCTTTCTGGGGGAGCCACCATCATGAAGACGCGCACCGGGCCTGAGGAAGCGCTACGTTGCTCCTTCTGCCACAAATCGCAGGATGCTGTAGCCAAGCTGATCTCGTCACCCAGCGACTACCCGCGCGCCTATATCTGCGACGAGTGCGTTGCCGTCTGCAACTCCATCCTCGACGACGATCGCAGCGGCGAAGTTCCCGCCACCACCGCCGGCCATCTCCCCAAGCCAACTGAGGTCAAGAGCTTCCTCGACGATTACGTCATCGGCCAGGACCAGACCAAGAAGAAACTCGCTGTCGCGGTCTACAACCACTACAAGCGGATCCAGATGAACAAGGCCCGCAACAACGAAGTCGAGCTCGCGAAGTCGAACATCCTTCTCATCGGCCCCACCGGCTCCGGCAAAACTCTTCTCGCTCACACTCTGGCCAAGATGCTCGACGTTCCCTTCGCCATTGTGGACGCCACCACGCTCACTGAGGCCGGCTACGTCGGCGAAGACGTCGAGAACATCATTCTCAAGCTTCTCCAGGCCGCCGACGGCGACGTCAACCGCGCCCAGCAGGGGATCATCTACATCGACGAGATCGACAAGATCGGCCGCAAGGACGAGAACCCCTCCATCACGCGCGACGTCTCCGGCGAAGGCGTGCAGCAGGCGCTGCTCAAGATCCTCGAGGGCACCGTCGCCAACGTTCCTCCGCAAGGCGGCCGCAAGCATCCGCACCAGGAGTTCACCGCGGTCGACACCACCAACATTCTCTTCATCTGCGGCGGCGCCTTTGTCGGCCTCGAGCGTGTCGTCGGACGCCGCATCGGCAAAAAAGCCCTCGGTTTCCGCGCCGTCGATGCCGACGCCGATCAGGCCACCACGCGCTCCCATCGCGATACCGAGCTGCTCCGCAGAACCGAGCCACAGGATCTCATCAAGTACGGCCTAATTCCCGAGTTTGTCGGCCGCCTGCCAGTCATGGGCGTTCTCGACGAGCTCGACGAAGCCGCGCTCATCGAAATCCTCACCAAGCCGCGTAACGCCATTCTCAAGCAATACCAGCGCCTCTTCGAGTACGAAAACGTCCGGCTGCACTTCACCCAGGATGCGGCCTGCGCCGTCGCCCGCGAGGCCATGGCTCGCAAGGTGGGCGCCCGCGGCCTGCGCATGATCCTTGAAGAGCTCATGCTCGACCTGATGTACCACCTGCCCTCGAACAAGCGCGTCCGCGATCTCGAGATCACCAAGGACATGGTCGAGCGCCGCGATCTTTCGCTCTGCCTGCTCGAAAAAGCTGGCTGACCTTCACCAAAGTTCGATTTATCATCCCGAAGGAAAAGGCCGCGCATTGCGCGGCCTTTTCAGTGCGGGTTTTCAAATCGCCCTCACTGGTGAAGCACAGCGACCGAGATTGATTGTGGATTGGGCGTTCGAGCGGTCCTCGAGAACAGAGGTTGTGTAGTGGCAACAACGAAGAAGGTTGAGAGTTTCGCTAAATGAAAAGAGCCATTGTTTTTGGATCAAGCGGATTCGTAGGTTCGCATCTTCTGAGGGAACTGTTAAACAGCCCTGATTACGGACAGGTAACCGCAGTCGTTCGGAAGAGCCTGAATATCACTCACCCAAAACTAAGAACAGTGATAGGTGACTACAACTCCCTTGCGGGTGTGAAATCTGAAATCGCCGCGGATGAAGTCTTCATTGCTCTTGGCACAACCAAAGCGAACTCGCCCAACGAGGCAGACTACTACCAGGTGGATCACGATTACCCCGTCCTGGCGGCACGAATTGCCAAGGAAGGAGGGGCGAGATCGGTCTTTCTGGTCACAGCAGTTGGCGCCAATCCCAAATCGAAATTCTTCTATGTGCGGACCAAAGGCGAAACCGAGCGAGACGTGATCGCACTCGATTTCGAGCATACACATATCTTTCGTCCCTCAATGATCTTGGGGAACAGGAAAGAGAAACGTTCGCTGCTGGAAGCAGCACTGATGAGGTTTTGGTCTGCTTTAAATCCTCTCTTGACGTGGAAGGCCGATAAATATAAGGGCATAACGGGGCAAGATATTGCAAAGGCAATGATGAAGTCGGCGAAGAGTCAAACAGAGAAGCTAAAGATTTATCAGTGGAGGGAAATGCACGATTTGCTGCAAAGGTAATTTGAGCCGGGACTAAAACAAAGCTCGGAGCAGTCAGCCTTCGGATATTCGGATAGTGGTAGCCGGTCCCAGCATAACTATCGTAAATTGTTCTCGAATGCCGAATAGGAATCATGGGACAACTGAACCGCATTAGACGTACGCCGTCTGCGCGTAGACCCATATTGACCCATGCTTTTGCTGCGAGATTTACTCCCTTCAACCGATCGATTGACTCCCGCCTCCGCGCTGCAACTTTTCCTATCGAAAGCGTGTCTACACACGCAATGGCCGGTGAGCACGATCAAGGCCACAAGGGAGAAAAATCAAATGAACCGAACCAAAGCAACCATCGTTCTGGGCGCGCTGCTTTCCGCGAGTGTCATGTTCGCACAGGCGCCTGACTCAAGCCAGGCCCCCGCTGCAAACTCGGCGCAAGCCGCGCCTTCGCAGCCGGGCGACCAGCATCGCCACTTCGACCCCCAACGGTTCGCCGCGCATCTCGGCCAGCGGCTCAGCCTTAGCAGCGATCAGGTGGCGCAGATTACGCCCATCCTCGCGGCTCGCCAACAGCAGATGCAGACCCTGCGCGCCGACGCTTCGCTCAGCGAACAGGATCGCCACACCAAGGCGCATGCCATCATGCAGGACACGAATAGCAAGATCGAAGCGCTCCTGACTGACCCGCAGAAGCAGCAGTTTGAGCAGATTCTTGCCCAGCGCCGCGCGCGCCACAACCACCAGCCGCAGTCCTCGCAGCCCCAGGCGTAAGCGCAAGGATCGAGGTCAACTGAGCCCCAGATCTCGAAACAGAGACCTGGGAACGCGGCCTTTCCGCCCCCCCCGGCGCCAGATTCGACCCCACTACTGAATCGTCTCGTCTTTTTCCACCACAAGCGTCGTATTCACGAGCCGCATGTCAATCGGCAACCCGCCCACCGTCGAAGCCACGCTGCGCACGATGGTTTCAAAGTCGCTCACCAATGTGGGATCGTTCCACGTGCCGTCGCTTACGACGAACGCGAGAGTTGTCCCGCCGTCCTTCGTCAAGAACACATTGGCTCCCTTGCCCTGCAAGAAGCCAATCGATTTCAATTGGTTGCCCAGCGCCTGGGCATCCGCCTGGGTCGCGGTGCCCTCGTAAATCACCGCGTCGCCGCCGCCGAAATCCACCTCGCCTACCATCCCCGACTTCTCCACGGTCTTGGTGGTGTTCAGGAGTTGCACCTGCACAGGCAGTCCGCCAACGGACGATGCCACTCCCCGAACAACCTCCTCAAATTGCGACATAACGCCCGCATTGTTCCAGTACCCATCCTGAACCACGAACCCGATCACAGTGCCGCCCGTCCCCTTGCTGAGGAGCACCGTCACACCGCGATCCTGGAAATACCCCGCGGTCTTCAGTGCATTGCCGAGCGCCGTGGCATCGTTCTTCGTCGCTGTGCCCGAGTACACCACCTGGTCCTTAGTCCCAATCGTCACCGTATTCTGTGCAAGTCCGTATTGCGAGGCGAAATTCTGCCATTGTCCGGTGTAGTAGAGGTAACCGACCAACGCACCGCCAAGAACCAGCGATGTCACGATCGCCACGCCGACTGCGCGCCACTTTGAGAAAAGCTGTCCGCCCCACGCGACGTGCGTTTTGATTGCGTTGCCCTGCAACTCCCTCGCGGCCAGGCCAGTACAAACAAACAGCACAATCGACGCAATCGCGGGGCTTTGCGTCGATTTCAAACTCATCAGGATCAGTCCTGCGGACGCCGCTGCTCCCACGATGAGCGCGAGAATGCCGTTGCCGCCTTGACCGAGCTTGCGGTAATTCGAAGCGATGAGAACCGCCCCGGCAAGCGGACTGCCTAAGAAGGCTGCCAGGAACACGGCCCCCACGTCGTACAAGCGATAAGCGGGGGGGGGGGTGTATTGCGGGTATTGGGGGTAGCCCCCAACCTGGGGATAGACAGTCGACATAGATTCCTCGCTTCGGGAAGATGTGGTGCTGAAAGACTAATTCTTTTCGGCAGCCTCACGCCAGACAAATTGCGCGGACTTCAAAATAATCTCCGGCCTGTGGCGTCGAGTCGCTGCAATGCTTCACTCCAGGGGCCGAACGCCGGGGATCGCCTGCCATTTTCTTTCACCAGCGCCCGGGGATATGATGGGCTCATCGGGACCAACGAGGAGGAAATATGAGCGATCGCAAGCAGATTTCCACGCGCGGGCAGGGACGTCGCGAGTTTTTGAAGAACGGTGGCGCCGTAACCGCCGCATTGCTGGCGCAGACCGCGATGGCCGATTCACCGAAGACCCTCCCCGCGCTTCCCTCGAACCCTGTCACGCCCAACGCCATGCCCACGCGCAACTTGGGCAAGACCGGCTACAAAGTTGGGATTTTCTCGCTCGGTGGCCAGGCCTCCCTCGAGAAGCCGAACAACTTCGACGTCGCCGTGCCCATCATCGATCGCGCGCTCGACCTGGGCGTCAACTACATCGACACCTCGTCCATCTACGGCGGTCCCGACCGCTGGAGCGAGCAGTACGTGGGCAAAGTGATGGCTCACCGGCGCAATCTGGCCTTCCTCGCCACAAAAACCAAGGAACGCACGCGCGATGGCTCCTTGCGCATGATCGAGAAATCGCTCGAGCTGCTCCAGACCGACCATGTAGACCTGTGGCAACTGCACGACATCGGCACTCTCACCGATATCAACGAAATCTTCGCCAAGGGAGGCGCCATGGAAGCGCTGCTGGAGATGAAGGAGCAGAAGGTCGTCCGCTTCCTCGGCCTCACCGGCCACTACCGCCCCGACGCGCTTATAGAAGGCATTCAGCGCTATCCGTTCGACACGATCCTGATGGCCATGAACGCTGCCGACCCGCATTTCTACAGCTTCAACTCGGCGCTCTTGCCATTGGCCGTCGAGCGCCAGATGGGCATCATCGGCATGAAGGTTCCGGCGCGTGGCCGTCTGCTCTCAAGCTGGACGCCGCAGCCGCTTTCGGAGCAGGCTCACATGTGGGAAGGCATGGTTCCGGCGCCCACTTCCGGCACGCTCACCATGCGCCAGGCCATGTATTACACGCTCTCGCGTCCCGTCAGCACCGTCATCATCGGTTGCGACTCGATCGCGCAGCTCGAGGAGAACGTAAATTTCGCACGCGAGTTCACGCCGCTGAGCGATGCCCAGGCCACCGCGTTGGTGGCGAGTGCTGAGCCGGTGGCCAAGCCGTCGCTCTTCTTCCGCTTTTACGATCGGCCTTAAAGCTCGAGTCTCCGCCGAATCCACGCGCTTCGCTCCGGCTATCCAGCCTTGCGAGTCATGGCGCGCCGCTACAAATGATTGATCAGCGACGCGACGCAGGCTGCGCCGAATCCGTTATCGATGTTCACCACGGAGACATTCGGCGCGCAGGTGTTGAGCATCCCCAGCAGCGCGGCCACCCCGCCGAGCGATGCGCCGTAGCCCACGCTCGTAGGCACTGCGATCACCGGCGCATTCACAAGTCCGCCCACCACTGTCGGCAGAGCGCCCTCCATGCCGGCGCAGACCACAAGCACGCGAGCCAATTGCAGCGTCTGCCGCTGCGCCAGCAACCGATGGATGCCGGCCACTCCCACGTCTGCCACCAGCTCCACCGTGTTGCCCATCAGTCGCGCCGTCACAGCAGCTTCCTCCGCTACGGGCAAGTCGCTCGTTCCGGCGCACACCACTCCTATGGTCCCTTTGCCGGCGGGCGCTTCGGTTTGCACTAACGTGATGGCTCGCGCCATCTCGTGAAACTCCGCTCGCGGTTCCGCGCCATGCACTGCCTCAAACACTTCGCGCGAAGCGCGCGTGGCCAGCACGTTTCCGCCGGCTTTCGCCATGCGCTCAAAGATCGCCGCCACCTGCGCCGGCGTCTTGCTCTCCGCGAAGATCACCTCCGGCATTCCGGTGCGCAGCGCGCGATGATGATCGAGCTTGGCGAAGCCCAGATCCTCGAAGGGCAAATTGCGAAGGCGCTCCAACGCCTCAGCCACACTGGCCGACCCGGAGCGCACCTCGTTCAACACCGCCTCAATCTGCAAGCGATCCATCAACGCCCCTTCTCCACCTGTTTCTGTGTTGCCGCGCGCTCCGTCTCCGCATAGGCCCGCATCGCCTCCTGCATCACCCGTTTGAGCGGAACGCCCTGATGGCGCGCAATATTGCGGCACACTTCATATTCCGGCGACGCGTTGGCCACCTCGCCTGAGGGCCAGCGCGCAACCTTCATCCGCACTTTTCCCCACGCCGTCTCTACTTCCACAAACTCGCGCGCCAGTGCCAGCTTGTTTTCCATCCGCCAGCGCAAGCCGATGGTTGTTGTCTCGCGCAGCAGCAGGTCGCGCAGCGCCGGCATCGCTTCGGGGCTCGCGAGTACAGTGATCTGCACGCCTGTTCGCCCCTTCTTCATCTGCACCGGCGCTCTGTAAACGTCCCATGCGCCGGCCTCCATCAGCAACTCGCTCACATAAGCCAGCAGCTGCGGAGTCGCGTCGTCAACCACGGTCTCAATCACGGCGATCGGCTCCGTGCTCTCGGCTCCCTCTTCCGCCTCGCCCACCAGCAGCCGCAGCAGATTCGGCTCTCCCGGCGTATCGCGTCCGCCCGCGCCGTAGCCGCGCGCCTTCACGCTCATCGCGGGCAGCGTCCCGTATGTCACGTCCAACATGCGCAGCACAGCCGCGCCAGTCGGCGTCACGCGCTCCATCGGCGCACCCGCGGCATACACGGGCGCATCACCAAGCAGAGCCAACGTAGCAGGCGCAGGCACCGGCAGCGTCCCGTGCGCGCACTTCACCGTCCCGCTTCCCACATTCAGGCGCGACGCCATCCACTGGCCCACTCCCAGCGCTTCGCATCCCGCCGCCGCGCACACAATGTCCACAATCGTGTCTACCGCGCCCACTTCGTGGAAATGCACGTTCTCAATGGGGATCGAATGGATCGCTGCCTCCGCCTCGCCGAGCAATTGGAAGGCGCGAGCCGCGCGCTGTTTCACTGAGTCTTTGATCGGTGCAGCGTGAATGATCCCGAGGATTGTAGAAAGCGATCGATGCGGCGCGTGTTCGTGGTGCTGATGCGCATGCTCCAATTCGTGCGTGTGGCCCTCTTGTACATTGGGCGCATGGTTATGGCTGTGGTGCTCATGATCGTGATGGTCGTGTCCGTGGGGTTCGTGCGAATGTCCGTGGTCGTCATCGTGTTCCGGTCCCTTGGTCCCTTGGTCCCTGCCGGGGCCCCAATCGAGCGATTCCTGCTCGATGGGCTGGCTTGGTCCCTGTTCTTCCGTCACCACGTCCACTTTCACCGCCGCCAATCCGCCGCGGCTCACCTTGCGCATCTCCAGGCGCGCGCCCACGTTCAGGGCCGCCGCCGTCTCGGCAAGCAGCTCGAACGGCACGCCCGCATCCACCAGCGCGCCCAGCAGCATGTCTCCGCTGATCCCGGAAAAGCACTCCAGATAGCCGATTTTCATTGCCCTGTGATTCTAAATTGTTTGAGCCCAGGGAAGGGAATTCAGGCCGGAGAAGGGAATTGAGAGAGCTAGGCGCCCCGCCGCGCCAGCACTTCAGCGGGCAGAACCGCATTCATCGAACCCGAGCGGAATCCCGTGCAATCGAGCGTGACGTACTTAAAACCCGCCTGTTTCAGCGCCAACGTGATCGTGTCCATCATCTCCATCGTCAACGCGCGCGGCAGCTCATTGCGCGCGATCTCCACGCGCGCCAGTTCTCCATGGTGACGCACCCGCAGCTCGCGAAAGCCCAACTGCCGCAGGCTCTCTTCGCCGCGCTCCACTTGCTCCAGAACCTCGCGCGTCACGGTGCGTCCATACTCCACGCGCGACGACAGGCACGGCGCCGCCGGGCGATCCCATCCCGGGTAACCGGCCGCCTTGGCCAGCGCGCGCACTTCCAGCTTCGTCAGACCCGCGTCGGCGAGCGGCGCCAGTACTGTGTGTTGCTCGGCGGCGCGCTGGCCGGGGCGAAAATCACGCGTGTCGTCTGCATTCATCCCGTAGGCGATGTTCCGAAAGCCCAGCTCCGCGCCCAGCTTTTCCATTACTTGAAACAGCTCGTCCTTGCAGTGGAAACAGCGGTTCGCGTCGTTCCGCGCGTATTCTTCGCGGTCCAGCTCCTCGGTCGCCACCACCTGCAGTGGCATTCCAATCGATTGGGCAAACGCTGTTGCCTGCTCCATGTCGCGCCGCGCGAGCGAGGCCGAATCGGCTAGCACGGCCAGCATGCGCGAGCCAAGCACGCGATGCGCCGTGGCCGCCAAAAATGCTGAATCTACCCCGCCCGAATAGGCCACCATCAGGCCACCGAGCTGCTCCAGCCGGCTCTCCAGCGTGCGCAGCTTTTCCTGGGCTTCCAGCGCGCCGTCATCGCTTGCCCGCGCCGCCGCAGCCTCCACAATCTTCGTTTCTGCGCTCGCCGCCATGCCTCCGATTATACCTTCCGCCATTTTCGACCGGTCCCTCCGGGCCCTCTGAATCGGCCGGGTCGCCTGCCTCGCGTTTGACGCCCCCGCCTGTGGGCAATAGCTTGGAAGAGAGCGAACCATCGTCTTTTTGCTCTCATGGAACAGGGAGGTTGGATGCGGCAGAGATTATTCTCAGGTTTTCCCGCCATCTTTTTGCTTTTTGCATTGCTGCTGGCAGTATCCGCGGCGTCGGCGCAGGATCTCAAAAGCTTTGAAAAGCGGATCACTGTCAACGTGCTTCCCAATGGGCTTACGCTGGTCATTTGCGAGCGTCATGACGCGCCGGTCTTCAGCTATACCACGTTCATCGACGCTGGCGACGTGAACGACCCGACAGGCGAAAGCGGCCTCGCGCACATGTTCGAGCATCTCGCTTTCAAAGGCACAAGCCAGATCGGCACCACCAACTATCCCGCGGAAACAGTCGCCCTTCAGAAAGTGGAGGAGGCCAATGACGCCTACGAGGCCGAGTACCTGAAGCCCGTCGGGCGCAGCGAGCAGAAACTCGCCGAGCTGCACGAGGCCTTTCTTGCCGCGCAGGCGGAGGCGGAGAAATATGTAATCCCCAACCAGTTCACTGAGGTTGCAGAGGCCAACGGCGCGCACGATTTAAACGCCGCGACCGGCCTGGACGACACGCAGTATTTCTGGTCGATGCCAGAGAATCGCCTCGACCTTTGGGCGTGGATGGAGTCGAGCCGCCTCTCCGATGTTGTCCCGCGCGAGTTCTACAAGGAACGCGACGTCGTGATGGAAGAGCGCCGCATGCGTGTCGACTCGAACCCTATCGGGCGCCTTGAGGAGCAGTTCTTTGCTACCGCCTACGTCGCGCACAACTACGGCCGCAGCGACATCGGCTGGCCCAGCGAGGTCGGCCAGATCAATGCTACTGAGGCGATGGCCTTCCACAAAAAGTTCTATGTGGGCGGAAATATTGTCATCGCCATTGTGGGTGACGTCGATCCCGAGACCGCGCTGCCCGTGCTGGAAAAGTATTTCAGCCGCGTTCCTGGTGGCCCCAGGCCGGAAGACATGACGACCGTGGAGCCTCAGCAATTCGCCGAGAAATCCCTTGTCATTCGCGAGCAGACGCAGCCAGTCTTCCTTGAGGGCTATCACCGGCCCAGCTATCGCGACCCCGATGACGCGGTCTACGACGCAATCAGCGACATCCTGTCGAATGGTCGCGTGTCGCGGCTCTACCGCAGTCTGGTGGAAGAGCAGCAGATTGCGGCGGAGGCCATCGGCGAAAGCCCGGTGCCCGGAGAGAGGTACCCAAGCCTGTTCATGTTTGGAGCCATTCCACTCCCCGGCCACACTCCGGCCGAGATGCGCGACGCCATTCACAAGGAGATTGAAAAGCTGAAGGCCTCCGACGTCACCGACGCTGAACTCGAAATGTTCAAAACCCGGACTCGCGCCGATCTTCTGCGCGGCCTGGACGACAACCAGGGCCTCGCCAACTCGCTCGCCGAGTACCAGACGCGCTACGGCGACTGGCGCCAGTTGTTCCTGCAGCTTGACGCCGTGAACAAGGTCACCAAAGCCGACATTCGCCGTGTGGCAAACAAGGTATTTGTGGCCTCGAATCGAACCAGCGCTGAAATCGACACCGAGCCTCCGGCGCCAGCCGCGAAATCGGATGGAGGCGCGCAATGAACCAACACGCCTTCTGCCTGGGTTCCCGATTCCTGTTGGTCGCCGCGCTACTCTCTGCTCTGGTGTTTCCGTCCGGGTCGACCGCGCAGCAAGCCAAACCCTGGGAGCACATTCCCATTCCGCAGCTCCATGCTTTCCATCCTCAGCAGCCCAAACGTATCGAGCTGAAGAACGGCATTGTCATTTTCTTGCAGGAAGATCACGAACTCCCGTTCATCTACGGCTCGGTGCTGATTCACGGTGGTTCACGCGATGAAGATCCGGCCAAAGCCGGGCTTCTCGGCCTCTACAGCCAGGCATGGCGCACCAGCGGCACGGCGAGCATGGACGGCGACGCCATGGACGACCTGCTCGAAGCCAAAGCCGCGCACATCGAAACCGATGGCGACGAGGATTCCACCGCGCTTTCCTGGGATTCGCTGAAAGGCGACGCCGATCAGGTTTTTTCTCTGGCTATGAACCTGCTCTTCCATCCCAAATTCAGCGCGGAGAAGCTCGAGCTGGCACAGCAGCAGGAAGCCACCTCAATTGTCCGCCGCAACGACGACGAGGACGGAATCGCCGGTCGCGAGTCGGCCAAGCTCGTCTACGGCGTCAACAGCCCTTACACGCGTCAACCCGAGCTGGCCACCATCGCCACAGTCACCATCTCCGATCTGCAAGCCTGGCACGATCGAACCCTCAAGGGACAGCTCATCGTCGGCATCTACGGCGACTTCGATCCCGAAGCAATGGAGGCCAAGGTTCGTGCAGCCTTCGAAGGCCTTCCGCCCGTCACCGCCGCTCCGCCTCGCCACGATGAGTTCGCCGGACCCAAGCCCGGCGTCTACTTCATCGACAAGGAGGATGTAAATCAGTCCAACGTGCAGATCGTCGCCCTCGGCATCGACCGCCACAATCCCGATGTCCCCACGCTCGATGTCATGAACGAAATCCTCGGCGGCGGCTTCGGCAGCCGGCTCTTCCTCAAAGTCCGCACCCAGCTTGGATTGGCCTATGAGGTTGGCGGCGGCTTCTCGCTGCCTTATGACCATCCTGGATCGTTCCACGTCGTAGCGCTTACCAAGAGTGTGTCGACCGTCGACGCAACCAAAGCGGCCGAGGCCGAGATCGCCGGCCTGAACACAAAGCCCTTCACGCAGGCCGAGCTCGAACGCGCCAAGGACGACATCGTCAACTCCTTCCTCTTTGACTACGACACCAAAGATAAAATCCTGGACGAGAGCGAGAAGTTGGAATTCTACGGCTATCCGCCCGACTATCTCGAGACCTACCACGCGGCTCTCGAGAAGGTCACCCTTGCCGATCTCACTGCCGCAGCCAAGAAATACATCCACCCGGAAAAGCTGGCCGTATTAGTAGTGGGCAATGGGCCAGAAATTAAGCCGCCACTCGACGCGCTCGGCATGGGCGCGCCGCAAGCCATCGACATCACCATCCCGCAACCCGCTGGCCCGCCGCCGGCGGCAGGCGCAGCGCTCCAATAACCGGCCATCGTTTTGCCTATTCGCCCTTGATTGAGTCCGCAAAATGCCAGGAGAAAGTGACATGACGACCAGCTCAAACCCGCCGGCAAACGCGACAGCAACCGCCGCCGGCCAGCCGTCGCCGCTCGCCGCGCGCCAACACGCCGCCGCCGCGCGCCTCATCGCCGCCGGAGTCACCATTGACCGACCTGACACCTGCGTCATCGATCCCGATGTTGAAGTCGCTGCCGGCACGGTCATTGAGCCTTTCACACAACTGCTCGGCCGCACGCGCGTCGGCTCGGGCTGCCGCATTCGTTCCTTCTCCGTCATTGAAAATTGCACCCTCGGCAACGGCGTGCAGATCCTTCAAAGCTGCGTCCTCGAGGATTCCACCATTGCCGACGGCGCGCGCATCGGACCGTTCACCCACCTGCGCCCCGGCAGCGACATCGGCGAAAACGCTCACGTCGGCAACTTTGTCGAAATGAAGAAGTCGCGCCTCGGCAAGGGAGCCAAAGCCAACCATCTTACCTACCTCGGCGACGCCGAAATCGGCGAAGGTTCCAACATCGGCGCCGGAACCATCACTTGCAACTACGACGGCGTCTCGAAGCACGTCACGCGCATTGGCAAAGCCGCGTTCGTCGGCAGCGACACCACACTCGTCGCGCCCGTCACCGTCGGCGACGGAGCCTATATCGGCGCGGGTTCCTGCATCACCAAAGACGTCCCGGCAGACGCCCTCGCCGTCAGCCGCGCCAAACAGGCCAACATCGAAGGCTGGGCCACAGCCCGCCGCGCCAAACGCCAGGCCAAAAAATCCTGACGCTCCCATTCCCCGTCAAGGCCATTGATCCTACAGGTTCGTCTCAACCCGGTGCCACGTTCGGGTGATTGAGACGAGATTGTCCGGATGCTACTCTCACGAAAAGACTTCCCTCCCTCCGCTTGCTCTCGCGTGCGGCGGCCGGGGAGCCAAGGCGTTATCTCGTTAATTTTGTGCACCTTTCAACCGGCGGCAGCGTCAAAAAGAGCGTGGCCTCAGCGGTGCGAGTAGCCAGGGCCTTGGATCGTTTCAGAAACTCGATCGTTTCACAGAGTTGGTAGTACTCGACGGAATCCAGGGCGAGCGCGCCGCGTAACCGGCAGGGAAGGGGACAAAGGCCGCCGCTTGAAATAAATTCTGAACAACGCATGAACGGATCATGCGCGCCGTGTGGGTGATCGGAAAACGCCGGGCTTGATAGCTGCGCGGGCATAATAATAGGGAGGCTGCCAGTTGGCGTTGTCTTTGGCAGACGTGAAAACGATGGGCACAGCGAGGAGCCCGCGAAACGAAGGCGACGCGCGCGCTCGCAAGCCTGCGCGTGTTCTCGTCGTCGACGATGAAGCTCCCGTCCGCACTATGATTGCCGCTGCTCTCGAACGCCACGGATACACGGTTGAGCAGGCCTGCGACGGCCGCGATGCCCTCGAAGCACTCGAGATGAACACCTTCAATCTCGTGCTCACTGACATCGTCATGAACGATCTCAACGGGATCGCCCTCCTTGAGCGCATCCACGCCCTGCAGCCCAATCTTCCCGTCGTCATGGTCACCGCCGTTCACGACATCAGCGTGGCCATCGACTCCATGCGCCGCGGAGCCTACGACTACCTCCTCAAGCCCTTCGAGCGCGAGCAGTTGCTGAACACCGTCGAGCGCGCGCTCAATCATCGCCAGGCCCTTGAAGAAACCCAGAACTACCACCAGAGCCTGGAAGAAATGGTTCGCGCCCGCACTGAAATGCTGCGCCACGCCATGGAAGATCTCGAGCACTCTTACGACGTCACGCTCGAGGCCCTGGGCGACGCCCTCGACTTGAAGGACTCCGAAACCGAGGGCCACTCCAAGCGCGTCACCGCCTTCGCCATCGCGCTCGCCCGCGCCATGGGCATTCCACCCGAGGAAATCAAGATCATCGCGCGCGGCGCCTTCCTCCACGACATCGGCAAGATGGCCATTCCCGACGAAATTCTCCGCAAGCCCGGCAAGCTCACCGCGGAGGAGCAGGACCTCATGCGCGAGCACTGCGCCCGCGGCTACAACATGCTGCGCAAAATTCCCTTTCTCGCCGGCGCGGCTGAAATCGTCTTCTGCCATCAGGAGCACTTCGACGGCAACGGCTACCCCAATCGCCTCGCCGGCCGCGAAATTCCCATCGGCGCGCGCATCTTTGCCGTGGCCGACACCCTCGACGCCATCACCAGCGACCGTCCCTACCGCAAAGCTCGTGGCTTTGATGCCGCGCGCCAGGAAATTCTCCACTGCTCGGGAACGCAATTCGATCCCGCCGTCGTCGAGGTCTTCCTCAAGATTCCCAATGAGCTCTGGCAGGAGCTCCGCTCCGAAATCAGCGGCCAGCACATGCGCTTCTCCACCTTCGAACTGGCCCGCACTCAGGCCGCCTCGTAACGCTCCCTACTCTCAACCTATCCAGGATTTGGGTGCCCCAGGTCCCTTGCACTTGGGGACCTGGGAAAGCATGAATCTCCGTCGAGCGCGAAGAACTATCCACTAAACACTGAATTCTCGATCGGGCGTAGAATACTGCCATGATCCTCCGGGCCGCAATCGCTCTCGTCGCGCTTGCCCTGCCGGCCTTTGCGCAACATGGCGGCACGCACGCCGGATCCTTCGGCAATCGAGGGTTCGCTGGGCACGCCGGCTTTTCCACGCATCCCTCTTTCTCGCGCCCCGTTTTTTCTGGATCGCCTGGCTTCGCGCGGCCTGCGCAGCCAACCCGGTACCCCAATTCGTACGGCCGCTCGCCTGGCGCGGGATTTCGAGCGATCGGTCCACCGAATCGTTCGGGCCTGAGAATTCCATACGGCGGAAGCTCGAACCTGAGAACTCCCTACAACGGAAATCGCTACAATGGAAATCGCTACGACGGAAATCGCTACGACGGAAATCGATTTGTGGCGGGCCGTACTTCGCCAGGCGGTTCTCCATATGATCCGAGGAGCGCCGGCCTGTCTCGCGGCCGGGACCGGGATCAAGATCGGGATCGTGACCGATTCGACGCGCGCCGTCGGCAGTTCCAAGGCTGGTATGTCACCACCTATCCAACCTGGCCCGGATATCCGTATTTGTTCGATCCCAATTTCTACAATCTCGGCCTCTACGACTGGGGAGATTCCGATAACTCTGCGCCCGGCAGCTACGAGTCCGATAGCTCTCAGCCCGGTAGTTACGAGCCCGGCAGCTACGAGCCTGGCAGCTACGAGCCCGACCAGGCCCCCGGTAGCTACGAACCCCGCAGCTACGAGTCTGACCAGAATGGCCCGGCTCCGCTTTACCCGCCATATCCGAACCAAGGCTATGCAGCGCCGGCCGTGCCTGCGCCGGCCGTGCCAGCTCAGCTTCTTACCGTAATTTTCAAGAGTGGCCGCGCTCCAATCGAGGTGCGGAACTACCTGATGACCGCAAAGGGCCTCACCGACCTTGATTCCGAGCACTTCGAACAGATTCCCTTGGATCAAATCGACCTGGCCGCAACCAGGCGCTTCAACACCTTCGCCGGCGTGGACTTCCAGGTTCCAGCTGCGTCGCGCGATTGAACACTAACCACGAATCCCTAACCACTAACCACTGTCTTTAGGAGCCGAACCCATGCCCGTCCTTTCCCCTGACGTCGCAAAATCCCGCTTGTCCCAACTGCCCGGCTGGCAAATTGAATCCGGCGAGCTCGTCCGCACCTTCCAATTCAAAGACTTCGTCGCCGCCCTCCAATTCGTGAACCGTGTCGGCGAACTTGCCGAACAGGCTGGCCACCACCCCGACATCGACATCCGCTACAACCGCGTTCGCCTCGCCCTCATCTCCCACGATGCCGGCGGCCTCACGGAGAAGGACTTCGATCTGGCCGTCCAGGTTCAGAGCTTGGCTCCGTAGCACCGACCCAGCCATGCAGGGCGCTCCGGAATCGCCCGCAATCCGGCCTATAATCCAGCTCAGAGGTCAAACGATGAAAAGCATCACGCTTTACAAATATGACGGCGCGACTTTCCGCACGTTCAACGACATCTTTTCCGTGGCGACAGAAAACGGTGTCCTCACGTTTCGCTGGATGCGGAAGCCGGGGGACCAGGGCACAGCCGCGAAGGTCATGACAACTCTCCCCTTCTTCGTTGAAGACGACCTGGAGTCCTGACCAAGCTGTTTGCGAGATTCTCCGAAATCCGCTCCGGAATTCTGGATTTTTATCGATTCTTCCCATTTTGTGGGACGCAATTGCATCGATCGCAATGCATGTGAGCCGCGATGTCTGGTAAAGTCGGGCCAGGGAGAAGGGAAGAGCGCCCAATCTTGCCTTCGCAGGTTACCGGGCAATCAGCGCCTTGCGTAAACGGAAGCACCTTATTCTAAAGGCATTCTCTTTATTTGAGCCGGACTCTCGCCGGTCGGAACTCGATCTCTGACCCCTCCAAATCCCCGTCGAATCCCCCTTTTTCGTCCCGCCGTTAGATGCGCATCCGCAAATTGGGTTTACCAAGTTACTGCAAAATAAATTTTGAATTTTGTATTTGCAATTACCCCGATCTATGCTATCGTGTATTTATTCCGGTTGCGGAGGTACTCGATTCATCCCTCCAAGGCCGGAAGTAGTTTGCGTCACTGGCCTCCCGGCACGAACAGCAATACCGTTCGTGCCGCCTTTTTTTTGCGGGCACAGATCCCCTCCTCACCCCTTGTTCCCTTGCTCCCTTCGCTCCCTCGCTCCCTCAGTCCCTGCTTTCAGATGTCAAGCCCCCAGCCTTCCAATTCCAACGGCCCGCCCCACCGTAACTCGTTCTTTTTCCGATCGCTGACCCCTGATCTCTGATCTCTGCGAAGTTTGCCGATAATTTCCCCCATTGGCGCACAATCACTGCATGATTGGCCAACTAGATCTCCCTCGCCGGCTCCCTGTTCTCAGCTCGATGCCGGTCCTGAGGGAAGTCGAAGGATTTCTACTTTTCTGTTCTCTGTTCCCTGTTCCCTGTTCCCTGACCCCTGATTCCTGGCAGCCGAAGACTGCCCTAACTCCTTTGGATGGAAGACGTTAGATTTTAACCCCTTTGGAATCAACGGGTTGAGGCGAGTGATCGGAGGTACAAGTCGCTGAAACCAAATCACTTAGCCCCAAAAGGGGTGGGGGGGAGGGTAGGGGATAACTCAAAGGGAAGATTATGCACTTGACACATATTAAAGATGGATCGAAGATAGTATTGCCGTGACAGGGCTAATGAACTAGAGTGATTGGCAAGGAAGGCGGGGGAGTTGAACCCCAATCCCTAGCAGGACGTTCGCGGTTTATAAGACCGCTAGAAGCACCGGCTCCTCGCCTTCCTTATTACTTTCGGACTTCTCAAAATTGAGAAGCTGAGGCAAAGCATACCACAGATTCTCTTTTTTGAGATAATATGGACAAGCCGCCGCTCTGGACGTTCGAGGGGTTTGAGACGCCCGCCCTGAATCGACCCGTCGAGGATTGGTATTGGGATGAAATTGTTCAGGATGACAGAGAGTCCATCCGTGACATCGCCAACTATCTCGCCAACTACAAAAGAACTCTTTGGGTCGAGCCGCGATTTAAGAATCTTGGTGATATCGGTGAAATCCGCAAGGGAACGGATCATGGCGCACTGAGAGTCTATGGAGAATTTCACGAACAGCGGGCAGCGTTCGTCTTTTTGAATGGTGAATTAAAGAAAACCACGAGAGACAGAAAAGGGATCGAGAAGGCTCGGCTAAGGTCAAAGAGGCTAAAGCGAGGGGAGGGAGCAACTCATGGGTTTGATTTCGAAAAAAGATTTGGTGGCGAGGTTGCGCAGGGGACGGGAGTCAAGAACTAAACTTCTCGCAAACAACATTGCCGAAAGCATCGCAACCCAAATCGTTGCAACCCGCGACAAACGTGGGTGGACGCAGTCGAGACTTGCAACCGAAGCCGGTATGGGGCCGAATAATCTTTCTCGACTGGAAAATCCAGATTACGGCAAGCACACCGTTTCTTCGTTAAAGAGGATTGCTGATGCGCTCGACGTGGCCCTGGTCGTTCGTTTTGTTCCCTTCAGCCAATTTATTGATTGGCTGAGCGGCACCCCTAATCTTGACGAGGGAATCAGCCCTATTGCTTTGGCTGTGCCGAGTTTTGAAGACGAAGAAACAGTCGGACAGTATGAAACCGAATTCACCTACTTCGAGGTAAATAGACTGACGCCCAAAGTCGAAGTCGATGACATCATTACCACGCCACGCACACCACCACCACCAAAGATCATCGTCATGCGTGTCGATGAACCACAAAGGGAGGCTGTTGCATAATGAAAGAAAAATCTCTACCCAAGCTGCCGAGCGGGCAAGTCGTGAAGTGGAGGGTACAGGACACCACTTCTGTCTATGCAAACATCATCGGGTTCGGAATGAGTGGATTCGATATTTATCTACTCTTCGGGGAAATCGGGGAGTCAACCAGTTCGGAAGTGACTGCCATCCCCAAGGTGAAGGTATTTCTAACGCCTGAGCAAGCCTCAAACACGATGAAATTGCTTGGCATTGGCGTAGAGAATTATGTAGCCCGTTACGGGGCACTGAGAACATCTGGCGCGATTGATATGGAAAACATCAAGGATCAAATGAAGGCACAAAAGGCCCCGGCTAAGAAATGAAAGTAGACAAAGACAAATTCGATGCGCTGCTAGGGAAGCTGATGCAGACCCCTCCGCAACCCGCGAAGTCGATAGAGACGACCGGGAAGGCGGGAAAGATAATCCCGCCTAATCAGCCACCAGCTCCGCGTAAGGCATAGGCTCGACGCCGAGCATTGCCCTGAGTGTGGGATTGAATCTGTCGTCCGCTTTCCGCGCATTGAATCGCGTCTCGAACTCGCTTAGGTAGCGATGGAGATGCTTTATCGAAATCTTGTGGAAGCTCCCTATCACTCCACGTTTGAAGAGTGAGAAAGCGGATTCGATTCCGTTCGTCGTAGTGTTGCCATCGACCCAGATTTCGCGGCTGTGATTGACCGTCCGATGCTTCTCAACATCGTGCCCTGAGAGCCTGAGAGCCTTTGGGTAGGCGGGCAATTCATCGGTCATGATGTAATCCACATCGGCGCTGACATGTTCTTTGAGGTACTTCGCCAGCGTCTCTATCTTCGCGTCTGGGGCATGAAAGAAGCGGACTCGTCCGCCGCGTTCCTTGATGCCGACGATTACCTGCTTCGTGTTGAATTCTGGACGCCGCCAGTGCCGATTGTGAATCTTGCCGCCGAGATACGTCTCGTCCATCTCGACAATGCCAGTCAATTCGGCAGAGCCTTCGTTCACCATCGCCTTGCGGATACGGTGAGCCATGTACCACGCGGTGCGATAGGAGCCGATGCCGAGATGCTGCTGTAGCTGTTTCGCTGAGATGCTTTTCTTGGCATCCACGATTAGCGCCAGCGCCATGAACCATGTTGTCAGGGGGAGATGAGAATCATTGAAGATCGTGCCAGCCGTGGCCGAGAATTGCTGCTTGCAAGTCTCTTCAAGGCACTGGTAAATCCGCGTGCGGCGATTCTTCCGGGGTTCGCCTTTGCTCTTGCCCCGTGTCACGGTTCCGGCTTTGCGGGTGATCGTGCTGATGCGGTCACAGCCGCATACAGGGCAACGGATGCCATCGGGCCAGCGCATCGACTCAAGGTAAGCTAGGCAATCATCGTCGGTTTTGAACTGGCGGGTTACGTCTATCAGGTTCATCGGAATCCCTCGACAAACCAAGTGTCTCAGAATTCCTGTTCTGTGTCAAGTGCATAATCTTCCTCAAAGGTAAACCGGACTGCAGGCTTGTTACCGGTTTTGCGCCCGTGGGCCCCGATCTTTGAGATTTCCGGTTTGCCGTAATATAAAAGCAAGAACTGAGGCACCCCATGAAGCACTTCTTCAAAAGCCGCTGGCTCTGGACCCTTGCGGTCTTCGCTCTTACCGCCGCCAGCTACGCGCAGTGGTCGAATCCGGCCGACGATATTCCTGCCTACCATTCTTCGGCGCCGCTCAATATTCATGCCCTGCCGGCCATTCTCCACGGCGCCCAGTTGACGGGAACCAACTTCCAATACCACTGGCAGGTGCGCGCGTACCAGTTGGCGGTCCAGGTCAGCAGTGTGATCTACCAGCTCCCGTGCAACTGCCGCTGCGATCGCGCGCTCGGCCACACCAGCCTGCACAGTTGCTATGAAACCACCCACAGCACCGAGTGCTCCACCTGCGCCCAGGAAGGCTTTTACGCCTACTACAAAACCAAGGCCGGCTGGACACCCGCGCAGATTCGCGCCGGCATCGCCCGCCACGACTACGAATCCATCGACCTCGACAAGCAATAAGCTCGTCGCGTCGTTCCCCGGCGTCGTGAATGTTCAAATCGGCGTAAAATAAGAGATGCAGCACGAGCCGGTTGCTTCCGGTTCGCTTCCGCTTCAAGGGGGCGTCACGGTTTCGACGGGATCGATTGCGGCATGGGAGGCATGTCGGGGTGTGGGCACCCGTAATCGCCTGCAAAACTAAAGTTGCCAACGATAATCTGGCACTTGCAGCTTAATTAAATAAGCTGCCGTCTTCCACGGTTTCGCCTATGGGCTGTGAGCGGACGTCATTCAGTAGGCTGGCGTGAACGGCTCGGTCCGTGTCGTTTTGCGCGAGATCATCGGACTAGTTCTCGTCGCATCTTGTCCGTTCTTAAGCGCCGTGAGCGAATCCAATCGAATCGGAC
>PLGG01000042.1 GCA_003138515.1 Acidobacteriaceae bacterium | reverse complement strand
TTGAAAGGTCACACCTATTCCCTGTTTTTACGAAATGCGCACGCTCTTGCCGCGCGAAAGCACCGATGCCTTGCGCCGGTCGTTGGAGGCGTGGTCGATCTTCTTCCAGAAGCCGATGAAATAATCGACCGCCGAGATCGTCGAAACCAGCACGGTGAAGTAGATCGCCGCGATGGCATACCATTTCACCGGGATTGTGAGCACGCCGATCTGCCAATGATCCCAGCGGTGAGCCAGGACGGCCGAAGTGACAGAAACGATCTGCACCACGGTTTTCAGCTTTCCCAAATCGCTGGCCATGATGGTAAAGCCTTCAGACGATGCGATAGATCGCAGGCCCGAGATGAGAAACTCGCGGCCGACAATGACCACCACGATCCAAACCTTGACCACCTGCGGGTTGTAGGCGACGAGAGCAACGAAGGCCGCCGTGACCATGATCTTGTCGGCCAGCGGGTCGAGCAGCATGCCCATCGTGGTGATTTGGCCGCGCCTGCGGGCTAGATACCCATCGAGGCCGTCAGTGATCGACGCTAGCACAAAGAGAATCGACGCCAGAATCTCCTGCGTTCCGCTCGGTCCCTGCCATGGAAAATGCGGCGACAGGATCCAGAGGAACAGCGGGATCATGATGATCCGCGTCATGGTGATGGAGTTGGGCAGATTCATCTCGGGCCGCGCCACACTCTCTCTTCGCTGGTAGCGTGACACCATTATTGCACCGGCGCAATTCCCCTGCTTCCGGCCTCCACTGGGCTGTCGCAGAATCGGGTTCACAAAGTGGAACGGGAGCGATTGCGGGCGCCTAAAGGCTATGGTAGTTTGATATAGGACCAAATCGGTCGTATATCAATGATTCCTCCGGCGACAGCACTATACCTGTTGTGTTTCGGGGGCTTTACCGTCCGCACCGGATATCGCGCTGGGCGCGGCAGATTGGCAATCAAGCGGCGGCCCTGATGAGCGTCTTTTGGCGAAGCATCATCAGGACCGCTTAACCGGCAACTTGTGAGCTGACGGTTTCCCTAGCATAGCGGAAACCTCGGCCACCATCCATCTCAGAAAGGAACATGATGGCGCAGTCTCCGCAGCACCTTTTTGAACTCCAAGCTACACAAAAGCCAGGTCGCCGCCACAAAAATGGCTCCAGTGGACCTCACTTTCATCGCCTCCTCGCGCAATTCTCTCTTTGCCGTGCGCTGGCTCTGCTCTTCCTCGTGTCGCTTTGCGCTGCGCCGCACACAACGGCCCGCGCGCAGGAGCCGCCATACTTCGTCACGTATTCTGAGGCGCTGGAAGAACCGGGAAATCTCGAAGTTGCTCAAAAAGGAACGACCGGCTCCCCCAAGGATGCAAACGCGTTCTATAGCGCCACGCTGGAGCTGGAGTACGGCGCCAAAGCCTGGTGGACGACCGAGCTCTACCTGCAAGGCCAGGCAACCGCGAACGACTCCACCATCTTTACCGGATTCCGCTGGGAGAACCGCTTTCGCGTGCTGCCCACCGAGCACGCGATCAATCCCGTGCTCTACATCGAGTACGAGGACGTGAACGGCGCCGACAAGAGCGTTCTCGAAGTGACCGGCCACGACGGCATCGCCAATTTTCAGGGGAGAAATGCTGCCGGCCGCGGCGACATCTCGCGCACCATGGAGGGAAAGTTGATTCTCTCCAGCAATCCGAAGGGATGGAACATCTCGGAGAACTGGATTTTGGAGAAGAACATGATGGGCGGAGCCTGGGAGTTCGGCTATGCCGTGGGCGCAAGCCGCCCGTTCGCGCTGGCCGCGGCGAGTCGGGCCTGCACTTTTTGCCGCCAGAACTTCAGCGCCGGCGCCGAGGTTTACGGAGGACTGGCGACCGTGCACGACTTCGGATTCCAAGACACGTCGCAATATGCCGGCCCCACAGCCTACTTCAATATTCCGCACGGGCCCACTCTAGGCTTCTCGCCGCAATTCGGGCTTAGCGACAACAGCGCAGGCGTTTTGTGGCGCCTCACAATCTCTTACGAGATCCAGCAGTTCCGCGATCTCTTCAGCAAGAAGGAGGCGCAATGAGAACTTCAAGAACTTGGTGGATAACCTTGATTCTGTTATCGATCTCCACGGTAGCTCTCGTCGCTGCTGAAAGCTCTTGGCTGAGCAAGGTTCCTCCAGCGGACCGGCAGCGCGTGAACCCCTACGCGGACCGGCCGGAAGCGATCGCCGCCGGCAAATTGCTGTTTGAAGAGAATTGCGCAAAGTGCCACGGCAGCGATGCGGAGGGACGCCACGGACGGCCGAGCCTGCGCAGCGAACGCGTGGCGCACGCAACCGAAGGCGAACTGGCGTGGCTGCTCCGCAACGGAAGCCTGCACAAGGGAATGCCGTCCTGGAGTTCCCTGCCCGAGCCGGAACGGTGGCAGCTCATCGCGTTTTTGCGCAGCCTGCCGCGCGATGGCCCGCCGGCGGCCTTGGCTCACCACTGACGGGACCGCGAGCAAAACAATGGCGGGAAAAGCTCTGCGCTTTCCCCGCCACTGTTGTTCAGTCGCGCCGGACGCGCTACGCGTAAAACCCGCGTTGCTTAATGGTGTACGCCACGCGATCGATCGCCAGCATGTAGGCCGCGATGCGATTGTTCACGTCGTGCGCATCGGCGTAGCGCACCACGTCGTCGAAGCTGTCGCGCAGGATGGTCTCCAGTTGCTCGTTCACAACCGCTTCTTTCCAGAAGTACCCCTGTCGGTCCTGCACCCACTCAAAGTAGCTGGCGGTCACGCCTCCGGCGTTGGCCAGAATGTCAGGCACAATGAAGATGCGCTTCTCCGACAGGATCTCGTCGGCAACAGCGGTGGTGGGCCCGTTGGCGCCCTCTACAATAATGCGCGCCTTCACCTTATCCGCATTGCGGCTGGTGATCACGTTCTCTGTCGCCGCGGGGATCAGAATCTCGCAATCCGCCACCAGCAGCTCCTCGCTGGGCGTGGCCTCTCCGCCGCGGAATCCAAGAATCGTATTATTGCGATACTTGTACTCGAGCAGTTGATGGATATCGATGCCGCCTGAGTTGTACAAGCCGCCGTCGCGCTCCGCGATACCCACAATCTTGAATCCCTGCTCCTGCATCAGGCGCGCTGCGTTCGATCCCACGTTGCCGAACCCCTGGATGACGACGCGACAGCCCTCGACGTCCATGTCCAGATGGCGCAGGCTCTCCGTGCACACCACCGCCACTCCGCGCCCCGTAGCCTCGATGCGCCCCTTCGAGCCGCCGATGTTCAGCGGCTTGCCGGTCACCACGCCGGTCACCGTCTGGCGCATATGCATGGAGTAGGTGTCCATAATCCACGCCATGGTTTGTTCGTTTGTGTTCACGTCCGGCGCGGGAACATCTTTCTCCGGCCCGATAAACTCGATGATCTCCGAAGTGTAGCGCCGCGTCATGCGCTCCAACTCGCCGTTGCTCATATTGTGGGGCTCGCAGATAATGCCGCCCTTGGCGCCGCCGAAAGGAATATTCACCACCGCACACTTCCACGTCATCCAGCTCGCCAGCGCGCGCACCTCGTCAAGCGTTACATCCGGCGCGTAGCGGATTCCGCCTTTGCACGGCCCGCGCGCCATCGAGTGCTGCACGCGGAAACCGGTGAACATGTCGATCATGCCGTTGTCGAGGGCCACGGGAAAGTGAACGATCACCTCCCGCGACGGCGAGCGCAACACCTTCCAAAGTCCCTCATCGAGATTCAGCTTGCGTGCGGCAAAATCGAAGCGCGCGCTTTGCGCCTCCCAGGGATTGATCTCCTGATCCAAAGTGACGCTGGTATTTCCTGTTGCCATATCTGGTCTCCATCTCCCGCTGTTCTGCTGGCCTTCCGGATTCGGAATCACGCTCCGCTTCTCAAGAATATAGTCGAGGCAGCGATTTTCCTTTGGTTTTTCGCGTCCGGCTCCTCGAAGCCGCGGGGCTCTCTCGCTCTCTCGCGGCCGCAACTGGTTCGCCTGCAATCGTCCGCTGGTCCAAACCTCAGTGAGTCTAGGCCCACCGGGGTTCGTCGTCAAGCGCACAGCTCACTGCGACGCCTCAGCCCGGATTCCGCTAGCAAAGGCAGGACCAGGAAACCAACCGCACGGGTGTGGTTCCAGCCCGCGCCACTCTGGATCGCGGGACTTTACATGTGCAGCACATGCAACTATGCTAGAAGCATGGCAAAGATGATTCAAGTACGAAACGTCCCCGAGGCTCTTCACCGTACTCTCAAAGTGAGAGCCGCGACGGTGGGAATGTCTCTTTCCGATTATTTGCTCGGGGAGTTCCGGGAAATCGCCGAACGCCCTACTCTCGCTGAGTTCCGCGAGCGTTTGCATTCGCGCAAACCGCTCTCGGCGGCCCTCGACACTCCGGCGCTTTTGCGCGAGGCGCGCGCGGAACGATGATTGTTCTCGATGCCTCGGCGGCAATCGACTGGCTGCTCCAAACTCCTGCCGGAAAGCGTATCGAGCACCGGATTTTTGCCCAGAGGGAATCTTTGAATACCGTGCATCTGCTCGATGTGGAGTTTGCGCACGTTCTGCGGCGTCTTGTGCGCGACGGAACCCTGGCGAGCAGGCGCGCCGAGGAGGCAATCGAGGACTTGGGCGCCCTGAGCATTACTCGCTATCCTCCGGGATTGCTGCTCAAGCGCATCTGGCGGCTCAGACAAAATTTGAGCGCGTACGATGGAGCATACGTCGCGCTCGCGGAAGAGTTGAACGCCCCTTTGATCACACGGGATCGGCGCATTGCCGCAGCGCCCGGCCATCGGGCCCAGGTTGAGGTTTTTTGAGCCGCCGGTCCTCGACCGCGCCGCGGTTACTGCGGCGCTCACCGCGCACCGGCAGTTACACTTAGGCTGTGAAAGCCTCATCGCGACCCGCCCAGCCCAGCCGCAAGGAGTTTCTGGACCTCGCCCGGACGCACACCCTCGTGCCCGTTTGCCGCACCCTCCTGGCCGACCTGGAAACGCCGGTCTCGGCCTTTCTCCGCGCGGCGTGGGCAGAGCGCGAGTGCTTTCTGCTCGAATCGGTTGAAGGCGGCGAGCAGGTGGGCCGTTACACCTTCATCGGCCTCACGCCGTTCAAACGAATCGTCGCCCGAGGACGCCAGATCGCGATCACCGAGGGCCGCAAGACCACGCAAATTGAAGGCGACATCTTTGCCGTCCTTCGCGACGCGCTCAGCGGCCACAAGCCGGCGCGCCTGCAGGGACTGCCTCCGTTCACCGCCGGAGCTGTCGGCTTCTTTGCCTATGACGCGGTCCGCCAGATTGAGCGGCTGCCAGAGTCGGCCAAAGACGAGCTGCGCGTCCCCGACGCCTGCCTGCTCTTCTTCGACGAAGTGCTCGCCTTCGATCACGTTCGCAAGGAGATCATGCTTGTGGTCACGGCGAACGTCTCGAAGGGCGCCGCCGCTGCTGCCTACGACCACGCCGTCAAGCGTCTTGACCGGCTGGAGAGGCGCCTTTCGCAACCACTTCCGGATTTGGACCGCAAAAGGGACCGCAAAGGGGACCGCAAGAAGCGAGGCAAATCGTCGAAACTCAAAGTAAGACATCGCACCGCGAAGAAGGACTATCTGGCCGCGGTCAAGCGCACCAAGGAATACATCCGCGCGGGCGATGCCTTTCAAGTGGTCATCTCGCAGCGCTTCGATGTCGAGCCAGGCGTAGACAGCTTTCAGGTCTATCGCGCGCTGCGCACCGTCAACCCCAGCCCCTACATGTTCTTCCTTCGATTTGCTCCTGAAGGACCGCTGGGCGCAAGGGTGGCCGCGCCAGCAAGAATCTCGTCCAAAAAGTCGAAAGTTCCGGAGGACCGCCCGCCGCTGGAGTTGGCGGGATCGTCGCCCGAGTTGCTCGTCCGCGTTCACCAGGGCAAAGTCGAATACCGGCCGATTGCCGGCTCACGCCCCCGCGGCGCTACCGAGGCCAAAGACGACGCGCTGGCCGAGGAAATGCTCCACGACGAAAAGGAGCGCGCCGAGCACGTCATGCTCGTCGATCTGGGCCGCAACGACGTGGGCCGTGTGAGCCGCTTCGGCAGCGTCAAGGTCGACAAGCTGATGTTCGTCGAGCGCTACAGCCACATCATGCACATCGTGAGCGCGATTGAAGGCCGCCTGCGTCCGGATCTGACCGCTGTCGATGCGCTTCGCGCCTGCTTCCCTGCCGGCACGCTCTCCGGCGCGCCGAAAGTCCGCGCCATGGAGATCATCGAAGAGCTTGAGCCTGCACGTCGCGGGACATACGGCGGTGCTGTCCTCTATGCCGACTTCTCCGGCAACCTCGACTCCTGCATCGCTATCCGCTCCATGCTGTCCGTTGGCGGCAAAGGCTCGGTCCAGGCCGGCGCGGGAATCGTCGCCGACTCGGTACCCGAACTCGAGCATCAGGAATCGCTCAACAAAGCGCAAGCCGTGATCCGCGCCATCGAGCGCGCGCGGGAGATGTAAAGACCAGAGATCGGGGATCAGGATTCGATTCTCTGAGGGAAGTTCTCTGCTTGCTCGATTCCCCGATCTTCCAATCTCTTGTTCCCTGCTGTCTTCCCTTACGCCGCAACCGGAGATTTGTGAGCAGAGGGAGCGGAGCCTGCGTCATTTTGTAATGCTGTCGAATGCATGGGGAGGACGAAATGGGGAAAGTGTGGGAGTGGACGAGAAACGGACTGGCGCTCGTCGGAGTGCTAGCCTTGGGGTTCTGGCTTGGCTCGGGCCGCACGGTAAACGCGTCGAGCAACCAGTCGAGTGGAGGCGACGTCGAATTTCAACTCACCGGAATCAACGAAACGAGTTCACTGCTCGTGTATCAGCCGGGAACAAAAACCGTGTACGTCTATCAGGGAGCCACAACAGGGAATGCCATGTTGCAATGCAGCTTTATGTTCCAGCTCGACAAGCCGGGTAACGTGATTCGGCGCATTCCTTGCGGGCTTCCACAGTTGAACCCGTAACAAATCACCCAGCGCCATCGAGCGCACGCCGGAGATGGGCCGCGGCGTCCGTTTTTCTGATCCCTGTTCCCTGATCCCTGTTCCTTGTCTTTTCACTCCGCGCCAAAGATGCGCTTGAAGAAACGCCCGATCTTGCGGAAGAATCCAGGCTTCTTCTCCGCGCCCGGCGCTTGCGCCGCCCGAGTTGCCGGCCCGGTTGCGCCCGGCGACGCTGGCGGCTGCGGAATCGTGACTGCCTGAGGGGCGGATCCGCTGCCCTCGTAGACCAAAGTTGTCGCGGCTTGGCCGCTTCCGGCGGTCTGGTTGGCGGCTGTTGCGGGCGGAGACTTCGGCGCCAAACCCTCGCTCTCGGCCAGCGGAAACTCATTGGCTTCGGACTTGGACGGCGGCGGGCAACCGCACGGCTCCTTCTCCTGATCCACCACCGTTTGCAGGCTGCCGTGCTCGAACATCACCCGTTGCCCCGGCTGCACGCGGTAAATGCCGCCCTCGAAGACGCTGGTCACTGCCACATAAGGCGCGTCAGCGCCCGCATTGTCTACGCAGGTGTCCCCGTTCTCGCCCAGCCGGACCTTGAGGTCGGCCGGGTTCGGACCGCCGATCATGATGCGGAAGTATGGTGTGAGCAGCGTGTCGGCGTTTCGCTCGCGCGCGGAGCTAGCCGCAAAGCTCAGCTCCACTGCGCCGTGATCGAGCGCAATCAGCAGGCCCGGAACTTCGCCCGCCACTCCGCCAGATTGTGCGCTTGAATCCGTCGCCAGCTTCACCGTGCCCGACGCGCAAACGTGCATCGTGCCACGATACGGCAAGGTCACCTGAGCCGTCGCATCGCCGGCGGTGATCGTTCCGCTGCCCGTGATGGACGCCCTGCCGTTCCGCGCCAGCAGGGGCCCGTCCACTGAAAGCGCCGCGCCGGGAATGGATTTGTCCAGCGCAACGATGGCCAATGGAGGAGAACTGAACGTGGGTGCCGCGTCGCTTGGCGGTGACGGCTGTGACGGCGCCGCGTCGGGCGCGCTGGGAGCGGCTGCCGGAGCGGCTGATCCGTTGGGAGCGGTTGCCGGTGCGGTTGGGGCCGCCGGAGCAGATTGAGGTGTGGCCGGGGGCTGCGTTGGCGGTGTCTGCGCACCTGCCGACGATGCCGATGCCGCAAACAGGATCGCGAGAAACATCGCGCAGACGGCCAGCGCGGCAACAAACTTTGGCGAGCGTAACCAATTCGCGCGGCGGGTCGAATGGTTCAGAGCGGCGTTCAAAGCGGCGTTTAGGGCGGCGCGCATCGATCACATGTCCAGAAAGTTGCGGATCATCTGATGGCCACCCTCGGTGAGCACGCTTTCGGGATGGAACTGCACACCCTCGACGGGCAAACTGCGATGCCGAATGCCCATGATGACAGTTTCCCTGCCTGCGCCCGGCCCGCTCGAACCGGATCCATTGCCTTCGTGCGTGTGCGCAGTGACGGCAAGCTCGGCCGGCAGCGACTTCTGCTCCACGATGAGCGAGTGGTAGCGCGTGCAGGTGAGCGGCGTCGGCAGTCCGCCAAAAATGCCCTTGCCGTCGTGCTCCACCGCGCTGGTCTTGCCGTGCATCAGCGTGTGCGCGCGGACGACTTTGCCGCCGAACGCCTCGCCGATCGCCTGGTGGCCCAGGCAAACGCCAAGAATCGGCGCCTTCCCCGCCATGTGCCGGATGAGCGGCACCAGAATTCCCGCCTCCTGCGGCGTACACGGCCCAGGCGAAAGTAAAATGCGCTCCGGCTTCATTCGCTCGACCTCTTCCGGCGTCACCTCATCGTTGCGCCGCACCACGACCTCCGCGCCCAGCTCGCCCAGGTACTGGACAAGGTTGTAGGTGAAGGAGTCGTAGTTGTCGAGAACAAAGACCATTGTGATTCCCAGTGTAGCGCGCTACGGGGCAATATCCGTCGCCGGGATCGATCCCCGCGACGCGCGTCTGGCCAGCCCTGTTGGACGGTTGCGCGCGCTCGCGCGCATCTGCAACACTGGCCTTGGTCCGTCTCCATGGTTCTTCATTTCCTCATTCAAGGCCGGGTGCAGGGTGTCGGCTTCCGCTGGTTTGTGCAGCGTGAGGCCGCCGAGCTCGAATTACGCGGATGGGTGCGCAATACCGAGGACGGCGACGTGGAGGTCGTGGCGGCAGGCGACGCCGGTAACCTCGACGAGTTGCGCGTCAGCCTCCGCCGCGGCCCGCGTGGCGCCCGCGTCGACCGCATCGTAGAGAACAGTCTTGCCGAGAGCGAAGCCAAAGACCTCAACTCTTTCCAGATCGATGGGGCGTGGTGAAAAGGCAGGGAACAGGGATTAGAAAAACGCCGCGATTCTGGCGACGGTGATTTCCGGCTACGACAATCGCTACGCTTCGCCGTGGCCGGCAAATCTGAACCCGACGAGTCCTCTTTTCCTGTTCCCTGTTCCCTGTTCCCTGTTCCCTGTTCCCTGTTCCCTGTTCCCTGTTCCCTGTTCCCTGTTCCCTGCCTTCGGGCTATAAACTGATAGCTGATCACTGACAACCGATCATTGAGAACTGGAGTCAAGCACCGCCATGCCGGAGACAGTAAAGCCCATCGACGTAGAAGATTTGAAAAAACTTGTTCGCACCGTGCCGGACTTTCCCAAGCCGGGGATTCTGTTTTACGACATCACCACGCTGCTCAAGGACAAGACGGGCTTCGCGCAGCTCATCGACGCGCTGGCCGCGCATTACATTGCGCGCAAAATCGACCTGGTGCTGGGCATCGAGGCGCGCGGATTCATCTTCGGCCCCGCGCTGGCCTATCGTCTCAACGCCGGCTTTGTTCCGGTCAGAAAGCCTAGAAAGTTGCCCGCACCCGTGGTGCGCGTCACCTACGACCTCGAGTACGGCTCGGACACGCTCGAGATCCACGCGGACGCTATCGCGCCGGGACAAAGTGTCGTGCTGGTGGACGATCTGCTCGCCACTGGCGGCACCATGGAAGCCACGGTGCAGTTGGTGAAACAGTTGGGCGGCGTAATCGCCGGGCTCGGCTTCGCCGTCGAACTCGACTTCCTGAAAGGCCGCGAGCGCTTCAAAGAATATGACGTCTTCAGCCTGCTGCACTACGACGAATAGCGCGCGCGGATCTGCGCGCTGTGTTCGCCGAACGCAACGTCACAGCGCGTCCTCCGGCTCGTGCTCGTCCTCCGGAACCTGTTCGTCCTCCTGCGCTTCACCGCCCGCGGCTGATGCGTCCTGGAACATCTGTGCATCGGCAAAGCGATAGCCCACATAAACGTCCGTGAGCAGATACAGCGGATTCGACGGGTCGTCCTCAATCTTTTTGCGCAACTGCCGGACGAAGGTCCGCAGGTACTCCACTTCTTCGCGGCTTTCGGCGCCCCACACCGCGGTCAACAGCTTGGCGTAGGTCACCACGCGTCCCGCGCGGCTCATCAGGCAGTAGAGAATGTCGAATTCCTTGCGCGTGAGCTTCACCGGCGTCCCGCGCCTGGTCACCAGCCGTTTGGCCGGCTCCAGGCGAATCTCGCCGATCTCTATGGGCGCATCCTCAGGCCGGGCCGGAGCGCGCACGCGGCGCACGGCCGAGCGGATCCTGGCGATCAGCTCGCGCGTGCTGAACGGCTTGGTCACGTAGTCGTCGGCGCCTAACTCCAGCGCTTCGACTTTGTCCTCTTCGTCATCGCGCACGGTCAACATCAGGACAGGCAGCCGCGGCGCAAAGCCGCGAATCCGTTTCAGTGTCTCAATGCCGCCGATGCCGGGCATATTGATGTCGAGAAGCACAACGTCGTGCGGAGCATTGCGCAAAGCCTGCAGTGCCTCTTCGCCACGCGAGGCCTCGGCCACCTGAAATCCAAGCTCCATCAGCGGCGGCCGCAGGGCGCGGCGAATGGCCGGCTCGTCGTCGACCACGAGAATGCGGATCGCTGGCTGCATCATGACGTGCTCTCCTTCTCCGATGTCAGCGGAATTGCGGCAAAAAACGTCGTGCCTTCCTCTTCATCGCTGGTTACCCATACGTATCCCCCGTGAATCTGCGCCGCCCGCTTGGCCACCGACAGCCCGATTCCCGTGCCGGGAGCGCGGTCGGCATACGTCGAGGAGCGATAGTACCGGTCGAAGATGCGCTCGCGATCCGACATGGGAATCACCGGCCCGAAGCTGTGCACGGAAAAGATCGCCTCCGCCCCGGCAACCAGTACCCGGATGGTGACTGTGCTGCCAAAGTTGGCGTACTTGCATGCGTTGTCAATGTACTGGGTCAGCAGCATGGTCATCAACTGCTGGTCGCAACTCAGCACCAGGTTTTCGTCCTCAATCTCGATGGCGACCTTCATGCTCGCCAGCCGGTCCTTGAGCGCGGCCACCACCTCTTCGATCAGCGTGCCCGCACTCACACTCGCAACGTGAATGGCAACCTCGCCCGCGTCCAGACGCGCCGTGGTCAGCAGGCGGCTGGTCAACTCGCCCAGCAACCCGGCCTGCTCGTCGATCAGCCCCACCAGTTCCGCCTGTCCCGGGGACAGGCGCCCCATCTCGCCCAGGCCCGTTGAAGCTGCGCGAATGGCCGTGAGCGGAGTTTTATACGCGTGCGCCAGGCTGTCGAGCACCGTGGCGCGTAGCTGTTCCGTGCGCCGCTCGGTCTCGATGCGGCTCTCATTAGCGAAGGCGCGATAGCGGTCGAAGGTAATGGCGATGAGCGAAGCAATGGCGTTGTTGGTCAGCGGGCCGGTGTCTCCGCGCACCACCAGGCTGCCGACGGGCACCGTCCCCAATCGCACCACGCGGCGGCCGATCCCCGTCTCCGGATCGTCGTCCGATGTTTCGAAGTAGTAGACGTTCTGCGCCATCTCCTGCGGATCGACGTTCCAGAATCCCGCTGTGTAGACATCGTGCAGATCGGCATCGAACACGGCGACCGCCTCAAGATTGAAAATCTCGTGCACCAGTTCGGCCAGTTGCGGACCCGGTTCCACGTGCAGGTCCATCTGCAAGGTTCGCCGCGTGAATTCGTAGAGGTCTTCCATCTGCCCGCCGCGAGACTCGGCCTCCCGCGCGTGATTGGTCACTCGCGCCGACAGCCTGCTCACCGTGAGCGCCACGAGCACAAAGACCGCCAGGGTGACGGAAGTGGTGGGGTTGGCCGCCATAGACAATTCCGGACGGTGCGCCGAAAACCAGCTCTGCGCCACCACCGCGGAAAGCGACACAATCACCGCTTGCCAGAATCCGCATAGCAGCGCGGTGGGAACAACAATGAGCAGATAAAGCAGCGCGGCCACGGGAAGCAGCCGGGGAGACCAACGCGCAAGCGCCGCCACAAGAATCACTGCCACGACTCCCAGCGCACACTCCAGCGTGAACAGCAGCAGGCGCAAGCCCGAGCCGCGCGACGGGCCAAACAACGCCGAGCCAGACAAGATGCCCGATTGGGCTGGATTGCTCTCAGACAACCGTGTACTCACCTTCCACTTGCGAACTCACCACGGCAACCTGGCCGGTACAGGAGCGGGTGCAGGAAATGAAATCAGGAAGCTCAGCCGCCTGCGGCGCGTCCGGCTGCATCTCAAGGCGCGGCCCCGAATCCATGTCGAACTGCCCGTCAGGCTTCAGGCGCTGGGCTGGGAAAAGAGAATTTTATCAGGTTCTTCGCCTGCTCTTCACGGGCAGGACTGCCGCGCAGCCGAATGGCAGACAACGATCCGCACGAGGATGCAATCGCACGAGAGAGTAAAAGGGAAGTCGGGCAAGTACAGACTTCTATCCACTAATGCCCAATCCAATGATGCCTAATCCATTGAAGCACTGCATCACCGTACCTCGACATACACCACAATAACAATAAGCTAACCAATACGGCCAGCGCGGGTTGCAATCGGACTCGCAGGGATTTCTTACTCTCTTGCCACCATAAGAGCGCCAGCACCGCCGCCGTGAGAAGCGCCAAACAAACCCAAGCCAGAATTGCGGCCATACCCAGTCAACCCTTCTCAGCGAGCATTCACAGTTTGCGGATTTCCTTGCTGCATCCCCCCGCTTGCCGCGAAGGGCTGTGTCTTACCTGCCGTTTTGTCAACTATTTCACGCTTTTAAGTGGACTCGAAGGATCTTTTTCGTTTCATCATTTAATCTTTATGCTTTCTTTGCATTACTAGGTGTAGTTCGATTTACCCAAACAACGGCGCTAATCAGGGCAGCGTGATTGCCAAGCACGTCGCTGGCAATCGAGACCATACGTGTGTTCGTCGCTGCACAACCTCAACAGGACAATCCCCAGTGCTACGAAGGACGAGTCTTACTGCTCCTCTGGGCCGGATCTCATCTCGCGTCATTCAAATTTTTTCTTGGAGGTAATCAGCCGATGTATCTGAACGCAAAGGTCATCTCAAGATCAATCGCTGGAGCCGCGATGGCGATCGCGCTCACGGCCAGTGCGCAAACACCGGCGCCACCACCGGCGCCAGCGGATTCGTCTTCCGCGACGCCCGCACAGGCGTCCCCACCGCCCCCTGCTCCGGCAGCGCCCGCAGCGCCCGCGCCTTCACCCACATGGAGCGTTGGCCCAATGGATCTCAGCGGCGTGGTCGACGGTTACTACAGCTTCAACTTCAACCGTCCCAATTCCTCGCTCGGTAATTTCGACCAAATCAACCAGCTCTATAACTTCAACGACAAGACCGACCAGTTCGACCTGAGCATGGCAAAGCTTACGCTGAACCACGATCCCGATCCGATTGGTGCGCATGTGGACTTCATTTACGGCCGCGCCAACGACCTGATCAACAATTCCGGCACAAACACGACTGCTCCCACCTTTGTCGCCTCGCAGCTTCCCTATCTCGAGCAGGCGTACCTGAGCGTGAAGCCGCCCAAGGCCAAAGGCTTCGAACTGGACTTCGGCAAATACGTCACCTCGGCCGGAGCGGAAGTCATCGAGGCGATGAGCAACTGGAACTACTCGCGCTCGCTGCTATTCGTAAATGCCATTCCCTACTGGCACTTCGGCGCACGGACTTCGCTGCCGGTGTCGAAGACTGAAACCATCGGCTTTCAGTTGTTCAACGGGTGGAACAACGTCTCCAAATCAAATGGCGGCGTATCCGGAGCGTTTACGAGCGCTCTTGTGAAGACCAAGGCCAGCTGGTACCTGAATTATCTGGTTGGTCCGGAAAATCCCAACACGGCAAGCGGACTGCGCAACCTGATCGATACAACGCTGCTGCTGACGCCGCCCGGAAAGTTCAACGCCTACTTCAACTTCGATTACGGTCAGAATCAAGATGCCACCTACACTTGTGCAACCGGTCCCATAGTGACGTGCGGCGACAACAATCTGAACAAATGGTACGGCGTAGCCGGCGCATTTCACGAACAGGCGTCCGCAAAGAATGCCATCGCTGGCCGGTTTGAATGGTTTGACGATGCCAACGGCGCCCAAACACTCACTGCTCCCACGGGAAACACCCTCTACGAAGGCACCTTCACCTATGAGTACAAGTGGGTCGAGGGCGCGCTCATGCGCGTTGAATATCGCATCGACCAATCCAACCTGCAGTACTTTAACAAGCTGGCTAATCAATCGAGCAGCCAGCAACAGACGCTGACAGTGGCGTTCATCGCCTTCTTCGGACCCCATCGCTAGAAATGCTTCATTTCCTGATTTTGTCCTGATGAGACGACCGCTAGACTCGCACTACCACAATTTAACCGGGACCGGCCAAAGCCTAACCAGGCTCACCGGCGGGTCCCGTAGCAAGCAGCGCCGTTGCTCAAGGCGTTCCCCGCCGCTGACGAGCGCGCCGCCCAATTGAAATTTGATCCAATTCCCGGTGGGCAGCCGCCGGGAGCCGCCAACCGAAACTCAAAATCTCAGGAGAATGCTCATGGCAGATCAGAAAGCACCTCAGATGCAGGCCACCCTGGGCCTAACCGGGTTGACCAGCAACGCAATGGCGCTCATCGCCCCCGGCGCCTTCCTCTGGCTCACGTTCTTCATCCAGGCGACTACGGGTGTTGCCGGCCAGCCATCTACCGCTCCCGCGATGTGGATCGGCATCTTCGCCGCATTGCTCCTGTGCCTGGCAACCGCCGTAGCCTACGCCGAAATCTCCAAGCTCTATCCCGGCACCGGTTCCAGTTACTACTACGCCGAGCAGGCGATGCTCTCCAAGGACAAGGCTTTCAAATACGCCCGCCTTGCCAAGTTCATTGTCGGCTGGGGCTCTCACCTCTACTACTGGGTCTATCCCGGCGTGATGGTGGCTGTCACGGGCATTTTCGTGGGCTACGTTGTGGGCTTCCTCTATCCGAACGTGATGAGCGGCTCGAACCCCGGCCCGGTTTTCATGGCACTCGTCGCAGTCGTCTTCTCATTCTTTGTGGCCTGGATCGCCGCAAAGGGCGCCGGCGCCTCCACGGCTGTCAACATCGCCATCAATGTAATTCAGATTTCCGCTCTGATCGTCTTCAGCGTCCTGGCTCTCGGCTATCGCGCCAATCATCCCGACGGCGCACCAGGCTTCCAGTACGACTCGCAGACGCTGGCCACTTACACCTACCAGTTCGCCACGGCCAAGGACGGCTCCACCATGCGTGACGCGAGCGGCAATCCGCTGCCGCTGCTCGACAGTGCCGGAAAGCCCGTCCCGTTCGTCATCAACTACCCAACGACGGATTCGACCGGCAACTTCCTCACCCATCCCAATGCCGCTTCCGTGATTGGCGTCCACAAACTCAGCTTCATGTTCATTCAGGCAACTGTGGCCATTCTCATCCTGGTCGGTTTCGAATCGGTCACCTCGATGGGAGGCGAGGCCAAGAACCCAACCAAACACATACCGATTGCCGTGATCGCATCGCTCTTGATCCAGGGATTGTTCTGTTACCTCTTTGAGTATTTCTGTGCCAACTACTTCCTCAACTCCGGCTATACGATGCAGAGCGCAGCCAGCTCGGCCGCGCCCATCGGCGACATGATGATCATTGTCGGCGATCAACTGCTGGGTCAGGGCCACGGCAAGTACTTCATGCTCGCTGAGGCCTTCACGGTCTTCCTCGCGCTCATCGGCACCACGCTGAGCTGCATGAACACCGGCGCTCGCGTCACCTATGCCATGGGCAAAGATGACGAAGCTCCCGAGCACTTCGGTATGCTGCACGCCGAGTCGCTGTCGCCCCGCAAGGCCATCTGGACGCTGGCTTGGATCTCCGCGGTCATCGGCGTGATCGCCGTTTCACTGGCCTTCGGCGATGCCGGCGCACCGACAGATGCCACCATCGCCGCTTTGCCCCACGGCATCTTCTCCAGCTTCGGCTATTTAACCCACGACAAGATGGCCGCGCTGCCTAACTCGCTGCTCGCCATCACGCTCACCTCCAACTTCGGCACCTTCATTCTCTACGCGTTGAGCTGCTTCCTTTGCATTGTGGCGTATCACGGGCGGCCTGACTACAATATGCTGAAGCACACACTCATTCCGGGATTCGGGTTGCTCGCCAACCTGACCTGCATGGCGTTCTACCTGGCCGGGCCGTTCTTCAACCTTGGCACAAAGATGGAACCCCTTACAGCGCTCGGCATCTCCGCTCTTTGGGGCATCTACGGGGCGATCTACTTCCTGCGATCTTCCAAGACCAAAGGAAAATCGGTCCTGTTGACTTCAAAAGAAGCCTAATAGTCAACCATCAACCAAGCTGGCAATCAGGGTGGACCCTCTCTTCAGCCTCGTCATGAGAGGCTGGGGAGAGGCGACACCCCATCGTTGTTTTGGGGCCCGGTTCCTGAACCCTCCTAAAGAACGGCATCTCCCCCGCGCATTTGCGCGAAGATGCTTCACGCGGCGGCGCATATGTTGGACGTACAGTTCGGCCAGGCAAGCGACTTCGGCAAAGTCCGCACCAACAACGAAGACGCCATGGGCTCCTTTGTCCCTTCCACCCGCCAGCAGGCGCGTTCCCACGGCTTTCTCTTTGTGGTTGCCGACGGAGTGGGCGGGATGGATCTGGGCGAGGTCGCCTCGGCTACGGCCGTCTCGGTCGTCACCGAGCAGTTTGTCAATGCGCAATCGGGCTCCATGCTTATCAGCCTGTTGCCGCGGCTCATCCAGAACGCCAATTCCGCGGTACACGATCGCAGGCTCCAGCCCGAATTCCGCGGCAAGAACATGGCCACCACCCTCGTCGCCTGCGCCGTGCGTTACGACCAGGCCGTCGTCTCGCACGTCGGCGACTCGCGCTGCTACCTCGTCCGCAACGGTCAGGCTCGTCAAATCACTCAGGACCATACGCTCGTCAACGAGCAGCGCAAGATGGGCCTGATCTCCGCCGGCGACATTTCCTCTTCCGATTCCCGCCACGTTCTCATCCGCTCCGTCGGGCCGGAGATGTTTGTCTCTCCGGATACCAACGCTCTCAGCCTGCAGCCGGGCGATGTTCTGGTCTTGTCCACCGACGGACTGCACGACGAGATGAGCGAAGCCGAAATCGCCCGCATTGCCTCGCAGAAAAAAGATGCTTCCCAGATCGCCCATGAGCTCGTCGCCCGCGCGGTTGAGATCGACGGCGGCGACAACACCACTGCGCAGGTCATTCGCGTGCGCTCGGTCGAACAGGTCGGCATGTATCGCGGCCGCCCCTATAGGCTGCCGGTATGAGAAACCCTCTGTTGCCGATTCCTGAACCCTTTTTCTCTGATTTTGGAAGGTTCATTCTGTTTCCGGGGCTCACACCCGATAAAGTAGTGAAGGCCCCGATGGAGCATGGTCCACGATGAGCTTTTACGATGTCCTTGAGCCGGGAACGCAGGTGGATTCCTACCGCATCGACGCGCCCATCGCGAAGAGCGGCATGGCCACCATCTTTCGCGCTACCGATACGCGCGACGGCCGCACTGTTGCCCTCAAGATTCCTCATCCCGACATGGAAGCCGATCCCATCCTCTCCGACCGCTTCAAGCGCGAAGCGGAGATCGGCGCACGCCTTCGCCACCCCAACGTGATGGAAGTTTACGGCGGAGATCGCCGCTCTCGCATTTACATGGTCATGGAGTGGTGTCACGGCCGTCTCCTCCGCAAAATTCTCGATGAAGGCCGGATGCCTCAGGATCGCGCCATCCGCATCGCCATCGAAGTTCTCAAGGCTCTCGATTACATCCATACGAACGGCGTCGTGCACCGCGACCTGAAACCCGAGAACATCATGGTCGACGACGACGACCACATCAAGCTCATTGATTTCGGCATTGCCGGCGACACCGCCTCGCGCCGCCTCACTTATGCGAACTTCACCGCCATGCTGGGTACGCCCGATTACATTGCTCCGGAACAGGTGAAGGGCAAGCGCGGCGACGGCCGCACCGATCTCTACTCCATGGGCGTCATCCTCTACGAGATGCTCACCGGCAAGCTCCCTTTTTCCGGTCCCTCGCCGCTGGCCGCCATGAACGACCGCCTGTTGAATCACCCCCTTCCGCCAAGCGTGGCCGACCCCTCGATTTCCCCGCAATTGCAGGAGATCATCTATCGCGCTCTGGAACGCGATCCCAAGAATCGCTACGCCACTGCAAAGGAGTTCATCCACGACCTCGAGCACCCCGATCAGGTCGGTGTGGAGGAGCGCCCCGAACTCCTCCACTGGCAGAAACGCAAATCCCAGCTTTCCCGCAAAATCCTCTATTACGCCGGTTTAGCCCTCATTCCCGTCGTCATTCTGCTCATCATGGTTCTCATCGCCCGCCATCGCTGAGCCCGGTTTTCCACACCCTAAAATCCCCAAATCTTCACGGATTCTTTATGCTGGTGGGACTAGGATTCTTGCGAATTCTGGGTGCCTATCCAATTTGCGTTGAACCGGCGCCCGGTTGCCGCTCCAGCCAAATGTCCGCTGTTCATTTCGCGGCTGCGGCGGAATCCTATCCTTATCGCACTTTTTTTGAAAGAATGCCGCAGTTTGGCTCAACGTTTACAACTTAACTCGTGCTTGTGTGTGACAACACCTGGCGGAAGGAGAAGTTAGAATGCCGCGAACTCCGAGTGACGTGAAAAAGCTTGCCAAAGATGCAGGCGTGAAAATTATCGACCTCAGGTTTATTGACCTTCCGGGAATGTGGCAGCATTTTTCCATTCCGCTGGAAGACCTCTCGGACGACCTGTTCGACAAAGCAGAAGGCATCGGTTTCGATGGGTCGAGCATCCGCGGTTTCCAGCAGATTCACGAGAGCGACATGGTTCTGGTTGCCGACGCGGACACGGCGGTGGTGGATCCGGTTCTCTCCGTGCCCACCATGAACATCATCTGCAACGTCTTTGACCCCGTCAGCCGCAAGCCCTACTCGCGCGATCCGCGCCACGTGGCGCAAAAGGCCGAAGCGTATCTGAAGAAAACCGGCATCGCCGACGTCAGCTACTGGGGCCCGGAGGCCGAGTTCTACATCTTCGACAGCGTGCGCTACGATCAGACCGCGCACAGCGGCTACTACTACGTCGATTCCAATGAGGGCGTCTGGAACACCGGCCGCGAAGAGAACCCCAACCTGGGCTACAAGCTGCGCCACAAGGAAGGCTACTTCCCGGTTCCGCCCAGCGACACGTTGCAGGATATTCGCTCCGAGATCCTTCTCTCCCTCCGCAGCATTGGTGTACCCGCTGAAGTTCACCATCACGAGGTGGGAACGGCCGGTCAGGCTGAGATTGACATTCGCTACGGTCCGCTCCTCAAAATGGCCGACAACCTGATGAACTTCAAGTACGTCATCCGCATGATTGCCAAGAAGCACGGCATGACCGCAACCTTCATGCCCAAGCCGCTCTTTGGCGACAACGGCTCCGGCATGCACGTCCACCAGAGCCTGTGGAAGGGCGAGAAGAATGTCTTCTTCGACGCCAAAGGATACGCGCTGCTCAGCCAGACAGCGAAGTACTACATCGGCGGGCTGCTCAAGCACGCGCCGGCTCTATTGGCGTTCGCCGCTCCCACTACCAATTCGTATCGCCGACTGGTCCCCGGCTTCGAGGCCCCGGTCAACCTGGCTTACTCCAAGCGCAACCGTTCCGCGGCCTGCCGCATCCCGATGTACTCCACTAACCCCAAGACAAAGCGCATCGAGTTCCGTTGCCCCGACCCTTCGGCCAATCCCTACCTATGCCTGCCTGCCCTGCTCATGGCCGGACTCGACGGCATCAAGAACAAGATCGATCCCGGCGAGCCGCTCGAGAAGGATCTCTACGAGCTCGAGCCGGCAGAAGCCAAAAAGATTAAGAGCACGCCCGGCTCTCTGGGCGAAGTTCTCATTGCTCTCGAGAAGGACCACGACTTCCTGCTGCAGGGAGACGTGTTCACTCCCGACCTGATCGACACCTGGATCAGTTACAAGCGCGAGAAGGAGCTGGCCCCGGTCAATTTTCGCCCGGTGCCGTACGAGTTCTTCCTCTACTACGATCTGTAAGAAGTTCCCAGACCACTGCGTTGCTTTGAACGGCCAGCATCATTTGATGCTGGCCGTTTTGATTCCCGCCTCAATTTCTTCCGTCAGCGCCTCGGCCGCGTCGATGCAGTCTTTCCGGCTCACGTCGCGATGCGTCACCACCCGGATCGCGTCCGGCCCAAACGCGCCCACCAGAACTCCGCGCGCCTTCAGCCGCGCCGCCAACTCTCCCGCGCCCTTCCCCGCCGCCAGCCGGAAGACCACAATATTCGTCTCCACTGTTTCTAGATCAATTGCTACGCCCTCGGTATGAGCCAACGCCTCGGCCAGCAGCCGCGCGTTGGCGTGATCTTCGCCGAGGCGCTTCGGTCCCTCTTCGAGCGCAATCAGTCCCGCCGCGGCCAGAATACCCGCCTGCCTCATGCCGCCGCCTAATGCTTTCCGGTAAACCCGCGCTCGCGCAATCAATGCCGCCGAACCCACAAGCATCGATCCCACCGGCGCGCCCAATCCTTTCGACAAACAGAACATCACCGTGTCGAAGCCGCGCGTAAGGGTCTTCACATCGACGCCCAACGCCACAGCCGCATTAAAGATGCGCGCGCCGTCGAGGTGCAGCGGGAGTTTGTGCGCCCTCGCCCCATCCCAGATTTCCTCCAACACACCCAGCGGAGTCACCCGCCCACCCGCCAAATTTGCAGTGTTCTCAATCTCAATCAGCCCAGTCGCCGCGCGGAACCCTCCATAGGGGCTGATCGCCGGCTCAATGTGCTTCCAGGTCAGAATGCCGCCCTCAGCGGGCACTGCACGGATCAGGCAGCCGGAAAAGACCGCCGTCGTCGCCATCTCGAAGTCGAGAATGTGCGCGCGCGATTCGGCAATCACTTCCTGGCCAGGCTGCGTCAACGTGCGAATCGCAATCTGGTTTCCCATGGTGCCCGTGGGCACAAACAGCGCTGCTTCGCGGCCAAACGTCTCCGCCGCGCGCCGCTCCAGCAAGTTGACGGTCGGGTCCTCGCCGTAAACGTCGTCGCCGACCTCGGCCGCCGCCATCGCCGCGCGCATTTCGAGCGTCGGCTTAGTCACGGTATCCGAACGCAGATCAACGATTCCTGCCAATCCCCTAGCGCCTTTCCGCTTTCTTGTTCCCTTGGTCCCTCGGTCCCTGCCGGGGTCCCCAGCGACAGGTCTTCGTCGCTGGGGTGGCTTGTTCCCCGCCCCTACGGAATTTCCTTCATCGGCAGCTCCATCACCGGCGTCCGCTTCCCGTCCTTCTCCGCATACGCCCACAGCCCGTGAAAGTTCGCGCGAATTCCCGGCTCCGCCTTGAGGAACGCGCTCATCACCGAGGTCGCCTCGGTCCGCAGCGCCGCCGGATCAGTGACGCCCGTCGAGTCGTACGCCACGCCGAGATCGGGCTCGTGCAGAGACGCATCGAGTCCCACCGCGTCAATCTTCCATGTGCGGTCTCCATCCGGCAGCGACATTGGAAACTGGTTTTGCGGAGGCGCGATCAGCGACTGCTCCTTCCTCAATTTGTCCAGATTCGGCGACGACAAAAAATCCACCGGCAGCAGCAGGTAACGCGCCGCATCGTAGCTGAGCCACGCGCTCCAGGAATCGGATTTGGGCTCATTCGCGGCCAACTCGCGCGCGCGCATCCAGTACCATACGCCGTCATGTCCGTCGAACTTCCCCGGCCGAACCGTCAGCCCGGCGAGCTTCCACGCGGTAGCGGCGCCATCCCACGCCAGAACCAGCCCCATCTGGCCGGCCAGCGGCGAGCCCACTGCATCGGCCAGCACCACAGCGTATCGCCCCGGCGGCAGTGCGCTCATATTGATGGTCACAGTCAGAGAGCCGGTCGCATTCGAACAGAAGAATTGCGCATCGGCCGTCGCGGTCTGGTCGCTTGCGTCCAGCAGGTACACATCCCGCAACTGGAAGTTTCCGCCCTTGACCAGCGGCGCTGCCTGCTCCACGGCGGCGTGAATGCCGCTCCACTGCGAGGCTTCCTGCGGCAGCAGGTTGGCCTGCAGTGCGTTGAAATCCTGCGCCAGAACTGCCGTTGCCACCCGGCCCGTGGCCGCGGCCAGCGCATCGCGGTCCAGCGAGCCCAATTCGGCCTGTGCGGTGCAACTCGTCGCCCGGCTTGCCAGTGGCGCCAGAAGCAACGCCAACAGTGCCAATATGCTCCATCCGATGCGCATTCCCGCCAAAATCCTCTCTGCCCAAAGATTCCTCGCCGAGCAATCTTTCGAGCGTCCATCGGCCACTGCTAGTCTATTACTTAGGGCAGCCGGTACGTGGCCCAGCGGTCGAGCGCTGCAGCCCTGTGTGCCGTCGAACGGCAGCGATCTGCTACTCAATAGACTCGAAGGAGGCGATTCCGATGCGTACGCAGCCGTCACTGCAAGCGGAATCCCCGCGGGCTCTCTGCTCGCTCCTGCGATCTGCAAGCGTCGCACGCCGGCTGGCCGCGCGCTTTACTGCGTCGTTGACCGCATGCGCCGCGCTTTGTGCGGCCCCGTTCCTGTTGCTGCCAAGCGCGCCGGTCTCGGCTCAAACAAGTGGGGCTCAAACCAATGGGGCAACAACAAAGTCGACCTCCGCTCCGCCCGCCGCTCCCACACACAAATCCGTTCATCCGCACAAGAAACCTGCCGCCGCCGTGCCTCCACCCCAGCCGGCTCCGCCGCCCGCGCCGGTCCTGCCACCAGCCCCGAATTGGCCTGCTAACGATCTTCCCGGTGCAGCATCCGTCGTTTATGACAGCCACGGGCTGCTCATCGTCGCCTCCAATTCCAGCCTGTCGCAGATTCTGAAGGACATTTCCACCGACACTGGCGCCAAAGTGGAAGGATTGGGCGCGGATCAGCGGATCTTCGGCACCTATGGCCCGGGGCCCGCGCGCGACGTGATCTCTCAGCTCCTGGACGGCTCCGGCTACAACGTCCTGATGATTGGTGACCGCGGCGCGGGCACGCCGCGCCGGATTGTGCTGACTATCCCCCCCGGAAGCGCCATGCAGACCACAGCCAATAAAACTCCGGCGCCGCCCAACAACGAGGACACTGACTCGGGCCAGCAGGCCACCGAACCGGAGGCTGAGCAGGAGCCGCCGCCGCCGCCGCCGAACAGCTCTGGCCCTCCCGTTCCCATCCGCACTCCGCAGCAGATGATCCAGGAGCGGAATCGCCAAATGCAGCAATCGCAAGACGGTCAGCAGAACCCGCCGAATTGACGCAGGATCGGCCAAGCCGCCATCGGCCTGCGTGAGAATTGCTGAAAGCTGAAGGTTGATTTTTACGAGATGCGCGCGGCTTCGGTTTGCGCCTTCACCGGCGCCGGCTTCTTTCGCGGCCGCATGAGCACAAAGCCCACGCGCAACACAGCATAGGCGGCTAGAATTCCAAAGGCCATCGCGCCCAGTGAGGCGCAAATCAACATCGCCAGATTCAACAAGTCCGCCATTAAAACCGCCTCGGGCCGCTTCGGGGATGAACGCGAACGCCTGCCGCAACCTGCGCGTCGCGGTCAGAAAGGATTACCCGTCAGCCGCGCATTCATCTTTGCGATTGTCGCAGAAAATGCGCCGCGTTGACCCTCGTTTCTGTTGGCAAATAGAATACCCCTAGTGTGTCGTTTTCAGTCGAGCTAAAGGGATCACTCGATACTCGAAAGTACCCACCGTCTTCGAAGAACTCATTCATGCCCATCACTCACATCTCGGTGCGGGGGGCGCGCCAACACAACCTGCGCGACATCAATGTGCGCATTCCCCGCAATGCCCTCACCGTGGTCACCGGTCTCTCCGGCTCAGGCAAGAGCTCGCTCGCCTTTGACACCATCTACGCCGAGGGCCAGCGCCGGTACGTGGAAACGCTCTCCGCCTACGCACGGCAGTTTCTCGATCAGATTGAGCGCCCCGATGTGGACTCCATCGAGGGCCTCAGCCCCGCCATCTCCATCGAGCAAAAGACCACCAGCCGCAGCCCCCGCTCCACTGTCGGAACCATTACTGAAATCTACGACTACCTCCGCCTTCTCTACGCCTCGGTAGGCACGCCGCACTGCCCCAACTGCGGCCGCCCCATCGCCCGCCAGACCGCCGACCAGATCGTTCAGCGCATTCTGGAGCTGGGCCGCGGCGAGCGCGCCACCGTGATGGCGCCCATCGTTCGAGGCCGAAAGGGTGAGTTTAAGGATTTGCTGGATCAGCTTGATCAGCAAGGGTTTCGCGCACGCGTCGATGGCGAGGCCACCGACCTCTCCGAGCCGCTTTCGCTCGACCGCCGCAAGAACCATACCATCGAGGCCATCGTTGACCGCGTGCTCCTCAGGCCCGACGGCGCCCCAACCGGCAGCCAGCCGGGAACCCCGCTTTCCCTTGCGAAGGTGGGCGGCAACGAAGCGAAATCCGCAACCGCCTCAGGAAAACCATCGGTCGAAAGACGCCCCGTCGAAGCGCGTTTGGGCCAGGCCGTCGCCAAAGCGCTCCAGCTTGCCAACGGCCTTGTCCTGGTCGGCTTCGGCGCTGGCAATGAGCAATTGTTCTCGTCCTCGATGGCCTGCCCCGATTGCGGCCTCGACGTGCCCAAGCTCGAGCCGCGCAGCTTCTCGTTCAACTCCACCTTCGGCGCCTGCCCAAACTGCCACGGCCTTGGCTCGCTCTACGACTTCGATCCCGCCAAGGTCATTACCGACTGGTCCAAGCCGCTGCTCGATGGCGGCCTCGGTCCCGGCTCCTCCTCGCAGTACCTCATCAAGCTCATCCAACTCGCCGCCGACCGCTACAAAATTGACCTGAAAACGCCCTTCGAGGGCCTGCCGCCAAAACAACAGCACATCCTCGTCTACGGGCCTCCCAAGGGCGAAGCGCCGCGCACCGGCTTCCACGGCATCCTCGCCTACCTGCGCGACAACGCGGAAGAAGCGCGCAGCGACAGCTATCGCGAGTACATGATGAGTTTCATGTCCGCGGCTCCCTGCCCTGTCTGCCGCGGCAAGCGCTTGCGCCCTGAGTCGCTCGCCGTCAAAATCGGCGGCCTTTCCATCGCCGACTTCACCGCGCTGCCGCTCAACCACGCGCTTTCGGCGGCCATCAATCTCAAATTCACTGAGCGTGAGGCGCTGGTCGCCGAGCGCATCCGCCGCGAGATTGCCGAGCGCCTCGAGTTCCTATGCGCCGTCGGCCTCAACTATCTTTCCCTCGACCGCAACGCCGCCACGCTCTCCGGCGGCGAGGGCCAGCGCATCCGCCTGGCCACGCAGATCGGTTCGCGCCTGCGCGGCGTCCTCTACGTCCTCGACGAGCCCTCCATTGGCCTGCATCAACGCGACAACAACCGCCTCATTCAGGCTCTCGAAAAACTTCGCGACCTCGGCAACACAGTCCTCGTCGTCGAGCACGACGAAGAGACCATCCGTCACGCCGATTTTGTTCTCGATCTTGGGCCGGGTGCAGGGCGATTGGGAGGTAACGTCGTCGCCGAAGGCACGCCGGAGCAGATCATGGCCTCGCCCGCGTCGCTCACCGGCCGCTACCTGAGCGGCGTCGAAACCATGCTACAGCGCGCCAAGCCGCGGCCGCTCACCAACAAGTGGCTCTCCATCTCCGGCGCGCGCGAGCACAACCTGCACGACCTCAGCCTCCGCATCCCGCTCGGCCTCATGACCGTCGTCACGGGCGTCAGCGGCAGCGGCAAAAGCACATTGGTCAACGACATTCTTTACCGTTCGCTCGCCAAATCCATCTACGGCTCGCGCGAGGAGCCCGGCGCGCACGACGACCTTACCGGCGTGGAGCAGATCGACAAAGTCATTCGCATCGATCAGTCGCCAATTGGCCGCACGCCCCGCTCCAATCCCGCCACCTACACGCAGGTCTTCTCGCCCATCCGCGACTTGTTTGCCATGTTGCCCGAGGCGCGCGAGCGCGGCTATAAACCAGGCCGCTTCAGCTTCAATGTTCCCGGCGGCCGCTGCGAAGCTTGCCAGGGCGACGGCCAGCGCCGCATCGAAATGAATTTCATGCCCGACGTCTACGTGCAGTGTGAAGTCTGCAACGGCCGCCGCTACAACCAGGAAACGCTGGCCGTAAAATTCCACGGCCACTCAATCGCCGACGTTCTCGACCTCACCATCGAAGATGCCCTGCCCCTGCTCACCGACGTGCCGCAAGTTCGACAAAAGCTGCAAACGCTGGTCGACGTCGGCCTCGGCTACGTGCATCTGGGACAAAGCGCGACGACACTCAGCGGCGGCGAGGCACAGCGCATGAAACTGGCTCGCGAGCTCTCCAAGCGCCAAACAGGCAAGACACTCTACCTGCTCGACGAGCCCACCACCGGCCTGCACTTCGACGACGTGCGCAAGCTGCTCGAAGTCCTGCACCGACTCGTCGATCTCGGCAACTCCGTCATCATCATCGAGCACAACCTCGACGTCATCCGCAACGCCGACTGGGTCATCGATCTCGGTCCCGAGGGCGGCGAGGACGGCGGCCGCATCGTCGGCGAAGGCCGCCCCGCAAAGATCGCAGCCACGCCCGGCTCCTACACCGGCCAGTTCCTCAAGCGCTATTACAAAACCTCAAATGGCCGCCTCGCGCCTGCAGAACCGGAAGAAGAACCCATCTCTGCTTCGGCCACCAACGGCGACGATCTCAGCGCTTCCGCATCGGGATCGGCCAGCCCAAATCCTCAAGCCGAGCCGCAAACCAATGGGAAGCGTGCGCGGCAGAAGAATCCAGCGGCAGCCGACGCCCGCCGTGCGAAGAAGACAGGACGCCCATGAACGACTTCCCCGAAGATGAATCGCTCGATCCTGCGCCCGAACCCGAGTCCGTGTCCGCAATTGAACCGGCAGCAGACTCCGCAAGCCTCGCGCCACCTCCGGCCCACGACGCCGCCGAAGATCAGCCTGTCGAATTGACGCGGACCGAGGCCGAGCCCGCTTCACCCGAGTCCCTTCCACCTGCGCCCGGGCAGCTCTTCGTCTCGTATGCGCCGCCCAGCCCGTCGCCCAACCCGTCACCGATTCCGTCGCCCGGTTTCGAACCGCAGCTCTTCCAGTCCTTCATTCAGCCTCCAGTTCGTCCGCCGGTGCGCCTGCCGCACCTCGGGCACCTCGGCCTTCTGATGCTGCTCCTTGGAGTCGGCTCCGTCTGCCTTGGCGTCTTGCTTTTTCTCGTTTCACATTACCTGCCAACCGGCCTGAATCTGACCACCCCGGCTGCCGCCAGCAACGTCCCACTGCTGCTCGGCACCGAGGCCATCCTCTACCTCGTCACTTTTGCGCTCAGCTTCGTCATCTTCCCTCTCTTTTGGCATGAGAAGTTCTTTGCCGGACTGCAATGGCGCGGCGCGGTTGCAATGCACAGATTCTGGCCCCTTGCCGCAACGGCCCTGGGCTGCGCCCTGCTCGCTGCACTCGACGAAGTGCTCATGCCCGGCCCCTCCAACGCTCCCATCGAGAAAATGATGCGCTCTCCGGGAGCCGCATGGCTGATGTTCGCCTTCGGCACGACGATCGCGCCCTTATTTGAGGAGATGTTTTTCCGCGGCTTTCTTCTGCCCGCGCTGTGCACGGCGTGGGACTGGACAGCCGAGCAATTCTCCCAAAAGCCCGCTCCTCCGATCGACCCCAACGGCCACCCACAATGGTCCGTCCCCGCCATGATCGTCGGCTCCATTCTCACCAGTCTGCCCTTCGCCCTGCTTCATGTCGACCAGCAGGGCCACTCGCTCGGGCCGTTTCTGCTCCTGATTCTTGTCAGCCTGATTCTTTGCACAGTGCGCCTCAAAACACGCTCCCTCGCCGCGAGCACTCTCGTCCACGCCTGCTACAACTTCATCATTTTCGCTCTGGCTTTGATTGGCACCGGCGGCTTCCGCCACTTCGACAAAATGTGAAAGGCAGCCAGCTTAGAATGGTTTCGATGCCCGACCAAACCCACGCCCAGCAGCTTCTCTCGCTCCTCGCCCGAACCAGCTTCAAGCTCGGCCAGTTCAAGCTCTCCTCTGGCGGCACGAGCGACTACTACATCGACTGCCGCACCACCACGCTGCACGCCGAAGGCGGCCGCCTCTCCGGCCACGCCATCCTCGAGCTGCTCGAAGCCAACAAAATCGACGCTGAGGCCGTCGGCGGCCTCACCATGGGCGCCGACCCCATCGTCTCCAACGTCGCCACCGCCAGCGCCTGGCGCGCGCAATCGCATCCCAACGCGCCGCTGCTCCACGGCTTCCTCGTGCGCAAGGCAGAAAAAGCTCACGGCACAGGCCGCCGCATCGAAGGCGTCTGCCGCGAGGGCGCTCGCGTCATCATCGTCGACGACGTCTGCACCACCGGCGCCTCCACCATCGCCGCTATCGAAGCTGCGCAGGAAGCCGGCATGATCGTCGCCGCAGTCGTCTGCATCGTCGAGCGCGAAGAGGCCGCCGGCCGCCCCGCCGTCGAAGCCGCCGCAAAAAATGCGCCTTTCCTGCGCCTCTTCACCGCCAACGACGTCCGAGCCGAGCACCTGAAGCAGCCTTCCACCGCCTGATCCCGGCGCAGCCACAACAGAGGACCGGCCCCAACAAAAGCGCAGTCCCAACAAACACAAAGAGCAGACCCGCCTGGGTCTGCCCTTCGTGCTCTCAAGAGAAACAACGATCTGGGAAAAGGTCCTGTGTTATTCGGGAACCGGTGAGGATGTAACCTGACCCGCCGGCGCACTGGACTGTCCGGTGGTGGTTGGGGCCGGGCTCTGCGTATCGCTGCTCATGTTCGAGAGCAGTTGAACCTGCACGCGCCGGTTCTGTTTACGCCCCGCGGCCGTATCGTTCGAGGCCACAAACTGATCCTTGCCGATGCCGATCAGATAGAAGCGGTGCGGCGCGACGCCATACTTCGCCGCCAGGTACTGCACCACCGCATCCGCGCGGCGCTGGCTCAGGTCGTAGTTGTACTGCGCGGAACCTACCGAATCCGTTCCGCCGGTCACTTCCAGAATGTAGCTCTTCGCGGAACCAAGCGACGCCGCAAAGCTGTCCAGTTGCGATTTGTCATCGGTGGTCAGCGCGGCCTTGTCAAAGCCGAAGGTGACCGAAACTGCGGCCACTTGCTTGTAGTTGTCCAGCCCCTTCACCACGCTGTCCAGCGAGTCGGCGCGGTGCGCCACATCGTTGGCCGCGGTGTCGGCGGTGTTCGCCGCTTGCGACGCGCTCTGCGCATCCGTTTCAGCCGTGTCGGCTGCGCCTTGCGCATGCGCAATGCCCGCCGTCGCACGGTCGTCCACGTCGTGGGCCGCTCGGTTATTGTCCGCGGTCTTCTGTTCCAGTTGACCGGTGTGATCGATCAGCGGCTGGGTCTGAGTCCGCACATAATTCTTTGTGGCGCATCCCGTCACGCCAAACGCCATCAGCGCCGCTGCTGTCAACGCAAATCCAAATCGATGCATCATGATTTCACCTCTCCATTCCCTGCTGGCGCGTATCGCGCTCTTCCGCAGGGAAGTACCCTGCTTTTGCCTATGGATGTGCACGCCGCCGTCCAATCCTGTGTCGTCATGCAACTCGATGAAAAATAAGGAGATTACAACCAGCTTGTGCAATTCTGCACACCCCGAAAACTGTGTAATTTTTACCTTTGCCGGTAAGCTTTGCCCAACCTTCACCCGGCCCAACCCAAACCGCGGCGGCGCAACCTCCCGGGCCAACGCGTCCTCTCGATTCTCGATATTCTAAGAATTGGGCCACCGCGTCCTAATGACTGGCCCGCTGCGCATCGCCCAACAATGGATCTCTACGAAAAAATCCGCACCCTGCCCACCCAGCCTGGCGTGTATCTCTACAAGAACGCCGAGGGCGAGATCATCTACGTCGGCAAGGCCAACAACCTCCGCTCGCGCGTGCGTTCCTATCTGCTCGAGGCCTCGCAGGCCAACGCCAAAACCGGCTCGCTCATGCGCGAGGCCGTCGACATCGACTACATCCTCGTCGCCAACGAGCATGAAGCCCTCGCCCTCGAGAACAATCTCATCAAGCAGCGCAAGCCGCGCTTCAACATTCTGCTGCGCGACGACAAGACTTACCCCTACGTCAAGCTCACCCTCGCCGACCGCTTCCCCAAGGTCTTCGTCACGCGCCGCCTGCGCAAGGATGGCTCCGCCTATTACGGCCCTTACTTCCCCGGCAACCTTGCCTACCGAGTTGTCGAGCTGATCCATCGCAGCTTTCTGCTGCCCAGTTGCAAGATCGATCTCTCGCGTTACCACCCGCGCGCCTGCCTGCAGTACTACATTCATCGCTGCCTCGGCCCCTGCGTCGAAGGCCTCACCACCCCCGATGCCTACAAGCAAGCCGTCCGCGACGCGCAGCTTTTTCTCGAGGGCCGCCATGCCGAGCTTGAGCGTACCCTCACCGCGCGCATGATGGCCGCCGCCGAGACCGAGCAGTTCGAGGCCGCCGCGCGCCTGCGCGATCAGCTCTCCACCGTGCACCAGCTCAAGGAAAAGCAGCGCATCGCCACCGCCGAGCTCAACGACGACGCCGACGTCTTCGGCTACCACTTCGAGGACGGCAGCCTGGCCGTCAATCTCTTCCACATGCGCAACGGCAAAATCGTCGATCGCCGCGAGTTCTTCTGGGAAGACCTACCCGGCCTCATGGAAGCCTTCGACGAAGAGCCTCATTCCGGTAGTGAGTCTGTCATCCTGAGCGAGTCGCCGCGGCGACGAGTTGAAGGATCTGCGGTTGCTTTTCCAGAGCCGGATGCGCCCACCTTCAATGCGGGAACAGTCTTTTCCGCGCTTCTCAAGCAGCTCTACATCGACCAGCAATACGTCCCGCGCTCGATCCTCGTCCCTGTCGATTTCGACGACCGCGAGACCCTCGCCGCGCTGCTCACCGAGCGCACTGGCCACAAGATCGAAATCGCCGTCCCGCAGCGCGGCGACAAGAAATCCCTTGTCGATCTTGCCGGCCAGAACGCCCACCAGTCCTACACGCAGCGCTTCCGTGTCCTCGAGCCTTCGCGCAAGGCCATTCAGGAAGCGCTCGCCGACGCGCTCATGCTCCCCGAGCTTCCCCGCCGCATCGAGTGCTTCGACATCTCGCACATCCAGGGCGCGGAAACCGTCGCTTCGCTCGTCGTCTGGGAAGACGGCAAGATGAACAAATCCGCCTATCGCAAATTCAAGGTGAAAACCGTCGCCGGCGTCGACGATTTCGCCTCCATGCGCGAGGTGGTCGAGCGCCGCTACCGCCGGCTGAAGGATGACGCCGTGGCCGATCCAAATGCCCAGCCCATGCCCTCTTTAATCCTCGTCGACGGCGGCCTCGGCCAGCTTCACGCTGCCGCAGACGCGCTCGAATCCCTCGGCTTCACCTCGCAGCCGCTGGCATCGATTGCAAAAAGAGAAGAGGTCATCTACCTCTACGGCAACGAAGACGAGCCCATCGTCCTCGACCGCCGCTCGCCCGTGCTTCATCTCGTCCAGCTCATCCGCGACGAGAGCCATCGCTTCGCCGTCGGCTACCACCGCCAGCGCCGCGCCATGCGCGACCGCGATTCCGAGCTACTGAATATTCCCGGTGTCGGCCCGCAAACCCGCCAGCGCCTGCTCACGCACTTCGGCAGCCTGCGCGACGTCGAGCAAGCCACGCCCGATTCGCTCGCCGCAGTCGTCTCTCGCAAAACCGCGGAAACCATCTGGCAGCATTTCCACGCCGAGCTTCCGGCGCAATAATGATTTCTTTGCAGTACCGCATAGAATTGCATAATCCACAACCGAGGAGCTCCAGGCCGTGCAAGATGCCAATCCCGCTCTCCCCGCTCGAACCCCGCTCCGCGCCGCACTGATCCTCGCCGCACTCTTCGCCACTCTTGCGTTCCTTATTCACTTTGTCAGTTCCCTCTGGGGCAGTCATCTCGGCTACGGCTTCTTTCGCGATGAGCTCTACTACCTCGTCTGCGGGCATCACCTGGCTTGGGGCTATGTGGATCAGCCTCCACTCGTTGCCGTCCAAGCCCGCATCGCCGAGACACTTTTTGGCCTCTCACCCACGGGAATTCGTATCCTGAGCTTCGCCGCGGGTGGCGTACTGGTTGGGCTCACCGGCCTGCTCACCCGGCAGTTGGGCGGACTCCGCAGCGCACAAATCCTCGCGATGACCGCCGTCCTGGCGGCGCCGGTCTTTCTGGGAACCTCGAATTTCCTCTCGATGAATTCCGTCGAGCCATGCTTCTGGATGGGGTCGATGCTCGTGCTGCTGCGCATCGCCGATGGCAGCACCGGGCCCCGCGCATGGCTCGTTTTCGGATTGCTGGCCGGCCTCGGCATCGAGAACAAACATTCCACCGTCTTCTTCCTCCTGGCGCTTCTTGTGGGTATTTTGCTTACGCCGCAGCGGCGAATCCTGTGGTCACGTTGGTGCGCAGCCGGCGTCGCGCTCCTGATTCTGCTCGCTCTTCCAAACCTCATCTGGCAGTGGATTCACCATTTTCCCACCTATGAAATGCTCAACAACATCGCCCACTCCGACAAGAACATCAAGCTGCCGCCGCTTGCATTTCTGCTGGAGCAGGGCAACATGCTGTTTCCGGGGACTGCGCCACTCTGGATCGGCGGCCTCGCGTGGCTCGCCTTTGCGCGCAAAGCCCGGCCCTGGCGCTTCGCTGCGCTCACTTATCTTGTCTTCTTGGTTCTGCTGATGGCGATGCACGCCAAGGACTACTATCTGGCGCCCGTCTATCCGGTGCTCTTCGCAGCCGGGGCGGCTGCCCGCAGCCATCGCCCTCGCCTCCACTGGGTCATTGTGGGCTACACAGCCGTGCTCGCGCTCGCGCTGTGTTTCATCACCGGTCCCATCGTCCTCACCCTGTTGCCACCGGCGAATTATCGCGCTTACGTCTCGCACTTTCCCGGCGCTAATACCAAGCAAGAAAAGTTTTCCAGCCCTTTGCCTCAATATCTTTCCGACCGCTTCGGCTGGCCGCAGATGGTCCAGGGATTCGCCGCCCGCTACAATGCGCTGCCGCCCGACGACCGCGCTCACACTGCCATCTTCTGCCGCAACTATGGCGAAGCCAGCGCGGTCAATGTGCTGGGGCCTGCATACGGCCTGCCCACCGCCATCAGCGGGCATCAGAATTACTACTACTGGGGCTGGAACGGCTACACGGGCGAATCTGTTCTCACACTGGGAAGCAGTCGCGATGACTACACCGACACTTACGCCGAGGTGATTGATCTCGGTCCATTTGATGCGCCGTGGATCATGGACTTCGAGCACCTGCATTACTTCTGGCTGCGACACCGCAAGCGTTCCTACGCCGCCAGTTGGCCGGAATTCAAATTCTGGTACTGAGCTGCCGCCGTTCGACAAATCGCCCGTGCGATCAGATCTCGCAGAATTAGCCAATCCAGACTCGCCCATCCAGCCGATTGGCCAGACCGTCGGTCCCACCTACCCCGCCCTCACCAGCTCGCTCTTCCGCACCACGATCCGCATGCTGCATGCCGCGCACGAGAACCGGTCAAACGGCGCCACGCTGACCACCGCGCTGCATCGAATCTGGACTTGCCTTAGTTTGCGTTTGAGATCGGCTGGGAAGTCACTGACCGCAGCTTCTCTTTCACCATCGCCAGCAGCCGCTCCGGCGGCACAGGTTTGCTGAGCAAGGTGAATTGATGCCCAGCGCTGCCGGCCGCGGCCAGCAAATCGACCGTCGTCGCTTGCCCGGAGAAAAGCAGGATTTGGCAGTCGGGAAACACGCGTTGAATCGTAATCGCGAGTTCAATCCCGTTCATCCCCGGCAAAAGCACATCGGTAATCACCAGATGAGGTGGCGCGACCAGCGCAGTTTCAAGAGCCTCGTCTCCGTCGTACGCGGCCATGGCAGCATAACCGCTCATCGAGAGGATTGTGGTAATGGTGTCTGCGATCGATGTTTCGTCATCGACCACCAATACCCGCGGGCGAAAATCGAGCTCGTGGAAGGATAGAGCTTCGCCAACCGGCACGATAGGGGTGTTTCGTGTTCCGCTCATATTCATGTCGAAGCCTCGCTTTTCGGGTTGCAACCGTCATGCCATTCGCCTCAGAATAGTCGAAACCCATATCGCTGCAAAGCCTTACCTGAGGAAATCCACTGGGCCAACGGGATTCTACCCGGGTAGAACACTCGGGATTTTTTACACGCTTAGGATATTTTTACTCGGACAACAGCAATTCCATACGCTCGTTATACGGCAACGTTCGCCAAGCTTACGTTAGCGATACGCCACACTCGCGGCGTGGACTTTAGTGACCCGGAAGTGGCCTGGATCGATACGTTAGCGCAGCTTAGGCATACGGCGCGCGCGCTCCTGCATCTCACGAGTATGAAGGAGCATTCCGTTGCCACAACGCCACAGAACGGAATTCGTTTCAAAGAAGATCCAGATGGTTCAGCAGGATGCGGTCCCAAAAGGCCGGGCAGGCAAACACAAGAGCGTCGTTGCCCTCCTCCTGAAACACATCGATCCATTGCCGCCCGGTACTGCCCTTAAAGTTCCTCTCGCTGCTCTGCCTGACAGCAAAGCAAACATTCGCGCCGCGCTCAATCGCGCCACGCACCAAAAGGGACTGGCCGTGGCCACATCGAGCGACTCCAGCCATCTTTATCTGTGGAAGATCACACAAAGATCCTGATACATTTTGTTTTACGCTTTTCCGCAATGCACCATGGACTCTGTGCGCATCGACAAATGGCTTTGGGCCGCGCGCTTTTTCAAAACGCGCGCCATGGCCTCGCGCGCCTGCGATATCGGCCGCATTCAATCGAACGGCCTGCGCGCCAAGCCTTCTCGCGATGTTCGCGCCGGAGACAAGCTGCGCATCGAGAACGAGCGCGGCATCTTTGAGGTCGAGGTTTTGCTCGTAAGCGCGATGCGCGGTCCTGCGGCAGTTGCGCAGACCCTCTATCGCGAATCCGACACGAGCCGCGAAGCGCGTCTCCACCTCGCCGAGGAGCGCAAGGCATTCGAGCAATATGTTCGGCTCCCCGAGCACCGGCCGTCGAAGCGCGACCGGCGGCGCATCATCCAATTCCGCGGACGCATTTAGAACCCAGACGCACGAAAGCCCGGCACGGGGCCGGGCTCTCTTTGCTTGATTAATTCGCTTACGCGAGCAGCTTCTTGACCTTCTCTTCAATCACATCCTGCGGAACATAGCCCACAATCTGATCCGCAACTTTGCCGCCCTTGAAGAACAGCAGCGCCGGAATCCCGCGAATCCCGTAGCGCGAAGGTGTCGCGCCGTTTTGATCCACGTTCACCTTGGCCACCTTCAATTTGCCCGCGTACGTCGCGGCCACGCCGTCCACAATCGGTGCAATTGCCTTGCATGGCCCGCACCAAACTGCCCAAAAATCCACCAGAACCGGCTGCTCGCTATTTAGCACTTCCTGGTCAAAGTTTGCATCGTTCACTTCCAACACACCCAAGCCTGCCATGATCCTCCTTGCGGACCCGCACCCGTTCATTGTACAGGAAACCGTATATCCATCTGATGCGCCAACGCGACGAAAGTCGCAGGCCTCGGCGCCGTTGCAGGACATTGCACACAACCATTTTCCTTCAGTTGTCATCGCTTCAATGAGCCGCGAAGTCGCCTCCAACTCCGCGCTGCTTCCGTTGTGCTTTTGGTCCGCGGAAACGTTTTAGCGCGCAAAGAGAAGCGCCCGGATCCGATAAGGATCACAGGCGCTAGAGCAGCCCTCCCCCAGAACTGCCCACGGAGCGAATGTAAGGTGTTTAATCGATAAATAGCAAGCAAACTTCAGTAATAGTCGCAGTAATCAGATTTTTGATGACTATTCACGTAGGCAACCACCGTAACTTATTCATAACTCACACGGTTGGGTGTTGAAGCGGACCACATTTTCACAAAATTACTTATTTTTCAACAGCTTGGCAGGCTCCAACCCGCGAAAACCGTCTAACCAGAAGCTCCGTCCCCATGCGATTTTCCGCCGCCTTTTGCACAGCCGCTGAAGCATCCGCCAGGCTCTCTTCCCCGTCGACAATCACCAGAATTGCCGGCCCCGCCCCACTCAACGCGACGCCAAGAATTCCGTTCTCTCCCACCAGCGGCAGCAGAATCGGCAGCAACGGAGCGATCGGCGCGCGATACGGCTGATGAATTCGATCCCTCATCGCCAGCCGCAAAAGATCGCCGCGTCCCTGCGCAAACGCGAGCGCGAGCACGGCCACCGATTGCAGGTTCGCCACCACAGCTTCAAGCGGATAACTGGCCGGCAACACCGCGCGCGCTTTGCTGGTGGAGAGCGGCTCCTCCGGCAGCGCGACGATCGCCCGCCACTCCTCTGGCGGATCGGTTCGCGCAACGCGCACATTCGGTCCTTCGCAAACCGCCGTCAGAAATCCGCCCAGCCAGCACGCCGCCACGTTGTCCGGATGACCTTCGAGCTTGTACGCCTCTTCGAGAACTCGCTCTGTATCCCAGCCGAGCTCCCCAAAGTGCACCGCCAGCGCGATGGCCGCCAGCCGCGCAGCCGCAGACGAGCCGCATCCCATTCCCAGCGGAATCCCGTTCGCCACCCGGATCGCCAGCGGAAAGATCGCCCGATCGTTTTCGCTCAGAATCTGCTTGTAGGTCTCGAGAATCAAATTGTCTTCGAGCCGCGCGCAGCGGTCGGCGTTTCGTCCGCTGGCTTTGACTGAAAACTCCTTCGCCGGCGCAGCCTCAATCTCCAGAAAGAAATCCAGTGCCACGGCCACCGCGTCAAATCCCGGCCCCAGATTCGCCGAAGTTGCAGGCAAACGGAGTTGAAGAGCGTTTGTCTTTCCCTGGCCGCTCATCCCACTTCGCCCTCAATCGCCGCCAACACCGCCTCCGGCGTTGCATCCACGGTGATCGCATCTCTCCGCAGCGCTTCAATCGCCGCCTCCGACCCCATCTTCTCCTCATCGGTCAGCAGAGCTTCGCGATGGAAGTCGATCGTGTAGTCCGCGTCCTTGAGCGTATGCCCGGTGAGCACCAGCACCACCGTCTCGCCCGAACGGATCACGCCCTGCGCACGCAGTTTCTTCAGCCCAGCGAGCGTCACCGCCGAAGCCGGCTCACAGCCCAGCCCTTCCGCGCCAATCTCCGCTTTGGCAATCGCGATCTCCGCCTCGCTCACGTCGAGGCACCAACCGCCGCTCTCCTGAATCACTCGCGCCGACTTACGCCACGATGCCGGATTCCCAATGCGAATCGCCGTTGCACGCGTGTGCGCTTCCATCGGCTCCAGCACCGCGCCATGGTTCTTGTTCAGGCTCCGCACCAGCGGATTCGCTCCCGCCGCCTGAATCACGCTGATCTTCGGCATCCGCGCCACCAGTCCCAGCTCCCGCATCTCGCGGAATCCCTTCCCCAGCGCCGAGCTGTTTCCCAAATTACCTCCCGGAACAATCAGGTGGTCGGGCACATTCCAGTCCATCGCTTCCGCAATCTCGATTGCCGGCGTCTTCTGCCCCTCAAGCCGGTACGGATTCACCGAGTTCAGCAGGTAGATCGGCGCCTTCATCACAATCCGCGTCAGCAGGCGCAGGCAACCGTCGAAGTCGGCCCGCACCTGGCAAGTCACCGCGCCATAGTCCATCGCCTGCGACAACTTGCCCCACGCGATCTTTCCCTCAGGAATTAAAACCAGGCTGCGCATTCCAGCGCGCGCCGCATATGCTGCCATCGAAGCCGACGTATTCCCCGTCGACGCGCATGCGACCCACGTAAATCCCCGTTCGCGCGCGACGCTCAGCGCCGCCGTCATGCCCGTATCCTTGAACGAGCCTGACGGATTCATCCCTTGGTGTTTCGCGTAGAGTTGATCGACTCCCAGCGACTTCGCCGAGCGCGGCAGATGATACAGCGGCGCATTTCCCTCGCGCAGCGACACCGCGTTTCCAAAACTGTCCAGAATCGGCAGCAGCTCGCGGAATCGCCACACACCCGACTGATCCAGCGCCTCGCCTGAGCAGCGCCGCTCGCGCCACAGCCACTTCAGCGCACCAGGATTGGGTCTATCATGCCCGCCGCGCTGGTTCCAGCCCGGATACTCCACCTCAAACAGGTCGCCGCAATTCGCGCAGCGAAAGTCCGGCTGCGCCTCCTTACCCGCGATCCGGCTTCCGCATCCAAAACAGCGTAACTGATGCAGATTGTCGTTCATATCTAGGTGTTAGCCTAGCAGGTGTACGGCGATTCCCGCTGTGGATGGGAGATCGATCGCGCCGATGTCGAAGCAATTTCTCACCGCTCTTTTCGCGTTCCTGTTCCTCGCGCCGCTCAGCGCGCAGGCGTCTCTCCGCGTCGCCGCTGCCGCCGATCTAGAGCCGCTCTTTCCGCCCATCCTCGTGCAATTCGAGAAAAATACCGGCATTCACGCCGAAGCCACCTACCAGTCCTCCGCGACACTCACTACGCAAATCGAAAACGGCGCTCCCTTCGACGTCTTTCTCTCCGCCGACCTCAGTTTTCCCAAGCGCCTCATCAACGATGGCCTCGCCGACGCCGCCGGCTCCGCCGATTCCTCCACTCCCATCACCTACGCGCGAGGAACACTCGTTCTCTGGTCTCGGAAAGATTCACAGTTGCCTTCGCCCTCGCTCGATCTGCTCCGCTCGCTCGCCTTGAAGCGGCTGGCCATCGCCAATCCCGATCGCGCACCCTACGGCCGCGCCGCCGTCGCCGCGCTTCATAGCCTGAATTTGTACGACGCCCTCAAGCCGCGCCTCATCACCGCTGAAAACATCGCCCAGGCCGCGCAGTTTGTCGACTCCGCCAACGCCGATGCAGGCCTCATCTCGCTTACTTCCGCGCTCACCTCGCGCCTCTCCGCGGACGGCTCGTACTTCGTCATTCCTCGCGACCTCTATCCACCCATCGAGCAGGGCGCTGTCATCGTCAGCAGCACCAGGCAACCCGCTGCCGCGCACAAGCTGCTCGACTTTCTGCTCTCGCCCGCCGTGCAGGCTGAACTCGCCAAATCCGGCCTCACCCCGGTCAAATGAGCACAATGGACTGGCAAGCATTCGCTCTCTCTCTTCGCCTCGCCACCGTCACCACCGCGATTCTTCTCGTCATCGCCGTGCCTCTCGCTGCGCTCATCGTGCTCGGCCGCGGCCGCTGGCTCGCCGCCGTTGAAGCCCTCGCCGCTCTTCCGATGGTCTTGCCGCCCACCGTCCTCGGCTTCTTTCTTCTCGTCCTTCTCGGCCCCCGCACAGCCTTTGGCCGGGGCATCGCCGCCCTGCTCGGTCATCCACTCGCATTCTCATTCGACGGCCTCGTCGTCGGCTCCGTCATCTACAGCCTTCCCTTCGCCGTGCAGCCTCTCGTTGCAGGCTTCGCCTCGGTCGACACCGCTCTTGTCGACGCCGCACGCCTTCTTGGCGCCGGCCCGGTGCGTCTCGTCTCCAGCATTCTCATTCCGCTCGCTCGCCGCTCGCTTCTCGCCGCGGTCGTGCTAAGTTTTCTCCACACCATCGGCGAATTTGGCGTCGTCCTCATGCTCGGAGGCGACATTCCCGGCGCAACGCGCACGCTCTCCATCGTTCTCTACGATCAGGTCGAGAACTTCGACTACGCCGCCGCCGGCCACACTGCTCTGCTGCTTCTTGGCTTGAGCGCTCTGGCCCTCGTCGCCGTCTACGCTACCAGCCAAAAACGTGGGAGTGCGCGCCGTGCTTAGCTTCTCCCTCGACTCGCGCCGCGGCAGCTTCCACCTGCAGGTGGAATGTACCTTCGCCTCCGATTGGACCGTCGTCTTCGGCCCCTCAGGCGCAGGCAAAAGCACATTGCTTCGCTTGCTTGCTGGCCTCGACCACCCGACCAATGGCCGCATCGCACTCGACGGCCGTACCCTCACTGAAACCGCCGGCGGTCTCCGCGTTCCTCCCGGCCATCGCCAGACTTCGCTTGTCTCGCAGCAGCCCGCGCTCTTCCCTCACCTCACGGCTGCCGCCAACGTCGCCTACGGCCTGCGCAGTCCCAAATACTCGGGACCCGGTTATTCGGGAATCGCCCGCGCCGCCCGCGCGCGCCGCATCGATGAAATGTTGGATCTTGTTGGCGCAACCGAACTCGCTGCCCGTCGCCCACAGGATCTCTCCGGCGGCCAGGCGCAACGCGTCGCCCTGGCGCGTGCTCTCGCGCCCGCTCCCCGCCTGCTTCTTCTCGATGAGCCTTTTTCAGCACTCGACGGCGTCGCCAGCGACGCGCTGCTCGTCCGTCTCCAAAACTGGTTGCGCGAAAGCAAAGTGCAAACCGTCGTGGCCACTCACGACGCCACCGACGCGCTCGCCATTTCTGCTGAAGTTCTGCTTCTCCGCGACGGCCGCCTCACCGCCCTCGGCCCCGCAGCCCAAGTCCTCGCTTCGGAACGCGCGCGTCTCCTCGGCCGCCTGCAAGCGCCGCTGAGTTAATCCTCGCGCCTTCTTACTTCGCTGCGATCACCAGCAGCGTCGCATCATCCTGAAAGTGCGCATCGCAGAATTCTGTCACCTGGTTGAGCAGCGCGTCACTCATCTCCGCCGCTGTGCGCTTGCTGAGTTGGAGCGCAGCCTCGGCCAGCTTCTCCTCGCCAAATTCCACTTCATCCGCGCCGCACGCTTCAGATATGCCATCGGTCACAAGCAACAGCCTGTCCCCCGCGCGAAACTCAATTTTCGCATTCTCGTATTCCCACGCGGGAAAGACGCCCAGCACCGCGCCGCCATGGTCCAGCGCTCGGGTACATCCTCCAGAGACGAGGATCGGATAAACCTGGCCGGCATTGCAATATTCGAGCGTCCGCGTCTCGCCGTCCAGCACTCCGTAAAGAAACGTCACAAATTTTCCGGTCGCAAGATTTTCGCAAAGCAGGCTGTTCACCTTGGCGCACAACTGTGCCGCGCTCTCGGCGCTGCCTGCATAGGCGCGCACTGCCGCTTGCACATTGGCCATCAGCAGCGCGGCCGAAACGCCCTTCCCCACCACGTCCGCAATGCAGACGCCAAGCCTGCCCCCGTCCAGCTTGAACACGTCGTAGTAATCCCCGCTCACCGTGCGCGCCGGCCGCCACGCTCCCGCCACTTCGAATCCCGCAAGCTGCGGAATCTCCTTGGGCAGCAGCGATTGTTGAATCTCTCGGGCGCGGTCGAGCTCCTGCGCTTGCATCTCAAGCTGCTTCGCGCCCTTATCCACCGATCGCTGCAATTCCTGGTTGCGCTGTTCCAGCCGATCCTTCGTTGTTTGGTGCAGAAACGAGACAAAACCGAAAACGAACGTGACCAGAAACGGAAACTTCCATCCCGTTAGGAGCAGATGAGAAAGCGTCTGCGGACCAGGCGGAGAAATGAGCCAAACAATTGCGGTCGAAATCAGGTAAACCGGGACCGTCAGTACAAGGAGCGTCGGCAAAAAGATCAGCCAGTTGAATGGAAACGGCCTTCCCGAAAAGAGGAACTCCACCTGATCGATTCCAAACGAGAGGAGATTCCCAATGCAGAGTGTGTACAACAAAACTGTGAAGGGATTGATCGGCAGGCCAATTGCCCAGAAAACGGCGCCGAGAACAGCGGAAATGACGATATAAACAATCTGCTGCCGAACGAAGCGCACTAGAGACGGAAAGGTCAGTCGCATATCAGAGCGCTCTCTCGCACCCCACCAGGGGACGACTTGGATTTTACGCCAATGCCGTTTCTTGCGCTGCGGCTGTCAGCAGCGGTGTTTTACGCAAACCCCACCATCATCGGCTCCATCTCCAGCCGAATCCCGAACCGCGCTTCAACCGCCGCTCCAATCTTCTCCGCCAGCGCCAGAATTTCTTTGGCCGTCGCGCCGCCGCGCCCGTCTCCAATCCCGTCTCCAATATTGACGAGCGCCAGCGTATGCCTGGTCGAAATCCCCGCAGCGCCCATCGCGTACCCCTTGACAAATCCCGCCTGTTCAATTAGCCACGCCGCGGGAATCTTCACCAGTCCATCGTCCGCGGGAAAAATCCGAATCGGAACGCCGGTGCTCGCAGCCACTTTTCGCACTTGCTCCGCCACTTCCTCGGTGACCGCAGGGTTCTTGAAAAAGCTCCCCGCACTGCGGCAATCCGGATCGCCGTCAACCAGTAACATTCCCTTGCTTCGCCGGATGTTCCGCACCGCCGCCGCAACTTCGGCGAGCGTCGGCGTCTTCGCCCAGCCTTCAAAGTGCGCCTTCAAATCCCGGTACGCAACCAGCGGCTCGCCATTCTCGCGCAGCCGGTAGTCGACGCGCGTCACGATGTACCGCCCGCGATCCGCCGCGTTGAACCGGCTGCGCCGATAGGCAAAGCCGCATTCTATGTTCGAGAACTCAACGAACGTGCGCTCACCCAAATCAAACGCCCGCACCCGCTCGATGACTGACGCCACCTCCTGCCCATACGCGCCCACGTTCTGCACCGGCGTTCCGCCAACCGTCCCCGGAATCCCCGCGAGGCACTCGGTCCCGGCGCAATTCGACGCAACGGCCCGCTCAACAAATCCGTCCCAAACTTCGCCCGCCGCGACGCGGAACAGTTCTCCATCCCGCTCGATTCCCTTCAGCCCAACGTGCAGCACCAGCCCCGCAAATCCCTCATCGGCGACGAGCACGTTGCTGCCGCCGCCCAGCACAAACAGTGGCATACCCCGCTCGCGCGCCCACTCGCTGGCCTCGGCAATCTCCTCCTCGCTCGCCGCCTCTGCAAACCACCGCGCCGGCCCGCCAATGCCAAAAGTCGTAAATGGGGCGAGGAGTTGTCTTTCTTTGATCTGCATCGGTTCAAGACTAACGCGTTTTTCCGAAAAACTGTAATTCGAAGTCATTTCAGCCAAGTCAACGCGACCATCAGGGAGCGATGACCATGCAAAGAGCAGCCAACCGCGCGTGTTTTCGGAAAAACGCCGACACCGGAACGCCCGCACACGATAGAATGGTCTCAGGCAACTTCCCTTGCCGGAGGCGAACATGTACCCAGAACTGATGGTGATTCCCATGCGCGAGGAACTGGTGCGCGCCGGGATCAAGGAAACCCGGACCGCCGAAGAAGTCGACGCGGCACTGGCGGAGCCCGGAACCACTCTCCTCGTCGTCAACTCCATCTGCGGCTGTGCGGCAGGCAAGGCCCGCCCCGGCATCCGCCTCGCGCTTTCGAACACAACCAACCAGCCCGATCGCAAGATCACCGTCTTTGCCGGCCAGGACCGCGAGGCCACCGATCGCGCCCGCACCTACTTCGAGGGCTATCCGCCCAGTTCGCCTGCTGTTGCCCTTCTGCGCGATGGCAAGCTCGTCTACTTGATGCAGCGCTCTGTCATCGAGCAGTCCACTGCTCAGCACATCGCCGACGAACTCACGCGCGCCTTCGACGAATTCTGCGCGAAAACCACCGCCTAAGCCTTGAACATGCCTGCAGGGCGAATGCGCTCGGAAACGATGCGCTGTTCGCCCCGTTTCACAAGCGGCCGCATCCCTGCGTCAAGTTTCGGCGAACCTAAACTTCAACTGCCTTCCAGCAGCAGCTCCTCAATCTCCTCCTCATTGAGCGCGACCACCTTGACACGCGGTTCACCGTTGACAGCGATCGCAAACCATTCACCAGGCGCAAGCTCATCAATGAGTTCCTCGAGACTTTCCTGAGCCTCAAGAATGTCCACAACTTTCACGCTTTCCGCCTCCAGTCGATTCGATCATCACCCCATCCATCGGCAAAAGAGAGCATGTTATCAAAACAAAACGGCCTCCCGCTCGGGGAGGCCGTCGCTTTTGCTCCGAAATTCCTCCGTTCAGTCCGCTACCTGCGCCTTCGCCAGCTTTTGCACCTTGCTGTGCCCCATTGAATAGCCGAAATAAATGATCAGCCCCAGGATCAACCAGCCGATCATCACTTCCCACGTGATCGCCGCCAGCCGCGACATCAGGAAGATAGCTGACCCCATTCCCAGAATCGGCACCAGCGGCACCAGCGGCGTCTTGAAAGGCCGATGTAGTTCGGGATGCCGCACTCGCAGCACCCAAACGCCGGCGCACACGATCGTGAACGCCAGCAGCGTCCCGATGTTTACCAAATCGGCGAGCCTGCCGATGGGCAGGAACGCGGGAAACAGCGCCGCAAAGATTCCAAATACAATCGTGGTAATCCACGGCGTGCGGAACTTGGGATGAATCGCCGAGGCCCACTTCCACAGCAGGCCATCCTTTGACATCGAGTAGAAGACGCGCGTCTGTCCCAGCAACATCACCAGCATCACGGTGGCCAGCCCGAACACCGCGCCGATCTTCACCAACAGCGAGCCCCAACTCACGCCCGTCGCATCGATGCCCAGAGCTACCGGAGCGCCAACATTCAGCCTCGTGTAACTCACCAGGCCGGTGAGAACCAGCGACACGAGAATGTATAGAATGGTGCAGATCAACAGCGACCCGAGAATGCCGATGGGCATATCGCGTTGCGGCTTCTTGGCTTCCTGCGCCGCCGTCGACACCGCGTCGAATCCAATGTAGGCGAAGAAAATCCGCGAGGCGCCCTTCGAAATTCCGCCCCATCCGAAGTTGCCGGCCGCGTCCTTCGGCGGAACGAACGGATGCCAGTTTGTCCTTGCCAAATCCGGATGCCGAATCAGGAAGTAGCCGCCGACTACCAGAAAAATCGCCACCACGCTCAGCTTGATGAACACAATCGCCGAGTTGAAGTTCGCCGACTCCTTGATTCCGATCACCAATATGACGGTGATCACCATGACAATCGCCATTGCAACCAGATTAAAGGCCGCAGTCACATGAGGCAGCCCAGCATCGCTCACCCCCGGCGGCAGCGACATCACCGGCCCCCACTGATTCTGGTAGAACACCAGTTGCGTTCCTGTCGACGCCGTCAATTGCGGCGGAATGTGAACACCGAACTGCTGCATCAAACTGTTGAAATATCCTGACCAGCCGGATGCTACCGTGGACGCGCCGAATGCGTATTCCAGCACCAGGTCCCAGCCGATGATCCATGCCACGAACTCGCCCAGCGTGGCGTAGCCGTACGTATACGCCGATCCGGCGATAGGAATAATGGAAGCGAATTCCGCGTAGCACAGCCCGGCAAAAGCGCAGGTGATGCCCGCCAGCACAAAGCTCAGCGCCACGGCCGGCCCCGCGTAAAGCGCCGCGGCCTGACCGGTCAGCACAAAAATCCCCGCGCCGATCACGGCTCCAATCCCCAGCGTCACCAGGTTCACGGCCCCCAGCGACCGCTTTAACGTGTGTTCGCCTTGCTCGCCCGCCTCGTGCGTGAGCATCGACATGGGTTTAACGCGCAGCAGTTTGGATATCAATGAGCGACTTCCTCCCTGGCGAATGAATGGAACGAGACAGCGAAGGCGACACCGAATCTTTCCGCCGGAACTCGTTACGCAATCATACGATACAGCACCGGCCAGGCCGCACAATAGCTAGCGCGGGCGGGCTTTTCGGGGCCCACTCTGATGAGAATTGTCTTGATTTCAGACAGCCACTGTCTCGAACTCGGCCACGGGCTGCCTCGGTCCCGGTCAGAACGTGCCTCAAATCCGCACAGCGCTCGCGTCTCAAATCCGGACAGCTCTGTCTCGTTTCCAGACACTCGCGATTCGCGTCTAGTCCAGCGCGGCGACCCACCGCCGAAACTCGCCCGCCGGATCAGCAGCGCGAAAGATCGCCGCCGAAACCCCCACCACGCTCGCTCCCGCCGCCAGAATCTCCGGCGCTGTTTCGAGCGTCACTCCTCCCACCGCGACCAGCACCGCATTCGCCCCAGCCTCCTCGCGCAACCGGCGCACGCCCTCCGCACCGATCGGCGCCTTCGTCGTCTGCTTTGTTGTCGTAGGAAAAATCGGCCCGATCGACAGATAATCCGCCGGCTCCTTTAGAATTCCCTCGACCAGCGCTTCGCTCCCGCCAAACGTGCCCAAGATCCTGCCCGGCCCCAGCAGCCGGCGAGCCTCGGCAGGCGTCGCGTCACCCGCATCCACATGCACGCCGTCAAAACCGGCCCGATCAACTAGCTCAACGCGGTCATCGAGAATCAGCTTCACCGTTCCCGCCGGCAGCGCCACGCGCAAAATCGCCGCATCCGCCAGCACATCGGCGTCGCTTCTCGTTTTGTTCCGATATTCGAGCAGCGTCACGCCCGCCTCGGCCAGCTCGCCGCCCAACCGCTTCAAGAACTCCGCCCACCCAACCTGCGGAATCACTCCGGCGTCAAGAATCGGATACACCTTCGGAAAGGAAAACGGCATACATCAAGAGTAGTCTCGAAAGCTGCGGGACCAGAAACCCGAAGACCGCAAGCCCGGCGATACGTTCACCGAGCCCGTTCATTCGTGTTCGCTGATCCCTCGTCCCGTCTCGCCGTGCCCTTGTTCCCTGCTTTTCTCACATCTCGTCCGCGCTCGGCCCATAGATCCCCGGAACCTTCGCGCCGATGAGCCTCAGATAGACGGTCAACTGCCCGCGATGGTGAATCATGTGGTTCAAAACGGTTTCGCGGAACACGTTGTACTTGGTGTCGTCGATCCAGGCCTGCCCCCCGAAGACGAACTTCCAGTTCCGATCCCACGCGTCGCCGGTCGTCGCCACCAGCGCCGGGCGCGTCTCCGCCAGTTTCTTGTCGAACTTTTCCAGCAGCTCCGCTTTGCTCGCCGGCGCGTACGGCTCCCACTTGTGATCCGCGGGAAACTCCAGCTTGTCCATCGTCAGCGTGTGATTCCCCCAGTCACCGACAAAATCGGTGAGATGGCCAGCGAGCCGGCCCAGCGTCATCGACTTGGGGTGAGGCTTGAAGTTGAAATCGGCATCGGCCGGGATGGCGTCGAGCATCTTGCGGGTCTTCGCGCTCTCTCGGTCGAACTCTGCAATCAGTGCTTTCTGTGCGTCCATTCGTCGAACCTCCTCATTGCCCACACAGCATAGCCCATTTCCGCGTGAAAAGGCGAACAAAAAGCGATAATGTTCTGTGGATATCTTCCCACGCCTCGTGTGGATCGTCTTGTGATGCTAAAATGTATCACATGAAAACCGTCTCCGTTCGCGACCTCCGCTACGACTTCAAGAAGGTCGAGCGCCTGCTCAGCCAGGGCAATGAGCTCGAGATCACCAAACGCCGCAAAGTCATCGCGCGCCTCACACCCGCCCCCGCCGAACGCCCGCCGCTGCCCGATTTCCTGGCGCGACTGAACGAAATCTATGGCGACAAGGTCCTCGAGGTCAGCGGCGCCGAACTCATAAGCCAGGATCGGGATCGTTATTGATTTACCTCGACACCAGCTTCGTAGTTTCTTTGTTCACCAAAGATGCGAACTCCGCCGCAGCCGCTTCAGCATTGAAAGCGGCTCAATTGCCCTTACTGATGTCGTCTCTGGCAGAGCTTGAAACTGTCAACTCTATGGGTCTGCGTGTGTTCCGAAAAGAGATTTCTGAATTTGAGGCGGCTCAATCGCTTCGCGCTTTCGATGAAGACCTTCGGCGCGGAAGTTTTCTGCGCAGTGCACTTCCGGAATCGGCGTTTGCGCGGGCTCGTGAACTTTCTCTTCAATCCGCAGCACAGTTGGGAGTGCGTACCCCAGACCTGCTTCATGTCGCCGCTGCGATTGAACTCGGCTCGACGGGTTTGTTTACCTTCGACCTGCAGCAACGGAAACTCTGTTCGCATGTAGGCCTCACGCTCAACCCTCTGACCTGACTCCCGCCCGACCGCCCTACGCCGGATGCTTCTCCGCCTCTTCCCGCGCCGCCAGGAACCGATCCATATACCCCGTGTCGAAATCGCCCGCCCGGAACCCAGCATCCTGAAAAATCGCCTGATGCAGCGAGATCGACGTATCGATCCCCTGCACGATGAACTGGTTCAGCGCCCGTTCCATCTTTGCCATCGCCTCGGCGCGGTCCACACCGTGCGCAATCAGTTTCGCGATCAGCGAGTCGTAATACGGCGGAATCACTCCCTCGGCATAAAGCGCCGTGTCCACCCGAATTCCGTTTCCTCCCGGCACGTTGAACGCCGTGATCTTTCCCGCCGATGGCGTAAACCGAACCGGATGCTCCGCGTTGATCCGGCACTCGATCGCGTGTCCCCGCATCTCCAGCTTCGCCGGCAAGATCGCATCCAGCCGCTCGCCGGCCGCGATCCGCAACTGCGCCTTCACCAGGTCCACGCCCGTGATCGCCTCCGTCACCGGATGCTCTACCTGGATGCGCGTGTTCATCTCGATGAAGTAGAGCTGATGACTCGCGTCCATCAGGAACTCCACTGTCCCCGCATTCTGGTAGCCAATCTCGGCCATGCACTTGCAGAGCGTCCGGCCCACGTCCTCGCGCATCTTCGGCGTTACTTGCAGGCTCGGCGCTTCTTCAATCAGCTTCTGGTGCCGCCGCTGAATCGAGCACTCGCGCTCAAACAGCGAGGCCACGTTGCCATGCTCATCGGCCAGCACCTGGAACTCGATGTGCCGCGGCTGCTCGATGAACTTTTCCATGTAGAGCTCGCCGTTGCCGAACGCGTTGGCCGCCTCGGTAAATGCCGCATGAAACAGGTTGGGCAAATCTTCGGCGTCGCGCACAATCCTCATCCCACGCCCGCCGCCGCCGGCCTTGGCCTTCAGAATGACCGGATAGCCCACCTTCTCGGCCCACTCGCGCGCCTCTTCCGCCGTGGCCAGGATTCCGTCCGATCCCGGCAGAATAGGCACCTTGGCCTTCTTCATCGCCTGCCGCGCCTTTTCTTTCTCGCCCATCAGCCGCGTCACTTCCGGCGGCGGCCCAATGAACTTGATATTCGACGCGCGGCAAACCTCGGCGAAGTTCGCGTTCTCGCTCAGCAGCCCGTATCCGGGATGAATCGCCTCCACGTCGGCGATCTCCGCCGCTGAAATCACGGCCGGCACATTCAAGTAGCTGTCCGACGCGCGCGGCGGCCCGATGCAGATCGCCTCGTCGGCAAAGCGCACGTGCAGCGAGTTGCGATCGGCCTCGCTGTACACCGCAACCGTGCGAATGCCCAGCTCCCGGCACGCGTTCAACACGCGCAGCGCGATCTCGCCTCGATTGGCAACCAGTACCTTACGAAACATTCAATTCCTTTAGAGCATGGCGAGCGGTGTCAGCTTGGCTCGCGGGGTTTGTTTCATCTCCAGGAAGCGCTCTTAAATTGAAGCTTGTCATCCTGAGCGGAGTCCGCCGTGGCGGACGGAGTCGAAGGACCTGCGGTTGTTTTTCTGCTGCCCTGAATCCACCACTATTCTTCGCGGCGCTCTGCTCGCCACAATCCCCCGCTAACTCCGCTTCATTCACGCTGGGCGGATTGAATAAAGCGGCTGTCCAAACTCGATGGCCTGCCCGTTCGAGACCAGGCATTTCACCACCTCGCCCGCCACATCCGATTCAATCTCGTTCATCAGCTTCATGGCCTCGATAATGCCGATCACCTGGCCCTTCTCCACGTGATCGCCCGGTGCTACAAACGCCGCGGCGCCGGGAGACGGCGAGCCATAGAATGTGCCCACAATCGGTGACTTCACCATGTGCAGCCCGGCCTCGGCATTCGCGGCCGGCTCTGCCGCAGCCCCCGATGACACCGATCCCGCCAGCGTCACTGCGGCAGCTTGCGCCACGCTCTGCGGCCCCGTCTGCAGCGGACTCGTCTGCAGCAGCCGTGCCAGGTCGCTCAACCCAGCCGCCGCGCCCTCCTGCGGATTGAATTTCAGGCGGATCTTCAGGTCGCCGCGGTCCACGTCGAACTCGGACACTCCGTGCGACTTCAAAAACTCAATCAGTTGCCGCAGATCCTCAATGTCTTGTTGCTTCATTCGTTCCTTCACTTCCACTTCCCTCAGCAAAAGCCGTCGGCTCGCCACAGCCTAAAGTTCAATCAGCGCTTTGGGCGCCGGTGTCAGCACCTGCCCTCCGCTGCGCGTTACAGCCACCATATCCTCAATGCGGATTCCGAACTTGCCCGCCAGATAAACTCCCGGCTCAATCGTGATCACCATTCCCGGCTGCAACCTTGTCGCCTGTCCAGCGCCAACCCGTGGCTGTTCGTGAATCTCCAAGCCCACCCCATGGCCGGTCGAATGCGTAAACGCCTCCGCCAATCCTCCCCTGCGCAACACGCTGCGAGCGGCCTCGTCCACCTCTGCGCAGCTCACGCCCGCGGCCACGGCGCTCACCGCGTTCTCCTGCGCTTCCAGCACCGCCTCGTAGATCCTCCGCTCCTCGGGCTTTGGCTTGCCCAGGAAGACCGTCCGCGTCATATCCGAACAGTAACCCTTGTGGATTATACCGAAGTCGAGCGTCACAAACCCTCGCCGCGGCAGCGGCGCAGCCGACGCGCGTCCGTGCGGCATCGCCGAGCGCAACCCTGACGCGACGATGGTCTCGAACGACATTCCCTCGGCGCCCATCATCCGCGCCCGGTGCTCCAGTTCCCCCGCCACTTCAACCTCGGCAATTCCCGGCCGCAACACGCTCAGAATGTGTTCAAACAGCTTCGAACCCACGAGCGCCGCGTGGGCCATCAACGCCAGCTCGTCGCCATCCTTAATCGAGCGCAGCAACTCGACCAACGGCGCTGGCACGGCCTGAAAAAACCCTTTGCGCAAACGGCTCGGCAGCTCGCTCTTCCATCGCGCAAGCTCCGCAACCGTGGTTTTCGCTGCGTCGAACCCGGCCATCGCCACGCCCGGCTGCGCGGCGAGCCACTGCGTCGCCGCCACTGCGGGCGATCCTGACGAAATCTGCACCTGAGCCGCCTTCACCTCTTCGGCCGCCTGCGCCGTGTAACGCCCATCCGTGAACAGGCGCGCCGTCCTGCGCGTCACGGCCAGCGCGCCGCTCGATCCGGTAAAGCCACAGAGATAGCGAATGTCTGGAGGGTGTGTAACGAGAAGTCCGGGCAGCCCGGCGCGAGTCAGCCTGCGGCGCAGCGCACCCATGCGGCGGAAGTGGTCCACGCGCTCAGTTTTATCACGGAGGGGGCGTTAAACAGCTTCTCGCGCCACCGGCTTCTTCTTTCTCGCGTCCGTCTCGGTCCACTTATAGCCTGCCGCCGGATGGCAAAATCTCCCCAGCCTCAGTTCTGTTTATCGAAGAGTCAACTGACGAGTTGGCGACAAACCGCCCGGGGTATCCCAGCCTAAAGTTCGCCGCGGTGCGCGAACTTTAGGCTGGGGCTCCCGGCTTTCAAAAGCGTTTGAATGCTATCAGAAAACCAACCGCCCATCCTTCACGACGGTCGTGCCATCAATTTCCACGCTGGCGTTCGTCACCGGAATTCCCCAATCCCATTCGGTTTTATTGCTACCGCCGAGAAGCTGATTATTTCCCATGTAGATAAACACCATTCCAGCCGCTTCATAGGGGCGAAAATCGTTGTCGCCGCTTTCCATAACCTTCATGGCAGGGTTGAGTCCAATCTGCACGGAAGCGATTCTGTCTTTGTCGCCACTGTAGGCGGAGTAGTCCTTTTCAAAGCAGTCCGAATTGGCCTTCGCGGTGAACGAAGTCATTTTGCCTTCTTTGAAAAGATACGTCGCCCCGATCAGGTACTCGTATGGACGGCAATTATCCTTTGGCGTCACCACCGTCCCGGTTGCTGAGGTCTCCATCGGTGCCACAATCACCGTGCCACCGGGAAGCGAGGTCTGGCGCGCAAGGAACGGCCCTCCTGCCGTGCCATGCTCTTCCAGAATGCCAGCGCTTACAAATGCAGTGCGATTTCCCAGCGCCATAGTGATATCGGTCCCGCTGGGCGAAGTAATTCGGATGCTCTTTGCGCTTTGCAGCAACTTCGCCAACTGCTCCCCTCTCTTTGAAATCTCCTGGTAGTTCTCATTAATCGCGTCCCACAACATATTCTGGTAAACCGTCCAATCGACTCGCGCATATTCAGCATCTTTTTTGTTGGGAACGCCAATATTCACCTCACGTGTTTTGGAATTGTTCAGCGCCGCGCGGTTCGCGTCCGCGGAGCGAAACGTCTTGGCTAACCGCGACTCCGGTACGTTTTCCAGGACAGCTTTGGAATCGTCCGTGTCACTCGTGGAAATCCACACATCAATGTTGTTGAGCCAAGCATTAGCGGCCCCCGGTTGGCCGAGATACTGCTCGGGCACATCGACAAGGTAGGCACGCTGCAGTTGGTCTGTTGTGACGAGCGTGACCACACGCCCGCCAGCCTTCGCCGCTTCAATCGCCACAGCCTGAATCAGGGGAAGCTTCTGTATGCCACCAGAAATCACAACCACTTCTCCTGGCTTCACTTGCGCCGAAACGGTAACCACCTTGTTCGCAATTTCCGTCAATCTTGGATCGGGTTTTCCTTCTTGTCCCCGAGCCGTGTTACATGCCACAAAACCACTCAAAAGTGCCAGTGAAAAGCCCAACCATGATAAGCGCTTCATAAAGTCCTCCTCGCGTCGACTTGCGTCGAAGATTTTCCGATTGCTGATGGGGGAACAGTGGGCCCAAGCGTGGGAGAGAAGAGGCCCGAGGTTCTGCCTCGGGGATGTGCAGAGCAAGTGGGGCGCACTTCAGGGAGGCAAGCCAACCTTCGACATGACAACATTGGAAGTCATATGGTGCAGTGATTATCGATATCTTGCCGTCGGGAGTACGCAGAAAGCCGTGTTGCAGATTATTCGTGTCAACGTGGTTTCCTACAATCACCCCCTCCGACTTGATGTCCCAGGGGTTCGTGCCCTGGCCAGCGCCTGTGTCTCTGGGGGTGTTGCGTCGCAACTGGCAGGAACTACTCGCGGGGCTGCTCTTCGGGGAGGCGAGGCGCACGAGTATTTGAGTTGACCCCAGGTGTATCTAGTCAGTGCGCTCGGTCACCTGGCGATGTGATTAGGGGAACCATGCGCGTTCCAGCTCATTAAGACCGGATGACCGGCTATTCGGAAGTTACTTGTTAATAAATATTGGCGCACGCGTTCGGCGGGAATGATGCTGTGCATACGCTTGCACTGCCAGCGGCAGGATTCGCCCGACCCAACGATCTGATTGCGCAGGAGTCAAACGAACGCCGCACCAACAAGCTGAAAGCTACCGGCTACAGGCTACAGGCTATTCGTCGCCTCTCGCTGCACCGGCTTCTTCTTGCTCGCGTCCACTTCGCCGCCCGCGTGCAGATCGCTCTGCCGGTCCATCCACTCGTCCAGCCGCGAACGCTTGAACCGCCAGCGATTGCCCAGCTTGAACGCCGGCACAAATCCATCCGATGCGTATTTGTAGAGAGTGTCTGCGGAGATGCCAAGGTAATTCGAGGCCTGGCGAATGTCCATGACCTCGCGAATCTCAGGAACCAGAAGGTTGGAGCGGACAGCAGCGTTGCGCATAATTGCCTTCCAAAAGAGCAGGATCGAAAGCGGTATTCTTGCGGCAAAAGGTACCGGTACTTCTGTATTTAACCCGACTTGATCGGTTCATTCAAGGAATTTCCGTAAGTTACAGGAATTTCACGGGTTTCGCCAACATCTCCACGTTCGGCATGCCTGTGGAAAAACCCCATCCCCTCGCGCTTGGGTTCACCCCCGTCCCCAACCCCTAGCGCCCGTGAAGCAGATGGTGCTTCCCCATGACTAGTACAGCCCGGCTCAACCGAACAAGCAGCCCTCTCCGCCCGCATTCGCGCACACACGCAAAAACGGCTTCCCCAGTTGGGAAGCCGCTCTGCTTTTCTGATCCCTGACCCCTGAAACCTGATCCCTGTTTCTCAGTTCTGGTCGTCGCGGCGATGCAGCGTTGGCGGACCATCCGTCGAGTCGCCGGAGCTGCCGCCAGTCTGCGCGCTCGTTGATTTTCCAGAGCTGCCCGAACCGCCCGAATTCCCCGAGTCATCCGTGGTGCTCGCCCGGCGCAACGACGGCTTCGCGCCGCCCTTCGTGTCAATCAGCCGCCGCTTGTTTTCAATGCGCGCCAGCCGCGCCTTCACGTCGTCGAACTCCGACGTGGTTACAAGATAATCCTCCCTGGCCGGGAGAATGCGCGCAATCTCTTCCTGCGAATGCAGAATCCGGTCCGGCGTCTGCGGATGGTCGCTGAACGCCTTGGCCACCAGCCCCGGCTTGCGCTTCTCCAGCGCCTGCACCTTCTCAAAGAAGGTGATAAATGCCTGCGGGTCGTAGCCCGAACGGTACATATATTGAATGCCCAGGTAGTCGGCCTGCGCCTCAAAGTCGCGCGAGAACTGCAGGAACGTGATGGGAATCGCCAGTTGCGCCGCTTCGTAGATCCCGATTCCAGTCCAGTCGTACGGAAGCATGATCTCCAGCGGTATCATGCCGATCTGTGCGTAATTCAGCCGCGTCATCTCGCGCGCCGCGTGGTGCGCGCACACGTGCGCCGTCTCGTGCGCCATCACTCCCGCCAGCTCCGCCTCCTCGTCCGCCGCCAGAATCAACCCCGAGTTCACATAGAAAAACCCGCCCGGCAGAGCCATGGCGTTGATCTCGTCCGAATCGATCACCTTGATCGTGAACGGCACCTTGCAGTCAGAGTTCTTCACGATGTTCTGTCCGATGCGATTGATGTACTCGTCCACCACGGGATCGGTAATAAACTTCGTGCTTTTCTCAATCTCGTCGGCGAACTGCTTGCCCATCTTGATCTCG
>PLGG01000071.1 GCA_003138515.1 Acidobacteriaceae bacterium | reverse complement strand
GCGAAAGAAATCCTACGTTATCGAGCGCCTACCAGTAGCGCACGGCAACGACGGTAGGCGTGGTAGGGATATCGTTGACGACCTTTGTCTGAAGGACAAATTCCACGTTCTCATTGATCCAATTCTTTGGTGCCGATTTGATTAACTCTCTTATCTCCTGCGGGCTGGTGATAAATTCAGCAGCCGCACGAGTGCCGCTTTGAGTGATTCCGGCAATGGCCACAAGAGGCGCGCCTGTATTCGAATGAGGTAGCCGCGCCACGATGGCATAGTCAACAAGGATCTTGTTGTCGGATGAAATGAGCGGCGCCCAAACCCGCCTTGCGTCGGATCGATCCCGGATCGTCATCCCAGGGCCAAGCACGAATCCGAGATCACCGGTCATTTGCATCGTCCATCTATTATTGAAAGCGCCGATCAAAACGCACGGAGATTCGCGAAAATCCCCAAATACGACGTCCTCTCCGGAACGAAGATCGAAGCTCCGCTTGTTGCGCGTCAGGAAGGCAACCACCGCGACGTTTGCTGAGACGTCTCCGAGGGTCACATAGGTATCTCTGACGGCCATAAGATCGCTCACGCCGAGTTGTTGATCGGGAGTAAGCGGAATCAGAAATTCATGCCCCTGCGCATCCAGTTCATCAAGCTTGTGCGTAGCTCTGTATTTCTCGAGGAACTCGGCGGTCGGCAGGTAAACCGGGTTTGACCCGGTGTAAATCAGCACCGGTTTCGATGTCCCTAATAGAGGTTCCCAAAATTGCTCAACTGGACTCTTCGGCCAGAACAAAAACAAAGATGATGCCAGTACAAGGACACAAAGTATCGAGATCACCCAAAGTGCCCGGTTCTTTCGCGGCTTGATCTCTGAACCGGTTGCCGCGGCCGGGAAGGAGACTTGGGGAATGGCGACGGGAACCAGTCCAGGCTCTGGCGCCACACGATGGACGGTTTCGGCGTTGCCGCTCTTTGTTGCTGTCGCCAGCGCCTGAGGCGTAGTTAAGAACGAAGCTTGATAAGAACCCGGAGTGATTTCAATTCGAACGGTGCTGTTGGCGCCCGCTCCGACGTAGAATTGGGCAAGCCTTTTTCTGAGTTCCGCCACTCGCGCCCGAACGATGGGGTCAGAATTTGTATCGTAGTCCGGACGCCGGCCAAAGACGTCTGCCCCAATCACTCTTTCTTTCAAGAGCTCCCCGTGTCCTGAGAGTGTCTGGTCAACGATGTATCGGAGCAGTTGCTGAGATTGCTTACTCGAGCGGAAGGAAACACTCAGCAGGACTTCAGCGAGCGCCTCCTGGATCTGTGCCGCAGGGATTTCGTGAGGAGCGGCCCCTCGCTGCCGGGTTTCGTTGGACTCAACCGCGTGTTCCATCTGTCCCCCCGACGGAAGTTCCCATCTGCGCGGTACTGTACTCCAGCATATTGACGATGGCAAGGTCCATATTTCGTTCGAGATCGCTCTCGAACAGTACCGTGCTGTACCTTGTCAGTAACAATCAAGTTATCGCTTACTCTCAGTGCGCGTCAACTATGCGCTCTGGAGCCGCTTGCACTCCGGAAGGCACAACTCAGTGCGCCGGCGATCTAGAGTCTCACCGCCACGGTGTAAGGCTTCAACCTAACAACGCAGGAAAACATTGTTCAAAGAGCCGGAGACTCGGGTATATACAATGTCATGCTGAAGGTAGCCCCAACATTCGAGCGAGACTGGGTTCCATCCGCCGCGGCACTTCTTCAAACCGGCAAGGTTAATGTGAGCACAACCAGATGGAATTGGGATTCAAAATCCGTATTTATCGGTAGTGTCCAAATGAGGTGGGCCGCTCTAGCACTGTGCCTGGCCATTCCATTCACGAATTTCAACGTGACCGGAATGGCTCTGGCGCAAGATCACGAGCAAGCTCTTCAATCTCTCCTGGCCGATGCCGCTGCGGCACAGTCCAGGGGAGATTTTAGTGCTGCGGCGGAGTCGTATCGCAAAGCTACTGAACTCGAACCCACCATTCCGGAATTCTGGGCCAATCTGGGGCTCATATATCACGAAGCGGGAAGATCTGCCGACGCCATTCAGAGCTTTAAACAGGCGATACGCTTGAACGCGGCTCTTTATGTTCCCCAATTGTTTCTGGGCATCGAATACCTTAAAACCCAAAAACCCGATGCGGCCCTGCCATTGCTCGAAACTGCTACCAGGCTAAATCCCAGGGATCCGCTGGCCGAACTCTCTCTGGGAAAAACTTACGCGATGATGAACCGTGGTGACCGCGCCGCCGACGCCTTCTGGAGAGCAATACGGTTGGCTCCGAATGATGGAAACGCCTGGCTCGGCCTCGGGACTGTCTATTTAAAGCAGGTGGACAGTGATGCGCGTCTCATGACTTCGACTTACAACCATTCGCCGTTCGTCAGCCTGCGGGCCGCAGAGACTTTTGCCGAGGAGGGCAAGCTGGTTGAAGCCGAGAACGCATACAAGGCCGCGATCTCATCTGCTTCACCGGCACCGTGTGCTCACGCTGAGTTCGGGATTGCGCTGCTTCGCGAAAAGAAGATCGCTGAAGCGCGTGAGCAATTCAAAACAGAGACTCGGACCGAATCTCATTGCGGATTGGCGACCCTTGGTATTGCTGTCGCGGAAGCTGCTGAAGAACATCCAGAGGCCGCACTCAAAGCGCTGGCTTCGATTGCAGCGGACGATGCTGGATTCATTCAGTCGAACCTGCATCTCTTCCACGACGCTCTATCCGCCGACCAAGCGAAAGCGCTGGCCGATCTGGCGCGCAAGCACCAGAGCGCCGGAGACTTCTCAGTTGATCTTGGCTCCATTGTCGAACAGGCGTTCCTTTCCGACACGTTGCCAGCCACAGAAATCGAAGAGGCTGAGACGACTCAAGCGGCGCGGGCACCGTTGCCGACAGATGCGGAAACGCTTTATGCGGCGGGCATGTATGCTGCCTGCGATCAAGTTTTGAAGCCGGAGCTGGAAACGCTGAATAGCGCTCAACAGCAACTCCTTGCATCTTGCTCCTTCTACACAGGCGATTTCCTCACAACTTCCAAGGCCGCCCAGCGCCAAAAAGCAAATCCCGCGACTTTGGTGCGGGGGTTGTATTGGGAAACCAAGGCCGATCAAAAGCTGGCGGTTGCCACGCTCACGCAAGCCGGCGAGATCGATCCCAACTCTCCCCGGATGCATGTCCTCACAGGAGATGTGTTTCGCCAAAAGCGGCGCTGGAGCGATGCGGAGGAAGAGTATCGAAAAGCACTCGCCATCGATCCGGCGAGCCACGCAGCGCGCCTCAACCTGGCGATTGTGTTGTTCACCGAGCTGAAAACAGATGAAGCATTCGAGCTTACGAAGTCTCTCCTGGCGGAGGCGCCGGAAGATCCTGAAGCAAATTTGCTGGCGGGCGAAATCCTGGTGCAGGGGCACAAGTTTGAAGAGGCCGAACCGTATCTCTCCAGGTGCCAGGACCTCGATCCAGACCTCGTCCCCCGCCTTCACGTTGTACTCGGGCAGGTATATGCGGCGACGAACCGCATTTCAGAGGCTATCTCGGAATACAAATTGGGATTGGTCAGCGACGTGGATGGCAGCATTCACTATCAACTGGCCCGGCTGTATGAAAAGTCCGGCGACAAGAACGATGCTGCGGAAGAGATTCGAATATCGCAGCAGCTGCGCAAGCGCTGGGATGATCAAGCGCATACAGCCATTGAACAACTCTCCACCGACACGAGCCGGCAGTAAACCGTTGCATGAGCCCAACGATATCCAAACCGCCTGAGCAATTCGAATTCGCGTTGAGGTGCGATGGGACAACTCACCAAATGGTTTCAAGCCGAGATTCATTGGGTTCCTGCATATCTTTTGGCAACGATTCAAGGAGCGACACCTCATGTCTTCTTCCACCTTGCGAGCCCTTCTTGTTCCTTTCAGCGCGGCTGCATGTATTGCTGCCCTCGTTTTGCCATCGCTTTCCAACGCACAGGCGATCGAACGAAGTTCAAATGGCGTCGCACTTCACTCTTCGAGTGGGACCCTACACGTCGCTGTCTGCTCCGAGCGAGTCATCCACATCGTAGCGAGTGCAACCGATGAGAATGCAAAACCTATCGTACCTGCCGTAATTCGTCCGTGCGGGGGAGCCCCATTCACGGTTTCCTCCAGTGCTTCGGCTGTATCGATCAAGACAAGTGCGTTGAGGATCGAAATTGACCGTGCAACAAACTCCGTGCGATTTTTGACGGCCGCCGGGCAGCCCGTGCTGAGCGAGCAGCCCAGCGGCGGTCGAACGATTACCCCCGTTGATGTCGACGGAATGCAGACCTATGAGATTCGCCAGGACTTTTTAATGTCAGCAGATGAAGCTCTCTATGGTTTGGGACAGCATCAGGAGGGGTTCTTCAACATACGCAACATACCGATTCGGCTGCTGCAGGCAAATACAAATATCTCGATCCCATTTCTCATTTCGACGAACGGGTATGGCCTGCTGTGGAACAATTCGGCGCTGACGGATTTCAATCCGACGACAGAGGTGATCCATCTAAGCGAAGATGGCGCGGGCACGTTCCACACAGGGCGAGAAGGGGAATACGGATTTCTGTTGAGCGGCAATGGAAGGGATAAGCTCCGACTCACCGTCAATGACGACAAAGTGATTGACCTCACGAATATGTGGCTTCCAGGATTCGTGGGCGGGAAGAAGCATTTGGCGGCGAATACAACTTATAAGGTGATCGCGGAATCGAGGGGGCATACTGAACTCTCCGTGCGTGCACCGTCGGACACAATGGCCTTTCGCTCCGAAGTGGGCAAGGCGGTTGATTATTACTTCATCTATGGGCCGGAGCCGAGCCGGGTGATCGCCGAGTACAGAGAATTCACGGGCGCTGCTCCTCTGCTTCCAATGTGGGCCTACGGCTTTTGGCAGTGCAGGGAGCGGTATTCAAGTCAGCAGCAGATTCTGGACACGGCCGCAGAATTTCGTGAGCGCAAGATTCCGGTCGATGTGATTGTTCAGGATTGGCAGTACTGGGGCAAATACGGCTGGAATGCCATGCGTTTCGATGAACGCTACTATCCTGATCCGGCGCAAATGATGATGCAACTACACCACAAGAATCTTCATTTAGTGGCATCGGTGTGGGCAAAGTTTGGAGCCGAGACAGCCGTCGATCAAGATATGAAGAGAGATCACCTGGTCTTGACGTCTGAGGCGGACCATCGCGAGCCCGGAGAGACGCAGGCAAAGGAAGACTGGGCGGATCTGTTCAATCCAAAGGCGCAAGAGCTGTTTTGGTCGGAGATGAATCGCGGGCTGTTCCACGACGGCCTCGACGGGTGGTGGTTGGATGCTTCTGAACCGGAAGGCGATCCTCTCAAGGACGACAATACCTTCTTAGGGCCAGGAAAGACGGTTCGCAATGCATATCCGCTGTTTGAAACCTCAGCAGTCTATAACGGGCAAAGGGCCTCGACCGAAAGCAAGCGGGTCGCGATCTTGACCAGGTCAGCGTATGCTGGGCAGCAACGCAATGCTTCCATATCCTGGTCAGGCGATATCTCAGCGAACTGGGAGACACTGCGGCGGCAAATCCCAGCGGGCCTCAGCTTCGCAATGTCCGGCTTTCCCTACTGGACGACGGATGTTGGCGGTTTTTTCCGTTCACCTGACCAATATGCATCGACGGACTACCACGAACTGCTGATTCGATGGTTCGAGTTCGGTACCTTCTGCCCCATTTTACGAATTCACGGATATCAATCGAAGACTGAGATGTGGAACTACGGTCCCGAGGTGGAGAAGATCCTGACGCAATACGATGAACTCCGTTATCGTCTCATGCCTTACATATACTCCACAGCCTGGGGCGTCACCAGCCGCGGAGAAACTGTCATGCAGGCATTGCCATTTGTTTACCCGAATGACCTTGCTGTGAGGGATGTCGATGACGAATTTCTGTTTGGCAATTCGTTACTGGTGAATCCCATAGCGCAGCCGAATGCAACGAGGCGTAATGTCGTGTTGCCGGCGGCCAACGACTGGGTAGACTTCTGGTCTGGAAAAACCTATCACGGTGGACAGACGATTGTGGCTGATGCCCCATTGGACCAGATTCCAATATTGGTGAAGTCAGGCAGCATTGTCCCAATGGGACCCGTTGTGCAGTCCACGGCAGAGGCGGAAGACCCCCTGGAGATTCGCATTTATGGAGGAAAAGATGCCGACTTCCTGCTTTACGAAGACAGCGGGGATGGCTATGCATACGAGCTTGGCGCCAGAGCAACGATTCGCCTGCATTGGGATGATCATCGCAAGATGCTCTCTGTCGGGGATCGCGCCGGTGCGTTCCCGGGCATGCCGAACAAGCTAACGTTCCGTATCGTGCTGGTGAAAGAGGAGCACGGTATCGGAATGGGTTCGGGGTCAGGACTGGATCGCACTGCAACTTACAGTGGACATCAGATAACGATTGATCTCGGCAAAGCAGGCTAAGCGTGGGGTCTCTGCCACAATCGGGGCGGCTCCCAGAATGCGGGTTACATCGTTGCACGGTCCAGATTGAGCGAGAGGAATTAATTGGCAATCGTCTCGGTCATGGGGAAGATGATCGCGGCGGGCGAACCATGGCCAAGCGATTCAAATAGCCTGGTAACCATGCACAGACCAGATGGTATCTGCATTGACGCAACCTTCAGTGAGCGGTAGCGCGGGCAGACTATTCTGTCTTTGGCTGGCCGCTCGTGGGATAACTTTGGCCACCTTCAATTTGTGCTCCGAGTCCACTGTCTCGGTAAGGAACAAGCCCACTTCAGATCTCAGCGAGGAATCCATGAAATTGTTCGGAATGCATTTGGGAGTCGCCGCAATGTTGTGCTGCAGTTGGAGTGGCCTGGCCCAGCAGAAGCCGGCGTATCTTGACACCAGCCTTCCGGCCGAGCAGCGCGCGGCTGACCTGGTGGGTCGCATGACACTTGAGGAAAAAGCGAGTCAGCTCGTCAATCAGGCTCGTCCGATTCCGAGATTAGGTGTGCCTGCGTACGACTGGTGGAGCGAGGCGCTGCACGGCGTTATGCGCGATGGCACAACCGAGTTTCCCGAGCCCACTGGTCTGGCTGCCACCTTCGATCCGGACGCTATTCACAAGATGGCCGTTGTCATCGGTACCGAGGGGCGCGTCCTTCATGCGCAGGCTCTCAAAGCCAATGGGGGATCCAGCGACATCTTTCAGGGCCTTGATTTCTGGGCGCCCAACATCAACATTTTCCGCGATCCACGCTGGGGCCGCGGTCAGGAGACTTACGGGGAAGACCCTTACCTCACCGCGCGCATGGGCGTTGCGTTCGTCACCGGCATGCAGGGCGACGACCCCAGGTATTATCGCGTGATCTCGACGCCCAAGCATTTCGCGGTGCATAGCGGTCCCGAGCCATTGCGTCACACCGCAGACGTGACGGTCAGCAAGCATGATGAGCTCGACACTTACCTTCCAGCTTTCCGGGCGGCCGTCATTGAGGCAAAAGCAGGCTCCGTTATGTGCGCCTTCAACAGCCTCAACGGCGAGCCCGCCTGCGCGAACCAGTTCCTGCTCCAGGATCAACTCCGCGGCAAGTGGGATTTCAGAGGGTATGTCGTTTCTGACTGCGGCGCCGTGGTGGATATTTATCAGGGTCATCACTACGAACCGACGCAGGCCCAGGCTTCGGCGATCAGCATTGAGCGCGGCGTGGACAACGCGTGCGCCGATATCGGCTTCAAGGCAAACGGCATTAGCGACTACAAGCCGTACCTCGAAGCCGTCAAGAGAGGCTACCTGAAAGAGCGCGACATCGATACCGCGCTTATCCGCCTCTTCACCGCGCGCATGAAACTAGGCATGTTCGACCCGCCGGAAACGGTTCCGTACGACAAGATCGATGATCGCCAACTGAACAGCGCTGAGAACCACGATCTCGCGCGCAAGATTGCCGATGAGTCGATGGTGCTCTTGAAGAACGACGGCACACTCCCACTCAAGACCAGTGGCATCAAGATCGCCGTCATCGGGCCTCTCGCCGATCAAAGCAAGGTACTGCTCGGCAACTACAACGGTACTCCCACGCACACGGTGTCCATTCTCGAAGGCCTGCGGAAGGAGTTTGCGGGCGCTGACATTCAGCACGTTCCCGGATCGCAGTTCCTGCGCCACGAAGCGGATCCTGTTCCAACCTCCGCGCTGTCAGTGGACGGAAAACCGGGCATCAAGGTTGGTTACTCCCGGCTCGACGTGTCGGACGTCAATCATCTCAAGATCATGAAACCGGTTATGCAGCGCGTCTACTCAACATTGGATGCAGCAGCTGAGCCGTTACCGCCCGAAGCTGCTGATTTGCACCCGCTCTCCATTAGCTGGGATGGCTCACTGAAAGCGACCGAAACCGGTGATTACAATCTCGGTCTCAAGGCGAATGGAATCTTCCGCGTGCAGCTCGAAGGCAAAGACGTCACGTCCTCCTATGGCGGCGATCCAAACGAAGCCAAGCTTGGCCGCGTGCACCTGGAGGCTGGCAAGCCGGCTGCCCTCCATGTGGAGTACACGCCACCTGAGCACGATACTCCCAACGCCAGGCTGGTCTGGTCGAAGGTCGATCTCAGGTTGCAGCCCGAGGCGATCGAAGCAGCAAAGAATGCTGACGTGGTGATCGCCGTTCTCGGCATCACCAGCGAGCTGGAAGGTGAGGAGATGCAGGTGAGCGAGCCCGGTTTCAAGGGCGGCGATCGCACCAGCCTCGATCTGCCCAGGCCAGAGGAGGATTTGCTCGAATCGGTTGTGGCGACCGGCAAGCCCGTCGTGCTCGTTCTCACCAACGGGAGTGCTCTGGCAGTCAATTGGGCCAAGGAGCACGTCAACGCCATTCTCGATGCATGGTATCCCGGCGAAGAGGGCGGGACCGCTGTCGCGGAAACGCTCTCTGGAAGGAACAATCCCGCCGGCCGCTTGCCCCTAACCTTCTACACCGGCGTCGATCAACTTCCGCCCTTCGAGGACTACTCGATGAGGAATCGCACCTATCGATACTTCCAGGGCACACCGCTCTACCCCTTTGGCTATGGCCTTAGTTACACCACGTTCTCTTACAGCGATCTGTCACTTCCATCCAGTCCCATTGCCGCGGGGCAACCGATGACCGCTGACGTGACGGTGACGAACACGGGCCTGCGCGCCGGCGACGAGGTGGCGCAGCTCTATCTCAGCTTCCCGGATGTAGCGGGCTCGCCGATCCGCGCACTGCGCGGATTCCGGCGCCTGCACCTCGATCCTGGCCAGTCGGAAAGAGTACGCTTCGACCTGAAGCCGCGCGACCTGAGCATGGTGACCGAAACGGGCGAGCTGATCATTCCCGAGGGCAAATACTCCGTGTCGATCGGCGGCGGACAGCCCAATACCGGCGCGCCAACAGTGCAAGGGACGTTCGAAGTGAAAGGTTCTTTCGTGTTGCCTGAATAGCTGCCCCCAATCCGACGCCGAGGGATCTGTGAGCATTGCCGGGGCCAGATAACTCCTGATCCGGGAGACTTCCATGAGTAAACGAATGACTCGCCGGGAACTCCTTAGAGACGTTGGTGCAGCGGGAGCTACGACTCTATTGGCTGTTGGCTCAGGGAAGGCAATGCCCCTTGCGGACCCGTTGAATCAGGCTGCAGGGGCAGAACCATCGACTTCTCAATTACCGCAGCCGCACAGCGATGCGAAATCCACGCCCGGCGCTTCGATGGCGCCCCTGGGCCCGCATGAGAATCCCCTCGTGGAACTCGCCGCAGGCGACATGATCGTCGCATTCGATCGAAGGTACGGTTCAATCTGCTCAATCACCCGAATGGGCGATCCGCTGGGAACGAACTTTATCGGGAACGAACAAAACACGCCAGGTGTCGATGTCTCGAACTCCCGTTGGACCGGAGATCTGGTGACGCATGTCTGGGATGTCACCGATACCAACCCAGCCCATCACAATTGGTCCCCTCGTTCGAACTTTGTTCTGAAGGGAAACTGGAGGCCGGAGCTGACCGGAAGGTCTGGCGATATTCGGCGGGTGAGCTTCAATACCGGGACATTTGCCGTGAACTATGAGGGAACATCGGCGAATGAGGATGGCCTCCGGAGTTTCAGTCTCGCAATGAAATATCGCGGAGGAGAAGGCCGATCGCTGCTTTGGGATATCGAACTTCGCAACGTCACGGATCGCGTTCTGGAGCTCGGCGACCTTGGATTCCCTTTGATGGTGAACGATGACTTCGGCGAATTCTACCGGGACCCAAAGACCGGCCAGCCATTTCCTCCTGACGAGACGGAGCACCCGCTGAGAGATCCCGCCGATCCGTTCTCCGTCTATCTCGAGCAATATCCCCGAATCCAGAAGCAGTACCACGAACAAAAGGTCGTGGCTCACCACTACATTGGCGGGCACAGTTCGTATGTGCTCATTCAGCGTCCTCTGGGCGATGCGCCGTTTCTACTCCTCCATACCATGCAGGACACGGCATTTGAGTGCGTCTATCGCGACGACAGTTCGTTCGGGGAAAAGGTGTACTGGTGGGAGGGGCCAAACATCTTGGCTGTCCGCTCCTGGGCCACAAGGAACCTGCGGGGATGGAATAAGAATCCCTGGATCAACGGGCACACGTCGCTGGTCTTGCAGCCGGGAGAGAAGTGGTTCTGCCAACTTCGATTCGTCTTCGTGGAGAGTTATGACGCAATTCGCGAAGAACTTTACAAGGCGGGCAACCTCGGCATCCGCGTTCTGCCCGCCATGGTGATTCAGGAAGATTCCGATGCCTATGTTGAGCTGAAGACGAAATCCGACGTGGATAAGATCGACTTCCTTTCGGACAACATCACGATCAAGGAAAAGAAGCGCGTCGACGACAAGACCTTGCTGACGCTGTCGTTCAAGGGCCGAGGCCAGAAAAGCCTGAAACTGCACTATGCCGGCCGCTGGACCAACCTGCACTTTTACTGCATCGAGGACATCGCGCAACTGCTCAAGGCCCGGGGGCAATTCATCGTGGATCGGGAATTCTACGAGAACCCTGACGATCCCTATCACCGTCACCACATGTTCCTGCCCTTCGACCATCGCACAGGAAGCACGTTTCTCGACTCGGATGAAGTATCGGAAGTGGGCGGAAGCGACGCCGAGTTCGGATTTTCCGAGCCATTGTTCCTGGCCGAGAAGAACGTCTACTACCCTTCGCCCAAAGAAGTGGCCGCACTGGAAGCCTACATCGACGATTGCCTTTTCAAGTACATTCAGGATCCCAAAACATTCGCGGTCATTGCCTCTCTTTACTGGAAGCTCAGGTATCCATCGAGCCCCTGGAGCCACTGGACTGTAGAACGAGCCGAGGCAACGTATCGATCGTACAACTACGCTCACGTGATGAACATTTATCACGCCATGTACCGCATCGGCAGGCGCTATGGGATGCTGACACGGAGGAGCCCGGAGGATTACCTGAGGATGTCGTACCGAACATGCCTTTATATGTTCCAGACCGTACCCTGGGGGCACATCGGCGTGATGGGCGGTTCAAACGCCCTGAACATTCTCGACGACCTCGGAAAGGAAAGCTGGAAGGAAGAATATCGTAACCTTCTGGAACAAATCAGGAAGTGCAACGAAGTCTTCCTCGGCGATCCCTATCCCTACTCCTCCGAGTACCCCGCCGACACAACCGCGCAGGAGCAGGTCTATTTCTTTACCCGCTACTTTGGCAATACCGAGAAGAACCTCAAGACCCTGCAAATTATCAAAGCGCTCCGAGGTGGTAACCAGCCCGTCTGGTTCCAATATGGCAATGACAACAAGGGCGATCTGACCTGCTGGTACACCGAGTCGACCAATGGCTGGGCTTTGCTGCGCGCATTTGAAGACACCGGCGACCTGGACACATTCATCAAAGGATACGCGGGCGTTATGAGCGTGGCGGTCGATCTGCTTTCCGACGGAATGTGCTTTGCTCATTTCATCTCCACACCGGGCATTTTCGATTTCACTCCTCCCAAGACACTGGATGGCGGAATCGCGCAGTTCGGATTTCTAAAGGCCGCAAAGTCCTATGTCATGCAGGATGATTCTTTTGGCCTGATAGGTTGCGGTTGCCGCGTGGAATCTTCAGGCAGTGAAATTCGCGTCTATCCCCGGGATGGCTTGAAAAAGCGCCTAAGATTCGTTCCGCAGAAAATCGATCTCGAGGCCGCGCAGGGAGAAATCGACCAAGTAACGATGAGCGATGGCGGAAAGCACTGGGAACTTCGTCTCAGCGATTCGACAGGCGTGGTGAAGAAGGTTGAGTTGGAAATCAATGGATTGGAGAAGGGAGAGTATCTGATTCGGTATGCTGATTCAGCGGATCGCATACTCGTATCCGACGTCCTGCATCTTTCACTTCCCATCGCCAGCGCAAAGCTGATCAGAATTGAAAAGACGTAGGCAGTTTTAGAAACGACCGATCGCTCGGTTGTGCCATTTCTACAAAAGCGACCGTCGATATTTACCGTACTGAACCGCTCAGTCACTCGTCACGGCCCTTCGATTTCCCAGGAATTGCGCATTCTTACACGCTTGGGACCCGGCAAGCTCTCTAAATTTGCCCGGCTTGATCCTCGGATAACGTAGGATTTCTTTC
>PLGG01000051.1 GCA_003138515.1 Acidobacteriaceae bacterium | reverse complement strand
AACTGTGGAGCCTTCCAAATCAACAACTTGCAGCCACAGTTTCACAGTTTCACAGTTTTGTTTTTTTGATTTGCGCAGTTTTTTGATTTCGACTTTTGCTTTTTTCGCTCTCGCATCACGCGGCATTCTTTGCCAACTCCGCTAACGCCGCTAACTCCGCTAGCTCCGCTGACTTGCCGTCTCGCTGACTCGCTGACTCGCTGCCGTTCTAACCACGAACCACTAATCACTAACCACTGCTCTTAATTCCACTTGCTTCGTCACAATTTCGAACTTCGCCAGAGCGATCGTGCCGCCGGGCAAAAGAGTGCTCGCTTCAATCGCGATCGTGCCTGCCGTTTTCGTCGATTGCACGATTGCCTGCGCGAGCCCGTTGAAGAGCGACCGCCGCGGCTCCTTGTCGCTCTCGTGGCAGTTGGAATCGCCGTTGCCCACGCCGATGAGCGCGCCTTCGCCGGTGACTTTGAAGTTGATCAAATTAGAAGCGGTCGGAACGGCGCGCCCCGCGCTGTCGAGCGCGTCGACAGTGAGAACAACAACGTCCTCGCCATCGGCGTTGATGCCTCCTCGGTCCAAAGTTGTCCGGTCGGCCGTGAGCCGCAGCGACGCAATCGGTCCCGTTGTCTCGCGCTTTTCCGTCAACACGAGCTTTCCGTCCTTCCATCCACGCGCTTCGATCGCGCCCGCCTCGTAGCGAACTTTCCATTCGAGATGGCTGAGCCGCGCAACCTTCTGCCGGCCCAGGCTCTTGCCGTTCAAGAAAAGCTCAACCTCGTCGAGGTTCGAGTGAACCCAAACAGAAATCTCCTCGCCTTCTCTGCCTTCCCAGTTCCAGTGCGGAAACAGGTGCAGCACCGGCTCTTTGGTCCACCACGATTTGTAGTAGAAGAAGTTGTCCTTGGGAAATCCGCACATGTCCACGATGCCGAAATTCGAGTTGATCGAAGGCCATAGGTACGGCGTCGGCTCGCCGCGATAGTCGAAGCCTGTCCACGCAAACCCGCCCGCTTCCCACTCGCGAGTGGCGTAGAACGTCCACCACTCCTCGGCGAGCTGGCTCCAGTCGGTGTGGTTCACGTCGTAGGCGCTCAGTGTGTTGCGCAGCGGGTCAGTCTGATAGCAGCCACGGGTCGAGATGGTGCTGGCTGTCTCCGATCCATAGATGGGCCGCGTGGGGTGCTCCTTGTGGAAGCCGTCGGGATATTTGAGGACGTAATTGAACCCGACGATGTCGAGCGGATCGGAGTCGCCCTTCTCGTTATCACCATTCACCGCCGCGCCCACCACGCGCGTGGGGTCCAGCTCGTGGCAGCGCCGGACCATGGTCGCGGCGATCTTCACGCCCTCTTCGGCTTCTTCGTTCTGCAACTGCCACTCCTCATTGCCGATCGACCAGATGATGATCGATGGCGAGTTGCGGTAGCGCTTGATCATCGCCTCGAGCTGCGCCATTCCTTCGGGGTTGGAGCTCATCTGCCGCGTCTCGCACATCATCATCATGCCCATGCGGTCACATGCGGCGACGAGCTCCGGCGTGGGCATGTTGTGCGACGTGCGAATCCCGTTGCAGCCCATCCCCTGCAGCACGGCAATGCGAAACGCCTGCAAGCGATCCGGCACCGCCGCGCCCACTCCGGCGTGATCCTGGTGGTTGCAGGTTCCCTGTATCCTCATAGATTTCCCATTCAGGAAGAATCCGTGGTCGGCATCAAAGCGAACGGTGCGCACGCCAAACGTGATCCGCTCGGCGTCGCGGATCGTGTCACCGGTCTTGACCGTCACTACGGCCGCGTAGAGATTGGGCGTCTCGACCGACCACAGCGCAGGATGGTCGATCTGCGCGGTCGCTGTGAATGTGCCGGCCCCGTCCACGGCTATCTGCTGTGCGGGCGCTTCGGCCGTCGCTACAATCTTCCCGGCTGCGTCCAGAATCTGCCAGGTCACCGCCGCTGAATCGGCGCCAGTCCCTTCGTTCGCGACGATGGCGCCGAGCGAAAGCGCCGCGCTGTCATTCTGAACCGAAGCCCGCGCCCAGCTCTCCCACCTTCCCAGGTGCAGCGCGTCGGTTTTCGTAAGCCACACGTGCCGGTAGATTCCCGCGCCCTCGTAAAACCAGCCGTCCCCAAAGCTCGCGTCCACGCGCGCCACTATGCAGTTTTTCTGGCCGACGGCGAGGAAGTCGGTAATGTCGAAGCGGAAGGGCGCGTAGCCGTTGTCGTTGCGGCCAATGAAGCAACCATTGACGAAGACAAGCACGTCGCGGAATGCGCCATCGAACTCGACGGCGATGCGGCGGCCGGCATCGCTGGCCGGAATTGCAAACTCGCGGCGGTACCACCCGACGCTGGTCTCGGGATAGCGCCGCCCCAGCGGCTTGTATCCGTGCGGCGCCAGCGTGTCGTCCCACACGAATGGCAGCTCAACCGCCCAATCGTGCGGCAGGTTCAGAGCGCGCCATTTCGAATCGTCGTATCCCACCCGGGCAAACTTGAAATCGCCGGTCTTGGCGAAGTCCCCCTGATTATTTCCAAAACCGAGATCCCTGGCCGGGTCAGTGCCATTGCCCAACTGGAACTTCCAGCCAAAGTCGAAGAGTAGTTGCTCGCGCAGAGCCAGGGCTGTGGCGGAGCCGGCGTCGGGGGCACCCCCCAGGAGAGCGGCGGCGCGCGCCCATGCCGACCGCGCCAGGAGAGACGAGGTCGAAAGCGCCAATCCGGATGAAAGCAGGTCACGGCGGGAGATAGGAGACATAGAGCACCTCATTCCGATGAAGTTGCCCCGCCGATGCACAAAAATCCTCGAGCGGCGGCAACAAGGCACTATAAACCAGCCCGCATTGGGCTGTAAACGGTTTCAGACATTCGGCAGAATCGCGCTGGCCGCAGGGTGGATCGGGCGCGGCGCGACAGTACAAGCGCGTTTTGAAGATGGTAAACTCGAACAGTCAACCAGCTCGATCGGAGAGATGGCCGAGTGGCTGAAGGCGCACGCTTGGAAAGCGTGTTTAGGGGAAACTCTAACCTGGGTTCGAATCCCAGTCTCTCCGCCATGATCGCTCGAGAATTCCCCAGATACATCCCCTGCATCACACGGGTCTCCGTTCAGGTTTGAGGATACGAATTGGCCGGCTGGCCGCCTGTCGGTCGAAATCTCAAGCCCTCTTGTGCGTTCTATCGCCCTTACACTATGATTACGTGAGCCGTAATTATTACGACAGTCGAACAAAATCCTATATGATAAGAAGGATTGCACTTAGGTTCGCGGTGGCTTCGTGATCTATGCGGTTTGAGCGTGTGATCGGACCTTGGTCCAACGCGAGGAATTGGATTCTCCCCAGCGCAAGACGGATGGCGAGGAGGTCGCTCATTCGGGCGTAGAGCCGGTCAGGGGGTATGGATCACGAAAGGTGATCGGGAGGAAAAGTATGCGGCCGGAACAGTGGGAAACATTCAAGAAAGCGGTGCGACGCGAAAAGCTGGACAAGATCCCGATGGCGCTGATTATCGATAGCCCGTGGATTCCCGGATACCTTGGAATCAAACACCTGGACTATTTTCTGGATCCCGAGCTCTGGTTTCAGTCGAATTTGAAGATCATGCGCGAATTCCCTGACATCATCTTCATCCCCTCGTGGTGGATGGAATACGGGATGGCGGCGGAGCCCTCGGTACTGGGGGCAAAGATCAAATTCTGGCAGGACAATACGCCCAGCGAGTACCACACGCTTTACCGCCTGGAAGACATCGACAGCTTCCCCGAATACGAAGTGGAGGCCGACGGATTTGCGGGCCTGACCCTGCACCGCATCGGGATGGCGCGTCAGCGGATTCTGGATGCCGGATACATTCTGCCCATGGTGACCTCGCGTGGACCGATGTGTACCGCAGGGTTTGTTCGCGGGACGACGGAATTCATGATCGATCTGGTGGAGGACCCCAAGGGCGCGCATAAACTGCTCGACCTGTGCACGCGAGTGATCATCGACTGGCTGAAGGCGCAGCAGAAAGTGATGGGCGATTCGGTGGAGAGCATTTTCATCCTCGACGACATTGTCGGATTCGTGAACGAGGAGCATTATCTCGAGTTCGCGCATCCTTATTTGAAGCGAATCTGCGATGCTTTTCCCAAGGATTGGGTGAAGCTCTATCACAACGACGCCGAAGTGGACGCCTGCCTTGACCATCTGCCCGACACTGGATTCAACGTTCTGAACTGGGGCAAGCAGCGGCACATCACCGAGGTGAAACGGCGTGTGGGCGACCGGATGTGCCTGATGGGCAACGTGAATCCACTGGAAGTGGCTGTTCGCGGAACACCTGAGGAAGTGAAGGACGAGACGCTCGAAGTGCTGGAGGGTTCTGGCGGTGAGGGAATCATCCTTTCCGTCGGCGGCGGCACCAGCCCGGGAATGCCGCGCGAAAACATTCTCGCCATGCTTGAAGCACTTGAAGAATTCAACTCCAAACGCGCCGCGGGAGCGGTGGCGAGTGCCCGCTGAGGAAACGACTCGATGCCCGATTATGCCTTGATGAACCAGCACCTGTACGAAGGAAACGCCGGCGAGGTCGAGCGGCTGACCAAAGAAGCCCTTGCCGAAGGCCGTTCCGCGCAGGAGGTGTTGACCGATGGATTGATTGCCGGCATGAGCGTAGTCGGCGAGGACTTCAAGCACAACGTGCTGTATGTGCCGGAGGTCCTGATCGCGGCGCGGGCGATGAAAGCGGGCATGGCGGTGCTGAAGCCCCTGCTGACGTCGAAGGACGGCGGGACGAAGCCGAAGGGCGTCTTGCTGATGGGCACGGTCCGCGGCGACTTGCACGATATCGGTAAGAACCTGGTGGGCATGATGGCCGAGGGCGCAGGATTTGAAGTGCACGACATCGGCGTGGATCAGAGTTTCGATAAGTTCATGGCCGCCGCCGAAAAACACAAACCGAACATCGTCGGCATGAGCGCTCTGCTAACGACGACCATGATGTATATGAAGACTGTGATCGAAGGCTTCCATGCGGCGGGCCACTCGGAGATCAAGATGGCGGTGGGCGGCGCTCCCATCAGCCAGATGTTCGCCGACGAGATTGGCGCAGATGGATACGGAGCCAATGCTTCCGCAGCCGTGGATTTATTCCTGCGGCTGTCAGGACACGTGTGACCCAAATGACCACTTACAAGATCCTCTATTGGCAGGAAGTCCCGACTCAGATCAAAGCCGATGACGGGATCGACGATGTGACCGTCCAGTTGGATGGGCGATTCATGGAGCACATCGATCGCCTCGCCGCCATGCGCGGGTTGCAGGACGCAGACGACTACCTGGCGCAATGGAAGTGGAGCGATGAGCAGGAGCGCGAGGGAGCCGCGGAAGAAGTGGCAGAGGCGCTGAAAACGGAGCTCGAGGCGAAGGGATGGTAGACGCTTCCCGAAAATGGCCGTCACCTTAATCATCAACGGGCAATCGACCGGGGCCGACCCGGGCCTCTCTCTCTTCGACCAAGCCGAAGCCATGGGCATCGACGTTCCCACGTCGTGCCGCAAGCAAGGCAAATGCAAAGAATGCATGGTCGAGGTGGTCGAGGGCATGGAGGCGCTGTCTCCAGCGACTGAGGCAGAGCAACATCTGAAGGGCAACTTTCGCCTTTCCTGCCAGACATTCGTCACCGGCCCCACTGGCCGAGTCTCAAGCGGCCAAGTCTCAACCGGCCCAGCCCCGAGCAGTCTTGTCCGCTGCCACACCATGCGGCGTGGACACATGCGGATCGAGCGGCAGGCGTACGGAATGCCTGCAAGTGGTCAGGCGCTCGAGCCCGATCCCGCCGTCACACGCGACGGCGACCGAATCCTGATTGATGGAATCGAAGTGGAGCGATCGACCGGGCCGATTCACGGCATCGCCATGGACCTGGGAACGACGACCGTGGTGGTGCGCCTGATGGATCTCGAAAGCGGAGAGTTGATCGCGGACACGTCGTTTGAGAATCCGCAGCGCTTCGGCGGCTCGGAGATCATGTCGCGCATCGCATACGACACCAGCCATCCGGGAAGATTGTTGATGCGGACGCTGGCCGGATACCTGAGCCATGCGATCGAGAAATTCCCCATCGATCCCAAGACGATCTACGAAATGGTGGTGGTGGGCAACTCCACCATGCGCGATCTTTTCTTCCGGCAGAACGTTTACTCGATCGGACAGACTCCGTACCGGTCGATTACGGAAATCGAATTGGCCGAAGGCAAGCGCATCACGACGAGCCTCGTCGAATCCGGCCTGCGGAGCCTCTTGCCGATTCATCCGAAGGCACGCGTGTACGGCGCTCCCATCATCAGCGGTCACGTCGGAGCCGATGCCGCCGCGTGCATCCTGGCCGCCGACCTGGCCCACGAGGAACGGCTGATCGCAATCATGGACATCGGCACCAACACCGAGTTGGTGGTCGGAAACAAGAATCGGATTCTCGCGGCGTCGTGCCCGGCGGGGCCGGCTTTCGAAGGCGGAGCCATTGCCTGCGGCATGCCTGCTCTGGACGGCGCCATTGAGGAAGTGGCGATTGGCGAAGATGGAAAATTTCAGATTCGCGTCATCGGCGACGTAGCGCCGGAGGGCATTTGCGGGTCGGGCCTGGTCGATCTGCTGAGCGAGCTGCTCCGCACCGGCCGCATGAACGAGCGAGGACGTTTCGAGGACGACGTACATCGCATCGATCTCTGTCATGGCGAAAACGGTGATGTCTATCTCCTCGAGAGCGACGTGAACGAGTTGGCTCAAGCCAAGGGCGCCAATGTGGCGGGCCTTCAAGTTGTCTTCAACACTTACGGCATCGACTTCGACGATGTCGACATGTTTTACCTTGCAGGCGGCTTTGGACGGCACATCAATGTCGAAGCCTCGAAGCGGATCGGACTCGTGCCCAGCCTCGCGCCGGAGAAGTTCGTCAGAGCCGGAAATCTGGCGATTGAAGGGGCGACGATCGCTTTGCTGTCGAAATCAAAACGCCAGGAACTCGAAGAGCTGGTAAAGAAAGTGCAGCACTGCCGGCTGGAGACGCACCCAAACTTCTTCGATTTCTTCGTGGAGGGCTGTCAGTTCAAAGCCGTGGAGCCGATTTCATGCGCCAGGTAGCCGAAGCCATCGAGATTGCGGACACGCTCGCTAGCGTGGACGTATCGCCGCAGGAGTACGTGCGGCTGCTCGGCTATCCCCGCGGCTGGGCTCTGGAGGGACGCGCCCGCGAGCTGGCAAATTGGGCACGCGACTGGTATGCGAAGAATGGCCGGCCGTGGTTTTATGCGCGCCAGGCGGAGTGCGTGGAATTCAACCATACGATTCAGGGCGATTCGAGCCAGGGCGACGCGATTCTGGCCGACGCGATCCGGATTGATGGCGCGGTCTTCACGAGCAAGCGCCTTCACACCGCGCTCGAGCAGGCCGGGGCGCAAAGCGCGATTCTGGTTGCTGTTGGCGCGGGCCCGGAGGCCGAGGACGAGGCGCGGCGGCGCTGGAGCGACGAGAAACCCGACGAATACTTCTTCCTCGAGGTGTTTGCTTCAGCGGTTGTCGAGCATCTGACGACAATTGCCGGAGCCCGTCTTTGCGATTGGGCAGAACAGCGAGGAATGGCTGTGCTGCCTCACTCCAGCCCCGGCTATCCCGATTGGGACGTCGCCGAACAACCGCATCTTCTCGAACTAATCTTGCAGACGCGGAGCGAGCAGTTCCCTTCCCGGCTGGATGTCTTCGATTCCGGCATGTTGCGCCCCAAGAAGGCCCAGCTTGCGGTTTTCGGTGTGACGCGTCACACGGAGCGCTTGCAGCGGCTGACCAGCCTTGTTCCATGCGAAAGCTGCTCGTTTGGGCCGTGCCAGTATAGGCGCGCGGCGTACAAGCGAGCTCCGCGGCCAACCGGCGAACCACTCCCTGTGCGAATCAACGTGCGGGAAAAGGTGCTCGATTCCGATGCGCAGTACACCGTGAATCGCAAAGCCTTGCAGCGATGGTCCGAGGAGCGGCTCGCGATGCGGCCCAGCCCCGACGGATCGATCGACATTACATTCCGTTATGACGGAACCACTTGCACGAATATGGGGCGTCCGCTGGCCTTCATCTACAACGTGAAGCTGGGGTCGCGCGCCGAAGGTTATCCCATTCTCGAACAAAGTTGTGGCCCAGCCACGGGCGATACCGGCTACATGTCGATGTGCAAGTACGTCGAGGATCCGGAGAGCCTGATGGCCGATATCGAGAGCGAGAAGCCTCTGATTGGACAGCGCCTGAATTCGATTCTTAAATGGCGTCGCGAACCGAACGCCGCCGGCTGCTATTGCGAGGCGTCGAGCCGCAATCACAAATGGGGCCTGGTTCTCGAAACCATCCACTACTCTCTGGTACAAAAGGAATTGAGCGAGGAGACTCGGACCTCATGAAAAAACTCTTGCACGAGGCGGCCCTCGAGCGGCCTTTGCTCGGCGACGGAGCGATGGGCACGCAGTTGATGATTGCCGGTTTGGAACAGGGCAACTGCGGCGAGGCCTGGAATCTGACGCAACCGGAGCGCGTGCTCGCCATCCAGCGCCGCTACGCCGAAGCCGGCTCCGACTGCATCATCACGAATACTTTTGGCGGATCGCGCATCATGCTCAACCGGCATGGCGAATCGGAGCACGTAGCTGAGGTCAACAAGGCAGCGGTCGAGATCGCGCGGCAGGCATTCGGCGGCAAAGAGGGATACGTGCTCGGCGACATCGGTCCCTTCGGGGGATTGCTCGAGCCGTTTGGCGACTTCACCGAAGCCCAGGTTCGCAGCGCCTTTGAAGAGCAGGCGGCAGCGCTGGTCGAGGGCGGCGCGGACGCGATCATCGTGGAGACTCAGACGTCGCTCGAAGAGCTCTTGATCGGCATTGAGTCGGCCCAGAAAGCGGGCGCGAAGTGCATCATCGGGTCGATGGCCTACGACGTGACGCTCGACGGCTCAACTTTCCGCACGATGATGGGCATTGAGCCGGAACGCGCCGCGGAATTCATGGAGGAGCACGGCGCAAATATCGTCGCGCTGAACTGCGGCACCGGAATGGATATGCCGCACGCGCTCCTCGCAGTGGAACGATACAAGAGCGCGACAAAATTGCCGGTGATGGTGCAGCCAAATGGGGGAAAACCCCGGCTGGTGAATATGAAAATCGTGTACGACGAGACGCCGGAGCAGATGGTGAAGGGGGTGCTGCCATTGCTTGAGGCGGGAACGAATATCATTGGCGCCTGCTGCGGCAGCACGCCCGATCATATTCGCGCATTCAGAATAGTGATGGATGAGTTTCTCGAAGCAAAAGGAATCGAACCCCCTGAGAATCGAACCGTGGGAGCGCAACGTGAAAGTCAAACTTTGTGATGTGATTCCGGACGCTGAAAGCAAGCTTCCCCCGAAGACCGAAGATAAGTCCGGTATCGGCGTTCACTACATCGACGCCTACATCAAGCCGATGAACACCAAACTCGAGGATGGCGCCGCGGTACGTTGCAAGCGCCGCGGACTGAAAATTACGCTTTCCGCCGGCACGAAGAAAGGCGAAGGGCTCATGCGCCGGCTTGATGTTAGCCTCGACCCGGTTGTGATGCTGAGTGCCGCGCTCGAGGAAGCGGCCAAGGCTGCGGGCGTCGAACTCGCCATACAGGATAGTGCGATCTTTTTGACGCTTTGAGGTTCGCTGGTCGACTTTGAGAGTCGCTGATCGGCCGCCGCCCGCATCGAATGCGATTGAAGCAACGCTTTGGACCTATTTCACGGTACTAACCTTCCCAGAATGGGAGCTTCATTCCACAACTTGAACCTTCGTGCAACTTTTCGCCGAATTGATTCGTCCGTGCAATAGCGTGCCTGTGCGCACGGCACGTTGATTTGCGCCTCGCCGAACTTCGATTACCGCTTTCCGCCCTGAAATTAAGGGTCGACGATGCAAGCGCGAACACTTCGTACCATTCCGGCACGCGTGGCGCGAGCGGGATGATTTGTGCGTCCCGGCGACCAGTTCGAATATGAGAAAATGTGCTTATCAAACCGAATGCACGTAACGGGGCATAAGAGAAGAAGGCGATGGACCAACCTTTGTCTGTTTCAAATTCCGATTCTGGGCAACCGCCCGCAGATTCGACAAAAAAACGCCGCCACCTCTGGATTTGGGTGATCATCCTTGTGCTTTTTGCGCTCCTGTTTGTGTGGGTGTGGAGACAGCACAGCGCCAGCTCAACCCCTGCGGGAGGCGGACGCGGCGGCGCGGCGGGCGGGACAGTGCCGGTTACCGTCGCCACCGCAACCAAGGGCGGCATCGGCGTTTATCTCGACGCCATTGGGACGGTGACGCCGGCGTATCTCGACAACATTACCGCGCAGGTCACGGGCGTAATTACGGCTGTCCATTACCGCGAAGGGCAGGATGTTCGCAAAGGCGCTCCACTGATCGATATCGATTCCCGGCCCTACGAGGCGCAGCTTGCTCAGGCGCAGGGCACCCTTAACCGCGACCAGAATCTGCTGGCCGAAGCACAGATGGATCTGAAGCGTTATCAGGATGCATGGGCCAAAAATGCTATTCCCCGCCAGACGCTCGAGGACCAGGAGAAGATAGTGCTGCAGGATCAGGGCACGGTCGAAAACGACCAGGGCACCGTCCAATACGACCAGGTTCAGGTGGGCTTCTCCCACATTACGTCACCCATCGATGGACGGGTGGGATTGCGGCTCGTCGATCCGGGCAATCTGGTGACGGCCAACTCCAGCACCCCGCTCGCAGTGGTTGCGCAGATTCACCCCATCACCGTGATTTTCACACTGGCCGAGGACAGTCTGCCTCAGGTTATGCAACAGATGCGAGGCGGCAAAGCGCTCGAGGTTGATGCCTATGACCGCACCCAGCAAACGCAACTGGCAAAAGGGAAATTGATCACCGTCGACAACCAGATAGACACGGTTACCGGAACTGTGAAGCTGCGCGCGCAATTCGACAATTCGAACGGGCTGCTTTTCCCCAATCAGTTTGTCAACACGCGCCTGCTTGTGAAGACGCTCGATAACCAGACTCTGATTCCTTCCTCGGCGGTTCAGCACAATGGCTCTGCGGACTTTGTTTATCTCATCCAAAACAAGAAAGCCGTGATGAGGACCGTGAAGTCGGGAATCTCGGATCAGGGAAACACTGCGGTGACGGGCATCAAACCGGGAGACGTGGTGGCCAACAGCAGCTTTCAAAAGTTGACCAACGGATCGCCCATAACCATCTCGCCGGTTACGATTCCGTCCACATCTTCCGACACCACCGAGGCCGCTCCATGAGCCCATCTCGGCCATTCATCCTGCGGCCGGTCGCTACCTCGCTGCTGATGGCCGCAATTCTGCTGGCAGGCCTGGTCTCTTATTTTCAGTTGCCTGTGTCGGCGCTGCCGCAGGTCGACTACCCGACGATTCAGGTGGTCACCTTCTATCCCGGAGCCAGCCCGGATGTAACGGCGATGACCATCACGGCGCCGCTCGAACGCCAGTTTGGCCAGATGCAGGGGCTAAGCCAGATGACTTCGACCAGCGCCGGCGGCGTGTCGGTCATCGTTCTGCAATTTAGCCTCTCGCTCTCGCTCGATGTCGCCGAGGAAGAGGTGCAATCGTCGATCAACGGCGGCGCGACATTCCTTCCATCCGATTTGCCCGTCCCGCCGGTATACACCAAGACCAATCCCGCGGACGCGCCGGTCCTCACGCTGGCGATCACCTCCGACAGCCTGCCGCTTTCGCAAGTTGAGGACATGGTCGACACGCGCCTGGCGCCCAAGCTTTCGCAGTTGGCCGGCGTGGGGCTGGTCTCGATCAGCGGCGGCCAGAAGCCCGCAGTCCGGATTCAGGTGAATCCAGTCGCGTTGTCGGCCCACGGCCTGAACATGGAGGATATGCGAACGGCCTTGACGCAGGCCAGCGTCAACTCCGCCAAGGGCAACTTCGATGGCCCGCGCCAGGACTACCAGATCGACGCCAACGACCAGATCACCAGCGCCAGCGATTATGGCAACGTTGTGGTGTCCTACAGCAATGGCGCGCCAGTCTTCGTCAAAGATGTCGCCAACGTGGTCAATGGCGTGGAGAACACCAAGCAGGCCGCCTGGATGAATCTGACGCCGGCGGTGATTCTCAATATCCAGCGGCAACCCGGCGCCAACACCATCACCGTCGTCAACTCCATCCAGAAGGTTCTGCCTCAACTGGAGGCGAACCTGCCCGCAGGCATCAAGGTCACGACGCTGACCGACATGACCACGAGCATTCAAGCTTCCGTGCACGACGTAGAGTTCGAGCTGTTGCTGACGGTCGTGCTGGTGGTGATGGTCATCTTTTTGTTTCTGCGCAGTCTTCGCGCCACGATTATTCCCAGCATCGCCGTCCCGGTTTCGCTCGTCGGCACGTTTGCGGTGATGTACCTGCTCGGCTACTCGCTGGATAATCTTTCGCTGATGGCGCTCACCATCTCCACCGGCTTCGTCGTCGACGACGCTATCGTGATGATCGAGAACATCACCCGCTTTCTGGAAGAAGGCATGGACCCGATGGAAGCGGCGCTGACCGGCGCGGGCCAGATCGGTTTCACCATCGTGTCGCTGACCGTTTCGCTGATCGCCGTGCTCATCCCATTGCTGTTTATGGGCGATGTTGTGGGCCGTCTCTTCCGCGAGTTCGCCGTTACGCTGGCCGTCACCATCGTCATTTCGGCGGTCGTCTCGCTCACGTTAACGCCCATGATGTGCTCGCGCATCCTGCGCCACAAACCCAAAGACCAGGAGAGCCGCTTCCATCAAGCTTCGGAACGTGTAGTAAACGGGCTGATTGCCTTTTACGGGCGCACGCTGCGCGTGGTGTTGCGTTACCAGACCATTACCCTTCTAGTGGCAGTGGCCACGCTCATATTGACCATCGTTCTCTATATCGTGATTCCCAAGGGATTCTTCCCGGTGCAGGATACCGGCGTGATTCAGGGCATCTCGCAGGCATCGCAATCCATCTCGTTCGACGCCATGAGCGAGAAGCAGCAGGAATTGGCCAAGATCATCCTGAAAGACCCCGCCGTCGAGAGCCTGTCTTCGTTCATCGGCGCGGACGGCATCAATACCACCCTGAACAGCGGCCGCATCTCGATTAACCTCAAGCCGATCAATCAACGCGTCGGCGCCTCCGACGTCATCCGCCGCCTGCAGACCAGTTTGAGCCAGGTGCACGGCATGCACCTATACATGCAGCCGGTGCAGGACATCACGGTGGACGACCGCGTGAGCCGCACGCAGTACCAGTACACGCTTGAAGATCCGGACACGGACGAGTTGAACGAGTGGAGCGACAAATTCGTGGCGCAGTTGAAGAAACTGCCCGAGCTTGAAGATGTAGCCACGGATCAGCAGACCGGCGCGCGCGCAATCCAGTTGGCGATCGACCGTGTGACGGCGTCCCGGCTCGGCATTGCGCCCACCACCATTGACAATACGCTCTACGACGCTTACGGGCAGCGCGAGATCAGCACTCTCTACACGCAGTTGAATCAATATCATGTGATCCTGGAAGCCCAGCCCGAGTGGCAACTGGATCCAAAGAAGCTGAGCGACCTCTACATTCAGTCGAACGCATCGTCGGGGGCCACCGGCGCGGGCGCCGCCACATCGTATTCCTCTTCCGCTTCGGCATCGGCGGGGTCGAACGCGCTCACCACTTCAGTGCGCTATACGCCGTCCTCACAGGTTGTCAACGCACCGGCCACGGTTCTGGCCGGGGGCACGGCGTCAGGAGTCGCGCTGAATTCAACCTCTTCAGCCTCGGGCGCCAACGCCATTCCACTCAGCGCATTCACGCAGGTGACGGACACTACCGAGGCGCTCTCCATCAATCATCAGGGGCAGTTCCCTTCGGTCACGGTTTCATTCAATCTCGCGCCCAACGCTTCATTGGGAACGGCGATCAGCGACATCGAAAAAACGGCTAAGAACCTCAAGTTTCCCGCCAGTCTGCAGTCCGATTTCCAGGGCACGGCAGCGTCGTTCCACAACTCTCTCTCCAACGAGCCGCTCTTGATTCTTGCCGCTCTGGTCGCTGTCTACATCGTTCTTGGCATCCTTTATGAGAGCTTCATCCATCCCATCACCATTATTTCCACGCTGCCCTCGGCCGGCGTGGGCGCGTTGCTCGCGCTCATGCTCTTCCGCCAGGATCTTAACGTCGTGGGAATTATCGGCATCATCCTGCTCATCGGAATCGTGAAGAAAAACGGCATTCTGATTGTGGACTTCGCGCTGGAGGCTGAGCGCAAGCACGGCAAGGATTCTACGGAAGCGGTTTACGAAGCCAGCATGATGCGCTTCCGCCCGATCATGATGACCACGATGGCCGCGCTGCTGGCCGGCCTTCCGCTGGCGCTCGGATCGGGCCTGGGCTCGGAGCTGCGCCGGCCGCTCGGCATCGCCATGGTCGGCGGCCTGTTGCTGAGCCAATTGCTCACCTTCTACACCACGCCGGTGATTTACATCTTCTTCGACCGGCTGGCTGAGCGCGTCAAAGGCCGGCGTCTTTCGCGGATGCCCCTTGCCACTGATGCGCAGCCGGGCGCGGAGAGCGCATGAACCTTTCGGCCCCATTCATCCGGCGGCCGGTGGGCACTACGCTGCTCACCATCGCCATAGGCATCACCGGAGCGATCGCCTTCGTGGTGTTGCCGGTGGCTCCGCTGCCGCAGGTGGATTTTCCGACCATCAGCGTTTCCGCCGGTCTGCCCGGCGCCAGCGCGCAGATTATGGCGGCCTCGGTGGCCACGCCGCTGGAGCGCCAGTTCAGCCACATTGCGGGCATCACCGAGATGACCTCGTCAAGTTCGCTGGGATCGACCAATGTAACCATGCAGTTCGACCTTAGCCGGAACATCGACGGCGCAGCCCGCGATGTGCAAGCCGCCATCAACGCGGCGCGAACTTATCTGCCCGTGAATCTGCCGTCCAATCCTTCCTACCGCAAGATCAATCCGGCCGATTCGCCCATCATGATCATCAGCCTCACCTCCGACAAGTACGAGGTGACTAAGCTCTACGATCTTGCCTCCACCATCCTCGAGCAAAAGCTCTCGCAGATTCAGGGTGTCGGGCAGGTGGGTGTGCAAGGCGGCGGTACGCCTTCGGTGCGCGTCGAGGTAAACCCCACCAAGCTGGAGAGTTTCGGCCTTACTCTCGGCAAGGTGCAATCGGTGCTCAGCCTGCAAAACTCGCATACGCCGAGGGGGCAGCTCTCCAACTCCGGAATCAGCGAAGACATCATTACCAACGACCAGATCTCCGAGGCTGCCGACTATGCGCCCCTGATCATCGGCTATCACAACGGCCAGGCTATCCGTCTGTCCGATGTGGCCGGCGTCGAGGACTCCACGCAGAACATCCGCACCGCTGGATACATCGACGGCACCAGGGGGGTAGTGCTCACCGTCTTCCGGCAGCCCGGGGCCAACATCATCCAGACCGTCGACCGCGTCAAGGCGCAATTGCCGTTTCTTGAGGCGGTGCTGCCGGCGGGAATCAAGACGACTGTGGATGTCGATAGAACCGTGACCATCCGGGCTTCGGTCTTCACTGTAGAGAGAACCTTGGTCGTGTCGGTTTGTCTCGTCATCCTGGTGGTCTTCGTATTCCTGCGCAGCCCGCGCGCCACGCTCATTCCCTTAGTCGCCGTGCCCACCTCGCTCATCGGCACCTTCGCCATCATGTATCTGCTCGGCTACACCCTCGACAACCTCTCGCTGATGGCCATCGTTATCGCCACGGGATTCGTGGTGGACGACGCAATTGTCGTCATGGAGAACATCACCCGGAATCTCGAAAGCGGCATGGAGCCGCTTGCCGCGGCATTACAGGGCGCCAAGGAGATAGGGTTTACGGTCTTTTCCATCAGCATTTCGCTGATTGCCGTCTTCATTCCCATCCTCATGATGGGCGGCATCATCGGGCGCCTCTTCCGCGAATTCGCGGTCACCCTTTCCACGGCCGTCCTCATCTCCATGGTCATTTCCTTAACCACCACCCCCACCATGTGCGCGCACCTGCTCAAAGCTCACAAGGAGGGCGAGAAGCACAATTGGCTCTACCGATCCAGCGAAAAAGGCCTCAACGGCATGATCTGGGTTTACCGGCGATCGCTGGCGTGGGTCCTGGACAATCCGGGGCTGACGCTGGTCGTGCTCCTTCTTACCATCGCCCTCAACGTTCTCGTCATCTTCAGGATTCCGACAGGATACTTCCCGCAACAGGACACGGGCATCGTCATGGGCCAGGTGCAGGGTCCACAGGACGCTTCCTTTCCCTTCATGAATTTCTCCATGACGTCGCTGTTAAAAGTGGTCAAAGCCGATCCCGCCGTGGCCCACGTTCTGGCTTACACCGGCGGCGGTAACGCCGGTTTCATGTTCATGGCTCTCAAGCCCCTGAGCACTCAATGCAAAGAAGGCCCCAATTGCGGTGTGCGCCAGACCTCGGCGGCGGACGTGATCAACCGCCTGCGGCCCAAAATGAACCGCTTGCCCGTGGCCTCGGCATTTCTTCAGGCCGCACAGGATTTGCGCATCGGAGGACGCGGCGGCGGTGCGCTCTATCAATACACCATCCAATCCGACAACATCGATGACCTTGCGCATTGGGCTCCGGTTCTTTACCAGAATATGCAAAAGCTTCCCGACCTGACGGACGTGAACACCGACTGGCAGAACGGCGGCCTGCAGGAGTCGCTCAACTACGACCGGGTCACCGCGGCGCGCATGGGCCAGACGCCGCAATCGCTCGACAGTGCCCTCTGCAGCGCATTCTGTCAGTCGGAAGTCTCCGTGATTTACACCCAGCTCAACCAGTACTACGTGGTCATGGAAGTGGCGCCGCAGTACTGGCAGGATCCGTCCGGTCTGAATAACATCTACTTCGCGCCACCCGGCGGTTCTTCGGCGGCCGCGGGGCTGAACGCTGTTTCGCCCTTGCTCTCCGTGGCCAAGCCAAGCACCAACACAACGCCGCTGCAGGTCGCTCATACCGGTCTTTTTCCGTCAACCACTGTTTCCTTCAACCTGAAAAATGGCGCCGCGCTCAGCGACGCAACGCGCGAGGTGTCGCAGATGGAAGAAAGGCTGGCCATGCCCGGTACGGTTCGCGGCTTTTTTGCCGGGACCGCTCAGGCTTATCAGCAATCGCTGTCGTCGCTGCCAATTCTGGTCGTCACCGCGCTGCTTTCCGTATTCATTGTGCTCGGCATTCTTTATGAGAGCCTGATTCACCCCCTCACCATTATTTCCACCTTGCCGTCGGCCAGCGTTGGCGCCATGCTCGCCCTCATGCTGTTCCACGTCGATCTCAACATGATTTCGATCATCGGCATCATTCTGCTGATCGGGATTGTGAAAAAAAACGCCATTATGATGATCGATTTCGCGCTGCAGGCTGAACGCAACGAAGGCAAGACAACGCGAGAGGCGATCTTTGAGGCGTGCCTGCTGCGCTTCCGCCCCATCATGATGACCACCATGTGCGCGATCTGCGGTGCCCTGCCGCTGGCCTTCGGATCCGGCACCGGCTCGGAACTGAGGAAGCCTTTGGGAATCACCATCGTGGGCGGATTGCTTTTGAGCCAGGTGCTCACGCTATACACCACTCCGGTGGTTTATCTGATGATGGACCGTCTTCGCCTGCGCGCCCTCGGCCGGACCCGTGACACGCTACCGGCAACGGCAGAAGGAACGGCGTCGTAATGAAGGATATTGACCATGTTTGAACCAGGAAACCGAATTCCGATTTCGTTTACAGCCGGCGCGCTCGGGTTATTTACGCTGCTCGGCGGCTGCCGCGTCGGCCCCCCGTATCACGCTCCCGCGCCGCCGGCGGTGACCGCGCCGAATTACAAGGAGTCCACCGTCAACTTCCAGTCGACCGATGGATGGAAGGTGGCGAGCCCGCAGGACGCGATGATCCGCGGCAACTGGTGGGAGGTTTTTGGCGATCCGGAACTGAACGCGCTGGAAGAACAGCTCAATATCGACAACCAGAACCTGAAGGAGTACTTCGAGAATTACATGGCGGCCCGCGCCACGATTGCCGAGGCGCGCTCGCAATATTGGCCCACGATCACCGCTAACCCGACGTGGAACCGATCCAAGAGTTCCGGAACCCTGAGCAACTCCACCCAGGCCAACACCGGCAAGCAGTCAACGCTTTGGAATGCTCCGATTGACCTTTCGTGGACGCCGGATTTCTGGGGCAAGATCCGCAACGAGGTCCACGAAGCGGAATACGCCTCGCAGGTGAGCGCCGCCGATCTTCAAACGGAGAAGCTCACCGAACAGGCCAGCCTGGCGGAGTATTTCTTCGAGATTCGCGGCCAGGATATGCTGCAGCAGATTCTGAATCAGACCGTCGTGGACGAAAAGAAATCGCTGGACTACGCGCAAGCGCAATATGACACCGGCGTCGGCGATTACATTTCGGTTGCCGAGGCCAAGACGACAGTGGAGTCCGCGGAAGCGGCAGCCACGAATGTGGGCCTGTTGCGCGCGCAATACGAAAACGCCATCGCAGTACTGCTGGGCAAGCCGCCGAGCGATTTTTCCGTTCCCGTCAAGCCCCTGATCTTCAAGCCGCCTTCCATTCCCACCGGCGTCCCCTCCCAGCTTGCGGAGCGGCGGCCCGACATCGCGGCGGCCGAGCGCACACTCGCCCAGGAGAACGCCGTCATCGGGATCGGCTACGGCGCGTTTTTCCCGCAAGTGACGATCAGCGCATCCGGCGGATTTCAGAGCTCTGCATTAACCAGCCTGTTCAATTGGCCCAGCCGGGTCTGGTCGATTGGCCCATCGGTCGCCGAAACGATCTTCGACGGATGGCTCTATCGCGCGGAATTGCATCAGTATGTAGCTCAGTACAACGCCGACCTGGCCACTTACCGGCAGACCGTGCTCACTGCCTTCGAGCAGGTGGAAAACTCCATGGTGGCCACGCGAACATACTCGCAGCAGATTCTGCGCCAGCAAGCTGCGGTCAAGGACGGGCAGGACTATCTCAATCTGGAGTTGGTGCGTTACAACACCGGGGTTGATCCGTATGTCGATGTCGTAATTGCGCAGACCACTTTGCTGAATAACGAGGAAACCCTCAATGCGCTCCATGTCGAGGAGATGACGTCGGCAGTGCAATTGGTGCAGGCTCTGGGCGGAGGATGGGACCGGTCGCAACTCCCCACGCCGGCCGAAACCGGCGCAAAGACCACCAAGTCGGACTACACCCTGCAGCAGTAGCGAGACGGCGGTCAGGTTTCAGGGGTCAGGTTTTCACGGTTCACGACCGACGCGATTACTGCGTCGACCGGTAACAAATGCTTTCGCCATCGAGCCTGTATTCCGCCGAGCATTCGTCGCCTCCGCAGATCATCGGCTCGCCTCCGCATAGCTGGCGGCGAGTGATCAGCCCCAGCGTCCCGCAGCGCGGGCACGACATTACGGCCACATAGGGATTCTGGGCGTGGCCCAGCTTGGCCTGATTCTCCAGGACGAAAATCGTTCCTGGCTCCATTCGTTCGGGGATCCATTCTTCCAGAAAGCTCAAGTCGGCTGACATCGTTCCCTCCGGGGTTGATGGTTCCGAGCCATGACCGTGTCGCGCCAGGCTCTGTTCTTCAAGGAAAAGCAGGCTGCGAAACACTTACGAGTATTAGATGCATGCGTCCGGTTTAGGACAGTTTTGCCGGGCCGAACCACGTTGTCAATTCGAATCGGAGCCCGAGAGTAGCAAATGGGATTCCCCCGGTCCAGAGGCACACATTTCAACTTAGCCCGCATTTCTTACCAGCCGCGGACATGTCGTAGCGCCGGTCTCCAGACCGGCTGTCGTGCGGGTCTCCAGGCCCGCACACGTCCGTTGCCCACAAAACATAACCTGCTTGCCCACGCCCGCAGACGAGTCTCCCATCTTGCGTGGTTGTGGCGAGAAATGCAAACTACCGCGAGGCCGCCGTCGCCGTGGCGCTGTGCGAGCGCGCAAAATCGTCGATCGCCCTGTAGGTCTCCTCATTGCGCAGAATGGCCTCGACGTATTCCCGCGTCTCGGTGAACGGAATGGACTCGACAAACTCGTCGATGCCCGAATAGGGGCCTGCGGCCTGCCAATCGGCCACGCGACTGTCTCCTGCGTTGTAAGCGGCCAGCGCATACTCCTGCACGCCGCCGAAGCGGTCGAGCATCTGGCGGAGATAGCGCGTCCCCAGCCGGATGTTCATGGCCGGGTCAAGCAGTTGAAACGTCTGGAAGGAAGTGATGCCTTCTTCGTGGGCCATCTTTTTCCCCACCGAAGGCAGCAACTGCATCAGGCCGTAAGCGTTGGCGCGCGATATCGCCGACGGATCGAACTCCGATTCCTGCCGGATCAGCGAAGCCACCAGATAGGGATCGAGATTGTTCTTCGCCGACTCGGCCTGGATCGTGTCCCACCATGGCTCGGGAAACAGGATCCGCCAATAGACCAGAGGGATCGACTCAATGGATGCGGATGCCGAGCCGGGCAACGCCCGCTTCAGCGAGCGAACGGCGCGATGAATTTCGCCATAAGACGAGTAAATTTGCGCTTCGGCCAGAGCGCTCCATGAAGTGGAGTCGGGATCGGCCTTGATCTCCTGCGCGATGTATTCGTTCAAGCCCGCGTTGGCCAGCAGACGCGCCTTGGCCAGATGCGGGCTATCCTCCGGGAACGTGTCCACCAGGTGCGGCAAAGGCGTGGGCTGGAAACGATCCAGTTGCGGATCGGATGCAGGCTGAGCGCCGCCCAGCGTCGGCAACCGCTTCCGCGCCATCTGCGCGTAAAAGAAGTGCTGGTAGGCGCGCACGATGGTGCGGTAATTCGTCGCTGCCATCGCAGCATTGTGGTCGAGCGTCTCGTAAAGACGTCCGCGCCAGTAGAGCGCGGAGACCGTCTCCACAGCGGCGGGATAGAGCCGAATCTGTTCATCGAACAACCGCTCTGCATTCTGGTAAAGGCCGAGGCGATAGCTTAGCCAGCCTGACCGCCAGTGCGCGGCCGCTGCGTTCTTGTCACTGGGAAAGCGCGTGGCCAGTTCGCCGTAGTATTGGATCGCCGTTGGGTAGTCATGCTTGAGCAGGTACATGTTGCCGCTGGAGAATAGAGCGTCGGCCAGCCACGGGCTGTGGGGAAACCTCGTTTCCATCTCCGACACGATTCGCTGCTGATCCGCGGCATCGTCGCGGCCGCGAGCCAGCTCCATCAGCAGGTCGAGGCGGCGAGCGCCGTTTTCGTCGTCGCTATCAGGCAGGCCTTGTACCTGGGCCGGGGTCAGCCGCTTCAACTTCAACTCGCAGGCAGCTTCGGAGACGGCGAAAACTTGCCGGGTAGCGGCGTCCAGGCCCGGCTCGCGCGCCAGCACGCGAAACTGTTCTGCGGCCTCATCGTAGCGGCCGGCGTTGTAATAGGCGTCCGCCAGGGTGCGCAAATCTGCGACCGTCAATGTGGCCTCGGCGCCCGACTCAGTGAGCTTGGCGCGCGCTGTCTGCGCCTCCGGGCTCAAAGGATGCGCCAACAATACCCGTTTGAAAGTGGCCTCCGCCGCCTGTTGCTGGCCGAGCGCCTGCTCCACTTCGCCCTCCACCAGTTGAAAGCCTGCGCGATCCGCGGCGGGCGAACCCGCGGCGCCCGCGAGAACCTGGCGCGCCTCGGTCAGCTTGCCCATCGCCAGCAGGATGTTCGCCTCAAGCTCGGGTGCTTGGTCGTCGAAAATGCTCTCGGGATAGCGGTCGGTGAATCCGTGCAAAGCCGTTTCAGCGGCGGAGTCGTCGCCGGCGCCTTGGCTGGCCTGGGCGTCGAGAAAGTCTACGTAGTCGCCGAGTTCCCCGTCAGCGCGGCGAGCCTGGGCCAGAGCCGATTCGGCCTCGGCATAGCGTTTGTCGAGCAGGTAGGCGTGGCCAAGCGCCAGGTAAGCCGCAGCGGCCGCTTCGCCTGTGTGGCTGTGCGCGTAGGCGGCGACTCCTGCATAAGCCGCAGGCGTGCGCAGAGTGGCCAGTTGCTGCGCCATGGGCTGCAGCTCTTTTGAGGCGACGAAAGCCAGCTTGATCCGCGCTGTCCGCGCCAGCCGTGCCGCCCGGCTCGAATGATTGCTCGCCCGGCCTGACTGATGAACCGGCGCGTGCTTCGCATGCGTTTTCTTCGGCGTCGGCTCAGGACTCGCACTTTCGGCGTTGCCGCTGCCATTGTCGGCCCTGGCGCTAGGCGAAGCGTGTGCATTCGACGGCGGCTTAGCGGAATCATGCGTGCTGGCTGCTGGAGCCGGAGTGGATTGCGCCGGCGACGGCGACGTAACCGCGAATTGCAGCAACAGAACCGCCAGGGCCGCGAGCGCAGGCCGAAGAACCGGCGGTGTGACACGCGCTGGGGAAAGCAAGCAAGCCATAGTTCCACTGTATGCCGAATTGGACGCAAGCGAACGCCGCCGGGAATCACTTGCGTAACCAGATCGGCACGTTCGGTCAGTGAATGTTTAGGACCCGCCTTCCCCCGCCGCCTTTGGCCCCGGCCGTCGCCCGCTTCAGCGGGCGCCAGAAGGTAGCCCCAGGCGCAAGCCTGGGGTTGCGCGGTTGATGCACAACCCAAAGCCCGCTTTAGCGGGCGAAAGATCAACCTCGTGCCTAGGGTTGTTGAAAGATCCCTTCAAACAGTCCGGTTTGGCTCTCTGCCGCCGCGTCCGTTACACTCATCTTTTGCCGGGCCTTTTTGAGCTAGCGCCATTCATTCCAGCCCGGCAGAAGTGATTCCCTGCGGCGAGCCACCATGCGGCGAACCTGCCTGCAACTTTCGCGTCATCTTTCTGGAACCAAGTTCAATGTCAACCATCCAACCAGTAGCCGGTCAAGACGAGCAGCATCCCGACGTGGCGCTGGTAGCACAGGTCCGCGCCGGCGATGTGGCGGCGTACGACACGCTTGTCCGCAAGTACGAGCGGCAGATCTTCAGGATTGCGCAACACATTACGCAAAACCGTGAAGACGCCGAAGACGTAATGCAGGACGCGTTTTTGAAGGCGTATGAGAAGCTCAATCAGTTTCAAGGAAACTCGAAGTTCTACACATGGCTAGTACGAATCGCGGTAAACGAGAGCCTGATGCGGCTGCGCAAGCGGCGCACAGGCAAACTGGTCTCTATGGACGAGGACGTGCAGACCGACGAGGGAAGCGTGCCGCGCGACTTCGCCGACTGGGCGCCGAATCCAGAGCAGAATTACACCCAGTCCGAACTGGCCGAGATTCTCAAGAAAACCATTCAGGGCCTGCCGCAGGGCTTTCGCGTGGTTTTTGTGCTGCGCGACGTGGAAGGTCTCTCGACCGAGGAGACTGCCGAAACGCTGGGATTGAGCGTTCCGGCCGTGAAGTCGCGACTGCTGCGGGCGCGGCTGCAACTGCGCGAGCGGCTCACGCGCTACTTTGGCAGAAAAGCTCCGGCGATTGCGCAAGCGGCCGCAGCGCCAGGCGGAGACGGGGCTGAAGCATGACCTGCACTGAGTTCCTGCAAATTCTCGACGACGTGCTCGACGAATCGATCGCCGTCGAGACCCGCACCGAGATTGAAGCTCACCTTCGCAAATGCGGCCATTGCGAAGTGGTCCTGAACACCACGCGCAAGACCATCGAGATCTTCCAGTGCCACGAGATTTACGAAGTCCCCACCGAAGTGAGCGAGCGGCTGCACGTAAAAATTATGGAACGGTGCAAGAAGGTGAAGTAACAGCTTTCAGCCATCAGCTTTCAGCTCTCAGCTCCGCTCGCAAAGAGCGAAACGAAGCAATCTGCAAAAACAAACCCACTCTCACCCAGCCACACAGAAATGGGTGGCCCATGTCTCGAATGGGCTCCAAGTTCAATAAGATGAACGCCCTGAAAGTCGCGCTTGGATTTTGTGCTAATTCTGAGGTGTGCGGTCAGTGGCAATTTTGGTTACTGCGAAGTAACTGCCGGGTAGGCGACAATCTGGGCGGAACCTTATTCCAGGACACTGCGGCGTTATGGGAAGCTACCACTGGGCAAGCAGCGGAAACGAACCTGCCTCACTGGGCATATCCGAAGAGCCGACCGATTCGAGTATTCGATCGGCTGACTGCTGAAGGAACTGCACTGCCAGCCTGCGATCTCCACCCACCCATAAAGCCAGGAGCGTGACGGGCAGATCTGCGTCCAAATCGCCGCTCGGCCCGGCTTCGATCAGTGCTGGCCAGCCGATTTGCAAGTGTCGACGGCCCTGCGCTGTCAGCTTGTGGTCCGTTCGACCCCGTGAGCCCGGCTTTCCAGTAAGCAGAAGGCCGGCGTCAGCCAGCCTCCTTAGTACTGGAGCGAGAAGGTCACATTGATCGTCGTCTCGACCTCCGTCGGCTGGTTGTTGAGCTTATAGGGCTTGTAGCGCCAGGTCCGCACCGCATCGACAGCAGACTCCTGCAACATGACCGGTCCGCTCACGACGTGCAGATTCTTGATCGTTCCGGTCTTGGAGATGGTGGCTGCCAGCACCACGGTGCCAGAGACGCGGGCTGCCTTGGCGATCAGCGGATAAACAGGCGGTCTCTTCTGAATCAGCAAACCAAATATAACACCGGACGAAACGGTGACGGCCTTGGGAGATGCGGCCCCCACGATGGGCTGTTTCGCGCTGCTGAAGACACTGCCGATCGCTTTGTTATTGCCTGATCCATCCATGTCGGCTGCGGCAAAGCCGCCCAGTGGCGGAGGAGCCTGCTCTGCGGGAGCCGCTGCCATGTGAGTCCGAGCCGGCGCTCTCAGCTGATCATTCATCATCTGAGCTCGTGCCTGCGAGGGGCCCGCATTCTCCCGATCTGACGCCGGCGCTGCGCCTGAGCTATGCTGCGCGTCCCTGGCGGCCGCCACGGGCTGGGTGGGTGCCGGCACCGTCGGCGTCGAAAGGGTCGGCTTGAGAGTCGCGTCTTCCGGCTGTTGAATCACGGTCACCGCGGGCTCTGGAGCGGCAACCGGCTTCACCGACGACCCCGTTCTATGACTCAACACCAGGATCATGGCTGCAGCAAGAACCACCACCAGAGCGGCGCTCGTGCCCGCAATGATGGGCCGCTTCTTCTTGGCTGGCTTCGGCTCGGTCGTCTCGGCCCGGAAGAAGTGGGGGAGAATTTCATCGGCCTCGGTCATCGCTGCGGCCTGAGGAGCCGGCGCAGTTGCTAGCCCTTGCGCGACAGTCTCGTGCGGTCGATCCAAAGCCGGGCTCAGAGAGCGCACTCGATGGAGGAAGATCGCATCCTCCACGAACTCGGGAGCCGAGGGGGACAATGCCGCCCCACGCAGCAAATTCCCCGGCGCAGTCACGGAATCGTGTGACTCTGCGGGCTGCGTGGCCGGCCTGGGGACCACTCCGAGGCCGGGGCCGTGTTCAGAGCTAGCAAGCCGGATCGGTTGCGTCGACGGAGATTTTTCGTCGTCCCATTCGCCGAAATCTTCAGGAAGTGTATCGGGTAATATCTCTGTTACTTTCGCTGGAGATGCCATTGGCCGTCGTCTCCCTTCTCGTAGATTGCACCTTTATAAGTGCGAGTTTCACGTTGAAGTCTTTGGGCAGGTTCATCGTCCTTTCTTTCAACCCCTCGTTCCGCGGCAGCGGCCACGGCACACTGAGGAGTAACGCCCGAAGCAGGCGGCGTCTGCGAAGCTGCCCTGAGCAGCGAGGCAGCATTCGGCAGTCCCTCTACTATGAACGTCACGGCGGCCTTCGCCTTGGCGTACCTCCCTTGATCTTCTGGAGTGAAGATGACCGAGAGCTTGTGCTCGCCTGGCGGCAACACGTCGCCGGCCGACGGAGTGTAGAGAAACGATCCAGGCACCGGGGAGCTGGCACTCAACTGCTCATCGCCGAGAGCCGTTCCATAAGAAATCGAGGAAGGGCTTAGCCAAGTGATCACAGCGGGCATGATTTCGGTTACGGTCAGTGATACGTTAGCTTGTGCCAGTGAGTAATTCACGCTATCGGCAGGAGTGAAAGTTACCGAAAGTGTGTGGGCTCCGGGCCCAAGTGCTTCGCCCGCCGCCGGACTATAGGCAAAAGTTCCGGGGACGGAAGCACTGGCGTTGAGCTGGGCCGAGTCGAGCGGAGTGGCACTATTGATCGGGTCAGGCGCGGGCCAGCTGATGGTTGGAGTCGCCTTGGCGACGCTGAGGGGTACGGCGGCCTGTGCCGGAGTGTAATCAGACAGATTCGACGGCGTGAAGACGACAGAGGGCGTGTGTTCGCCCGCGGCGAGCACCGCTCCCGGGCCGGGATTGTAGAGGAAGGTTCCAGGCACCGATGCGGTTGCGTTCAGCTGGGTGTCGTTCAATGCGGTACCATAAGTGATTCTTCCCGGGGCGAGCCACACGATGGCTAGTGTTCTCCGGGTCACGGTGAGCGGCACGGTCGCCAGCGCTGTTGCGTAGCTCGTTCCATCACTGGGAGTGAAGGTCACCGACAGAGTATGCGATCCGGCCGGGAGCAACTCGCCGGCCGTTGGAGAGTACTCAAATGTGCCCGGGACCGAAGCTGAGGCGTTGAGCTCGGCGGCGCCGAGAGGCGTACCATAGGGGATTGGTTCTGGCGAAGTCCAATCGATCTCCGGAACGGTCTCGGCTACAGTAACCGAAATAGTCGCTTGCGCCGTTGTGTAGTTGGCCTTGTCCTTCGGATTGAACGTGACCGACAGAGTATGCGATCCGGCCGGGAGCAGCTCGCCGGCCGTTGGAGAGTACTCAAATGTGCCCGGGACAGAGGCCGAGGCATTGAGCTGAGCGGCACCAAGCGCGACGCCAGGGGGCACATTAGAAGGCGTGGGCCACTGGATGGAGGGCGTAGCTTTCGAGACAGTGATGGAGACCGCGGCCAGCACCGGATTGTCTTCCGGTGAGTCGGTCGCATAGAAAGTCACCCAGAGCGTGTGCGTTCCTGCCGGCAATACATAGCCCGGGCCTGGGGTGTAGAGGAATTTTCCCTGGACCGAAGCTCTAGCGTTGAGCTGGACGGGGCTCAACCCAATGCCGTAGGCGATTGGCTCTGGTGTCGCCCAGGAGACAGTCGGTTGAACGCCCGAGACCGAGGGAGCGGCTGGCTCTGCGGCTGCTGGTTTCTCGGCCATGGCGTCTTTGTATGAAATGCGTCTTCCGAGACCTCTAATAAGACTGAACACTTTCTTTCTTTTCGCAGGCAGAAGCCCAGTCACGGAGTTGACCCCCTCCAGCATTACGGGTGCATTGGGCCAGTCGGACTGAGATGTATCCGATGCGGGTGCGAACTCGCCCACGGACTTGATCTCCGGCGGTGCCTCGGATCGAGGTTCGATTGTGCATGCATCTGCCGCCGCCGAATCGTAGCTTTGGGTCACGCGCGCGATCTCAATCGCTACATTGTCGTAGCCGCCTGCATCGAGGGCTAGATTCAGCAGTGCGCGGGAAGCCGCCTCCACGCTGCGAGTCCCATCGGCCAATACGCGCTTAATTTCCTGCTCCGGAACGTAGCCCCAAAGACCGTCGGAGCAAAGCAGCAGTGTGTCGCCGACCTCGAGCGGTACCTCGCGCATCTCCACCCGCACTTTGAGCTCCAGTCCCAGGTACCGCGTCAGTAACGATTTATCCGGATGGGTCTCTACCTCCTGCGGCGTGATCTCATTGTTGTGGGGCAGATCCTGCTCAGCGGTGTGATCGCGGGTGAGCAGCGTGAGCTTCTGGTCGTGGACCAGGTACGCGCGGCTGTCGCCCACGTGGGCGATGATCGCCTGTACAGGTGCGTGCGCATGATCGGCGTCGGTACGCAGCAGCGCGACAACCACCGTGGTCCCCATGCGGCTATCCGGGCAATCGGGCTCCACAGCCGCTTCTAAGATCGCCGCATTCGCGTGGTATACGGCTTCCTCAACCGCAATCTCCGGCGGGAAGAATGCCGGCATACCCACGACGCTGGACGAGATGGTATCCACCGCCATCCGCGAGGCTTGGCCGCCACCCGCGTACATGCCGATGCCTTCCGCAACAACCAGCAGATCGCCGAGCCGCGCGCTGATGTGATGGACAGTATCCTGGTTTTCCTCGCGAGCCTTTCCGCGATCGCACTGGCTTGCGATATTGATCGCAACCGCGTCCGGAATTGACACAACACTCATATGCGACTCATATGCGAACCTCGCGATATCTATCTATTGTTTGCTGCTATTGCTGCTCAATCGCTGTTGAGGGAAGCTGTTCTCGTTCTAGCAACGGATCCCAAAAAGGTTTTCCGTCTCCGGCCCAACGTGAAGAGACATGAAAAGATCGGCAGGACTCAGACTCTAGCACTGAGGGAGTGACGAGGGTACTGTAAATGATTGAAAATTTGGTAACTACCCAAAGTTATCGGTGATCTTATTACTGTCCCGCAGCATAAGGGTAACTTTGGTAATTTGATTTTGAAGAGATCGACGGCTCAATGCAGCTCCGGCAAAAAAGTTGTTTGACGAAGCCAAATCAGCCTGCAGTAGAGTGCCATGGCATCAGCCAGAAGAAGAGGATGTGCGCAAATCGAACCCCTCCCTGTGAGGACGATACGGCAAATGGGGCAACAAGCAGCGCATCGCAGGATGGATGCAGACGCACAACACAAATGTGTTCGATGATTCATGGGAACCTGGGGACAGACGGGACGTTCCCTCGCTTCATGTCAAGTGCCCTCCCGCTTCACTGCCTCGCAATCCATTGAAAACACGGGCAAATCTTCCCCGCCAAGTCTGCCGATCATTTCGCGCTTCCGGCGCATACTGGATGCAAATGGAGAAGCCCGATCCGCTACCAGTGCCGCTTGGCCCTTCGCAACGGCAGCGGGTCGAGATTGAGCAGGGGTAGGATGCGAACGCAATCCACGATGAAAATTCTTGCGCCAATCATACGCCTCGCTCGTTCCCTTGCTCCCTCGCTCCCTTGCTCCCTTGCTCCCTTGGTCCCTCGTTCCCTGCTTTTCGCAATTCCGCCACAATCTC
>PLGG01000013.1 GCA_003138515.1 Acidobacteriaceae bacterium | reverse complement strand
GCGATCGTGATGCCGCGCTCCCGCTCTTCCGGCGCGTTATCGATCGAATCGAACGAGCGGTACACGTTCTTCGGGTTGTGCTTCTGCAATACCTTGGTGATGGCCGCCGTCAACGTCGTCTTGCCGTGATCGATGTGCCCGATCGTCCCCACGTTCACGTGCGGCTTTGAACGATCAAACTTTTCCTTCGCCATTTTTCAACTCTCCGTCTCTGCTTTCAATTCGGTGTTTCCTTATTTGCGACCCGGAGTCTTTCAATCAAGCCGAGCACGTCAAATCGGCTAAGCCTAATCGTTATCGAATCTCCGGATACTTCATCCCACCGCTCGCTGATAACTCGCCAAGCGCATTTTTCGAGCATGTTCTTTGTTGGCCCGCTCCATTTGTCCGCTTCCGCCTTGGCATCATCGTCAAACTCGATGCGGATCTCTGTGTTCGTACCTTCAACCCAGCCGCCGGTGTTCGTCGTGACCACGTACATTCGGCGCCGCCCTCAGTAATAGGCGTAAACCTTCAAATACCTTTGCCTCAGCTCAAGCGGCACTTTCTCCACCAGCCGCAAATACCGCTCGCGCGTCAGCGCCTGGTCTGAAACCGGCAATCCCTTGTACAGCCCGATCGCTTCCTTGCCCAACAGCCCGCGCTCCAGGATGCCTTCGTAATTCCTCACCCGCAGCTTCGCCTTGCTCACACGGTTCAGAAAGACCTCCACGTCGCGCGCATCAAACGCCGCATCGATCAGCGTATGGAGCTTCGCATATCCCTGCTCATCCGTGACCGCAATCGCTGCCTGCTCAAACATCCTCTGCAACCCTCACAAAAGCCAAAACCCAAACTATGGAGCGGGAGACGGGGATCGAACCCGCGACCAACAGCTTGGAAGGCTGTGACTCTACCACTGAGTTACTCCCGCCCTCGAAAACAGTTCGTAGTTCACAGTTCGTAGTTATTCTCTCGCCCATTACAGCGATTCAACTCTCGTCCGCAGCTTCTGCGGGAAAAAATGAGAACTGCGAACTAAGAACTGTGAACTGCCTTCCGATTTCTGGAGCTGATGACCGGGTTTGAACCGGTGACCTCTCCCTTACCAAGGGAGTGCTCTACCAACTGAGCTACATCAGCCCTCGAACCACAACTCACAGCCTTCAATTGAAAGCTGTCAGCTGTCTTTCTCCCCGGCCCTGCGAATCTTCTCCGCATGCCGAGCTAAAACCGTTCTCAAAGCCATCCCGCCAATCACAATCAGCGGAATCAGCTTTAACTCCACCGGCCTGCCAAACACGGGCACCGCACCGTCACCCATCGTCAGCCAAACCAGCACTGCCAAAACCGCGAACATTCCGAGAGCCGCCCAGTACTTCCGATCCAATTCCTTGCCGGCACTCTTCACTGTTCACTGCCCACTAATCGCTAACCACTAATCACTGTCGTGGTGCACAGGGGAGGATTCGAACCTCCGTAGCTCCAAGGAGCGGCAGATTTACAGTCTGCTGCCATTAACCGCTCGGCCACCTGTGCCCAAAGGCCCCGCGCACCAAAAATCCGCACGCGGCGTCCCAAAACATTCGCCCATCTCCCCGCTCATCCATCTTCCACGCACGCCGCAACCTCCGGATACTCTCCGGAACATCTCGATCTTTCGCCTGAAGTGGAATCTCCGCGGAGTTGAGGCCCGGCGTTCCAAATTTCCTGTTCGCCGGTCAACTCTTGCCGATTTCGTCTCCCGTTCCGGCTTCCGTCTTGTGGAGCTGGCGAAGGGATTTGAACCCCCGACCCTCTGATTACAAATCAGATGCTCTACCAGCTGAGCTACGCCAGCTCTTTACCCACCCGGAAACCCTTCCGGAGGCCGACTTGTGCGCGGACACACTCCAGCTTTCCGCGTACACGGCACAGGAATCAAGGTTAGCACACCGCCGCACCGCGAGCAAACGCTGGAAATCCCAAAATAACCGCCTCGAAAGTGCCCGCCGCTGCCCCCGCCAGTCGTTGTTTGCCCGGTTAAAATCGGCCGCTGCCCGATCGCATCGCGTTCCCTCGAGCGCTACTTCCGATTCCCATGATCTCCCGAAATGATTTGGTCTTCACCTCCGATTTGCCTTGACACAGGCGGCAGGAAGAATCGACGCTTCTTTCAGGCCCCTATGTTCGCCTCTTGAGGTCATTACGTGAACCCACAAAGATCCGCTTCTCTATTGGCGGGGCTGTTGGCCTTCGCCGCTGCCTTGGCCGTGTTGCCCGCCTCCGCCCAAACCGCTCCAACGCGCAAACCCCGTGTCGCCGTGCTCGATTTCGACTACGCCACGGTGCAAAGCTACTCCTCCGCCATGTTCGGCGCCGATGTCGACATCGGCAAGGGCATCACCGATCTGCTCATTACCAATCTGGTTAAGGACGGCACCTTCTCCGTCTATGAGCGCCAGGCCCTCGACAAGCTCATGACCGAGCAGAATTTCTCCAATTCAAATCGTGCCGACCCCGCCACCGCTGCGCGCCTGGGCAAGCTGGCAGGCGTTGATGCCATCATCATCGGCGCTATTACTGAGTTCGGCAACGAGACCAAGAACCAGAACGTGGGCGGCGGAGGTGGCAACTGGCACGGCATCGGCATCGGCGGCATCGGCCACTCCAACTCCAAGGCCAACGTGGCCATCAATCTCCGCGTGGTCAACGTCGACACCGGCGAAATCTTGGCCGTGGCCGAGGGCACTGGCCAGTCCAGCCGCTCTTCCACCTCGCTCCTGGGCGGCGGCGGCAACTGGCACGGCTTTGGCGGTGGCAATGTGGACTTCGGTTCCAGCAACTTCCAAAACACCATCATCGGCGAAGCCACCAAGGCCGCCGTCGATCAGCTCACCGCCAACCTGATCGCCGATGCCTCCAAGGTCACCGTGCGAACCATCAAAGTCGATGGCCTTGTCGCCGCGGTCGATGGCGGACAGATCATTCTCAACGTTGGCGCCAAAGCCGGCGTCAAGGTCGGCGATCAGCTTCAAGTCCTCCGCGTCACCAAGGAAATCAAGGACCCCTCCACCGGTCAGGTCATTCGCCGCCTCACCACCACCATCGGCGTGGTCCGCGCTACCGACGTTGACGATGCCTCCTCGGTCTGCGTTCCTGTCTCCGGGTCCGGATTCCAGGAAGGCGATCGAGTCTCCTCCGAGACCCAGTAGCAGCCTCCGCGACCCCTCTCGGCCGCCGCCATCATTCTCGCGGCGGCCATTCTCTTGCGCGCCTTTCTCTTGCTCAACCGAGCACCCTAACCCAAAAGTCCTCTTGCGAAAACAACGCGCCTCAGTGGATCATTTTCTTGTATTCCTGCAACACGTTTCCCGATCCCGATCGTCAAGGAGAGGCTTCTATGTGCAAGGCCATTTGCGCGGTTCTGTTTCCCGCAGTTCTATTCCTCGCCTTTTGTCCATTCCTCATCGCTCAGCAGGCGCTGAACAACGATTCCGTCGTCAAGATGGTCAAGGCTGGGCTCACAGACGACGTCATCGTCGCCACCATCAATGCCTCGTCGGGCGCATACGACACCTCGCCGGACGGCCTGATCGCGCTCAAGCAGGCCGGCGTCGGCGACAAAGTTATCGCGGCCATCGTCGCCAAAGGCCCAGGCTCCGCGCCCGACTCCGCTGCGCCTTCCACTCCCGATGCATCCGCGCCGACGCTCCCGCTTCCTCCCGGCGTCGAGAACGTTGGCGCTTATTACAAGGACAGCGGCGGCAACTGGCAGCCGCTTCCCTCTGAGGTGGTCATCTTTCAATCCGGCGGAATGGTTAAGCACGTCGCTTCCGCCGGTCTCATGAAAGAGGACCTGAACGGCCTTGTCGGCGGCATGCGTAGCAGGCTCGTCGTCAGCACCCCCATCACTCTCATCCTCCATGTACCGCAGGGCCGCACCGCCAACGATTACGAGCTCGTTCGCCTCCATATCGTCGGCAACAATCGCCAGTTCCAATCCGTCGCCGGCGGCCTCATTCACGAATCTTCCAGCTCGCTCCGCGATGAGATCGATTTCTCGAGCAAGCAAATCGGCCCGTCCGCCTACCAGATTATCCTCAGCAACGAATTGGGCGAGGGCGAGTTCGGTTTTCTTGCTCCGCAGGACACGGCCTCGCCAAAAACACCTGCCAGCTCCGGCCAGATCTTCACCTTCGCCATCGTCAACTAGGCAAGCCCCGGCGAGCACCGTAGCGCAACCTCTCAAGCGCCCGCACCCGCCGCTTGAAACGAGGAACCTAAAGGCCTATTGCGAAAATCGGCGTTTGGGAGGATCATTCCTTTAATTTCTTAAAGCAGTTTTCCTCGTTCCGAACAACAAGGGGAGTCGTGTGTTGAAAGGCGGAAAAAGTGAACAAGTTAATCGCAATTCTTCTTTGTGCCCTGTTTCCATTGAGCGCCTTTGCCGGCGAATTCGGCTACAAAATCACCTATGACGGAGGGTCTTTACCTGACTCCAAGCCTGGAACGGACATGAAGCTGTCCATCGAGGGCACGAACATTCGGATGATGCGTGATGGGGCCGAAGTCGCGGTCATACCCGCGGCGTCGGTCACTGAAATCAGCTATGGGCAGGACGTGCACCGGCGCGTCGGAGCGGCCATCGGCCTCGCTGTGTTTTCTCTCGGGCTCGGAGCCTTGCTGGCCCTATCCAAATCGAAAAAGCACTTTGTCGGGATTACTTGGGACAACGGCGGCCAAAAGGGCGGCGTTGCGTTTCAAGCCGACAAAAACGACTACCGAGGACTTCTTGCAGGACTCGAAGGGATCACCGGCAAGAAAGCCGTTGATTCCGACACAATGACCGTGAAGAACTGACGGAACTTCCGGCGATGGTTCTTTCTGAGGGCACCAGGTGCGGCGGCGGCGACGCCATCCAAGCTCTGCTTTGGTGGGGCGACGCCTCCGCTCCCTCGCTCCCCCGTATTTCTACTCCCTTCTGGCCACCTCCTTCCCACCGCTATTGCGCCGCCGCCCCGCTGCCGCTACCATTTTCAGCGAGCCCAAAGAGCCCTCAAAAGTCGTTCCCGAAGTGACCTATGTTCGTGCCCGAACGATATCCTCTTCCCCGCGTGCTGCCTCTCGTGTGCGCGCTGGCCATTTCCATCCCGTCTGCCCTCGCCCGCGCCCAGCAACCCGCCGCTGCGCAATTTCAGTTCACCAAGATCGACCTGGCTGTGCTCGACGACGCCATGGACAGCGACTACGAACAGAAGGGAGTCGTCTTTCACGATCCCGGCGTTCAGTCGTATATCGACGCGGTGGGTAAGCGCGTAATCGGCGATCGCCCAACGCCGGAGCATGTCACCTGGCGCTTCATGGTCCTCAACGATCCCGCAACCAACGCTTTCGCCGAGCCCAACGGATCGGTTTACGTCACCATGGGCCTCATCGCCCTGCTCAAGAATCAGGCGCAGCTGGCCGCGGTCCTCGGCCACGAAACCGCGCACGTCTACGAGCGCCACACATATCTTGAAAACCGTAGCGCGCGCAAAAAGGCCGTCCTGGGCGAAATCCTCCAGGCTGCAGGCGCCGTCGCTCCCGGCGGCGCGGCATTGGCGGTCGCAGGCGCCTCCATCGCCGGCCAGCTCATTCTCGTCGAATCTGTCTACGGATACTCTCGCGAGATGGAACAGCAGGCCGATAGCGACGGCATCGTGGCAATGGCCGCAGCCGGTTACGATCCACGCGCCATGACTGCCACATTCGAGTTGCTCGATGGCGACAGCACCCTCGAATACGAGCCGCGCCCCACCTTCTACCATGACCATCCGAGGCTCAAAGAGCGCGAGGCCGCGGCCAGTGCTTGGGTCGATGCGCATCAGCCTGTGAGCGGTGAAAGAGGATTGGAACACGACTACCTGACAACCTTCGCGCCGGTTGTCGCATTCGACGTCCTGATCGACATTCAAGACCGCAGGCCCCGCACCGCCGTCGCGCGCGCCAGGCGCCTCGTCGACGCCTTTCCCGATGAAGCCGGCTACAAAATGCTGCTCGGTCAGGCCTATCGCGAGCTCGGCGCAAAAACTGCCGAGCCCACTGCCGATGAGCTCACCGACGAAGGCGCAGACCGCCAGCGCAAGCAGGTTCTCAAGCTTACGGAGGAGCAGGAGCAACAGAAGCTCGCTTCCACGCCCGAGGGCCGCGCCACGCTCGCGCAAAATCAGGCCGCCGCTGAAAAGCTCTTTTTGAGCGTGATTCACGATCAGCCCGACTACGCGCTCGCCTACCGCGAGCTCGGCTTTCTCTATGAAGACCAATCGCGCTTCGCCGATGCCGTCACGAACTATCAGCGCTTCTTGCAATTAGTCGACAACACCAGCCTCGATCGCCTGCGCATCCAGCGCCGTCTGGCCGAGTGCCAGACCCGCCAATCCGAAGGGGGTAAACCGCAATGAACGTCGCAAGGCGAATCCTCATGGCTTCCACGCTCGCCATCATTGTCACCGCTCCCACCGTTGCAGCTCACGCCTCATCGGTTTACGTTCAGCGCAAAGTCGAGTCGCAGCAGTTCCCCGTCCGTTCCGCGTGCTTCATGCCGCCTGCCGCCGGACTCACCAAGCTCGGCATGAAAAGCGCCGAGCGAATGGTCAAGGAATCCAACGACTGGGCGGACGCGCTTCAGGCCCTCGTCGAAAACCACCTCAAATCCGATGGAATCAGCGTCGATGTCGCCACGAATCCGTTGACGAGCGGTGCATCCGACAACGAAATACAACAGGTCATCGAGCAAATTGAGCAAAAATACGATTCCGTCTTTCCCTTGATGGACAAAAAGCCGGGAGAGATCGCGAAGTCCGCCTACACTCTCGGCGATCAGGTGGCCATGCTGCCCTGCGCCGCAAATTCCGACGTGCTGGTCTTCGTCCGCGCCGGGGGCACCGTTACCACCGAGGGCCGCGAGACCTTCAGCGTGCTCGTCGGCGGACCCATCTCCGGCGCCGTCTTCATCGTCACTTTCGCCGACGCCAAAACCGGTGAGATTCTCGGCCTCATACGCCTTCGCCGGACCGGAAATTTTCTCGAGAGCGCCGAAAAATCGTTCGGTCCAGACCTCGACAACAATCTCTCCAACATGAACATCGGCTCCGCGCGCAAAAACGCCAAAGCTGGTGGCCATTAGCCCCGCTATCTCCAGAAACGCTAGCTTGCTGGCGCGCTGGCTCCGCCAACCCCGCCAACCCGTTCACTCTTTCACTCCTTCACTCTCTCACTTATTCACGCCGCACCAGCTTTCCAGTCCCTACGTCACGTCCTCCCCGTCCCAGGTGTTACGCTCATTCCTGACGGTTCCTCCGCGCCAATAAGAATGAGTCGACGCACCCGCAGAACGCTTTTCATCGTCGCCGCAGTCCTGCTTCTCCTGGCCGTGGCCATCTTTCTGCGCTCCAAGGCCCCGCCCGAGGCCGCCCGACTTCTGCCCGAATCCGACGGCATCATCTACATCAATCTCAAGGCCATCCGTACCCTCTCCCACAAGGATTTCAAGCCGCCCGACCGCGTGCCTGAGTACCAGCAATTCATTGACGCTATCGGCATCGACCCCGAGCACGATATCGACCAGGTGGCGATCGCCCTGCATCGCATGCCCGATCCCAACGGTCCCAACGGCCCCGTCGCCTACTCCATGGTCCTGGTCGGCAAGATTACCGGCCAGAAGCTGAATGCGTGGCTCGATTCTCATGCCACCTCGCGCGAAACCTACGTCGGCCATACCATCTACAACATCACCTCCCAGGACCGCACCGTCCGCGTCGCGCAAATCGGCTACGACATGGTGGCTGTCTCCAACACCCCCACCGCCGAGCAGATCCACTCCATGCTCGACCGCCATCGCGCCGCCGCGCTGCCCTTTGCAGGCTCCTCGCTTCTCGAGCAGCACTACCACGACGTGCCATTGCTCTCGCTTGCCTGGGGTGTCGGTCAAATCGGCCTTCCTTTCTCTGAGAGCGGCTCCATTCACGTCTTCGGCCTCGCCTTGCCGCTCGAACCCGACGCCACCATAGTCGCAAGCGTTGCGCCTGCCCTTCCCGTTCCCGGCTCGCTTGGCGCGGTGCGCTTTAAAGTCGAGGAGATCGCTCCCAGCCAGGACAAAGCCACAAGCCAGGCCGCCGACCTTGCCACCCTCGTCACTCTGGTCCGAGGTCTCGCCCAGCCCCTCGGCGAGTCGCCAGCCAACGACGCATTCAAGGAGCTCCTGAAGACCGCCGAAGTCACGCAGCACGGCGAGCGCGTCGTCGTCACCGCGACCGTTTCCGCCAGCACCCTCGGCGGTCTTTAGCCCGTCGGTCGGGCATCCCACAGCAAATGCGAGCTTCATTCCCTCAAGGCCGCTTTTCGCTGACTCGCCGAACCGCTGGCCCTGCTCATCCCGCTAGCCCCGCGTTGTAACATGGGAACCGCCTGGAGAACTATGCAGAAGCGCTCGCTAATTCCTTGCTCCTTTCTTCTATTCGTCGCAGCCATAGGAACGATCGCCGGATCGTCTGGTGCCGTTGCCCAGGATGTTGCCCAGAGCATCGACCGGCGGCCGTGGATGAATCCCCAGCTCTCGCCGGAAGATCGCGCCGACCTGGTCCTCAAGCAGCTGACGCTCGACGAGAAAATCGCCCTCCTGCATGGCAATGGAATGGCCCACGATGCCAATTGGCAGGCGCCACTTACGCCACTCACCAACGGCGGCGCGGGTTACGTCGAGGGCGAGAAGCGCCTCGGCATTCCCTCGCTGGTCATCTCCGACGCGGCCTACGGAGTGAGGGATAGCGGCGCCAACGGACGATACGCGACCGCAATGCCTTCCAGCCTGGGAGCCGCGTCGAGCTGGGACGCGGAATCCGCTTGCGAATACGGCGCACTGATTGGCAGCGAGCTGCGCGCGCAGGGCTTCAACATGACTCTCGGCGGCGGAGTGGACCTCGCTCGCGAGCCCAAAGACGGCCGCACCTTCGAGTATGCCGGGGAAGACCCGCTGCTCGCCGGAACGATCGTCGGCAATCTGATGAAGTGCGAACAGGCCCAGCATGTGGTCGGCGACATCAAGCATTACGCGATGAACGACCAGGAAACAGGCCGCAACTTCGTGAACGCCATCATCTCCAAGCGCGGCATGCAGGAGTCGGATTTGCTCGCGTTCCATATTGCCATCTCCATCGCCAATCCCGCCGCCGTCATGTGCTCCTACAACCGGGTCAACGGCGATTACGCCTGCGAAAACTCCTATCTCCTCCACGACGTGCTCAAAGGCCAATGGGGCTTCAAGGGCTTCGTTGACTCCGATTGGGGCGGAACTCACTCCACAGAGAAGGCATCCGCAGCCGGTCTCGACCAGGAACAGCCCATGTCGAACTTCTTCGGCGCCAAGCTGCGAGAAGCCGTCGATGCTGGGCGCGTGCCACTCTCGGAGATAGACGATCATGTGCGCAGAGTTCTTTATGCAGAGTTTCTGTCGGGCGTCGTAGACGATCCGCCGCAGAAGAGCGTGGTCGATGTTGAAAAGGGGTTCGAAGTCGCCGAGCGCGTGGAGGAGAACAGCATCGTTCTCTTGAAGAATCGCCAATCCGTGCTTCCCATCGTTCCGGCCCGTGTCCACAGCATCGCCATCATCGGCGGCCACGCTGACGTTGGAATGATTTCCGGCGGAGGATCGGCGCAGGTGGACCCGCCCGGCGGCAACGCCATCCTGCCTCCCGGCAAAGGCGCGACGCACTGGCAGGATCACATCTGGTTCCCCACTTCTCCGCTCCTGGCCCTCCGAGCGAAACTGCCGCACACAAAAATCGATTTCGATCCCGGAACGGATATGGACTCCGCAGTGAAGCTCGCCCGCAGTTCCGATCTTGCGATCGTCTTTGCATACCAGTGGGAATCGGAAGGCATGGACCTCGCGAATCTTTCGTTGCCCGACAATCAGGATGCATTGATCGAGAAGGTTGCAGCGGCCAATTCGCGCACTATCGTCGTGCTCGAAACTGGAAGCGCCGTGACTATGCCATGGCTCGACAAAGTCGCCGGAGTCGTCGAAGCCTGGTATGCCGGCAGCTCCGGACACAAGGCTCTGGCCAACGTGCTCGTGGGCGACGTCAATCCATCCGGCAAGCTGGCCATCACGTTCCCGAAGAGCGAGCAGGATCTTCCTCATGCGGCGATTCCGCCGCCGCCGCCGCATCTTCGAGGGCAAGGATCAGCGCCGGTCAACGAAGACGCGCCGCCGTCGAACTACGCTGTTCACTATGACGAAGGCGCTGAAGTTGGCTACAAATGGTTTCAAGCCGAGCGCAAGACGCCACTGTTTCCCTTTGGCTTCGGCTTGTCCTACACCACCTTCGCGTATTCCGCTCTGAGCATCGATTCAGCGGCCAAAACCGTGCGTTTCACCGTCAGGAATACCGGAACACGCGCAGGCACTGAAATCGCGGAAGTCTACGCGACGCTGCCCAAAGGATCCGACGAAACATTTCAACACCTCGAGGGCTTCGCGCGTCTCGCTGGATTCGCGCGCATCGCGCTCGATCCGGGCAAATCCGAAACCGTCACAGTCGCGATCGATCCGCGAGTTTTGCAGACATATGACGAGACTGCGAGCAGCTGGAACCTCGCTCCGGGCGATTATGGAATATTCGCCGGACCATCTTCGGATCATCTTCCTCTTTCCGGATCGCTTCAGGTTCGCTGACGCATTTTTCGCGTTCGCAGAGTTTGAGTTCTCACTTTTGCGCCGGAACTGGGAAGCAAAACTGTGAAACTGTGAAACTGTGGACTGCAAGCTGCTGATTCTAAAGGCTCCACAGT
>PLGG01000003.1 GCA_003138515.1 Acidobacteriaceae bacterium | reverse complement strand
TCGGTGCCACCTCCGCCTACTGGTTCGAGATGGAGCATCTCACCGGCCACGTAGGTATCGACCTTGTGAACCTCGGCATCGAAGTAGAGAACATGCACCCGCTCCGGCCGCTGGCCTTCAATGATGGAACGAATCTCGGCTTCGAAAAGCCGCAGCTGCCGCGCATTGACTGATCCCGAGCAATCGACGGCGATCGCGATTTCGCCCGTGCCTTCGCGCACAACGCCGGGCAGATAGAGACCGGACCAGATGTGACGGCGGTTGGGTCGCANNTCGGACCAGAGACGGCGCAACAGTTCCCGCCAATCGACCTGGGCTTCCGCCGCGCCTTCAAGAGTACGCTTGAGGCCGGCGGGGACTTTGCCGGCCTGCTGAGCGACGGTCGCAGCCTGATTGACGGCGATCTCCCAATCCCGCACCTGTTCCTCGATGCTTGGCATATCATCGCCGGCCTCGGGCGCGTCGATCACCTGACCGATGCCGCCCTGGCTCTCCGGAACGGAAGGTGTCCCGCTATCATTCCCGTTACCTGCCGAATCGTTCGATTCAGAGCCCGTATTCTGCTCAGATTCGCTTTGGCTATCGGACTGCGATTGCGCTTCGGCCTCGCGCAGGTTGTAGATCTGCTCGGCGCTCATCCCGCGAAAGCGTGGATCGACGAGCACATCGTCCGGCAGACTGAGACCGGCATCGAGCAGCAGCGGGTTGATCGCATAGTCGCAGGCCTCGTTCCAGCGCCTGGGGTCGCGCTTGGCCCGCCGGGTGTGATGCTNNCAGCACCCCGGCCAGCGTCGCCGTGTTCAGCGTATCGACGAACGCGGGGTTGTAGCGGAGTACAACGCCGTTGGTCGCCATGGTCGGAATCGAGCGGCACTCTTCGCTCTTCAGCCGGAACAAGAGCGAGCCGAAGAAGGGATGATCGAGCAAAAGCGCCGTGCGCGATTTTCGGATGCGCTCGGTCGCCGGAATTTCGTGAGTGATTTGAAACATTAAAGTGGCATCCTTGGAATCATAAGGTGGCAGTAGGAGGCTATGAAGAGAAGCGGGCCTCTCAGTCTTTGTTTGAGGTTTACTGTTTGGTTGCGGCGTTTAACTTGAGTCTTGGCGAAACGGCCTTCGCTGCAACAGAGACGTCCGCCCGTGTACCGCATGGTCTTAGACCCGGGAGGTCTGCGCCCATGGCGCTATAATTGTCTTTCAGACATCAAGGAGATTGCACACTTCCCTGACACGACCGGCTCCGTGCGGAAACGCAACTTGTGCGTGTGGAGTGTCCCTATGAGGATCGAACCCCGCTTCCATCTTGGCCTGAAAGCAGTGCTTCCTGTTTTGTCCGCTCTTCTGTGCGTTGTCGAGGCCACCAGCGTTGGGCAGGCGCAGGTTGCGGGGCCATCACTGGGTTACGCTCAAAAGGTTCCGGTTGACGCATCCACCACCGTCGGTCCGGGATACACGGGCCTTGACCCTGCAATGATCGTCAGCGCGCTAGAAGCTACAGACATCACAGAGCCAAAATCTGTATATGAAACTTCTGCGGACTATCAGAAAAGACGAGCGACCCTACCCATTCATGGCAATCTGAGTGGACTTCCGCCTGACGGAAGACTTGCGTTCGTGTTGAACGGACCAGCGGCTCGTGGTGGTAGCACTTTAGGTGGAGTGGAGCTCAGCTACGACGCCGACAAGCAGCTTATGAGTGTCAAAATCGACATCGCCAAGTCAGACTTCGGGCCCAATGCCATATTCCCAGCCTTCAGTTTTCAAAGTACGGTATTGCATAGTAGCCAATACACGGGGGAAAACGCATTTGGTGCAACTGCGGACGTTACCTCGCTAGTTATCGGAGGGTTCGGTATTACCGCCGAAAATGGAACTTGGTTGACGCCCCTTGGGGAGTTGAGCGCGCGGGCCTCTTACCAACAATCGGGATCGTTAGCCTTGATTGAACACACAGGGGTTACTCTTCCGCTGCAGATGCCGCCCATGGTCGCGAAGGATATCTCAGACCATCTTCGTGTATTGCTGATATGCAGCTTGACAAGTCCTTGGTTACGACAAACGACTTGGGTGAGCTCAGGTGCAACGATTCAAGACCCCTCCGAGGCGTCCATCACAACGAAATTTATCCATGTCAGTCCTGAGGCGATATGGATATTCGACGAGCGCGACGGAAATATCATTGCTAAGTTCACGAGCAGCAGCCTAAAAGCGGAATGGCAGCGGATCGCATTGGAGTATGAGCAGGCAAGAAGAAAGCTCTATCCTTTGAAGCTCGAAGCGGCTCTCAATGAAGGATTCAGTATCGGTGTTTTCTCTTATCAAATCGACGATCAACCGGAACAATCCGGACCTGGACCGTACGGATACATTCAGCTTCCGCTGGTAGTTGAGGCTAAGAATCAGGTCTCAATTACGGTTCGCGACAAGGACCGCCACCAAGCCGAAGCCTACGCAAAATGTTTCGAGTTCAAGCTGAATGGAGTCCAGGTTAAGCCGAAATGGCAGACAGGAAAGAATCCTATGACCCATCGTTTCGAGGAGGTTGCTACCTTCAAATTACCATAGAGCAACCGGCGTCAAAATCACCTTGTCCCGCCTACCGCATGATCTCGGAACTGAGGTGGACTTGATCGTGGTGAGACCTGGAAAATGACGGGCGAAAGGCGTTTGCAACCCGATGACCATTCTTATCGACAAGGTGACGGTGACCGGCGATAGTGCAATAGGGTTAATCTCCGAGCTAGACGATTTTGTAAGGCAGATCGTGATTGCTTGGCACCAGTCAGATATCAATCACTATTTCAAAAATCAACGCGGCTTCAATAAAGCAGTCCACCGAAATCGGAAATCCCTAGAAGCTAACGCTCGTGGCAAGATTGGTGCGCTCTTCACATCGAGCAATTACCTTTTCAGTACGCAAGCCGAGAACCGCGAGGAATCCTTGTATTTCAAAGACTCGGCCACCGGGCAGACGGGGCGGCTCCGTCAACAACATTCGAAAGGCCCACTTGCCAAGATTGATAAGGAACCCAGGACGCATCTATTCCTGTCGAGGGATAGGTTTTGCGCGGGAAAAAGACGTTACAAATGCAAGGGCGGCCCTCCGCGTTTCCGCGCTTCTGAAAAACATAAAAAGAGTGGCAAGCACCACCTTGAATTTTGGTGCGATGGCAGGGGTGTATTCCACTGCCATTTTTCTGGCGGAACAGTACGGCCAAGCGAACCGCACATCAAGCGTCGCATAGACCGCGCCTTGGAAGAAATCCTTGGAATCGGCCAAAAGTCGGCGAGTGCCCGGAAATCCTGATATTTCCCTAGCTCAGAGGGAAATAGGCTTTTTGCGACAGAGCTGTTACTGGTTGGTCGCTACTGTCCGGTGCAGGTGTGCTGAATCACGCACGCGTAAGAACATCCGGCACAAGCAACTCTGGTCAGAAACCTGTCAGCGCCAGCAAATGGCCGTCAGCCTCACTGACCTGCCGGAATTACAACCATAAACCGGTCATCGCGGCCAGTTTATGGTTGTAGTGACATCGTGTCTCATGCCGCCGCGGGCGCCTCCATGTACGCCGACATATGGTCAAAAATGTTCTGGACAGAGGCGAGTTTCTCTTCGGCCTGCTCGGCCTCACGATTGCGTATCGCCTCATCCATGCGCGAGACGATCCCCGCTGCCTCGGT
>PLGG01000069.1 GCA_003138515.1 Acidobacteriaceae bacterium | reverse complement strand
AGGATGGCGTCGATCTGGCGCAGGGTAAGGCCGCGCTCCTCGTGGCGCTGGAGCTCGCGATCGAGCGTGATGATGATTTCGGTGCCCTTGCCCCAGGCGTAGAGGTTTTCGCGTGCCTCAGCCCGCGAGGCCGACGCGCGAATGATCTTGATGACGGTGTCGAGGTTGTCGAGCGCGATCTTGAGGCCTTCCAAGATGTGCTCGCGCTCGCGCGCCTTGCGCAGCAGGTAGACGGTGCGGCGTTGCACCACTTCGATGCGGTGGTCAATGAAGACGCGGATAGCCTCGGCGAGGCCCAGCTCGCGCGGCTGGCCGTTGACCACGGCCAGGAAAATCATGGAGAAGCTTTCCTGCAGTTGCGTGTGCTTGTAAAGCTGGTTGAGGACGATTTCAGGCTGCGCGCCGCGCTTGAGGCCGATGACGAATCTCATGCCGTCGCGATCGCTCTCGTCGCGCGTGCGGTCCTGGCCGATGTCGATGTCGGAGATGACCTTGTTCTGCACCAGTTCGGCGATGCGCTTGAAGAGCGTGGACTTGTTGACCTGATAGGGAAGCTCGGTGACGACCAGCGCCTTGAGTTCCTTGGTGACGTTTTCAGTAGCGACGCGGGCGCGCATGAGGAAGCGGCCGCGGCCGGTGCGGTAGGCGTCAACAATGCCGGCGCGACCGTAGAGGATCGCGCCGGTGGGGAAGTCAGGCCCCTTGACGTGCTTGAAGACTTCAGCGAGGCCGGCTTTGGGATTCTTGACGAGATCGATGGCGGCGTTGACGACTTCAGTGAGATTGTGCGGGGGAATGTTGGTGGCCATGCCGACCGCGATGCCGCTCGAACCGTTGACGATGAGGTTGGGGATGCGCGTGGGCAGGACGGAAGGCTCGACGGTGGACTCGTCGTAGTTGGGGACGAAGTCGACGGTTTCGAGGTCGATGTCGGCCATGAGCTCGCCGGTGATGCGCTCCATGCGGCACTCGGTGTAGCGCATGGCGGCGGGCGGATCGCCGTCGACGGAGCCGAAGTTGCCCTGGCCGTCGACGAGCGGATAGCGCATGGAAAACGGCTGCGCCATGCGGACCAGGGTGTCGTAGATGGCGGAGTCGCCGTGGGGATGGTAGACGCCCATGGCCTGGCCGACGACTTTGGCGCACTTGGTGTATTTNNGCGCGCCCGATGATCACCGACATGGAGTAGTCGAGATAGGAGCGCTTCATCTCCTCTTCAATGTTGATGGGGACGAGATTTGTACCGCCGGGAGGGGTCGGTGGATCGAGCGGGAGCTGGGGATTCTTGTCGTCTGGCATAGAATTTGCGAGGTCCGCGGGGAGGCGGCAAAAAAGTCCGGAAGAAGCAGGGCCGGGTCCGCAGGTCTCTGGCTTTATTTTAGTGGTTTGAGGGGCGGTTTAGCAAGGCGAATGGCGGGAAATAAGTCCTTATTTTGCTAGGTTTTATGGGGCGATTTCAACAGCGAGCGGGGCTTCGCCCGAGTGTCGCAAGGCGGGGCTTGTTTTTGGGCTTGGATCGGCGGTGCAGGAGGTTGGGTAGGTCGCCGTCTAGAGAGCGATTTTCGGAGGGGTTCTTGCGCGGGAATTGCAGGAAATATGGGTCACTGCGCCAAGCCTGGCAGGCTGGCGATGCACAGCGCTGCCTGGAGAAAGACGAGAGACGCACCTGCGCCGAGCGCCACGCGGCCGCGTGGGCCGTCGTATGCGTCGGCAAAGACGCCGCCCACAAAGGTGAGCAGAAACGGCAGCGACCACAGCCAGGGAGATCCCGGCGCGCCGGTCATGACGAGGAGCATCAAGACTGTTGCGCAAAGTAGAGGCACTGTGTTGCCGAAGTAGCGCGACTTACGCGCGGCCAGATAAAGCACGAGAGCAGCGGCACTGGCGAGCGAAAGTCCGACGTTGGCGAAGGCCGAAAAGAAACGCCGCGCGGGATCGATTGAGAACCAGAGAAAGCCGGCTGACGAACGGAAGACGTAGCTGAATGCGTCAGGCGAGAAGCCATAACAGGCAAAAAGGAGGACGAGGCCGCCGGCGGTGGCTACCAGCACTACGGGCAGGGTCTGGCTTCGGTGACCTTCGGCGATCCAGAGCATGGCTGCCAGGCCAAGGAGCGCAGCAAGGGGCAGTGCGGCAATGTGGGCGGCCGCTGTGACGCCGAAGATGATCGCCAGCAGCGCGATGCGCGGACGCCACTTGCGGGCGGGCCCCTGCATAGAGTGGGCCACTCCGATGCAGGTGTAGACCGCGCCAAAGACTCCGAGAGCGGCGAGCACTTCAGGATTTGGCGCGACACAGGCCTTGAGTACAGCCGGCGAGAAGCAGTAGAGAGCGAGCGCGGTGTAGCCGCCGAGGTTGCCGTAGAGGCGGCGGGTGACCCACCAGATGCATCCGCCGAGCGCGCATCCGGCGAAGAGGAACGGCAGGCGCAGGAGCAGCAGGATGTGAGTCATCTGATGGCGCAGTTCCCAGGTGCTTAGCTCAGCGGCGGAGTTTTGGGCGACATTCTGAACCAGGCGATTCTCGGGTTTGCGAAAAAGATCGAATCCGCGCTGGAGGAGCAGGTTGAGGGTGAGCGGAAGGCCAGCGAGGCGGTAGGCGAGAATGCCGTCGTGGATGTTGCCGCAGGAGGTGTAGTAGCCGGCGAGGGGCGAGGGCTTTTCCCAGGTTTCGCGTCCACAGCGCGCGTATTGGTAATCGCTGTCGGTCAGCGTCTGACGGCTGACGAGCCAAAACCCCTGCAGCAGAAAGGCCGCCAAGAGCGCTGCCGCGATGCGTTGCGGCAGGTTGAAGCGAAAGCGGCGAAGGATGCCAAAGCGATGGGCCATCACGTTCAAAGCAACCTTACCAGTCTAAACGGTGGTTTCCGGGGCCCCTGGTTTCCGGCAATAGACAGCTACTTCGGTGTATCCTCATCTCGAAGGCGCGCGCATGAGCAGTTTTTTCACCGTCGGCCACTCCAATCACGCCATGGATGTGTGGCTTGGCCTCCTGCGCCAACACAAGGTCGAGGTAGTGGTGGATACACGCAGCTCGCCCTATTCGAAGTACGTCCCGCAATTCGACAGGGAGCTGATGCAGCGCTCGCTGGAGCAAGAGGGAATCCGCTATCTTTTCCTTGGAGATGAATTAGGCGGACGGCCGGCAGACCCGGCCTACTACGACGCCAATGGACACGTAATTTATGGCAGGCTGTCAGAAGACGCCCGGTTCCGGGCAGGGATCGCGCGTCTCGAGACCGGCATGGAGCGCTTCCGGGTCGCCCTGGTCTGCGGCGAGGAAAACCCCGCCCATTGCCATCGCCGGCTGCTGGTGGGCCGCGTACTGACCGAGCACGGCAGCACAATGCTTCATATTCGCGGCGACGGCCGCGTCGAGACAGACGCGCAGGTTGCCGCGGACTCCGGGAAGCCGCTGGTTGACGCTCAAGCAGAACTCTTTGCGGAAATCGAAGAGGACAAATGGAGATCTACAGTATCGGTTTTACGGATTTAGGCGTTCGCTTGTCGCGTTTTCTTCCCTCGATAGTGCTTGCTGATCGCTGCTTTCGGAACGCTGAGAACCTTCCCTAGCAGGTTCTCGAATGCTATGTACCCCTTGGATTGCGGCTTGGCTCCCATGACTGTAGAATGGCGCGTCCTGGGTAGGAGTCAATAAACTGTCCAATCCTTTGTATGAAATCGGTGGTGTCCGCATAAAAATTTGGGTAGGCCTCGCGCAAATTCTTCAATTCATCCACTGCGACTAGCACTGTATGTGATTTCCGTCCGTTCCTGATTTCCTCTTCCAACAGGGAATAGCGATGATCGGCTATTGCCAGTTCATCCTGCGAATAGGCATTGACTTGAAGGCGCTGTACATCGACATCGACCGTAATTAAGAAAATAGACAGGTCTGCGCCGCTAACATGCCTAGCACTCAATAAGTTTGGAAGATAATTGATAGCAAAGGCCCACCCGTTCATTACATCTACGACGTGGAGGCTCTCCCAGAGGTCTGCAAGTTCCTTTTTTAGAAAGTCCTTGTCAGTTGGAGTCCCGGGGACAAGCGGAGCGCCCTCCTCAAGCGCAAATACTGATGAGGCTAGGGCGAAGAACCTCCTCCACTGCTGATCCCCTCCCCCAATTTTTAGCTGCTGTCCAGAAAACAAATCGACGGTTTCAACTGCTGTGGCCCATGCGTGTTGAAGTGAGGTTCTGACTTGGACCTCAATCTTTCGGCCACTCCAAGCTGCATATTTCGGATTGCCGGATCTGTAGGGCGCTACAACGTGGAGGCTTCTATAGCCATCGGGCTTTGGGATTGAAATGTAGTCGTCGATGCTGGAAAATGTGCCAGAATCACGAAGAGATGTGTTTTGTTCCTGTAAAAGAACAACGTCAGCGAGAGTTGGCAATATGACTCGGCAACCGCCAATATCTTGCATGGTGCTGAGGTTTTTCACGCCCCCGGGTCGTCCTAGCTTGGTGACAATCGACTCCATGCGCTTTAACCGCCGAGATACCAGTGCTTTCTCATTCACGCGCTTAGAGGAGTGCTCTAGCCATCCTGAAATTACCCTGAGGGGAAAGAAAAAAGAGCCACGCCACTCATTTACGGCTTGCAGCGCCCCTTCACGTTCGGCTGGGTCAGCATCGGCGCGCACCAAGACCCTTCCGGCTCTGTTGATCGCCTTGTTGCTCAGCGTAGATTGTAGGGACATTTCGGCTTCAGTCGCCTCGACTCAATTGTCTTCTATCGGGGCGGAAACAGAGAAGACATCTTCGAGTTTGGCGACCGAAGGCATAGTTAGTTAAGTATGTTATTGCCGAAGCTCTCCGGGATCTTCCCTACCGTGAGCCTGAGCGAGCAGTTCGAGAAGTTTCATTACAAGCTGGTGGTGGGAGTCGTGAATCTGCCGGCTTAGCCCCATTCCGTCTACGTCGTTGATTGCACCGCAATCCCGGTCCGCTGCGGTTTCTCTTCAGCATGGCCATAACCGGCAGCAACAATCTGGAACGATTGGTGACCGCAGCCCACGAAGCGTGCAAAGCAAGAAAGCCGCCCCGAAGGGCGGCTCTCTGCGCTGATGCGTTGGTCTTAATTAAAGATTGCGCCGACGGTGTCGTCGAAGGTGAGCGTGACCTGGCACGTGTTAGGACCGGCCGCGGTGACGGCCGAAGTGGGTATGCAGTTGTAGGACCATCCGCCGAAGGCTCCCGCTCCGGCAGGCGCCGTTAGTGTGACGGTTGTGCCGACGGGGTAGGTTGCCACGCAAACCGATCCGCCATATCCTGCGCCAGTGGAGCCGGGGCCACAGTGGAGCACGTTTGGTGTTCCTGTGGCGGAGGGCGCTGTTACGAGCCAGTTGGTTGTGTTCAAGCCTTCGTTATAAATCGTCAGGGTCGACAGGAGCGCAGAAGACTCGGAGCCTGGGTAGCAGGAGGGGTTGTTATTAATTCTGCCATTTAAATCATAGGTCGGGTTGACCAGCGGGCAATTGAAGGTCGCGGTAGCCGTCTCGACCGATCCCGTGGTGGTATCCGTCGCTTCCGCGATAATCGTCGCGCTACCGTTGCCGTAAGCTGTGACTATTCCGGCGTTGGCGCCGCCGCTCGGGGAACCAGTTCCGTTGGTGTTGACAGGGAAGACACTGGGGGCAGAGGTGAGCCACTGCACGGAGTTGGTGAGGTCTCTCACGGTAGGCGCCGTCGAATATGTTCCGATGGCCAGGAATTGTCCCTGATCTTCCAAATTGCCGACCGTGATCGAGCTGGGAATGATCTGGAGCGACAGCAGAGGCTCGGGTGCGGCCGTGAGTGTGACCGTAACCTGAGCGGAGTTCGTGACCAGCGAATTGTCGGGATTCTTTAATTCCGCAGTGATCGTACTGGTGCCCTGGCTGACTCCGGTGGCCTGGCCGTTCCCTGAGGCGAGGCCGCTGGTGACCGTGGCAACCGAGGGAATGCTCGAAAGCCATTTGAGCTGCGGCGAGTTGGTGACATCTTCTTCGAGACCCGTTGTGCCCGAAGTGGCGAGCGCGATGAACTGGCCGATCTGGCCCGAGGCCGAAACGGACTGGGAACCGGGAACGATGCTAACGGCGGTATATTCCTCGGTGGTTCCCTGTTGTACGGTGAAGGTCGCTGTTCCGGTGAGGGTACTGCCCCCGGAAGAGTAGAGTGCGGTGATCGTAGCCGTGCCCGCGCCAACCGCCGTCGCAAAACCTGTATTTGCGCCGATGGTCGCGATCTGCCGGCTGCTGGAACTCCAGGAGACCGCACCGGTCAAGTCGACTGTGGACCCTGAAGAAGTCGTCCCAATGGCGAGGAATTGCGCGGTTTCTGTTGGAACAGCCACAGATTGCGCCGTGGGGATGATTGCCAGGGAAACAACCGCGCCACCCGAACCAGTTCCGCCCGAACTGGAAGGAACTGTAATCGCCGTGGAAGCGGTAATCGTCCCTGTGAAGCCATGGATACTCGCCGTGATCTGGATGCTGCCGGAACCGGTTGCGGTAACCAGTCCGGTAGAACTTACAGTTGCGACGTCGACGGAGGCCGTAGACCAGGTCACCTGATCGGTGAGGTTCTGGGTCGTCGACGGGTGGCTCCCATGGTTATAAATTCCGGTGGCTGTGAGTTGTGCAGTCGTGCCGATCGCCATCGTGATGGTCGACGGCGTGACTTGAAGCGAGTCGACCTGAGAACTGGTGCAGCCGGCTATGGGTAGCGCCATTGCGACAAGAAGAAGCAGCCGCGGCGATAAAACTCGATCATGCATGGTTGACCTCTGGAGCCTGCAGACTGCTTTGACATTGATCGAAGATCGTCGTGGCAGACTCTCGCTGGCCTGTATGCCTTCGACTATAGGCCATGTAATGAGCGCACCGCAGTCACACGAAGGTGTTACTTTTGGCTTGGCATCAAGACAGTCAATAAGCGCGTGAGCATTGACTTTAAACGGCGATGTGAGCGTGACCGTGGTCACGTGCCGAGCAGCGCAAAGGCCCGCCTCGCCGCGGTGAAAGCCTCGAAGTGCGCGGGCGTCCAAATCCGGCGCCTGCCTTCCATCCTCCCGGTGATTGCTTTGCTGCCGTCGCCGGGAACGGCTACACTTCTCATCAGAATGACAATCGCGCGCGACAACACTCCGGAACGTCTGGTGAGCGCGGCGCGCGCCGACGAAGAGCAGGGTTTTGAGCTGAAATTGCGCCCCCGCTGGCTGCGGGAATTCATTGGGCAATCAAAAGCCAAGGAACAGCTAGCGATCGCCCTGGAGGCGGCCAAATCACGAGGCGAGGCACTGGACCATGTGCTGCTTTTCGGCCCTCCGGGATTGGGCAAGACCACGCTGGCCACCATCATTGCCAACGAACTTGACGTGGGCTTTCAGCAAACTTCGGGGCCGGCGCTCGTGATCCAGGGCGACCTGACCGCTGTGCTGACCAATCTGCGCGAGCGCCAGGTGCTTTTCCTCGACGAAATCCACCGCCTTCAGCCGGTGCTGGAAGAAAAGCTCTACACCGCGCTCGAGGATTACAAGCTCGACATCATCATCGGGCAGGGACCGGCTGCGCGCACCCACGTGATGGAGATTCATCCCTTCACGTTTATCGGGGCGACTACGCGGCCCGGCCTGCTGAGCTCGCCACTGCGCTCGCGGTTCGGTATTCTGTTGCGCCTGGAGTTCTATACGGAAGAGGAATTGCGCGTCATCGTGGCGCGCTCCGCCGAAGTGCTGCAGATTCCCGTCGATGCCGACGGGGCGGCGGAGATCGCGCTTCGCTCGCGCGGGACGCCGCGCATCGCCAATCGATTGCTGCGGCGGGTTCGCGATTACGCGCAGGTGCGCGGAACGGGATCGATCGACAGGCCGACGGCTAATGCGGCACTGACCATGCTGGAAGTGGATGAGCACGGGTTCGACGAAATCGATCGCCGGCTGCTGCTGACGATCATGCAAAAATACGATGGAGGGCCCGTGGGCCTGGGCACGCTGGCGGCAACGCTGGCCGAGGAGGAAGACGCGCTGGAGGAAGTTTACGAGCCGTTCCTCATTCAGATCGGGTTTCTGGATCGCACTCCGCGCGGCCGCGTGGCCACGCGCCTCGCTTACGAGCACTTTGGAATTGCCGTGCCGGGCAGGCAGACGGGGTTGTTCTGAGAAGCAGCGGAGTTGGCGGGGTTGGCGGTGTTAGCGGAGTTAGGAGTGAATCAACAAAGTTAGCCGCGCTTCGCGCGAGTTTGCGGGTTTGTTTTAGAAATAATTAACTTCGACGCCCGCATCGCGTGGCGGCGATTACTCATCCAATAGGCAGGTGAAACTCGCTCCGCTAAACCTCGATAGGGAGAACAATCATGGCACTGACTGAATCCACGATGCTTGAACTCGGCACGATTGCGCCGGATTTTGTGCTGACCGATGTTGTGAGCGGCGAAACGGTCCGCCGCGACGATTTTCGCGGCAAGCAGGCGCTGCTCGTAATGTTCATCTGCGCGCACTGCCCGTATGTGAAGCACATTGAGAAGTCCCTCGGCGATCTGAGCGCCGACTACGAAGACAAGCCGCTGGCAATTGTCGCCATCAGTTCGAACGATGCGAAAACGAACCCCGCCGATAGCCCCGACGGCCTGAGGCAACAGGCACACGACAACGACTTCGACTTTCCGTATTTATATGACGAGTCGCAGTATGTGGCGCACGCGTATAAGGCCGCGTGCACGCCCGATCCTTATTTGTTCGACGCGGATTTCAAACTCGTCTATCGCGGACAGTACGATGACAGCCGCCCCGGCAACGGCGTTCCGGTGACGGGGAAGGATTTGCGCGCGGCGATCGATCTGGTGCTTGCGGGCAAGCCGGTGCCGACGGAGCAGAAGCCGTCGATCGGCTGCAACATCAAGTGGAAGGCGTGAGTAAGCAGCGGAGTTATCGGAGCTAGCGGAGTTAGTTTCCTGCAAATGTTCTGTTAACTCGGTTGACCCCGACGTTTCCGCTGGCTTCGCATCATCTTGTTACAGCGCGGGTGAGTCGTCGCCGAGCATCGCCTCACGGACAATCTTGATGGGCGGAAAGCCCTGGCGCAGGAAATCGTCGTGGAACTTCTCGATCGAGAACGACGCGCCTTCTTTCTTCTTCACGTCCTCGCGGAGCTTCATGATTTCAAGCTTGCCCAGAGTGTAGTAGAGATAGGTGGGGTCGCCGGCTCCGCGCTTGGTCTCGACCTCTGCCGCTTCTTTCGATTGGTAGCCTTCCTTCTCAAAGAAGTCCTCGGCCTGCTCGATGCTCATCTTCCCGGTGTGCATCTCGATGCCGACGATGAAGCGCGCATTGCGGAGCAGGGCGTCCTGCAACTGGCCCAGCCGCATGAGCTTCGCTTCGCGCTCGTCCTTCGCGCCCGCGCCCGGCTGGCCGTAGCCCTCGTCGAGCATCATCTGCTCGCAGTAGTGGGCCCATCCCTCCACGTCGGTGTTGGCGCTTAGCAGCTTGCGCACCTTGCTCGGCGCCTTCGGCAGCCACAGGAATTGCACGTAGTGCCCCGGATAGGCCTCGTGCACTGCTGTCGAAATCACGGTGCCCACGTTGAATCCGTGCATGTAGCCGTCGACCTCAGCCGGCGTCATCGTGGGGTCGGGCAGCGTGACGTTGAAGTAGGACTCGGTGGCGCGAGTCTCGAAGGGGCCGGCTGTATCCATGCTGGCAAATGTTGTGGCGCGCATAAATGGCGGCGTCTCTTCGACAATGGGCCGGACATCGGATGGAATGGTGACGATGTGGTGCTCCCGGATGAAGCTGACCAGGCTGTTGAAGGTTGCGCGAAAGGCGTCGAGAAGTTGATCCGGCACCGGATGATCTTCGCCCAGCTCTTCGAGAACGGCACGCGGATCTTTTCCCGGCTCGAGTTCCGCGGCGCCTTGTTTGAAGTGGTCCTGATTTTTGCGCAGGTCGGCCCAGCCGATTTCGAGAAGCTTGTCGAGAGGGAGGTCGACCATTTCATCGTATTGGAGCTTTTTCCGGAAAGTGTCGGCGCCAATGCGGTAGTCGCCGTTCGAGCGTGGGAGCAGGTCAGTCTTGAGCCAACCGAGATAATCGTTGAGCGCGGCGACGACGGCAGCGTTAGTGGCGGCGAATTCAGCTTTTAGGGTTGCGTCATCCGCGTCGGCGAAGGCCTGCGGAACGTCGTGCTGGAAAAAGCCGATGATGTCCGGCAGTTGCTCGATGGCGATCTCAGTGAAGATGCGCGGCGGGTTCTGGAGGTTCGCGCGGGCAGCAGAAAGCAGCGCGGGCATCTGCTTTTCGCGGGCGACGAGGGAGCGCAGGCGGTCGTCCGGCGGGGCGAACTTGCGCTCCATCAAAACAAAGGCTGCGTTGGCGCAGGTGCTCGAATAGGCGTCCGCATTTTTCGCCCAGGGCCGGATGGTTTCGAGCGTGAGTATTTGCGAGCGGATGCTGCTGAGCACGATCTCGCGGTCGCAGCGGGGAACGAAGTCAGCCGGGGAGTCGCCGGGAACGATCGATTCGATTCGCCGCTCATAAGTCTTTAGCGCGGCGATTTGGGCGTCGATGTTTTTGCGCGAGAAGTCTTCAAGATGCGAGTCGTACTGGTGCAGGCCGACCATTGTGCCGTTTGACGGGGCGTAGTGAAAGTAAACGTGGTCGAAGTAGTCGTCGGAGACGCGCGCGAACTGGTCTTTCCAGCTCGCAGTTGCGGCGTGCACGCCGATCGCAGACAACATAAGTGCTCCTATCGCAGCCAGGGTGGTCACCGATTTCATGGCTCCTCTACCTTTCGCGCCGATCGCTTATGCGCCGACAAATTACGCGCTGACGGGCGCCGGCGCAAGGTTGGCAAGCAGTTCTCGAATCTCGAGAAGAACTTCGTCGGATCGCGTGGCTCGCAACGGGAGCTTGAGAAGGCCCTGTGGCGTGAATTGCGCGCCGCGTTTGGCGTTGCGCGCGACCAGTTGCATGAGGTGCGCGGGGTCGACATTTGCGTTTTCCATGAAGCGGATGTGCAGCTCGGCCCGCTTGCGGTCGACCTGCGCAATGCCGAGGCGCTCGCACTCGAGGCGCAGAAAGCCTGCTTCAAGAAGGTAGACGGTGGCATCGGGCGGGGAGCCATAGCGGTCTTCCATTTCTGCTCTTATCTCATTCACCGAGGCCTCGGTGTTCGCTCCGGCGATTTTCTTGTAGAGGCGCAGGCGCTGGTTTTCTTCCGGGACATAGCTTTCGTCGATGCGCAGCGCGATGCCGAGGTTGAGCTGCGTGGCCGGCCGCTCTTCGCCGGCCTCGCCCTTCATCTCCTTCACCGCGGCCTCCAGCATGGATGTGTACAGCTCGAATCCCACCGCTTCGATGTGGCCGCTCTGCTCGCCGCCGAGCATATTGCCTGCGCCGCGCAGCTCCAGATCGAGCGCCGCAATTTTGAATCCCGCGCCGAGGTCGCTGAACTCTTTGAGCGCGGCGAGACGGCGGCGCGCGATTTCAGTCAATTCGTTCTCGGGAGGAATGAGCAGGTAGGCGTAGGCGCGGCGGTTGGAGCGGCCTACGCGCCCACGCAACTGGTAGAGCTCGCTCAGCCCGTGCCGCTCAGCGCGGTTGATCAGGATTGTATTCGCCAGTGGAATGTCGAGGCCGTTCTCGATGATCGTGGTGGCCACGAGCACATCGAACTCGTGACGCATGAAGGCGAGCATGACTTTCTCGAGATCGTTCTCGCCCATCTGGCCGTGCGCGACGGCCACGCGGGCCGCGGGCACCAGCTCCTGAATGCGCGCAGCAATTTCGTAGATGGATTCCACGCGATTGTGGACAAAGAACACCTGCCCGCCGCGTTCCAGTTCCACTTCGATGGCCGAGCGCACGATTTTTTCGTCGAAGCGCGCCACGACGGTTTGAATCGCCATGCGATCTTTTGGCGGGGTCTCGATAATGCTCATATCGCGCAAGCCGACAAGCGACATATGCAGCGTGCGCGGAATGGGCGTCGCGCTCATGGCCAGCACATCGATCTCCTTGCGCAACTGCTTCAGGCGCTCCTTGTGGCGCACGCCGAAGCGCTGTTCTTCGTCTACGACCAGCAATCCGAGATCCTGGAACTTGATGTCTTTTGAGAGCAGGCGGTGCGTTCCGATGAGAATGTCGACGCGGCCGGTCGAGACGCGCTCGATGATGTCCTTCTGTTCTTTTGATGTTCTAAAGCGCGAGATCATCTCGATGTGGATGGGAAACTGCGCGAACCGCTGCTTGAAGGTTTCGAAGTGCTGAAAGCTGAGCACCGTGGTCGGAGTGAGCACTGCAACTTGCTTGCCATCCTGCACGGCTTTGAAGGCGGCGCGCATGGCGACTTCGGTTTTGCCGTAGCCGACGTCGCCGCATAGCAGCCGGTCCATGGGCGTGGGCGACTCCATGTCGTCCTTGACCGCGCGAATCGCCGTAATCTGGTCGTCGGTCTCGCTGAAATCGAATGCGTCTTCGAACTCGCGCTGAAACTCGTTGTCCACCGAGAACGCGTTGCCCTGGGCGGTGTGCCGCTCGGCATAAAGCTTGAGCAGTTCGGCGGCCATATCCTGCATGGCCTTGCGCACGCGGGCCTTGGTTCGAGTCCATTGCTGCGTGCCCAACCTGTTCAGCACCGGCGCGGGGCCCGTATCCGTCGAGCGGTATTTCTGAATCAGGTCGAGCCGAGTGAGCGGAACGTAGAGCTTGGCGCCCTCGGCAAACTCCAGAATCATGAACTCAACCGAGAGGCCGTCCTGCTCAATCTCCTTCAGGCCCTGGTACTGCGCGATGCCGTGCTCCACGTGAACCACGTAGTCGCCGACGCCGAGGTCGCGAAAGTCGGAGACAAAGGCCGCGGTCTTCGATTTTCTGGGAACCGGGCGCGCCGCAACGTCGGCTTCGTCGGAGAGATCGTTGGCGCCGAAGACGATCAAGTTTGCGTTTGCAAAAACGACGCCCGAAGCCAGCGGCGAGCGCACGATTACCGGAACGCGCAAATCGCCGGCCATGTAACTGGCTTCCTCGAGCATCGTGTCGCCAGCACGCGGCGCACGACTGCCCAGCCGGTAGGGAACCTCGTACTCGCGAAGGACAGTCGCCAGGCGCTCCACGTCGCCCTGATGCACGGCAGCAAGCACGATGCGCGCGTCTGATGCCATGAGTTTCTTCAGTTGCTCGGTCAGTGCGGGAAGGGAGCCGTGGAATCGCAACGTGGGGCGCGTGGGCAGCTCAATTTCGCCCAGAGTTGTGTCCGCCTCCAGCACATCCACCGCGCCCAGTTGATCGAGATCGAGGCCCATGTGCGCGGCGAGCGAGGCTTGCAAGACCTCGGGGCGCAGATAAATGTCCTCCGGCCGGAAGAGCGAGCCAATCCCGGAGCGCTCGTGACGCAGCTCGACCTTGCTCCACCAGCGGTCGATCTGGCTGTGAACCATTGCCGGTTCATCGACAAACAGCGCGCAGCGCGGCAAGAGCGTGAGCAGAGAACGCTCCGCTCCGGCAACGGGCGCAAAAAACTCCCATCCGGGGAATACGCTGACGCCACCAGCCGCAGCGGCTTCGGCAGCCATCTCATCATTCTCGGTGTCATTCTCGATTTGGATGCGCTGGCGACTCAGCCGACCGTTCACTGCGGCCAGCAACTGCTCGGTCGCGGGCGTTTCCGTGAGCGGCAGCAGTTCGGTCTCGTCCAGCCCGCTCTGCGAGCGTTGCGTTTCGGGATCGAATTTGCGAATGGTTTCAATTTCGTCGCCGAAGAATTCAATGCGCACGGGGCGATCGAATTCCGGCGAATAGACGTCAAGAATTCCGCCGCGGCGCGTGAATTGGCCGGGCATTTCGACGAGATCCACCTGCGTGTAGCCCACGCTGGCCAGATGTGCGGTGAGGACTTCGATGTCGACCTCTTCGCTGCGCTTGAGGGTTACAGCCAGGCCGGCATAGTACTCGAGGTCGAAGAACTTGAGAGCAGCGGATTCGACGGGAGCGATGAGAATATCGACAGCGCCGGTCGAAAGCTTCCACAGTGCGGCGGCGCGCTGTTCCTGGACGTCGGGGTGGGGCGAGAGATTTTCGAATGGAAGCACATCGTGAGCAGGAAAGCGGACCACGCGGGCTGGATCGACGGCGCCGGTCAGCTCGCATCCGGCCTTCAGGAGCGGCTCCAGAGCCTCGGCGGCCGTGTTGTCTGCAACGATCACGATGACCGGCTGCTTGGCGGCCCGCGCCATCAGCGGCAGATAGAGAGCCCGCGCCGTCGCGGTCAGTCCGGACACACGCCGCCGTCCCGCACCCAGGCTAAGGTGCCTGCGAACGCGCTCAAAACCCGAGGAAAGCTCCAGCTCCGCGAATATTTCGCGGACAAACGGGAGAATCATCAAGCTCTAGTTTAGCAGTGGGATCGTTGACTCAGGTTGCAGTCGCGGTTTCATCGATGCGCGTGTCGAACATTCACCCCGCACTCAGTCGCCGCCGAGTTTCTTGGCGAAGGCGTACCAGAAGTCGAGCGACTTCCAGTAAGAATCGAGGGGCAAGCGCTCATCGCGGCCATGAGCGCGCACATCGTCCCGTTCGAGCGCGATGGCGGAAAAGCCGTAGCTTGGAATTCCAGCCTGTGCGAAGTAAATCGAGTCGCTGGCGCCTGTCTCCATCACCGGCGTGACCGGCAGTCCCGGCCAGATGGCTTGCGTCAGGGTGGTGAGCGGCCCCCAGACCTCCTCGATCGGCGCCGGCGGAACGATCGCCTTGCGGTCGGGCGCGGTAGCGGATATGTCGCCCAGGCTCGAGAAGTACTCCACGTTCAGCTGCGGGTCGCCAAAGATGGAGATCAACTGCTTCCGGATTTCTTCGGGCGAGTGGCCGGGCATGATCCGGCAGTTCACGATTGCCTGCGCAGTTTGCGGAAGAGCGTTGTTGGCGTGACCGCCGCTCAATCGAGTGGCGACGCAAGTGGTGCGCAGCCTGGCGTTGAAAGCGGGTTCCGCACTCAAGCGTCCGGCCGCGGCCGTGTCCAGAGGTGTGGCCAGAATCGCGCGCATATCAGCTGCGGTTGTGCCCGTCTCCTGAGCGGCGAGATTCGCGAAGTAGGTTCGCGTCACTTCGTTCAACTCGATGGGGAAGGCGTACGCGGCCAGCCGGTCAAGCGACGCGGTCAGCTCATAAATGGCGTTGTCGGGCCGTGGCAAAGAACTGTGGCCGCCTCGATTGGTCGCCGTAAGTTGATAGTCGGCGTACAGTTTCTCGGTCGCCTCAACCTCGGCCACGAGCGGCCGCCCATGTTCCAACTCAATGCCGCCGGCATCGGGGTTGACGACGAAAGCGGCGTCTACCAGATCGCGATGCTCGCGCACCAGCCAGTCCGCGCCGTTGAACTTGCCTCCCTCTTCATCCGCCGTCAGCGCCAGGATCAGGTCGCGGTGAGGCTTGTACCCCTCGCGACGCAGGTGCAGAAAAGTCTCCACCAGCGCGGCGTCGGAGTCCTTCATGTCTTGCGTGCCCCGCCCGTAAAAATATCCGTCCTTCTCGACAAACTGAAATGGATCGGTAGACCAGTCGGAGCGCAAAGCCTGCACCACGTCCATGTGGCAAAGAAAAAGAACAGGCTTCTCCGCGGGCGTGCCGACCGCGCGGAAGCGAACGACGAGATTCTTCTTGCGCTCATCGGGCCCCAGCAGGTGAACGTCTTCGGGAGAGAAACCCGCGTCGAGGAAGCGGCGCTCCATCGCCGCGGTCGCAGTGGTCACATTGCCCTGCGGCATGTCGGTGGTGTTGATTTCGATGAGTTCCTTAAAGATCGCCCGGGCCAGCGCGCGATCGGCCGCGGAAGCCTGCGGCTGATAGTCTTGCGCATTTGCAAACGGGCAGAACGCGACGGCCATGCACAAGGGCATGAACAAGGCCATGAACAAGGAAGTGAGAGTGGCTAAGAATCGATACACGGCATCCCCAGTCTTTCATTCATCTGGCGGTTGAGTGTCTCAGTCGATGCGCGGCGTGCCGCGGCGGAGCACCAGTCCAGTGACGCCGAACACTACGATCAGAATGAGTGCGAGTAAGAAGTAGTAGGCCATGGGATGGGCCCAGCCCGGGGAGTATTTCAAATCCTGGCCGACCCACAGCAACAGGATGGTCGCGATCACCGAAAACTGTGCGGCGATTACAAGAAACGTGTGTCCCAGGTCGCGCCGCTTGTCCAGCGACTCCACCTGGTCGGGTGAAAGGTTGCGCTCTTCGAGGGGAAGCAGGGAATTCGCCATCGCGTTCTTCTCGCCGGTCTCGCTTTTGACCTCTACGACCGGCGCTCCTAATTACGATTCAATCACACGCCGCCGGGGCCGCGCCAGCCTACGTGCGGACGGCGCCGCAAAGGTCCAAAATCCGGATTACTGCGGCGGATACCCCACCGATTGCGCGTACAGGACGCTGCGATCAGACCCCAGCCCCAGCTTTGCGGCCACGTCCTGTGCGTGCACGGTGTAGAACCACGCATTCAGCCCCTCCGACGCCGCAAACAGGTACACGTTTTGCGCGATGAAGCCCACGTCCACCTGTGCGTAGTCGTCTCTCGACGGGGCCACGTAGACGATCGTCACCGCCGCGTGAGCCGCGGGCGCCGGGCTGATGACGCCGCGCATGTCGCCGGAAAGCACCGGACGCAACAGATTCGCCTCTGCATCGTAGACGTAAACTCCGTCGGCCAGCACGACATCGAGCGTGATGTCCTGCTTGTTGTAGGCCGAGGGCGCGGTGCGGCCCAAGTCCGATTTCACCGCCCGCGGGCGGTTGACGCCGAAAGCTGCCCAGAGCAAGTTTGAGAGCGTCTGTAGCGGCAGCGGCGTGTCAATAAACGCGCGCGTCGTCCTGCGTGCGGCGAGCGCATGCATCAGCGGCATACCGCCCGTGATTCCAGGATTCGGAAGCTGGATGGGCTTGAGCTCGGCAGCCAGTACGGGCGAAGCGCCGCGATGCAGCCCAGGCAGAAAACTCGCGGCCCAAACCAAGGCAACCGACGCAACCAGCAGCGCCGTCCATCGAGCGGCAATTCGTAGTGGGAGGATTCGCATGATCACACCTCAAAACATCAGGCTGGGCACGCCAACCTCCCGAGGCGTGCCGTTCAAGGGGAAGAAGTTCGCTGGACTGCAAGGCCAGTTCCACAATGTAGCGCCGTCTGGCGAGCCGCGCAAGAAGGCCGGCCGCAGAGAGCCCGCCAAAGAGCATTGCACTGGGGCCCATGCCGCGCTGGCACCGGCCGCCCATTCGGGTTCAATCAACCATGAAAGCCAGCGTCTGCAGCGTCGTAATCTCGAACGGCTTACGGCAGCGGACATTCGCACACTGCAGCTTGTCGTCGCGCCGCACCATGTAGGACTGGGCCTTGGCAAAACGGGCCCGGTCGCGCTCGTCGCCGCCGCGCGGCAGTTGCGCGCGCTTGCGCCGCACGATCCAGGTCACTTTGTACTCCGCCGCCTGGCCGCACTTGGGGCAGGTGAGGTTGTGCGCGCGTTGTTCCGTCGTCTCGTTGAAGAATTCCCGCTCATCCATTCCGTTATTCCTTTGCCCGCTTTTCCTTTGCCGCCTGGCCTTGTGGATTCCCGCCGCTTCCACCCCGCGCGCGTCCGGTGAATCTTCAGCAGCACTTTCGCGCCGCGCGAATCTATTCCATACTCATCCTTGCCATGGCGAAACGCAAGCCAGCCCGTTTTTCTGCCGCGAAGGCAGTGAAGGCCAACGCCCGAGAGCGCGTGGGCCAGCCCAAGCCCTCGCGCATTTTGGCTGACAAGCCGCGCACAGGGCGACAGGCCAAACATAAACCGAGGCTCGACGAGATTATCCGGCAAGAGGAATGATCGGCAGGAGGAGTAGGCATGGCCAAAGCAGTTGGCATCGGTGGTGTTTTTCTGAAGGCGCGCGACCCGCAGGCTCTGGGGCTGTGGTATGCGGAGCACCTCGGCATTCCCAGCCAGGATGGCGGTTCGCTGGCCTTCGACGGCTCGGAATCGGCGGGGATGACGGTCTTTGCGCATTTTCCGGTGGACACGAAGTACTTTGGCGAGGGCGCGCAACAAGTAATGATCAACTTCAGGGTCGACGACCTGGACGAACTGCTGAAGCAGTTGACCGAGGCAGGCGTGCGCATCGATCCCAAACGCGACGATCATCCCTACGGCCGATTCGCGTGGATCTGGGACCCGGAAGGGAATCGCGTTGAGCTGTGGCAGCCGCAGTAGCTGAGAAGGGCCGGCCCGCACGATGGGCAATCGGAGTGGCCGAAGTCTTGTTGCGTGGGACGGGCGCCTGATCTGCGCGCGAGCGTCAAGGTGCGCTTGAGGAATGTCGCGCGCTGTAGGGGCCGGGAAATGATGGGGCTGCAGGCTGCGCGGCCGGATTCGCCGCCACTGCGGTTCGGTTGGAATAGATGCGGAACTCGACGACGAGGTCGAGCATCACGGGAACCGGCTTGCCGTCTTTGATCGCTGGCTGGAATGTGGCCTTGCGAATCGTGTCGACAGCACTCTCATCGAGACCGAAGCCGATTGGCCTGGCCACGGCGATTTCGCCGGGCTTGCCATCGGCGCCGATGACGACGTGATAAAGGCACATGCCGGCTACGCCATGGTCCTGCGCGTACTCGTTCGACGCCGGCTCGAAGGTCGAGACCAGGCGGGCTTTCTGGTCGACCACGCTTTGGCGCAGCACGGCGGGATCAGCGGGACGGTAATCGGTTTTAGCCGCGGCTGCCGCGTAGTAGAGCTTCCAGAAGTCGGGCATCGACTCCATCAGGCGGCTGTCAAAGCCTTGCGCGAAGACGTTGTCCAAAGCATTTTGCAGGAGCTTGTTCGCATGCGCCTGCGAGGTGGTGGTGGTCACGCTCCTGGCGTCGGCGGGGCGCTCGGCCGCGGGAGTCGCGGCAATCTCTGCCTGCGCTTCGTCTGTGGTGTTGGGGGCGTCGGTCGTCTCAGTGGGCGGGGCTGACGCCGTTGCCGGCGCCGTTGTTGGCGGTGGAGCCGAAGCTACTTTCGCCGCCGGCTTTGCGCCCTTGCCTTTTTCCTTCTTTTCCTTCGGCTTCACGACCAGCTCGCGGTCGATGGTAATCTTGATCACTTTCTTTTTCGGCGTGATGTTCACCTGATCGACGGCTTTGGTGGGATCTTCGTAAGGCATCGCACCGAGGAAGTGCAGCCCGTAGCGCTGCCCTTCCAACTCCAGCTTGTGCTTGGTCAGGCGCACTTTGTCGATCTGGATTCCGCTCAGGGTGTATGAGCCTTGCGGCGAGTGGCCTACCAGCACGCCATGCTCGTTGTAGCTCAGATCGTTGTCGAGGTAGCCGCCGCGCAGGAAGAGCTCCTTGCCGACGAGCATACGGCGGATTTCGTCTTCGGAGATCTCATTGGCCTCTGCTGCGTGGGATGGGGCGGTCTGCGAAGGCGAAGTCGAGGGCGCCGGCGCCGACTCGGCTGGAGTCACGGAGAGTGCGGGTTGGGTGGGCTCGGCTTCTGCGGGGGCTGCGGGAGAAGCCGGTGCTGCTTGCAGGGCCTGGTCGGGGGAAGGCGGTTGGGCATATGGCGCTTGCGCGGGGGACTGGTTGTCGGCTGCGGGTGCGACAGGCGCCTGCTGTGCGTTAGCTCCAGTGAGAGCCAACGGAGCCAAGACTGCGGCCAACGTTGCGCCAAGAACGAGCCCGCCGAGGCGCGCGGGGGACGCCGAAAACGAGAAGAAGCGGAAACGAAAAATCATGTGCGGCATGGGGGGAGTCCTTGATGGCAACTTTAGCAAGTTTGCACTCACGTTGCGCGAAAAAACAATCCCCCGGCAGAGTTACTTGCGAGTGACGTCTCGCTGTTCGCTACCTTCCCGATTTGATCCCCGTTTGAGCTGCCAAAGAATGCGTCGGAACAGTCCGAGGATGCGGACCGCGTCGCGACCAGTCAGAGCAAGCCTGCGCAACAGCAGATCGAGATCGTGCCGGTTGGCTTTACGCATGGCGGGCGGAGAGTAGTTGGCGGCGAGCATCGTCTCTTCAATCACTCCGGTGAGGAGTTCCAGATCGAACGTGGAGGCGGGAAGTTCCGGATCGGCTTCATTGACGGTTGCCGGCGACGAGCCCCGTCCAGCTTCATTGGCCACCGCTTCTCGATCTGCGGACGACACCGCGGCTGTGACCTCCATTGGGTTCATCCGCGAGGCAATCTCATAAAGGCAGACCGCAACGGCTTGACCGAGATTCATCGAGGGCTGCAATGGATTGGTGGGAATCACGGCGAGGATATGGCAGTGCGCGAGGTCTTCCTGAGTCAGGCCGCGTTTCTCAGAGCCAAAGACGAGGGCTACTCGCCCGCCGCGCGCGATTTCCTCGCAGACGCGCGGCCCCAGCTCAGGCAGCGGAATCACTGGCTGCTCGGGCTTGCGATGCTCGAGCGATCCTGTGCCCACGACCAGCGTGCAGCCGGCAACTGCCTCTTCCAGGCGCTCTGCGCATTTGGCGTTTTGGAGCAGGTCCGAGGCGCCGACGGCGGACTTCGCCTCGCGCCAGTTCGGCTCATAAGGAGCAACGACGGCGAGGCGCGCAAAGCCGAAGTTCGCCATTGCTCGCGCCGCCGCTCCTATATTGAGGGGATTGCGCGGGGAAACGAGGACGATTTCGATGCGGTCGCGTTGAGATTCGCTGAGCAAGGAATTCATTGTAGTTTGCGGCAGGCCTGAATGTTGGCGCGGAAGGCCGCAATGTTCTAGCCTCAAATGGTGCTGTTCGCCAACCCAGCTGCGCAAGCGTTGAACGACCTGGGCCAGTCGCCGATTGTGCGCTTCTCGGTTCTGGCGCTCAGCTCCATCTTTTTTCTGGTAGATCCATTCGCGGCGATCCCGTCGTTCCTCGCGATCACGCAGCATGCGGATCCGACGCGGCGCAAGCGCATGGCGCGCAAGGGTGCGATTACCTGCTTTATCGTGCTCACCAGCTTTGCGGTTGCCGGCCAGCTCATTTTCCGCATGTTCGGCATCACGCTGCCAGCCTTCGAAATTGCCGGTGGGTTGATCTTGCTGCTTATCGGCCTGGATATGCTGGAAGCGCGGCGGTCGCCCACGCAGGAAACACACGGCGACACGGTTGAAGGCGCGGCGAAGGAAGACGCCGGCATTGTGCCGCTGGGAATCCCGATGCTGGCGGGGCCAGGCGCGATCTCGTCCGTTATGGTGTTGGTCGGCCAGATTCCGACGCTTTGGGGATGGCAAATGGGTGCGATTTTGGGCGCGATTGCGTTCACAGCCCTGGTCACATATCTTGTGCTCGCCGCGGCTGCCCGGGTGCGCCAGTTCCTGGGCGAAACCGGCATCCGCATCCTCGTCCGGATCATGGGGCTGCTGCTGGTGGCGCTGGCGATGCAGTATTTTGTGAATGGAATCACAGACTTAGGGCTGATTCCGCGGCATATGTGATGCCCCCGGCCCAGGCGCGGTTTCCCACAGAAACCGCGGCTTTCCACAGGCTGTTGGCCTTGAGTCTAACCTCTTGAAATTGTTATTCTTCTGCCTGCCGCAAGCGGAGCGAAATGTTGCTCCGCAATGTTTGCATCATTGTTTGCATCCAGGGGTGGCCTGTGCTACTCTAACAAAGTTAGTGATGAGCAGTGGAGCCTCCTGGTGGCCGTTTGGCCTGCCCGATCTGAGATCAGGAAGTCTAGAATCTTAGAGATGAGGGAAGTGGGAAGCTGGTTCGTAGGGTCTTACGAGTTGCGCACGATGTGCACCGTTGAACCCCTGTAGGGAATCCCACAGAGAACAAGCCATTGCATGACCCGGGAGTTTATCTCCCGCGAGTTCGCCACGGGCGGACTCGAGCAATTTTTGCTGGCCGCTCTTTGATTCTTGCGCAGTGCGGACGGGTTATCCACAGTGGTTCAGGCGGATTGTTTCCTTGACCTTGAACCCAGACTTTGATAACTTCAAAAGGTTCGCGCAAAAACGCCGAGGTCCGCTGTGATAGCGGAGAGATTGGGCGATGCGCATCAAGTTCGAGGACAGCCGGACGCGAGTCCGGACCTCGATCCAAAAGGGAACCGCTTAGGCGGACCACCCTCAAGGATCTTTGACAAATTGGTTGAACATGCCAGTCGTGAGATGTGATCGGGTTTGGCTCGATCATTCTCACAAGTAAGGTGCCTGCGTCCTTCGCGAGAAGATGCGCAGGCCGGTCGACCCAATTCGACCTCCGTCGAAGAGGGAAGACATCAGGTTTCAAACG
>PLGG01000066.1 GCA_003138515.1 Acidobacteriaceae bacterium | reverse complement strand
CATGCCATTCTGTGAAACTGTGAAACTGTGGAGCCTTTAGAATCAACAACTTCTGTCCACAGTTTCACAGTTTCACAGTTTTGCTTTTGAGTTTTTGTTTTCGGCGGAGTTTTTTTGTTTCGCTCGCAGCAAATCGCGCGAAAAAATGCGCGCTAATCGCGAATCGCGAAAAGCTGCTTTTTTGCATTTGATTGTTCTTGCGGTTTGTTTCGTTCCGCTCATCGCGAGCCGAGCTGAAAGCTGAAAGCTGAAACCTGATCCCTAATCTCTGTTCTCTAATCGCTGATCCCTGACACTTGATCTCTGTTCTCTTATCTCTGTTCTTCACTGCCGCCGCAGCGGCTTCTGCATCGGCACAACTTGCACGGTCACGTCGCGCACCTCTGACAGAAACCGGTTGAGCACCGAGCCGCGAAGCAGAATGTCCCATCGCGAGCGCGCCGATTGCCCAAACACGACGTGCGAGATGTTCTCCTGCTGCGCAAAGCGGATCAGCGCGTCCGCCACTTTGCGGTCCGTAAGTTGAACCACCTTCGCGCCCAGGTCGCGCGCCATGCGCATGTATTCTTCCAGCCGCTGGTGCGCTTCCGGGTCGCTGTGGCCTTTGTCGTCTGGCGGCGTCACGTAGACTGCGTACCAGTTTGTCGCCAGGCGGCCGGCGATTCTCGAGCCGATCCGCAGCAGCCTCTCCGTTCCCGGCCTCGTGCTCAGGCAAACCATCACTTTCTCCGGTATCGGCGCCTGTTCCAGTCCCTGCGTGCGCCGGTATTCCGATGCGCGGTTGCTCACCTGCTCCGCCGTCGTCCGCAGCGAAAGCTCGCGCAGCAAGTTCAGGTTGCCCTTGCGGAAGAAGTTGGCCAGCGACTGCTCGACCTTTTCGGGAGCGTAGATCTTGCCCGCCCGCAGCCGGTTACGCAGCTCTTCCACGGTCAGGTCGACGTTCACCACTTCGTCGGCGCGCTTCACAAAGCTATCGGGAACGGTCTCGCGAATGGTCGTGTTGGCGGATCGGTTGACGGCGTCGTTCAAGGTCTCAAGGTGCTGGATGTTTACCGCGGTCATCACATTGATGCCGGCGTCCAGCAGCTCGATGACGTCTTCGTATCGCTTGCGGTTCTTGCTGCCGGGAACGTTGGTGTGGGCCAACTCGTCCACGACAACCGTCTGCGGATGCCGCGCGATGATCGCGTCCACATCCATCTCTTTCAGGTTGACGCCGCGGTAGGGAATCACCTTCAGCGGCACGACCTCAAGGTCGCGAATCTGGTCCTCGGTCTCCTTGCGCCCGTGGGTCTCCACCAGGCCGAGCACCACATCCACTCCGCCCTGAGTGCGCATCAGGTAAGCGTCATTCAGCATCTGGAATGTCTTGCCCACGCCCGGCGCCGCGCCAATGTAGATGCGCAGTTTGGCGGGCTCCGGCTTCTTCTCGAGAACGATCTCTGCCATGGCTCAGCCCACCTCGACCGGATGCTGAACTTCCTTCGCCACAGCGATGGGCAGCGTGAACCGGAAGGTCGCTCCATGACCCAGCCGGCTCTCGACCGCGATCTGTCCGCCGAGCGACTCCACCAGCCTGCGGACCAGCGCCAGGCCGAGGGCCGTGCCCTTTTCCGAGAACGTATTGAACCGGTCAAAGATCGAGCTCAGCCGCTCCGCCTCGATGCCGCGGCCTGTGTCGCGCACGCTGAACTGCACAAAGCTCTTGATCTCCTCGGCCGCCAGCAGTATTTCGCCATCCTCCGGCGTGTAACGCAGCGCATTCGACAGTAGGTTATCGAGGATCGACCGCAGCGCGCGGCGGTCGGCCTGCACCGTGGATAGGTCGGCATAGGCGCTGACTTCCACCCGGATGTGCTTCTTCGCGGCCTCATCGCAGTACCGGTCCCGTGCCTCGTTCAGGGCCTGCTGCGGCCGCAGCCGCTCCAGCTTCATCTCGCGCTTGCCCGTGTCCAGCTCCGCCACTTCAATCAGGTCCGCCATCAAATCGTCCAGCGTCTCTGCTTCCTTGCTGGCAGATGCCACCAGCTCCGTCTGCAGCGGAGTCATCTCGCCGCTGAATCCCTGGGCCAGCGCGTAGAGCCCCCGCCGCAATTGCAGAAGCGGGTCGCGCAGCTTGCGGCTGGCCACCGCGATGAACTGCGTCTTGAAGCGGTCGGTATCCTGCAAGCTGGTTACGTCTTCAAGTGTCGTCACAGCACCCAGCAGCCGCCCCTCCGAGTCGCGCATCGGCGTCGTCCGCAGCCGGTAGCTGCGCTCCTGGTTGCCGATCCGCATCGGCAGCATCGACGCTTCACCCTCGGCGGCCACCGCCTTCTGCATCGATACAGCGTCCTGGATCGCGCTCAGGATCTTTTCGCCCCCCGGGGTATTCGTCAGCGCCATGCGATCGCTTGCCGCTTCGCCCAGCAATTCCGACGCCGACTGATTCAACTTCAAGACGTGACCTTTGCCGTCGGTCACAATAATGGGTTCGAAGATCGATTGCAGCACCGCGTCGGACAGTTGAAACTCCATCTGCCGCCGTCCGGCCTCGGTATCGCGCACCTCGCGCAGCCGCACCGCCATCCGGCTCAACTCGCTCGCAATCACGCCAAAGCTGTCGCGGCTGCTCCACTCCACATGGTGTTCCAGGTTGCCCTGTGCGATGCGGTGCGCGTCGCTCGCCAGCGTGTCGACCGGCCGCAGGACAAAGTAGATTGTCGCGGCTGCAACCAGCGAAGCACCCCCCGCGATCGCGTAGGCCAGGTGGATTTGTCCGCTCGCCGCCAGCGCCCGATGCGCCACGGCCACCAGCGCCACAGGCAGGCAGGCCAGCAGCACACAGCCGAGAATCAGTCGCTGGGTAAGGTTGAGCATGATCGTTGTCCGAGACGGAGAGTGGTGACTTATCCATTCTCGCGGATGCAGCCGAATCCTGCAAAGCCCTGAGTTCGCAAATGCTGCTGGAAACTCACGGAATCTGGCAAACCGCCAGTTGATGATTGTGCCAGCGGCAGTCCAGGCCTCCGGGTTGCGGGAAGTTGACCACCACCCAATTCACGCCAAAGGTCGCCTTTAGCCGCTCGAAATCCGCCAGCCTGAAATCTCGCCAGCCTTCCGTGGCCTCTACTTGGTGCGCCCAAACGGGCCCGAGTTCCGGCACCATCGTTACTACGGACGCATCTTTCACAGAATCGGCCAGTTGACTGCGTTCCGCCAGCGCGAGAAAGCCGTGATAATCCTCGCCGGGAGCCTCCATGTAGTGCGGATCAATCGCGAAATAGGCGTTATCCGGCGTATTCGTTCGGATCCATGCGAATGCTTGTAACCACGGGTTCGCAGACTCGCGCCCCGGCAACTCCAAGTGCTGGCTGCCGGCAAACTCCGCCCGTTGCCACGCAAACATACATCCGTTGGCTATCAGCAGAAACGCCGCCCAGCGCCACGCGCTACGCTTCAAAACGAACTTCCCCAGCAGACATCCGGCCGTCAGTACGAAGAGGAAATAGAGCAGGTGCAGGTAGCGCATCGGCTGCAGCGATGTCAGCCGGACAAGCGAGGCCGGCCAGAGCATGGCCATCGCCAAAGCCTGGTGGAACGCGCCATAAATGAGCACGGCTGCGGCAAAACGCGCCAGCATCGTCTCTCCGCGCTTGTTTGCGACGCGCCACAACAGCCAGAAGAGAACTAGCGGAGCCAGCGCACCGAGCCACTCGTACCAGGTCCACTTGTGCAGGTCGAAGTACAATCGCGTATCCAAAGCCTTGCGCCATCCAGGATTGGGTCCTCCAAAAACCCAGCCAAGCGGCATGAATGCCGCCATCGCATTGCGCCACTCGAGGAGGCGCGCACGCACCGAGTCAAGCAAAGTCAAAGTCAAAATAACGCAAAACGAAGTTCCCATTGCCGCCATCAGGGGATGCAGAAGAAAAGCCACAAGCAACAACAAGGCGGCCTGCCAGCGTTCTTCATCCAGGATTCGCCAGATAGCCAGCAGAATCATCGCTGTCGCCAAGGTGCGAGGATGCAGATGCTGGTCAACCATATACAGTGCGGTTCCCGTCACCGGCAGCGTGAACATGGCTGCGACCATCGCGACTCCGCCCCATCGCGCAGCCTCTTCGGCAAAGAGCCGGTCCGCGATCTTTTTCACTGCCCACAGAATTAGAAACAGCGCGGCAAGTTGCCAGACTAACTCCGCCCATGCCAGTGGAATCCGCGTCCAGCGCACAAAGTGCGCCATGGATCCGGCGAAGACAGTCGCTTCCATTTGCAGCCGGAAGAATTCCGCGTTGTATGGAAAAAGGGCCGGGTTCAGGTCGGCTTTGACTGCAGCTAAGTAGATTCCGTCGTCTTCAAGGCCGGGATGGTAGCCCATTACCAGAAACCCGAGCAGCGTAAAAAGGAGGACGCCCAGAAGCTCAAATGGGATGCGCCTGCGCGCTCGCCGCGGAGTCCCGACCTCCTCTAATACAGGTGCAACGCAATACGCCACATCGGATAGCATATCGTGCGAAAGCGGTCCCGCAATTGCTGTCCCTGGAAGCAGCAACAGCCATGGTGGGTTTTCCCCCTAAGAAACCCATCTTGCACGGCGGCCAGGAACAGCAAATGAATTGTGGAACTGTCTTACAACTGCGGCAGCAGCGAGCGCAGCAACAGAAACGCGCCCACTCCGGCAAAGAATACGAGCGCCATACGGATCCCTGGTTCCCGGTTCACTTCGGGCACCAAATCCGTAGCCGCCACATAGAGCGCCACTCCCGCCGAGATTGGCAGTCCATACGGGACCCAGCGCGGCACGAGCTGAATCACCAGAACGCCTGCCAGAGTAGCGCCAGCCAGCGCCACCGCGGACCAGAAAGCCGTAGTACGGCTTCGGCCGCTCGCCATCATCACGCTGGCCATGGTGAATCCCTCCGGGGCCTTGTGCAGCAGAATTGCGAGAAAAATCAGCCAGCCCAACCAATTGGAGAGTGCGAACCCCGATCCGATGGCCACGCCATCGAACAGCGCATGGACGCTCAGGCCGCCCAGCACCGAATAGCCCGTGTGCGCGGAGACGAATTCGCCGCTATGGGTCTCTTCGCCGTAGTGAAAATGCGCATTGATCGTGTGCTCAAGCAAGTGCATTGCGCAATAACCGGCCATGATCAGAACCGGTCCGGTCGTCGCATTCAGCCGTAGACTCTCCGGCGTCATCTCCAGCAACGCGGTTGCAATCAGAAATCCCGCTCCCAACGCGACAAAGTAGCGGAGATAACGCTCCACGCCACGTGCGCGCACCAGCACCAATCCGCCGGCCACGTCAGCCAGCGCGGCAACAGCGCCGAGAATGAGAGAAATCTTGAGCATCGGCCTTATCCGCTGTGGCGGATGTGCAACACATCGCCATCCTGCACCACGTACTCCTTGCCTTCCAGGCGAAGCGTGCCTTTGGCTCGCGCCGCGGCTTCTGATCCGGCGGCCAGCAGATTATCCCAGCGGATGGTTTCGGCGCGGATGAAATGATGCTCCAGGTCGGTATGGATCGCACCCGCCGCTTGTGGCGCCTTCGAGCCGGCAGGCACCGTCCATGCGCGGCACTCGTCCTCGCCGGCGGTAAAGAAGCTGATCAGCCCCAGCAACTCGTAGCTCTTCCGGATCAGCCGCACAAGTCCGCTCTCGAGCAGCCCGTAGCTCTCCAGGAAATCCGCAGCCTCGGCGTCGTCCATCTCCGCCAGCTCCGCCTCCACTTTGCCGCAAATGGCCATTGCCCCAGCGTTTGGCCGGTGTGCCAGGGCATCGAGGTTGTGCCGGCTCACAGCGGACTCGAGATCTGCGCCTAGCGTTGAGCTTTCACCGATATTGAGTACATACAGGATAGGCTTTTGCGACAAAAACATGAAACCGCGGATAAGCTTTTTCTCCTCCGGCGTCATCTCCAGCTCGCGCAGTGGAACTTCTTTTTCGAGCGATTCTTTCGACCGCACCAGCAGCGCCTGTTCCCGCTCCAATTCGCTGGTGCGCCCCTTCTTCATGTCCTTTTCCACGCGCTCCATGCGTTTCTCAACCTGGCCGAGGTCGCTCAACATCAAATCGAATTCGACGTTCTTGGCGTCACGCAGCGGATCGATCGGCCCCTCATGTGGAACCGAGTCGTTCTCAAACGCCCGCAGAACATGAATGAGCGCGTCCACATTGCGCAGGTTTGTCAGGAATGCAGTCTCTTTCAGCGCCTCTTTCCCGATCGCCGCAACGTCGACGAATTCCACCGAAGCAAAAGTCGTTTTCTTGGGCGAGTAGAGGGCGGACAGCTTCTCCAGACGCTCATCCGGCACGCGCGCCACGCCAATGTGCGCCTCGCGTGGGTTCGCGCGCCCGTGCTCGTCAACTTTGGCTTTCGTCAGGATTTTGAACAGCGAAGTCTTGCCCACCTGCGGCAGACCGATAATGCCGGTTTTCATAATCGTTCCATAGCGGCCCCGCTGCGAACTTCATCGCGCGCGCCTTCACGATGATACAAGAGCTAGGGTGCGCGGACCGCGGGGCATTCGAATCAGGGAAGCAATCGCCGGCGCACTCTCAGTAGATAACGTGGAATATGGCCGCAGCGATATCCATCGGCCAGTGCGCAAAAATCACAGGCGTCAGGCGTCGAGTTCGCAGATATACGACCATCAAGCAGAGCACCCCGGGAAAGAACGAGACCAACCGGAAGGCCAGGTAGCGCCAATCCAGAATCAGAGGCAATGCGCAATGCTGTGCCGCCCAACAAAAGCCAACCAGCAGCACCGCCATCGATCGATGCCGGGTGAGCGCCTCGATCCGGGGCAGAGCATACGCTTGATACGTTGCCTCCTCGGTTGGCGTCCACACAATCCACCACACGCAGAGGCCGTAGATCGTCGCCCAAAGCGGTAAAGGATGGGCTCTGGAGAGATATCCGACTGCAACTGCTGGATCAGCATGGAAAAACAAACTTTTCGCAAGCCAGGTGCTCAAGAAAAAGACGGGAAAGATCAGTAGATAACAGCCAACTCCAAGCCACAGGTCGTGGCCGCGACGCATTCGCACAGGTCCAAGCAGGTCGCGCAGCCGAATCCCCTCACGCCGCGTGAAGTAACGGAGCAGCACGAGGCAGCCGATATCGGCCACGTTGCCGTAGACGCCCCACCAGTCGCCCGCCGCGCGCCACGGAGTCTTCTGTCCCCGCTCCAGCAGGATCAGTGCGACCAGCGCCTGGGCCGCCACGAGCAACACAGGCCGCGCTGCAAGCAGCAGAAGCGGCCCGGTCCAGCCAACACGCCCATCGGCGGCGCGGTCTCGGACAGCGATCGGCAAATTCGAATCAGGCGCAGTCGCGCTCGTCTCTTGATCCAATCGTGGCAAGTTTCGGTTCATTTCGCGCGATCATTCTACCCTTGCCCCGACTGAAAGTCAGTGATAAGTCCAGAGAGTCGAGAAGCCAAGCTCCGCCGCGCCTCACTTCGGCTTTGTTCGTCGCACAAACTTGAGGCCCGTCAACTGCGGCGACACCGAAGCAACCTTTACGTCGACAATTCCCGCTGCGAGGCCGGCCGACCGCACGCCCGACTCGTTGATCGGATGACCGGGGCCTTTGCGATAGATGATCCAGATGGGCACGCCGACGCTCGTCTCCCTCGCCGTCGACTTGAACGCTCGCGCCAGCTCTGCCGCAGTATCTACGCGCGCCACGATCGCATCCGCGCCCTTGCGCGCCGCCGTTCTCGCTTCGCCCAGTGCAGTTTCAAGCGCTGCGTCGTCTATCGTTCCGATCACCCAGACCGTCGATTCTGGAGTGATCCCCAGCTTCTTTGCCAGGCTGGGCGGCGCCGTCACAATCGTCCTTGCCCATTTCTGCACCGCGGCTGCGCCTGGCGTCAAAGCCACGACGTCTCCACCGAACTTGAAACGCAGCACGGCGCCCTCCGCGCGCACCTGGCGCAGTTCGGAGAAGGGAAGTCTACGGCGAATCTCACCGCGAAGAATCAACTCCGGCGGTTCAAGCAGCGCTTTCACTTGCGCTACTATGCCATTCCATTTGCAGGTGCAAATTGCTTCTCGGCCCATCGGCGCACCTCAAAGATCCAGCTCGCTCTCAGACCCGTGTCGTTTCGGCCCTCGCCATCAGCACAACAGCCGCCAATCCGAGAAGCAGAACCGCTTCCTCCACAAATTCGCTCCGGTTGTGCAGCTTGTTGAAGTGCGCGGTGATGGCGTCGGATGAATTGGCCGTGTCAATGGCGCCGCCGGCAGCGATGCGGTCGCGCTCCATGGCAGGAATAATCCCGTATTGCGAATAGACCGTGCAGCCAATCATCAGAACGACGAGAGCCATCGGCGCCAGCACGGCGCGCGGCTTGTAAATGCCCCAGGCTGGCGCGAGAGCCATCACTGCCAACGCCACCATTGCAGATACCAATCCCATCCCATGCAGGATGCGAATCAATTGCCCAACAATCGTTCCGGCGGTATGAGTGTCTGGCTGCAGTGTGGTAAACGTGATGGCGGCAACGATCGGGAAGAAGATTTCGGCGCCGAGCCAGACGATGAAGGATAAAGAAAGCAGTGTGCGAAGCAGAGTCTTCATAGGTCGTGATCCATGGACCGTGAACCGAGTTCAGTCTACCCGAATCGCCACGTGTGCAATTTATAGCGAGCGGAGCTTCCCTGTCTGCCTATGTGATTGTTTCCCGCGAAACCAGGTCCACGATCCCCAACTCACGGTTCACGAGCTCTTCTTCAGCGCCCGCCTCAGTACTGTCTCCAGTGCAGCTTTTTGCTCAGCGTATTCTCTCGGCGCGAGCGTTCCCGCGATCTTCTCGCTCTCCAGCGCAAACAGCTCTTCTTTGAGCGCGTTCAGCAGGGCGGCATTCTTCGCGGCCGGCGACGTGCCCACTAATCTCGGAGCGGAGTAATCAGGCGATGTTCCAGCGGATCCCGTCGCGCCCACACCTTCAGTTGCACCCGCGCCCAGCCCTTCCGGCTTGCGCAGCAGAAACGCCGCCGCAGCCGCAAGCAATACCGCCAGTCCACCCAGAATCCACCATTTGTATTTCGACAGTGGATCCGGAGTATTGATGGGCTGGCCAATGCCGCCGCCGGGCTGATTCCCGGGAGCTCCGGCTTCCGGTCCATTTTCATTTGGCTGGCCGCCCTGACCATTCTGGTCTTCGCGAGCGAACGAACCTGTGCCAGAAACCGAAAACTCAACGGCCTTCCCGGGACCGACGTTGCGCGCCAGGAACGTCTGCACGGTAGGATCCTGCGGAGATGACTCGAATCCTGCTCCGTTCCCGCCGGTAAACGTCATCGCTTTGGGCAGAACTACCCAAACGGTGTCTGCTGGCAACGTGACCAGAGACTGAAAGCTGTATTTCCCGCTGCTGTACGGCAACTGATATTGAATCTGGAAGAGCGTGCCTTTGGCGCCGTCATCGGGCTGGATCGGGAAATCGAACGCGTAATGGCCCTTGGCCCCTTCGGGATTGAGTTTCACGCTGGTCGGCAGGCTGCTTGCACCCGGCCTCTGCGCCGAGGCGTCGCCCATGACCGCATCGGCGGGCAAAATTACCTCAAATGACTGCTTGCTCCACTGCGTGCGCGCCGGCGAACTGGCGTTGTGAATGTCGTAACGCTCCACCACGCGGAGCTGACCGTTGTCCGTTTCGATTCCAGTTACGTGCTCGGCGATCGTGATTCCTTCAACCTTCGCGGCCACATCGTAGACGGAGATGTCGCCCGTCCCTCCACCTTGCGGCGCGGCAATAAAATACTCCGCGCCCTGATGCGTCACGCGAACCAGATACGGGCTGCTGCCCGGCAGATTCAGTGAATAGCGGCCTTGTGCATCGGTGCTCGCTCGGCCGACTTCGCTCATGCCCGACATCGGCTCCAGCAGCGTGACCGCATCGCCCGCCGCGGGCTTGTTGGTGGTCTTGTCGGTCACGGTTCCGGTCACAGTCGCGGCCTGCGCCATTGCGCCGCCAAATAAAAGGCTCAAAGCAAAAAAGCGTGCACTCAATCGAATTAAGTTCATTTCTTGTCGTAACCCTTCAATCCGCAATCCGTGTCGTTCTTGTCCCTATTCCGTGATCCCTGTTTTATACCTGCTGCAGGTGATCGATCTCAGCCAGAAGCTCAGCAGTTTCATGCTCGAGAAGGCCCCGCTGAGAAACGAAATCCTCTTCAGGATATTTACCCGCGCGGTACTCGAAGTTCAAATCGCGCAGGTTTTCGTAGAGTTGCTCCTTGCGCTCCAGCAGATAGTCGAGCCGCGTCTTCTGCTTCTGGCTGGCGAAGCTGTTCTCCGGCCAAAACGTGTACAGAAAGAGCGCGAAAAGGAGAAGCACTCCGGCAATCAGGCCATCAGTTTCCGTCATGACTGAAAAAACCCTCCGTCAAAATCCGTCGTTGGCGCCGGTGTCCCGGCGAATGCGCTCCAGCCGCTCGCGGTCCGCTGGATCGGAACTCTCTGCCGTGGCCGTCGCGCCCTCCAGCGGTTTGCCGCCCAGGCCGCCCCAGCGCCGAATCAGCAAAATTGTCCCCAGCAGCGCTGCCGCAAACACCGCGAAGGGAGCCACCCACGCAACCAGGTCGAAACCCTTCGTTGTAGGAGCTGCCAGCACCGTGGCGCCGTACTTGGCTACAAACGCATCCATAATCTGTTGGTCGGTCAGGCCCGCTGCCATGTCCGTCGTCAACTCTGAAAGTTCCTTGTCCCGGTCGGGGCATCCTACGTGATCGCATTCGCCCAGCAATTGCGCACAGCCGCATTGGCACATCAACTGATGGCTCAGGGTATTCATGCGAGAGGCGGGAGTGGCGGCGCCCAGCGAGAAGCAGATGGCCACGGCGAGCACCGCCGCCTCCGCGGCTCTCGTCCAAAAGGTAAAACGTGCGGGAGCACCCATCAGTCGCCTCCCTTGAGCGCAGGAGTCATCGGCGCCGCTTTCGCTGCTGGCACTCGCAAAGAAGCGGTCGCCGGCGACAGGCTGGGAACCAGCGCAACGAATGTCCCAAACACAATTACCACCAAGCCGAACCAGATCCAGCCCACGAGCGGATTGAGAATCGCCTTGATGATGGGCTGGTCGGTGTCTGGATTCATTCCCTCATACACGACGTAAAGATCCCACTCGGGAAGCGAATGAATCGCAACCATGGTCTGCGGTTGCTGGCTGGCCAGATACACGCGCTTCTCCGGCGTCATCTGCAGCGGGACGATTCGGAAAATTGGAATGACGTAGGACTGGAAGCCCTCGAATTCAAGTGTTTTCGCCCGCCGACTTTCCTTGTAGACGTTCAGCATTGCGTAGTCGGAATCGTAGTTCGGGTTCGAGTCCTGCGTGGCGCCAACCTGTTCCAGCGTGTACGGCCCGATCTGCATCGTGCTGTGCAGCCCCATTTCGCTTTCGATGCTGCGATTAAATGCCGAGCCAGCCAGTCCAATGACAACAACCACCACGCCAATATGAACGATGTAGCCGCCGTAGCGACGCGTGTTGCGCCGCGTGAGCAGCCACGTTGCGGCGAAAAGATTTCGGTTAGTCTGGCGCGAAATGACCCCGGCGCCGCGCAGAAACTCCGCGATGATCGCGGTCAGTACCGCCGCTGCCACCGCAAATGCCACAACCGCGTAAAAGCTGCCTGAGTCGAGAGAACCGTCTTTCCACGGCCGCACGCCCACCGCGAGGCAAACGATCACCGTAGCCCACAGCGCGATCACCGGCAGAACAAAGTTGCGCTTAATGGCCTTGAACGATGTCGCGCGCCACGGCAGCAGCGGGCCCACGCCGGTGAGAAACACGAGAAAGAGCCCAATGGGCACAGCGACGCGGTTATAGAACGGCGCCCCCACTGTCACCTTGGTGCCTTGCACATATTCCGAGATGATGGGGAACAGCGTGCCCCACAAAATCACGAAGCAGGCCGTCAGCAGAACGAGATTATTGAATAGGAAGCTCGACTCGCGGCTGACCAGCGATTCCATATGGTGCTCTGTCTTGAGGTGCCCGCGCTGCAGAATGTAGGTGAAGATGCAGACGGTCAGCACGATTCCCATGAAGACGACGAACCAGGTTCCGATCGACGACTGCGCAAACGCATGAACAGAACTGACGAGGCCCGCGCGGGTGAGCAGCGTGCCCAGCATGGTGAGCAGGAACGTGGAAAAGATGAGCCACACATTCCAGCTCTTCATCATGCCTTTCCGCTCCTGCATCATCACGGAGTGCAGGAAGGCGGTTCCAGTCAGCCAGGGCATGAAGCTCGCGTTCTCCACCGGATCCCAACCCCAGTAGCCGCCCCAGCCCAGCACCGCGTAAGCCCAGTGCATGCCGAGGAAGATGCCGCAGGTCAAAAACAGCCAGGTCACCATGGTCCATACGCGCGTAATCTTGATCCACTTCTCGCCGGGGTAGCGCATCATCAGCGCGCCCAGCGCAAAGGCGAAGGGCACCGAGAAGCCCACGTAGCCGAGGTAAAGCATGGGCGGATGAATCACCATCTCTGGGTACTGCAGCAGGGGATTGAGCCCGTTCCCGTCCGCGGGAATCGCGCCCCCGGCAACATAACCGGGAAGCAGAGCGAAGGGCGGCGCGGCAAAAACCAGCACCGCGAGGAAGAACACCTGGATGCCGGAGAGAATCGTGCCCGCATAGGCGTAAAGCTTCACATCCGTCTTGTGCGTCAGGCGGAGGACGAAGCCGTATGTTCCCAGCAGCCAGGCCCATAGAAGCAGCGATCCCTCCTGGCCGCTCCACAGCGCCGCGAACTTGTATGGAATGGGCAGCGCCCGGTTGGAGTGCTCAAGAATGTAGGTAATGGAGAAATCGTTGGTGAAGACCGACCAGATGAGAGCAAACGCGGCCCCGGTGATAGCCACGAATCCGGCAATTCCGGCTCGGCGCGCAGTGTCGGCCAGCCGTTCGGGAGAGATTCGCGCGCGTATCCGCTCGAGGACATGAGTGCCTATCCATGCCGTGAATAGTCCGAGGAGGCCAGCAAGAATGAACCAGTAGCGCTGCTTTCCGAGCAGTCGCTTACCTGTCCCCGGCTCGGCAGTGGCAATCAGTCGCAACGCCACTGCTCCAGCGAAAAGATTGTAAGCCGCGAGAACTAAAGCGATAAGAAGACAAAAGCTACCAAACGTGGCCATCAGAACTCCAGGATGATTGTCGCACGCACGCGGGGGCCAAGTGACCTCCCAGCGGACGAGCTAATTCTCCATCCATGATAGGGGTTCGGCGTGTGATTTGGCTCACACTATGAAAGCTCGATGGGTAGGGTTGATTGAGTCTGCTGCTTAGGCGACGGCCTTCGTCTGGTCTGAGAGCATTTGGCCGGTAACGGCCAGCATCTTGTCGCCGCCAAAGGGGCGCGGCAGGAATACGACATGCGCACCGGAGTATTCGGAGGGAGCTGCGTCCTTCGCGGCCAGGACAAGCACAGGCAAACCCGGCTTCCGCGAGCGCAATTCTGCGACGAAAGCTGGCCCGCCAATCCCGAGAATGTGATGCCCGGTGATCACGAGGTCCAGCTTGCCAGCGAACTCCGGTTGCTCGATCAGGCACAGCGCCTCGGCAGCATCGCTGACCCGGCACACATTGCCAAAACGGCTACCAAGTAGCGACATCATCAAAGATGCCTGGAGGGGATCGTCGTCCACAAGAAGAATAGTTGCCATGGAGCCCTGCTTGGCGCATTCGATCCCGTATAAGCGCCTGAATATATTTACTTTCTTCCTAATTGAGATGGTGGCCAGGCCGCTTTGGTTGTCTGCAGAACACAACTCCGGATTATCCGGCACGATCACCTGTTGGGTTACCCGAAGAGGAACTCCTTGTCGCGAAGCTCCTTGATGCTGTCGCGCAGGCGGGCGGCCTTCTCGAATTCGAACTTCTTTGCAGCTTCGCGCATGTCGGTCTCAAGTTTGGCAATATAAGCGTCCAGTTGCTCCTGCGTGTTGAACTCCGGAATCCCCACCGTCTCTTCCTCTTCAATCTCGCCGTACTCGGCCTTGAGGATGTGCGCGAGTCCCATCTCCACATGGCTCAGGATGGACTGCGGCGTGATGCCGTTCTCCTCGTTGTATGCGCGCTGGATTGCGCGGCGGCGATCGGTCTCATCCATTGCCCTGCGCATCGAGTCGGTGATCCTGTCCGCGTAAAGGATAGCCCTGCCCTCGAGGTGACGCGCTGCCCGGCCCATGGTCTGGATCAGCGAACCGGCCGAGCGCAGAAATCCCTCCTTGTCGGCGTCGAGAATCGCCACCAGCGATACCTCGGGCAGATCGAGCCCTTCGCGCAATAAGTTGATGCCAATGAGCACGTCGAACTCACCCCTGCGCAGGCCTGCCAGAAGTTTCACACGCTCGAGCGTCTCGATCTCGGAGTGCATGTAGCGGCAGCGCACGCCCACCTCGGTGTAGTAGCCGGCCAGGTCCTCGGCCATGCGCTTGGTCAGCGTGGTCACTAAAACTCTTTCGCCGCGCTTTGCCCGGTCGCGAATCTCGGCGAGCAGATCGTCGATCTGGCCTTTCACTGGACGAATCTCGACTTCTGGATCGACAAGCCCAGTTGGCCGGATCACCTGTTCGACGACAACACCGCTGGAGCGGGTGAGTTCGTACGGTCCCGGCGTGGCGGAGACGTAGACCGTCTGATGGATCCGGGTTTCGAACTCTTCGAACTTGAGCGGCCGGTTATCCATCGCCGAGGGCAAACGGAATCCGTAGTCGACAAGGGTTTGTTTGCGGCTGCGATCGCCGTGCCACATGCCGTGCACCTGAGGAATGGTGGCGTGGCTCTCATCGACGAAGAGCAGGAAGTCGCGAGGAAAGTAATCGAGCAGCGTGGGAGGCGGTTCGCCAGGCAAGCGCCCGCTGAAGTGGCGCGAGTAGTTCTCGATGCCGTGGCAGTAGCCCATGGACTTGATCATCTCCAGGTCAAAGCGCGTGCGCTGATGGACGCGCTGCGCCTCAACTGCGCGGCCTTCGGACTCAAGGTGCGCGACCCACTCATTCAGCTCCTTCACGATCGAGTCGATGGCTTCAGCCTTGCGCTCGGGCTGCACGACATAGTGGCTCTTGGGGTAAATGGGAAGCCGCGAATACTTCTGCTTCACCGTGCCGAAGAGCGGATCGATCTGCGCGAGCGAATCAATCTCGTCGCCGAAGAGTTCGATGCGGTAGGCGTTCTCGTCGTATGTGGGGAAGACTTCGATCACGTCGCCGCGCACTCGAAACGTTCCTCGGCGGAAGTCCGTGTCGTTGCGTTCGTAGAGAATCTCCACGAGACGCCGCGTAATGTCCTTGCGGCTGATGTGCTGGCCCTTCTCGAGCAGCAGCAACATGCCGTAGTAGGCCTCGGGCGAACCGAGTCCGTAGATGCAGCTCACCGAGCTGACGATGATGGCGTCGCGGCGCTCGAACAGGCTGCGCGTCGCCGAGAGGCGCAGCTTGTCCAGCTCTTCGTTGATCGTCGCTTCCTTTTCGATGTAGAGATCGCCGGCGGGAATGTAAGCTTCCGGCTGGTAGTAGTCGTAGTAGCTGACGAAGTATTCGACCGCATTCGAAGGGAAGAACTGTTTGAACTCGTGGTAAAGCTGCGCGGCCAGCGTCTTGTTGTGCGCCAGGATTAGCGCCGGACGGTTTGACTGCTCAATCACCTTGGCCATTGTGAACGTCTTGCCCGACCCCGTCACTCCCAGCAGCACCTGGTGCCTCTCGCCGGCCGCAAGTCCCTCCATAAGCTGGTCGATGGCACGCGGCTGATCGCCCTTGGGCGTGTAGCTGGTGACGAGCTGGAAGTCCATGGATGGATTATACGGCATGAGCGAAGATGCGGCGAAAAACGTCGCCGAGCCGGAGGGGGCGATGTGGGGCCATTTTGGGCCGAAGAAGGCCCGTTTTGCGCGGGCAAGGTCAAGAGAGCTGAAAATGAAGAACGAGGAAAAAAGAGCAAACTGTGAAACTGTGAATCTGTGAAACTGTGAAACTGTGGCTGCAAGGGTAATAATATACATGACCGAGTGTAGAATGGAGGTACCGTGACAGAGCAGCAATCATTTGGGGGCAGACTCAATCGGTACGTGGATAATCTTTGCCAAACTCTGCGAGCCAATCCGCGATCCCTATCTCTGCGAGTCTGTGCTCGTCGGTCGCAAAATGCTCCTCAGTCTGGCGAATGTTCTCTGGGTGAGCCTTCCCCTGCGCAATCGCAAGAGCCAAATCACGCTCATTCATCCACCCCGAATCCAGAATAAGATTCCACAGCAATACCTTCTCCAGCCAAATTTCCTTGGTTCCCTCATGTAATCGCTTAAGGGAGCTTTTAACTTCATCCATCTCTTTAGGTGTCATGGCGCTTTATCTCCCCATTGCTGCAATCGGGAGATAAGCAGATTGCATATGTTTGCGACTATCAAGTAAATCGCGCCTGCGGCTATGATCGCCCAGAACACTCCCCAGTCAAATGCTTGCCAAGGCCACATGACGGAGATTATATGCTCCGCTGATAGCATGGCAGGATGGATTCAATCGCGCTCAAAATCAAGAGGGCAGCGCAGCACCTTGAAGCTATCAAGGATGCCATTGCCCATGATGTTGCCCGCTATGGTGACAGTTTCATTGTCAAATCGCAGGGCAAAGAAACAGTTGATCTGCCTGAGCCTGACCCTGATATCTCCGTTTTGGCAGGAGAATTTATCTATCAATTGCGGTCCTCCTTGGATCACCTGGCTTTCGATCTCGTCAATGTAAACAGGGCCGGAATCGCCCTCCCCCTCAAATGGGAGGAGAATTGCATGTTCCCGATTTGGGCGAATCCCTTGAAGCAGGGACAAATGGCGCCTCTCCCTTACGGTGCATTCCAGAACCTTCCGGGGATTCCCAACGATGCGCACACAATCATCGAGAGAGTTCAGCCTTACTATCCCATTGGGAGCGCCAACACCGCTCTTCAATTGCTCAACGCGCTGTCGAACATCGACAAACACAGACGTTTGGCTCTCACCAGAAGTAGAGCCCAGGTCTTCCATAATGTCACCTACCAAAGCGGTGTCACTACCGCATCCCTCACCACCCTGGATCACGGCGCAGAAGTGCCGGCACCCTATATTGGGGAAGATGATCCCATAGTGGACATGCAACGAAGCGCTACCTTGGCGATAGCGTTCGATGAACGGGAGGCGCTCGGCGACGCGACGCTTGTAGGAATTTATGATCTCTTGGAGGGAATCCTCAGCGATGTACTGCTGAAGATTGTTGATCCGCTTCGACTGTTCTTGAACTGAATGCACATCCGCCCTTCCGGCGGATGTGATACACTCCGCCTAAGCGGAGGTTTATAGCGGCATGAGTGGCGACTCTAGCAACGCGAAACCGAACGCGATTCTTAAGGTTTTCGACTCTACTCCTACATTCGTAGACTTCACGCGGCGCGTTCTTGGTGTGCCGCATTCAACTATCAAGGCGCGATTAGATGCGGAGAAGGAAGCGAAACTCACCTCTAAGTCTTCCGCTTTCCGCGTCTCTGGCGCATCATCCAAACGGGCTGATTAGAAATCCGCCTCTCCCACCTTGCCGGTCAGTTCTGCATAGGTAAGGCGCTTGCCCACTATCTGCGATACAGCCAGCATAAACCGATCAGCGTCATTCAGCGGGTTGTCCCGTGTGGCGCGGTTGTTATACCTGAAAACCTGCTCATCCACGTAGCGGTCAAGGTGGAACGGTTCCACGGCAACGTAGGTTCCCTTGAGACCCCTCTTGAGCAATGACCAGAAGTTCTCGATTCCCTGAGTGTGAACCTGCTCGCGAACATACTCTTCAACGTGGCTCACAGTCTCGTGAACGAAGTCCTGAGCCTTGAGCCGGTCGTATCCGGTTGCTCTGTCAGTGTACACGGTGGACTTCTTTTCGATCTGATTCAGAATCTCGTTTTGCAGAGTTTCCCGCGATACATCAGGAATCACTTTGGCGCGAACCTTGCGAACGTCCCGCTCCAACATGCCCATGACCATAGCCTTGCCTCTGTCGGCCTTCATACCGTTGCCTAGACCCCTCCGGCGCGAACGGTGCATGTTCTGATACTTGCCGCCGATGAAAGTCTCATCAATCTCAATGGGGCCGCCGTCGCCGTTAATCTTGATTTGCTCTACGTCCTTGAACGAAGTCCGAATGCGATGCAGCATGAACCATGCTGTCTTTTGGGTCACACCTAAGTCTTTGGCTAGCTCATAGCTAGAGATGCCATTCTTGCAATTGCAGAGCAGCCAAAAGGCCGGAAGCCACTTATCCAAACCAATGGGGGAGTCTTCCATCATCGTCCCAACTTTAAGAGAGAACTTCTTCCGCTTGTGATCCCCGTAGCAGAGGTACACTTTCTCCTTTGCCAGCCAAGTGAGCTTGGTTGCGCCGCAATGCGGGCACTTGATTACGCCATCGGGCCAACGCATGAACTCCATGAACTTACGGCAGTTCTCGAAGTCTGCAAAGTGTTGAATCGCTTGCTGTAAGGTCTTGACTGCGTATTCCATGATCTAAATGTAGAACAAATAGCGTACTCTGTCAAGTATATTATTGCCGCTGCAAGTTATTGATTTGGAAGGCTCCACAGTT
>PLGG01000061.1 GCA_003138515.1 Acidobacteriaceae bacterium | reverse complement strand
GTTCGACTCCCGCCGCCTCCACCAACCTAAATTGCGCCAGGACTGCCTTAGGCGCGAGCAAACAATCGCCATCGCTCGAACCGCGTTCCTATAAATTTCCACCAAATTAAATCTTGCGCGTTCATGCTTTCCTTATTTCAAGTACTTCATTCTGGGTTCACCATTGCTGCTGCTCGCGATAACTGCGCTAATTCCGTGCTCCCTTTTACACGGCAACTACCCGTCCACAACAAGTCCGAAGCCTGTCAAATTCTAGGTTGAGCGCAGATCGAGCACTGCTTTCGCATACTCGCCACGCATCGGGAGAGTACTGCGTTCGCATACTCCTTATGGTTTGTTTGTAAATGCGGTTTCGACCCTCACTTATGAACAAACTATGACTCGTTTATGTTCTGCTTATGACGAGCAGTGTGGAATGAACCTGAAGAACGAGGCGCAGGGATACACAAGACACGCTTTGATCTCAATCACAATGATTCATGACCTAACTTCTTACGAAATGCGAGAGGTGAAGATGAGAGCAATCTTTAGGAATGCCATGACGCTGACGGCCCTCGCCGTTGGGATGACTTGTGCATGTTTGGCGCAGTCAGCTACACCTGACGCCAATCAGACCGCAAGTGTTGATCCGCCTGCGGCAGCCACGCCTGCGACGCCCAATGGTGGAGAAGACGCCACTCATCCGGCTTCGAGCGCGGATAAACAGGAACTGCAGCCCACCGTTGCGCAGGAACTTGATGCGCTGAAGAACCGAATCGACCAGTTGGAAAACGAGGTGAAAGAAGAGAAGGCCCGTGCGCTGACCGATAGCGCCGATACCGCTGCGATCAAGGCTGCGGAGAAGGAGTTGGTCACCGGAGACGGCAGCGTGGCGCTGAACGCCACAAAGCCGGCGACTGGTGTCTTGCCATCCATGCAGGCCGCTGCGCCGGCCGCTCCCCCTGAGATCAGCGCGGAGAGGCTTACCAAGGAAGCGCCATTCCCTGGCGACTGGACCTGGCTCAACAGCAATGGACATGCCGTTGACAGTCCCATGAGCACCAAGTACTTCACGCCAGAGTTCCGCGCCGATGCGAACTACACGCTGGATTTGAACCACCCTGCGGACGACTCCCTCGGCGGCTCGACAGAGACGTTCCGCTCCGACGAATTCCAGTTGGAGCAGATTAGTATCGGCGGTGACATCCGCATCGATAACGTGCGCGGGCGCATCCTCTTTATGAATGGCTTGTTCGCCACTACCACCCCGCGCAACGACGCCAGCCCTAACCGTGGCCAGTGGAATCTTGCCGATGCGTACAGGTACGTCTCCGAGGCGTGGGGAGGGTATCACTGGGATGTGTCACACGGCCTGAATGTGGACGCGGGCATCTTCGTGTCTTACATTGGCCTCTTCAGCTACTACAACTTCGATAACTGGACCTATCAGCCGTCGTTCGTTTCCTCGAATACCCCGTGGTTCTTCAACGGCTTGCGTATACAGTATTTCCCGACCTCGAAGCTGAAGATCGAACCATGGATCATCAACGGTTGGCAGTCCTATGCCCGCTACAACGGCCACGGCGGGTTGGGCGGACAGATTCTGTGGCGCCCCAATCCAAATACCGACGTCGTTTTCAACGACTACGGAATGGGTGAAGACGACGCCGGATTTCCCGGACGCTCGCGTGTGCACGCCGACTACAGTGTGCAGCAGAGGTTCTACAACAATCCCAGCAAGATGCTGGATCAGATCGCATGGACGATTACCGGCGATGCCGGTTGCGAATACGGTGGCGGTCCTGCAGCCGGATATTACAACCCGAAAGGTCTCTCGCCTGAGATGGGCACTGCCGATTCCTATACGGGCGGCGTGAATTGCCACAACAGCCACAATGGAAAGCCCAAACAGGCATTCATCGGCTGGATGAGCTATCTGCGCTTCTGGTTCGACAAGAATCTCTACGCGGTCACTCTCGGTGGCGGCCAAATGAACAACCCTGGCCGTTACCTGACGTTGCTGCCGCCGATCAATGGCGCCAACGCCACCAGCGGGTCGCCGTACTTTACCGAGAACGCGGGCGATCGCGCTCAAATGCACGACGGCACCATCACCTTTGACTACATGCCCAGCCAGTTCATCACCTTCCGACTCGAGTCTGGCTACAGGTACTCCGACGTGCCCTACTGGAGCGGCCGTCGGGGCATCACACCTCCCGGCGGCAACAACGGCGCTCCAAATCAGTATGCCTGCGCCAGCGGCGCACCCTCGGGGCAGACCTATGGGAACCTTGGCGCGGCGGAATCCACCTGCTTTGCTCTAGGAAATGGGACGGGATCCGGGCCAGACACCACCTCAATCTGGTGGCCCGATCTACGGACCAATCAAACCGTAGTCACCGGCGCGATCATGGTCCGATTCTAGTTTGAGCAAACACGCCGGTCGCAGCCTTCATGAAGACGGCCGCGACCGGCGAATCTATAACATTCGACAATTGCCCAATATAACCGATGCGAAGAGCGCGCGAGAAGGTTACGAAGGCGCGGCCTGGCACCGGGACTTCCGCAAAAACGAGCAGAACGTCGACATCGACGAGATGGTGAAGTTCTAACCTGCCTGTCTAACTGGCGCCAGAGCTCGCGACGGAAAAACTGCGTGCGCCTCGGCACGCAAGAGTTGCCCCGGCAGGATGAATAGCGAGCGTCCTTACGAATTCTCTCGGAATCGTTTATGCAATTCTGATGACGAATTGTGTGGAATGGACAAATAGCGAAACGTGATTTTAGTCTCCGGCGGCGGCTGGCAGAAAGCCGATGCCGGCAATAATGCAAGGCCCCGGGACGGCGGCGGGGTGCAAGGGGGATGGCTGATGGTTTGGGTCCTCAATCTCGGCTGGGTGGGGCTGGCCGCGCTGATGTGCTGGCTGTGGGTCCGCCATGCACGGCGCGAGGGCCCAGGGCGCCAAGTGCAGTTTATTGCCCTTGCGTTAGTCCTCGGCATGATGTTTGTTGTGATCTCGATATATGACGACATGGCGATGGCGCAAAATCCCGCCGAGACACGCTGTTTCCAGCGCAAGGATGATTTAGGCGCGCATGCGCCCGCCCCACTTCATCCGGTTGTGGCATCGACTCCCACGCTTGCCGCGGAGCTTCCTCTCAACACGTTTCGCTTTGCTGTGTCGGGCAGCCTCCATGTCCCGGCTGTGAAGGTTCCCGTTCTCTCCTCCATTCAGAATCGGCCCCCTCCCGCGGCCTAATCTGTTCCTCTCATCCGATCAAACTCCAGGCTGATTCACTTTCTGCAGCTGCCGCGCGAAGCAATGCGCAGGGGCCGCTTCAGAGAGAGACTTGTCTCACAATCCGGCCATGTTAACAACGACCACCGCTATTTGAAGGTATCCGGATGTCCAGATGTTCGAAAGGCAAAAGGGGGCGGGGAATCCTATGACACGCCAAACGATGAGACCGGCAATCCTGCTGACATCGCTCGCCGTATGCCTCGCAACGAGCGGCTGCAAGAGTAAAACGGCGGATGCCGCTGCGGAGGCGCCGCCCCCGGCCAAAGTGGTTTCCGGACTGGATCCCTCCTTTTTCGCGGTCGAGCATCCGGAGTTGTATCCGATCGCAACAGCGACCGAATACCAGGCCCCGTCGCAAATGTTCGTGACCGGCACTGTATTTCCGGACATCTCGCGAACTGTTCCGGTGATTTCCCTTGCCTCCGGCCGCGTTGTGGACATTCGCGCTCGCCTGGGCGACACAGTAAGAAAGGGCCAGCTCCTGCTGCGGGTTCGCAGCGACGACATTTCCGGAGGCTTCGACGCCTACCGCAAGGCCGTGTCCGATGAGCTCCTCGCGCGCAAGCAATTGGATCGAGCAAAGGATCTGTATCAGCACGGGGCCATCGCGCAGCAAGACCTGGAGGTCGCACAAGACACCGAGGACAACGCTAAGACCACCCTCGATACCGCTACGGAGCATCTTCACCTGCTCGGCAGCGATCCCACCGATCCGAAGGGAATCGTCGATATCGCCGCCCCGGTTTCCGGCGTGATCACCGATCAGGAAGTGGCGATCGGGGCGGCCGTGCAGGCCTACTCTACGCCGAACCCATTCAC
>PLGG01000062.1:111790-148070 GCA_003138515.1 Acidobacteriaceae bacterium | reverse complement strand
CTTGAAGGCTGGCTGATCGCCGACAAATACTACCGCCGCAAAACCGAGCGCCCCGCCCAGCTCGCCGCCGCGCTTCCCACCGGCTACAAAATCCTCTCGAACAAGTATTACGTCGACGAAATCTACGGCGCGGTCATCGTCAAGCCGCTGCTCGCCTTCTCGCAATACGTTCTCGGCTGGGTTGTCGACACTGCAATCCTCGGCGGCCTTGCCTGGCTTCTCGCCGGCGTCGCCAGCCTCACCGGAATGATTCTCCAGCGCTGGCAGTCCGGCAATCTGCGATCCTACGCCGCGTGGCTGGCCGCCGGAGCCGCTGCCGTGCTTCTATTCCTGCTTCTCACGGGTTCGCCCCACGCGTGGAGCCTTCCCTTCTTTCATTCCGAAACCATCTTCAAAGTTAGTCACATCACCGTGATTCAAACCGGACAGGCGGGGCACTGAGAATATGAGCGCATTCGATCCCATCATTCTCACCTTCATCCTGCTGGTTCCCCTTACAGGTGCGGTTCTGGTCGCGCTTATGCCCGACCGTGCCAGGCTTCCCAACTGGATCGCGCTCATCACTACGCTTTTCACCTTCCTGCTCACGCTCCATCTTCCAGCGCACTTCATCTCCGGCCAATCCGGTTTTCAATTTGAACAAAACGTTCCCTGGATCGAAAGCCCCGCCATCTTCTATCACGTGGGCGTTGACGGCCTCAGCCTCTGGCTCGTCGTTCTCGTCGGCCTGCTCGCGCCCGTCGGCGTCATCGCCAGTTGGAGCGCCATCCAGACCCGCCGCAAGGTTTACTACGCGCTTTTTCTTGTCCAGCAGACTGCCATGTTCGGCGTCTTCATCTCGCTCGACCTCATGCTCTACTACGGCTTCTGGGAGCTCTCGCTCGTCCCTATGGCCATTCTCATCGCCATGTATGGCCGCAAAGACGGCCCGCGCGCCGCGCTCAAATTCTTCCTCTTCACCTTCATCCCATCCGCGCCGCTGCTCGTCGCCATCCTCTGGCTCTACGCGAAGACTCACACCTTTAACTTCGCCGATCTCCAGTACCAGACCGCCAGCGGCGTTCTTCCGGCGGGCGCGCTCTTCTGGGTGGCCCTCGCGTTTCTCTTCGCCTTCGCGGTCAAGGTTCCCATCTTCCCGCTCCACGGCTGGCTCGCCGACACGTACAGCGAGGCTCCCGTCGCGCTCGCCATGGTCGTCGCCGGAAAGCTCAGCCTATACTCCATGATTCGTTTCCACGTGGGGCTCTTCCCCGCCCAGTCTCGCGTCATCGCACCGCTTCTCATCGCGCTCGCCGTCGTTGGAATCCTCTACGGCGCTTGTCTCGCTCTCGTCCAGCGCGACTTCTGGCGCCTGATGGCTTTCGCCGCCCTCAGCCACCTCAGTCTCATCGTCCTCGCCATCTACGGCCTCACATTCCTCGGTTGGGCCGGCGGCGTCTATCAAATCCTCTCCCACGGCGTTGTCGATGCCGCACTCTTCCTGCTTCTCGGCGCGCTTGAAATCCGCTACGCCACCACTCTCATCAATTCCTACGGGGGCCTTGCCGCCAAGCTGCCCCGCGTAGCTACCTACTTTGTCATTGCATCTCTCGCCATGATCGGCCTGCCCATGCTCTCGGGCTTCGTCGGCGAGTTCATCATCCTCTCCAGCACCTTTGCCGGAGTAAGCCGCCCCTGGGCCGTCGCCGCCGCGGTCGGCGTCATTCTCAGCGCGGCCTACATGCTCTCGCTCGTGCAGCGTATCTTCTACGGCCCTGAAAGCGCGCTCACTGCCTCGAAGCCGTCCACCGATCTTCGCTTCGGCGAGCTCGCCATTCTCACGCCGCTCGTTGTCCTCATGCTCGTCATGGGTCTCGCGCCGTCTCTCTGGCTCAACACCATCCGCACCGGAGTCCATCCGCCAATCCTCACTCCGCAGACTCTTGATCAGCCACAGCCCTCAGCCCACGCGCAAAATGGACAGAAACTTTGCTGCGGACTTACAAAGCCAACTGAGATTCCTGAAGAAATCCAGCGGGAGGCCCAGCGGTGACTCAAGTTCCCGACATCTACCGCATCCTCCCCGAGGTCATCCTCGCATTAAGCGGCGTCGTCATCATGCTCATTGACGCCTCGCTCCCTGCCGCGTGGCCGCGCCGCCCGCTCGGCTGGATCGCCGCCATCGGAACGACGATCGCCCTCTGGGCCAGCGTATGGCAGCTCTCCCTGCCTGAAGGCGCCGGCTTCTACGCGACCGTCGAGACCAGCGCTTTCACCGTCTTCTTCCACATCCTCATCTGCGGCATCGTTCTCGTGGCGCTGCTGCTCTCGCTTGACGCGCTGCCCGAGCACACCCACCATCAAGGTGAGTTCTACGCGCTCATCGTCTTCGGCGCCGTCGGCATGTGCCTGCTCACCTCCGCCGTCGAGCTTCTCGTCGTCTTCATCGCTCTCGAAATCTCATCGATCTCCACCTACATTCTTGCCGGCTGGCGTAAGCACACCGGCCGCGGCCCTGAAGCCGCCATCAAATACTTCCTCCTCGGTTCTTTCGCTACGGCCTTTTTGCTCTATGGCATTGCGCTCATCTTCGGCGCTACCGGAACCACGCAGATCTACCAGATCGCGCTGCTCGCGCCCGCCGCGCAGAATCAAACCCTTGTTCTCGCAGCACTCGCGCTCATGCTGGTCGGAATTCTCTTCAAAGTTTCCGCCGTGCCCTTCCACGTCTGGACGCCCGATGTTTACGAAGGCGCGCCGTCGCCTGTCGTCGCGCTGCTCTCAACCGCGCCCAAAGCCGCAGCCTTCGCGCTGCTCCTTCGCGTCGTCTATGAAATGTTCCCCCATCTCCGCTCTCTCTGGGCGCCGCTGCTCTGGATCGTCGCCGTCCTCTCCATGACCGTCGGCAATCTCGCCGCCCTCCGCCAGCAGAACGTCAAGCGCATGCTGGCCTACTCCGCCATCGCCCACGCCGGCTACCTGCTCGCCGCCTTCGCAGGCATCGGCGAGATCGGCATCGCTGCCGCCAGCTTCTACATCGCCGCTTATGCCGCCATGAACGTCGGAATCTTCGCTGTCGTCACTCTTGTCGCCGGTTACGACGAGCAGCTTTCCCTCATCGACGACTACCGCGGCCTCGTCTATCGCTCGCCGATCCTCGGCAGCCTGCTCATATTTTTCCTCCTCTCGCTCATCGGTATTCCCTTCACCGGCGGCTTCTTCGGCAAGTTCTACTCCTTCTCGGCCGCGGTCGGCGGCGGGGCGATTAGGCTGGCTGTTATCGGTCTGCTCAATTCAGGATTGGCCGCAGCGTATTACCTCCGCCTCGTCGTCGTCGCCGCCCAGCGCCCATCCTCGGATCAGGATGGCGGCCAGCGCATCGCGTATCCCAGGCCCGCAGTTGGCGCAGCCGTCATTGCCGCCCTCTTCCTCGCCGTCGCTGCCACGCTCGTTCTCGGCATCATCCCCGGCGCAACACTTGATGCCGCGCAATCCGCCGCCCACACATTGCAAGCGCCGCCGCAAGCCGCCGTGCCCGCAGTCACCGATCCCGCATCGGTGGCGCGTTAGACTACGGAATCGCTGATGGATAGAAGCGTTGCCGTCAGCAGCTCAAGGGAAGCGAATTACGGGGGGAAGAGTGAGCTCCCTATTGCAATTCTTAGCGATTTCGATTGCCTTCATCGCCTTTTCTGCGGGAACCCTCTTAATTGCACTCTGGGCTCTCTCATTCGACGATGACCGAAACGACGAAAGGGCTGCGTCATCTCTGCTTTGGTCATGGTTTTGGCCGCTCATTTGGCTTCAACGATGGTTGACTGGCAAGAATACGGGCCGCGTGGACGGTCGAACGGCTCGTTCAAATTCTTTGGCAGTGACCTCACAAGTTGGCATGCAGGAACAGGGACCCGAACAGTTCAGGACCATCCGCGAGGCAAAAGAATATTTGGCTGGCATAATCGCCGAGGAAGCCAAACGGAACGGCGCACCTTTGACAGAGGTAGAGAGAAAAATGCTCTACTTCACCGAGACCGGTTGGACCCTGCCCGACATGAAGGAGGTTAGTTCGGAGTTCGATAGGGACCATGATCAAGACAAATACGAACAAAAGATTGCTTCACTCATAGGCGGAATCCAGGCCCGCTTAACCGATGAGGAGCGGATGACCTGGGAGCGAGCATTGGAGAAATTGAGTGAGGGCGATCACTATCTCCTCGTTTTGGTCGATGCGGCAAATCCAACACGAAAAGGGGTGAAACATAACCTCAAAATACTGATCATTGGCCTTGTTTTCCTTGCACTCGCCGTCCTAAATATGTGGTTTCGGCACTGGTTACGAGATCACTAATCTCGGGGCTCGATACTTGTTCCGGCAGGATGGCCGGCTATGGAGAGATTACCGGTTCGGCAAAGCGCACGTCCCCGCCGTTCCTTTACAATTCCCTCAATGAAGCTTGGCGAATTGGCAACGCAGCTGGGCGCGGAACTCCGCGGCGACCCGGACCTCGAAATTACCGGCGTCAAGGGCATTGAAGAAGCCGGCCCCAGCGAAATCACCTTCGTCGCCAACGTGCGCTACACAGCGCTCGCACGCACCACGCACGCCGCGGCCGTCCTCGTCGAGCCGGAGTTTCAGGAAATCACCGCCGCAACGCTGCGCATCAAGAATCCCTATCACGCCTTTTCTCGCGCGCTGGGCCTCTTCTACCAGCCGCCGTCTTATCCGCCCGGCATTCATCCCACCGCCGTCATCCATCCAACAGCCGTCATCGGCGAAAACGCCCACATCGGCCCATACGCTGTCGTCGGTCCCGGCGTCCGCCTCGGACCTCACGCGACCATCCTGCCTCACGTCGTGCTCTATCCCGGCGTTCAGGTGGGCAGCCACTTCTTCGCGCACGCGCACGCGGTCGTCCGCGAAAACTGCGTTCTCGGCGATCACGTCACCCTCGAAAACGGCGTGATCATCGGCGCGGATGGCTTTGGCTTCTCCAAAAACGAGCAGGGCCACTGGGAAAAAATCCCGCAATCGGGCCCCGTTCGCATCGGCAGCCACGTTGACGTACAGGCCAACGCCACCATCGACCGCGCTACCGTCGGCGCTACAGAAATCGGCGACGGCACCAAGGTCGACAATCTCGTCCAGGTTGGCCACGGCTCGCGAATCGGAAATGACTCGCTGATCTGCGCGCAAACCGGCCTCGCCGGATCGTCGGTCATCGGCGACAACGTAATCCTCGCCGGCCAGGTGGGCATCGCCGGCCACTGCACTGTCGGCGACGGCGTCATCCTCACAGCCCAGTCTGCTGTTTCGCACGACGTCCCACCCGGCAAAATGATCTCCGGCTCGCCCGGCTTCGACAATCGCATCTGGCTACGCGCCGTCACCATCTTCCAGCGCCTTCCCGAGCTGCTCAAGCGCCTCGACCGCGTGGAAAAGGATCTCGCCAAACACGCCGCGCACAATTCTCCCGCCGCTGAATCCGCTCCGTCCCCCGCCGTTCCATCCCCAGCCGTTCCATCCATAGCGGAGCCGGACAAGTGACCCGCATCGCGTCACCGCGCCGCGCACTCTTCGCCGCTTTTCTCTCCTGCGTTTTTCTCGCCGCCACAGCCTGCCACTCCTACCACATCGACACCACCATCGAGAACCGCACCGGGGCCGACATTCAGCTCCTCGAAGTCGACTACCCCAGCGCCAGCTTCGGCGTCGACCGCATTGCCTCCGGCACGGTTTACCACTATCGTTTTCAGGTCAACGGCAGCGGCCCGCTCAAAATCACCTACACCGGCGCAGACGGAAAGCAAGTCCAGATCAGCGGCCCCACGCTCGTCGAGCGCCAGCAGGGCCAGCTCAAAATCGTCCTTCTGCCCGCCGGCAAAGCCCAATTTCTGCCCCAGCTCACTCCGCCCTCCTGATATAAGCCTTTTTGATCTGGACGCTCCTGCGCGCAGCGGGCAGCAGCCTGGTCTTCGCACCAATGCAAAAAGGCGGAGCCCGTTTCCGGAAGCTCCGCCTGTTCAAACCCTGAATGTTCTTTCGGTCCCTTGGTCCCTTGGTCCCTTGTTCCCTGCCCTCAATGCACCATCGTCTGGAACAGCGGCGACTGCAGCAGCGCGCTGAACTCCGTATCCGAGGCCGCAAAATGAACCTCCAACTTTCCTGAATTCGAGTCAATCGAGGTCTCGCTCAGCGCCTGCTTCTCCGTGTCCGATCCCGTCATCTTCCGCAGCATCACCGCCGCCGACATCAGCGACGAAATCGTGGCCGCCGCAAACGAATCGCCTGTCGCAATCGTCAATTGGAACCTCACGCCGTGCGTAAAGTCCATCGAATACCACGACGCCTCCAGCCGCTGCTTCACGCTGTCGAAGTCAGTCACCGACCCCGCCTCGCCCAGCAGTTGCTTCATCATCGTCTGCGTGCCCTTGTTGTCCAGAATGCTCCACAGCGAACTCGAGTCCACGCTCTGCATCGCTTCCATCATCGACCCATTCGTCAGCATGCTCTGGGTCATTCCGTCGCGCGCATCCAGCGCTTTGGTTACCGATTCCTTGCTGCCGAAAACCATCGTCGACGGATCCACAAAGCAGAGCACCATCCCCGTCTTACTCATCGGGTACAGGCTGTTGGTCCGCACCATCGTAGGCTTGATCTTCTGCGCTTTAAAGCTCGCCAGAATGTCCTCGGTCGGAAACTGGCCCTGCGCGATTCCCACCGACTGTAGCGCATCGCTGGACGGCGTTGGCCGGAACAGCGCAAACGCCAGCTCGTCCACATATTGATCGATCGGCTCGCCCGGGCTCGCACTCTGCTTTGCTGAAGCCGGAACCGGCTTCAGCGTGAACTTGCTCAAAGCCTCGTCGAACTGCTTCAGCTCCGGCGGTTCCACGCGATTGCGCAGGTTCACCGCTGCCGTCGAATTCTGCATCGCCTTGTAGTCGATCACCACCAGTTGCTGCACATCGTGCGGAATGGCTCCACGCGCATCCGTTGATAACTGCGCTGCAGGGGCCGGCACAACCGCCGCCAGCATCATCGCTGCAATCGAAAACTTCGCCAGCCTTTTCAACTTAACCCTCCAAATTTCGATCCCGCGCAGGCTCCTTACCGTCTAACCCGTCTGCGTCGGGCGAAAATTCGCATTGCTTTGCGCCATTTGTTGCCCATTTCATTCGTGTCCTGGCGCCTGATCCCATTGTACCGATTTGTTGCTTTCCTGGACCGCGCTTAAGTTCGCGGGACGTTACCCTTGCGGCCACGCCAGCGGATGCTCAAGTCGCCGCTCCAGGATCTTGGTCTGCTCGTCGAACTCATCTAATTGACGCATCCAATCGCTTTCCCGCTCACAAGCCGCCTCGGGAATCAGCCCAATCACCTCGCCCGCGCCGATCCCGGTCTTATGCCGTGCTGCCAGGCTCACCACCTTGCGGTACACAACCGACAGCGGGGTAGCCTCAAAGTCCGTGATGTTCATGGACAACTGCGCCCGCCCATGCGCCAGCACGCCCATCGCCTTCACGCCTTTCAATCCGCCTGACGCGGCGCGAATCTCGCGCGCAATCGCCCGGGCCGTGGCCACGTCCGACGAATCAAAGTAGATGTTGTACGCAACAAGGAACTTGCGCGCACCCACGGCACAGGCGCCGCCCGTGGGATGGAGCACTGGCCCGCCCAGGTCCGGCCGCCGCGTCGGGTCTTTCTGCGCCGCGTCTCTCAGCTCCTCGAACTGGCCCCTGCGCACGTCCTCCAGGTTCACCCGGTCCGGCCGCGCCGCCGCCGCCTCATAGAAATAAACCGGCACTCCAAACCGCCGCCAGATTTCGAGGCCGGCCTGCCGTGCCAGCATCACGCACTGCTCCAGCTTGACCCCTCTTACCGGCACAAACGGAATCACATCCGCCGCTCCGATGCGCGGATGCACTCCCTGCTGCCTGGTCAGGTCGATCAGCTCAACCGCCTTGCCCGCGCCCCGCACCGCCGCCTCAACCACCGCCGTCGGTTCTCCGGCAATCGTCACCACCGAGCGGTTGTGGTCCGCGTCCATTGACCAATCCAGCAGGTGCACCCCGTCTACGCGCATGGCGGCCACGATCGCTTCCACGCGGCCGGCATCCGTGCCCTCTGAAAAGTTCGGGACGCACTCGACGATTGCTCCGCTCACTGTGGCTTGCCCCTTACTCCCGTTCGCAGTTCATAGTTCACAGTTCGTAGTTCGCCGTTCCCGGTTCGCAGTATCCGAATCGCTGATCCATGCCCCTGTTCTCTCGGTCCCTTGGTCCCTGCTTTTATCATTTCCAGAACGTATACCCCGCCTGGATCTGAATACTCGCATTCACTCCTGGGTTGCGGTCGCCCAGCGACGCGGAAGAGATGTGAACCCCGTTCACGCCGATATCGATCGACCGCTTCGGCCGCAGAAACCAGTGCACTCCGATTCCGCCCTGCGGAGCAAAGTTCCACACGCTCGTCGAGCCATCGATGCCCAGCGACTTGTTGCTCATTACGTTCGGTGGGAACTCGTGCGTCGTATAAATCAGCGCGCCCGCGCCCTGAAACCATGGCTGGATCCGCCGCGACTTGGTCAGAAAATTCCAGCGAAAGATCACCGGCGTCAGGCTCACCCCGCGAAACGTCCCGCCGCCAAACGGCAAATCACATGTGTAAAACTGCCCGGTCGTCGATTCGCAGGTGTATGCCTGCTCGTGCGGCGCCGGCGTGTACGCCTGCCACAGCGGCATGATGTTGCCCGCAAACTCAAATTGGCCGCTGAGAATTCCTGCGTGCAACACCGGCGTCAAAACCTTGCCCAACTCGAATCCGCCCCAGAAAAACTTGTAATTCGACCGGTCGCCCACTCCCGTGCCCCAATTCAAAAACGGGCCGTATTCCCAACTGCGATTCGTGCGAACCTCTGCGACCGGGTCAGCAATACTCGGCCGGACACCCTCTAAAGTGTCCGTGCGCTCGCCTGTGCCAACCGGCGCCATAGTCTGCTGGTACGGCCCTCGCAAAACGACGCCACCTTGCGGCGCTTGCGCGGCAACCATCGCCGTCCCCGCCAGCAACAAAAGCAAAACAAATCCTTCTGCTCGCCTCAAATTCTTCCCCCACCTAGCTCCAATTTCCTCAGCCCGCGTCGGTCCTTGTTCCCTTGGTCCCTCGTTCCCTTGTTCCCTGTATTTCCCAAAAAAAGACCGCCACGATCGGGCGGCCTTTTGCGTTGCCTGCCACGAATTCCCTTACCTGGCTGCGTGCTCCATCTGCTCGGCGTCCATGTCGAAGTTCGAGTGGACATTCTGCACGTCGTCCAGATCCTCGAGCGTCTCAAGCAGGCGCACCATCTGGTTGGCCGCGGTGCCTTCCAGCTTGCTGTAGGTCGATGCAACCATGCTCACTTCGCTCATCACCGTCTTGATCCCCGCAGCCTTGACCGCAGTCGCCACAGCCTCGTACGAAGCCGGCTCGGTCAGAATCTCCCACGTATCGCCTTCGTCTTTCAGGTCCTCGCCGCCATGCTCCAGCACGATGTCCATCAGTTTCTCTTCGCTGGCTGCCGACTTCTCCACCGCAATCAGGCCCTTCTTGGCAAACATGAACTTCACCGACCCGGTTTCGCCCAGGTTCCCGCCATTCTTTGAGAAAGCATGACGGATCTCGCTCACCGCGCGGTTGCGGTTATCGGTCATCACTTCGACAATGATCGCGACACCGCCCGGTCCGTATCCCTCAAAGGTGACCTCTTCGTAGGTCAGGCCCTCGAGCTCTCCCGTGCCGCGCTGGATGGCCCGCTTGATGTTGTCCTGAGGCATGTTTTCCGATTTGGCCGCCAGAACCGCCGTTCGCAGCCGTGCATTGGTGTCAGGGTTGCCGCCGCCCTTGGCCGCGACGGCAATCTCCTTCAGTAGCCGCGTGAAAATCTTGCCGCGCTTGGCGTCCAGCGCGCCCTTCTTGTGCTTAATTGTGGCCCACTTCGAATGGCCGGACATAACTACCTCAGACGGCTTAAAGATGGCGGGGTTCCCGCACCGTGACCAAGCAAGTATAACCCAGCCGGACAAGGCCTGATGGCCTGCAGGATGGTTGAACCCCAGCCGGCTTCAAAGGGGGAAAACCTGAATTGATGCGGCCGCAATCCGAAGGGGCGTGCCCGAATCGGCGTCGACGAATCAGCGGTGACCAGACCGGCGACGGAGAGCAGTCCGGCGGCGCGACCTCTATCTCAAACTGTATTTGTTGATGAATCTGGCGAGCGTGTTGTTCCAGGCCCCGAACTGATCGCGCAGCGACTCGTATGTGCCGCCCGGCCACAAATCGATATCCATCACAAGCCACGGATCGTTGACGCTGTCGTAGTAAGCCCGGCACCAGCGGTTGTTGCTGTTCCACTCGTTCATTTGCGAAATATCGAATTTGCCGTTGGTAGCATAGCCGGTGGCGAGTCCAAGGGAGGCGGCGCGCTCGCCCTTGCAGTCGTGTAGAAAGATATTGCACGGGCTGCCCTGTGTATTGCTCACGATGTGCCGCTCGCCGTCGTTGCCGGTGACCACTTTCGCGGAGTAGCCTTCGCTCTGCAGCCATGCAACTAGATCCTCAATCGTGAATCCGCCATCAGGAATAGCGTGCATCAATGTTGGGGAAGCCTGTGGCAGGGTTGGTGACGGCGGTTGTGGTGCTGCCAGCGGCTGCGGCGGGGCTTGCGCGCTCGACCCTGGAGCCGCGTCAGACCCGGAAGCGGCGGCCGCAACACTCTCGGGGTTTTCCGCGGTTCCTAAGGCAGCTCCGCAACTCGCGCAAAATCCTTGATTCGGCGGGTGCCCGGCCCCGCAACGAGGACAAAACATGGCAATTCTCCAGTTTTAATTAGGGGATCTGTATCAAGTCTTTGCAAGGTAACATTTTCAGATTCGCCAAGTAAAGCCATTCCGCCAAGTCGGAAAAACAAAAACGTCTCGCACCTGCGGTCGAATTCCCTGCCGTTGAATCTCCCGTACTTGTCGTGTTGAATCCATCGATCGGCAGAGCCGGATCATCTGCGCTTCGCCAGCACGCAGATTCTCACTCACGCAGTCTCTCCCGATTTCTAGATTTTGATCCAGGCTTCCATCCCTGCGCCGTCTACGCAAACACTTCCGCGTCGCGCAGCAGCTTACCCTTCGCGTCCTTCTGCGACACAATCGCATCGCCCTCTGCAATTGGCCACTTGATCGCCAACTCTGGATCGTTCCACGCAATCGTCCGCTCGCCCTCAGGGGAATAATAATCCGTCACTTTGTACGCAAACCCGGCCAACTCGCTCAGAACCAGAAACGCATGTCCGAACCCCTGGGGAATCCACAGCACCCTGCCGTTTTCCCCGCTTAACTCCACGGCCACATGCTTGCCAAACGAATTCGAGCTGCGCCGCAGATCCACTGCCACGTCCAGCACCGCTCCGTGCGTCACCCGCACCAGCTTTCCCTGCGGCTGCGCAATCTGGTAATGAATGCCTCGCAGCACATTCTTCTGCGAGACCGAGAAATTGTCCTGAACCCAGTTCGTTGGCAGCCCCGCCTCCGCCATGCGCCGCAGGCTGAAAGTCTCAGAGAACGCGCCCCGGTCGTCCCGGTAGATCTTTGGCGTCAGCACCAGCAAACCGGGCAACGATGTCTCTTCGATCTTCATGGCCATTCGGCCTGGGCCGCAAAGTACGGCTCTCGCAGCAACGCCATCAGGTACTGCCCGTATCCGCTCTTCGCGATCGGCGCAGCCAGCTTCTCCAATTGCTCGGCGTTGATGAATCCCTGCCGGTAGGCGATCTCCTCAGGGCACGCGATGTTCAATCCCTGCCGCCGCTCAATTGTGTGCACAAACGTCGCCGCTTCCAGCAGCGAATCGTGCGTTCCCGTGTCCAGCCACGCCATGCCGCGGCTCATGATCTCCACCTTCAGCTTCCCTGCCTCCAGGTAGCGCCGGTTCAGATCCGTGATCTCCAGCTCACCGCGCGCCGATGGCTTCAGCGTCTCGGCAGTCTTCACTACGTCGCGGTCGTAAAAGTACAACCCCGTCACCGCATAGCGCGACTTCGGCTTTGCCGGCTTCTCCTCCAGGCTCACCGCTCGTCCTTCTTTGTCGAACTCCACCACGCCATACCGTTCGGGATCCTCCACCGGGTACGCAAAAATCGTCGCCCCATCCTCAAGTTGCGCCGCCGACTGCAACTGCTTCGAGAAGCCCTGACCGAAAAAAATGTTGTCTCCCAGAACCAGCGCGCTTGGTTGCCCGCCGATAAAATCCCGCCCAATCAGAAACGCCTGCGCCAATCCATCGGGACTCGGCTGCACGGCATAGCTGATCTCCAGGCCCCACCGCTTTCCATCCCCCAGCAACTCCGCGAACCGTCCTATGTCCTGCGGCGTCGAGATGATCAGAATCTCGCGCAGTCCCGCGAGCATCAGCGTGCTCAGCGGGTAATAGATCATCGGCTTGTTGTACACAGGCAGCAGTTGCTTCGAAACCACATGGGTCACGGGATACAGCCGCGTCCCCGAGCCGCCGGCCAGAATGATTCCCTTCATCTTGCAATCCTCGTCATGGGCCTCATAATTGGGCCCGCTCCGCGTAGTTTTTGGCGATCCAATCGCGATAGGCCCCGGTCCGCACGCTCTCCACCCACTCACCGTGTTCCAGGTACCAGCGCACCGTCTTGCGCAGCCCGGTCTCAAAGGCTTCCGCTGGGCTCCAGCCCAGCTCGTGCGCAATTTTTGTTGCGTCGATCGCGTAACGCCGGTCGTGTCCCGGCCGATCTTGAACGTATGTGATAAGCCCGCGCCTCGGCGCGGCGCCCGGTCCCGGCCGCATCTCATCCACCAGATCGCAAATCGCCATCACCACGTCAATGTTCGCCCGTTCGCTGTTCCCGCCGATGTTGTACGTCTCTCCCAGCCGCCCTTTTTCGAGTACCGCCCGTATCGCCGCGCAGTGATCCTCAACATACAGCCAGTCGCGAACATTCTTGCCGTCTCCGTACACCGGCAGCGGCTTCCCCTCCAGCGCATTCAGGATCACCAGCGGAATCAATTTTTCCGGAAATTGAAACGGCCCGTAATTATTCGAGCAGTTCGTCGTCAGCACCGGAAGCTTGAAGGTGTGAAAGTACGCCCGCGCCAGGTGGTCCGATCCTGCCTTCGACGCTGCATACGGACTGTTCGGCGCGTATGCGGTCTCCTCGCTGAATGCCGCATCGTCCGGCCCCAGCGTTCCGTATACTTCGTCAGTGGAAACGTGCAGAAACCGGAACGCCGAGCGGTCTTCGTCGCCCAACCCGTTCCAGTACACCCGCGCCTGCTCCAGCAGCGTGAACGTGCCCATCACATTCGTGCGGACGAACCCCTCCGGCGACACAATCGACCGGTCGACGTGGCTCTCTGCAGCAAAGTGCACAATCGCCCTTGGCTCGTATTTCCGCAGCAGGGATCCCACCAGTTCCGCATCGCAAATATCGCCGCGCACAAAGGTGTACCGCTCATCGCCCCCCCCGCCGTTCTCGAGCGACGCCAGGTTCCCAGCGTTCCCGGCGTAGGTCAGCAGGTCAAGATTGACGACGGCCGCGGCGCTATTGACGACGGCCGCGGCGCTATTCACCGCCGCGCTCGCCGACGAACTGGCTGCGGCCTTCATCCAGCCCAAGACAAAGTTCGAGCCGATGAACCCCGCCCCGCCGGTCACTAGAATCGTGTCGTTCATGCGCTTCATTGCCACCGAGTATACGATACAAAACACGCAACATGCGATGACTCTGGAGTGTCATTTCCTCGCCCCCCCAGGCGAAGACCCCGCAAAATCTCCGCCCTCCCCGGCCCCTCCGTCCCCCATCCTGAAAGGAACTGCTGCATGGATCGAGGTTTTTCGTTATATTAAAAACAGTGCAGCTCCGGGATGCGGCCGGACCTGCTCACCGAAACCCCATTTGTTTCATTTGGCAAGGCGATTTTTAGCCCTCGGCAATCGCAGAGGGTTTGTGTACTTCGAAATATTCACCTTGTCGCAATCAAATTTACCGCTCAAAAAGGCTGCCATGGCATCTTCCAATCGCCGTCTCCGCCAACCGCAAGCGCAAGGCCTCTATCATCCTCGCGATGAGCACGATGCCTGCGGCATGGGATTGGTCGCGAATATCAAGGGCGAGAAGAGTCACGAGATCATCCGCAAGGGCCTTGAGGTTCTCATCAACCTCACCCATCGCGGCGCAGCCGGCTGCGACCCCGAGACCGGCGACGGCGCAGGCATCCTCATCCAGATTCCCCACGCCTTCTTCCTGAGCCAGTGTTCCGAGCTGGGAATGAAGTTGCCCGAGCCCGGCGCATACGGCGTGGCCATGTGTTTCCTCCCCGTCGAGCGCCAGAACCGCCTTCAATGCGAAGGCGTCTTTGAGCGTATTGCCCAGGAAGAAGGCTGCACAGTCCTCGGCTGGCGCGACACGCCCGTCAACGGCGATGCCATCGGCCGCGAGGCCCGCAGCTCCCAGCCCTACATTGAGCAGCTCTTCATCGGCCGCCCCAAAGGCCTCGACGAAGATGCCTTCGAGCGGCTCCTTTACCGCGTTCGCCGCCGCACCGAAAATGAAATCTTCGCCTCCGACATTGAGGACAAGGACACCTTCTATGTCCCCTCTTGTTCCTGTCGCACCATCATCTACAAGGGCCTCATGCTGGCCCCGCAAATTGAGAAATTCTATTTTGAGCTCGCCAATCCCCTCGTCACCAGCGCGCTCGCACTCATTCACCAGCGCTTCTCTACCAACACATTCCCGAGTTGGAAGCTGGCCCATCCCTACCGCTACGTCGCGCACAACGGCGAAATCAACACCATCCGCGGCAATGTGAGTTGGATGAATGCGCGCCAATCGGTCCTCGAAAGCTCGCTTTATGGCGACAAAATCAAGGAGCTCTATCCCGTCGTTGTCCCCGGCGGCAGCGATTCGGCGTCTCTCGATAACGCAGTCGAATTCCTCTTCCAATCCGGCCGCTCCCTGCCCCACGTCATGGCCATGCTCATTCCCGAAGCCTGGGCCGGCAACCCCGATATGGACGAGGACAAGCGCGCCTTTTACGAGTACCACGCCTCGCTCATGGAGCCATGGGACGGTCCCGCCGCCATCGCATTCACCGACGGCCGCGTCATCGGCGCAACGCTCGACCGCAACGGCCTGCGTCCCGGCCGCTACATCGTCACAAAGGACGATCTCGTCGTCCTCGCCTCCGAGGCCGGCGTCATCGAGGCTCCGCCCGAGGACATCCTCAAAAAAGGCCGCCTGCAACCCGGCCGCATGTTCCTCGTCGACACCGTTCAGCAGCGCATCATCTCGGACGCCGAGATCAAAAAGTCTCTGGCCGCGCGACAGACCTACGGCGAATGGCTCAAGCAGCAGGTCACCATTGACTCGCTGCCTGAGCCCGCGCGCGTCATCGGGTTCAATGCAGAGACACTGCTCCGCCGCCAGCGCGCCTGCGGCTACAGCGAAGAAGATCTTCGCATTCTTCTCACGCCCATGGGCGCGGAAGGTCAGGAACCGGTCGGCTCCATGGGCACCGATGTGCCGCTAGCCTGCCTCTCTGACCGCCCGCAGCCCCTCTTCAACTACTTCAAGCAGCTCTTCGCTCAGGTCACCAATCCGCCCATCGACCCCATCCGCGAAGAGCTGGTCATGTCGCTCATCAGCTACATCGGAACTGAGCGCAACATTCTCGATGAGGCGCCCGAGAACTGCCACACTCTCAAGCTGCCGCATCCCATCCTCACCAATCGCGATCTCGAAAAGCTGCGCCGCGTCTCTTCGGGCGATCTTCTCGCCACCACGCTGCCCGCGCTCTTCCGAGCTGAGGATGGTGAAAAGGGCCTGCGCCACGCGCTCGAAGACTTAAGCAATCGCGCCTCGCACGCCGTCGACTCAGGTTATTCGCTGCTTATCCTCTCCGACCGCGGCGTCGATCCAACCTACGCGCCCATTCCCAGCCTGCTGGCCATGGCCGCGGTTCACAACCGCCTGGTCCGCGAAGAAAAGCGCACCCAGGTCGCGCTCATCATCGAGAGCGGCGAGCCGCGCGAGGTCATGCACTTTGCCCTGCTCATCGGCTACGGCGCCAGCGCCATCAACCCCTACCTCGCCATCGAGACCATTCACGATCTCAAGCGCCGCGGCCTTTTGCCGGAGAAACTCTCCCCCGAGTACGCCGAGAAGAATTTCATCAAGGCCATCAACAAAGGCCTGCTCAAGACCTTCTCCAAGATGGGCATCAGCACGCTGCAAAGCTATCGCGGCGCGCAGGTCTTTGAGGCTGTCGGCCTCAACCGCTCCCTCATTGAGGACTACTTCCCAGGCACCGCCTCGCGCATTGAAGGCGTCGGCCTCGGCGTGCTCGCCCAGGAAGCGCAGATGAAGCACGAGTACGCCTTCCAACCCCTCACCGAGTCCGAAACCGATCTCGCCGTCGGCGGCCAGTATCAGTATCGCGAGGGCGGCGAGTACCACTTGCTCAATCCGCTCACCATCAGCAAAGTGCAGCACGCGGTCCGCAACAACAACCCGGCCACCTTCCAGGAATTCACAGATCTTATCGACGGCCAGAACCGCACCCTCTGCACGCTCCGCGGTCTGCTCAAGCTCAAGTACCTCGACGAGCCTATCCCCATCGAAGAGGTCGAGCCGGCCAAGGAAATCGTCAAGCGCTTCACGACCGGCGCCATGAGCTTCGGATCAATTTCGAAAGAGGCGCACGAAACTCTCGCCATCGCCATGAACCGCCTTGGCGGCATGTCCAACACCGGCGAGGGCGGCGAGGACGAAGCCCGCTTCACGCCCGACGCCAACGGCGATTCGCGGCGCAGTGCCGTTAAGCAGGTCGCCAGCGGCCGCTTCGGCGTCACCACCAACTACCTCGTCAATGCCACCGAGCTGCAAATCAAAATGGCGCAGGGCGCAAAACCCGGCGAGGGCGGCCAGCTCCCCGGCCACAAAGTCGACAGCGAAATCGCGCGCATCCGCCACTCGATCCCCGGCGTCGGCCTCATCTCGCCTCCGCCGCATCACGACATCTATTCCATCGAGGATCTCGCCCAGCTCATCTACGACCTTAAGAACGTCAATCCGCAGGCGCGCATCGCCGTCAAGCTCGTTTCTGAAGTTGGCGTCGGCACTGTCGCCGCTGGCGTCTCCAAGGCTCACGCCGACGTTGTGCTCATCTCCGGCGACACCGGCGGCACCGGCGCTTCGCCGCTCAGCTCCATCAAGCACGCCGGCTTGCCCTGGGAGCTCGGCCTCGCAGAAACCCAACAGGTTTTGCTCTTGAATGATCTGCGCAGCCGCATCCGCGTGCAGACCGACGGCAAGCTCCAGACCGGCCGCGACGTCATCATCGCCGCCCTGCTTGGTGCCGAGGAATTCGGCTTTGCCACAATGCCCCTCATCTCAATGGGTTGCATCATGATGCGCAAGTGCCACTTGAATACTTGCGCCGTCGGCATCGCCACTCAGGACCCCGTCCTCCGCGAGCGCTTCACCGGCGCGCCCGAGCACGTCATCAACTTCTTCTTCTTCATCGCTGAGCAGATGCGCCAGCACATGTCCAAACTCGGTTTCCGCACTGTCGACGAAATGGTCGGCCGCGTCGAAAGAATCGAGACGCACATCGACGACGCCCACTGGAAAGCGAAAGGAATCGATCTCTCGTCGATCCTCTACGCGCCACCGCTTCCCTCGCGCGTCGCGCGCCGCCGCACCACCTGCCAGGATCACGGCCTTGGCCCGGCTCTCGACCACGCGCTCATCGCCAAGGCCAAGCCCGCGCTCGAGTCGCAAACGCCGGTCACCGCCAGCTTCGCCATTCGCAACGTACATCGCACCGTCGGCGCAATGCTCGGCGGCGAAATCGCGCGCCGCTTCGGGTCTGCTGGTCTGACCGACGGCACCATCCACTACAAATTCCGCGGATCAGCGGGGCAAAGTTTTGGCGCATTCGTCCCGCAGGGGGTCACGCTCGAGCTTGAGGGCGACGCCAACGACTATCTCGGCAAGGGCCTCTCCGGCGGCCGCATCGTCGCCTATCCGCCCAAGACTTCCAGCTTCCTGCCTGAGGAAAGCATTCTCATCGGCAACGTGGTCCTCTACGGCGCAACTAGCGGCGAAGTCTTCCTCAACGGCATCGGCGGCGAGCGCTTCGCCGTCCGCAACTCCGGCGCTACCGCCGTCGTTGAGGGCGTCGGCGACCACGGCTGCGAATACATGACCAACGGCCTCGTCATCGTCCTCGGTTCCACGGGCCGCAACTTCGCCGCAGGCATGAGCGGCGGCATCGCTTACGTCTACGACGATCGGGGCGACTTCGCCACGCGCCGCTGCAACAAGGCCAGCGTCGATCTCGAGCCCCTCGTCGATCCCGACGACATCGAAAAAATTCGCGCCCTGCTCGCGCGCCATCGCGACCTCACCGGCAGCCCGCGTGCCGCCTGGGTCCTGGAGCACTGGGCCGACGCGCAGCCGCTCTTCATCAAAGTCTTCCCGCACGAATACAAGCGCGTCCTCGGTGTCGAGCGCGCGCAGGCCGTCTACACTTCCCCGCTCGCCGTACCGTCACTGGTCGCCGCCTCCGCTGAGGTGCAGCATGGGTAAGGTCACGGGCTTTTTAGAAATCAATCGCGAGCAACCCACGCGCCGCAAGGCCGATGAGCGCATTCGCGACTGGTTCGAAATCTACGAGCCGTTCCCCGAGGAAAAGCAGCGCGAGCAGGGCGCTCGCTGCATGGATTGCGGCGTGCCCTTCTGCCACACGGGTTGTCCGGTCAACAATCTCATCCCCGACTGGAACGATCTCGTCTACAACAATCGATGGCAGGCCGCCGTCCGCCGCCTCCACTCCACCAACAATTTTCCTGAGTTCACCGGCCGCATCTGCCCCGCTCCCTGCGAAGCCTCCTGCGTCCTCGGCATCAATCAACCTCCCGTCTCGATCAAACTCATCGAACGCTCGATCGTCGAGCGCGGCTTTGACGAAGGCTGGATCCGCCCTGAGCCGCCCGAGCAGGCCACCGGCAAGCGCGTCGCGGTAGTCGGTAGCGGTCCCGCCGGCCTCGCCGCCGCGCAGCAACTTCGCCGCTCCGGCCACTCCGTCACCGTCTACGAGAAGAACGACCGCATCGGCGGCCTTCTCCGCTACGGCATTCCCAACTTCAAGCTTGAAAAGCACGTCGTTGATCGCCGCATCGCGCAGATGAAGGCCGAAGGCGTCATCTTCCAGACCAACGCCCACGTCGGCATCAACATTCCCGTGGACTCTCTTACAGATCAATTCGACGCCATCATCCTCTGCGGCGGCTCCGAGCACCCGCGCGACCTGCCCGCTCCCGGCCGCGAGCTCAAGGGCATTCACTACGCCATGGAGTTTCTGCCCCAGCAGAATCGCCGCAACGAGGGCGACTCGGAAGAGAAGCTCCTTCAATCGATGGGAGCCTCCGCCGCCATCCTCGCCACCGGCAAGCGCGTCGTCATCATCGGCGGCGGCGACACCGGCGCGGACTGTCTCGGCACCAGCCATCGCCAAGGCGCAAAGAGCGTCCATCAGTTTGAAATCATGCCGCGCCCGCCCGCCGAGCGCGCCGCATCAACTCCCTGGCCGCTCTGGCCGCTGCAACTCCGCACCGAAAGCTCGCACGAAGAAGGCGGCAATCGCGACTGGAGCATCAATACTGTGAAATTCACCGGCGACGACGCCGGCAACGTCAAGCAGCTTCACTGTATTCGCGTCGGACCGCCGCCCAAGTTCGAGGCCCAAGGCGGAACCGAGTTCACACTGGACGTCGATCTGGTTCTTCTCGCCATGGGCTTCCTCGGCCCGGTCCGCAACGGCATGATCGAGAAGCTCGGCCTCACGCTCGACAATCGCGGCAACATCGCCACCACGGATTACATGTCCTCGGTCGACGGCATCTTCGCCGCCGGCGACATGCGCCGTGGCCAGTCGCTGGTTGTCTGGGCCATCTCGGAAGGCCGCAAAGCCGCCGCCGCCGTCAACGAATATCTGGCCGCGAAAGAAGAGCAGGCCCCGACGCGCTCCCGCCACTCCGCCGCCGCCGCTCGCTAAACCTCTGAAAATGTAACGCCGGTCTCCAGACCGGCTGTCGTGCGGGCGTCCCCGCCCGCGCTAACGGCTGCATTGTCACCCAGAACCGCCGGAGCGCACAAGGGGAATCGAAGGGCCTGCGGTTGACTGCCGGCCTTCTCTCGATTAAAGTTGCAATCTCGAAAAGAACTTCGTCCCCGGTTGCCAAAGCGGTGCCGTCGGCACTAGAAATCAGGGGAGGCCGCAGGTGAAGTCTAAAGACAGAGAAGGGGCAATGGCTCGCGCAAGGTCGTGGATAAGCGAGAACAGCGAGAATAAGAATTTCTTCTGGATTTGCGTTATCCTTGTTGCCGTTTTCTCGGTTGCCATTCCAGTATTCAAAAACCCAGGTGTGGTACTTGTATTGTTCGTTTGCTGCCTGCTGATCGCATATTTGGGAAGAGAAGTAGAGTCGCGGGACAAAAAACTACTTGGTGCTCGCTTCTTGCTGCTTGACATAGCTTTTCAGGAATGCCGCTGCGAACAATCAGCCCCAAAAGGATACGAAGGATGCTGCTACGTCTGCCGGGCTCGCGGCGTGCTCGAAGAGCATTTTCCAGGAGCAATCGAAGAGCTGATGCAAGAGCGCCTGAACGCCTTCGCGTTCGAGGAGACGTATATACCCAAAGAACTAGCCGCGTCTTACGTCGCGCCAGAGGTGCTGACATGGCTACGCGAGCGGCGATTGGATCGTGTTGGTCCAGAAAGGTTCGTGCTCTTAACATTCACTGTGCGCAAACTCAGGAAGTGAGCCGCGCATCAGGCGAAGCCACAATGACCGAAGCGTCATCACCTCATTGGGCGCACGCCGGTTAGCTCCCCCCGCCTCGATTCCGCTGCTCCTTAATGCGCTCAACAACTTCAAGAAGCTCGTTGACCCTCCCTGACGATGCGCGCCGATCGCGCTCCTGAATGGCAGCGCGTTCTCCCTTGGGGGTCAATTTCAGATGCTCAAAGAAGACCCCGTCGGTTCCCCTTGATCGCTTGCCCCGAATGAGCCCGCGGACAATATGTTCCTCTATCGCGCTACCGACGTGAGCGAATGCAGTGCGGTACTCTGGGGTGGAGATTTGGAGGCTGGGATTCAGCCTCTGGGTTAACGTGTATGTCGAGAAGGGGACGTCTGGCCACTCGTAGATTGCAATCAGAATGTCACCTTCAGCGCTGTCGAATTCGGTTTCGGGACGCCGCACTCAGTTCACCTCTTTCTACTCTCTATTGGCTACTCCCTGTTCCCTGCATTTGACACACGCAACTGCGGAACGCATCTGCTCCGTCGTTCCTCAACGCGCACGTGTACGGTTGCCACACCACCCCGAGATTCCTCAAGCCGCCGCCCGCGCTGTAATTCCGGATATAACTCTGGCTCGCGCTGCCCTGTGCTGTCGGATCGGCCTTGAATCCTGTCACCAAATCCGCCACGCTCGCCGCCGTGAACGCATCTTCTTTATAGGTCTTCGCGAAATCGTATTCTTCGCTCCACGTGGTATCGACTCCAGTCTGATTCGACGCCACGATCACCCGATAGTCTTTGAGTTGGGCAGTCGCCGCATCGATCTCCGCCACCGTAAACGACGGATTGTTCCCGTTCACGGGCGAAATCGATCCAACCATTTTCAACGCTACTCCCTTGTCTAAAGCACCCTCTGCCGGAGGACCCGCCGCCGTCCGTTTCAGCAGCCGCATTTCGTCCATGTGCGTGTGCGCAAAAATCGCCAGTTCGATCACGTCGCCATAATTCGACATCGCATCCGGCAAGGCCTCCGACTTCAAAAACATCGTCGGCTTGCCGCCGCTGCACAGGTCGAGCACCCTCGTCGCCGTTGCGTAGGGATTCACGCCCGGCGGAATGTGCGACATCACCCACACCTTCTCATGGCTCCGCCGCGCCGCGTTCAGTTGCTGCTCCATCCACACAATCTGTGCCGCCGCAGGTGCGGGATTCGCCTTTCCGCCGCACGTCGCATACCGCTGCGACATAAACAGATCGTCCAGCACCAGAATCCGCGTGTGCGCCATCGGCGCCGGCAACCTCACGCTGTAAAACCCTCCCTCGCCAAACGTTCGCAACGCCTCGGCCCGTTCCCTCGCCGGAAAGTCGGCGGTCAAAGACTTTCCAATCTCCGCGAGAAACGCGCTGTCCGGATCAAGCTGATAGTCGCCGCAATCCGAATCGTTATTTCCCAGCGCCGCATACACCGGCACTCCCGGCAGCGCGCCGCGCAGCTTGCGCATCACGAACTCGATCGTACCCTCCGCAAATGCCCGGTACTCGCCTGGCTTCGCCTCGGGAAAAGTCGTCGCAAACTTGCACGAAAAATCGTGCGCCATCAAATCCCCGCTCAACACCACAAACTTCGCGCCGCTCGCTTCCTCGTGTATCGCCCGCAAACTCGATTCATAAAGCGTGTACGACGTGTCCGCCCCGCGCGCCTTGCAGGTCTCCTGCAACTCGGCGAACTTCGCCGCCTGATCCGCCGATGCGGGCTCCGCCAAAATCGCGTTCCACTCGCTCACTGGCGCGGCCTTCAACTTCGCCGCCTTCGCCGGGTCCCAGAACGGCTCAAAGTGAATGTCGCTTACAAACAGCGCCCCGACTGCATGCGATTCGACCGCCAGCCCCCCAGCGCTCGTCGTCACCGGCTTCTGCGCCGGCGCAGCGGCCTGCGCCCTCATGCCCGGCCCCCCTGCAAACACCGCGGCGACACACAGAGCAAAAGCTCCGCGCCGCACACCGGCCCAGTGGGTCTTTGTCATCGATTCTCCTTTTGGACCCGAATTGTTTTCATGGACCCGAATTCTCTTTTTGGGTCTGTCCGGCGCTCTCTCTGATCTCTCGGCGGGCTTCGCCTAGAATAAACCGCCTTTCCCCCAACTCTCTTGCCGTCCGCCACGCCGGACGCAAACTTGCCAACTCGCTCCCTCGCTCCCTTGCTCCCTCCGCCCGCCCCGCTGCACTATCCTTTCCTCATGACCAAGCCAGCCCTCATTCTCTCCGCTCTTCTCGCCGCCGTCCTCCTCGTCCCCTCCCTCATTTCCGCCCAATCGCCCGCCCCAACTCCCCCCATGGGCTGGAACAGTTGGGACTCCTACGGCCTTACCGTCGACGAGGAGCAATTCAAAGCCAACGCCACCGTCCTCGCCTCCATCCAGCAATACGGCTGGAAGTACGCCGTCATCGATGAAGGCTGGTACATGGCCAACCCCGCCGGTCACACGCTTGAAGAGAGAAACTATCTCTGGGACGCTAACGGCCTGCTCATCCCGGTCCCCGCGCGCTTTCCTGACGCCGCAAACGGCGCCGGATTCAAACCGCTGGCCGACTGGCTCCACGCGCGGGGCCTCAAGTTCGGCGTTCACATCGTGCGCGGCATTCCCCGCCAAGTCGTCGCCGCCAACCTTCCCATCGCCGGCAGCGGGTTTCATGCCGTCGATGCCGCTGACACCACATCCCCCTGCCCGTGGGACGAGGGCAACTGGGGCATCAAAGACAACGCCGCGGGCCAGGCCTACTACGACTCGATGATTCGCCTCTACGCTAACTGGGGCCTCGACTTCCTCAAAGTCGATTGCATCTCCGACCATCCCTACCGCCCTACTGAAATCCGCCAAATCGCCGAAGCCATTCGCAAATCCGGCCGCCCCATCGTGCTCTCGCTCTCGCCCGGCCCAACCCAGCTCGAGCACGCCGCCGAAGTCGCCAAATACGCGCAGATGTGGCGCATCACCAACGACCACTGGGATGCATGGGCTTTCGCACACTCCACTCCCGATGGATATCCCTTCGGCCTCAAAGGCGACTTCGACATGCTCGCCAAGTGGTACCCCTACGTTGGTCCCGGCAACTGGCCTGATGCCGACATGCTCCCCGAAGGCTGGCTTGGACCCAGCCCTGGGATGGACCCGGCCCGCCAATCGCGTCTGACTCATGACGAACAGCGCACCGAATTCACACTCTGGGCTGTCACGCGCTCGCCGCTCATCCTCGGCACCAACCTCACCCGCCTCGACGACTTCACGCGCTCGCTTCTCACCAATCAATCCGCCCTTTTCATCGATCAGTACGCCACCTACAGCCGCCCCGTCGACCCGTCCGCCCTTGGTCCTGGCTATGAAAATGCCCGCGTCTGGCGCGCCTCCATCGGCCAGCCCGGCGAACGCGGTTACGCCGAGTACTTCGCCTTCTTCAATTTGGCCGACAACCCCGTAACCCTGCGCGCGAATTGGCAGCAACTCGGCCTCGACGGCAGAAAGCACGCCGCGCGCAATGTGTGGGACGACTCCACCGCCAAAGAATCAAAGGACATCAGCGTAACCCTGCCGCCTCACGGCAGCGCTTTGTATCAAGTGCAGTAGCTAGCGAAAGTCGATGCGGAGACGAGAGTTTCTTTCAAGCTTCGCGGTTTGGGCCATCTTCAGCCGATTGGCAGCAGCAACAGCGGCGACCGGCGGACGTCTCGCTGCAGCAGCCCGAGCGCAAGTCGGTGTGACCACCGGCTACGATCCCGGTTGGACGGCGATTCCCTACCCGGGCGGCGACGTTCCGCGCTCCACCGGCGTTTGCGCTGACGTTGTGATTCGCGCCGCCCGCGACGCATTGGGACTGGACCTGCAAAAGCTCGTGCATGAAGACATGCTGAAACATTTCGACGATTATCCTGCGCGCAAGACCTGGAGTCAGAAGAGACCGGACGCAAGCGTTGACCACCGGCGAGTGCTGAACCTTGAAACCTATTTCACGCGCGCGGGAGCCCGCTTGTGGGTTGCTGCGGGGCCAGTGGCGGGAGATGCGTTTCCGATGCCGCTTGAGGATGGAGACACGATCACCTGGCTGCTGGATGCGCGGCTTCCGCACATCGGGGTTGTTGTAAGCCCTGGCGCCGCAAATGGGGGCGCTCGCGTGGTTCACAACATTGGCCGAGGGGCAGAGGAGTCGGCCGTCAGTGAGTTTTGGCAGCATCGTGCGGTAGCGCATTACCGTTGGCCTGTTTCCTGATCGTGCCGGCGCAGTCGACCGCAATGTCCCCGCCCCGCCTTACACGAATGTGTTAGCCGCCACACTTTTCCTTGTCCCCATGTGCGAAACTAATCTGTCTGCCAGGCGCGTTCCCATGCGCGCTCTCCAGCAGGGGCGAATCATGCCATTTCTTCGTTCCGCTTTTATTGCACTTTCCCATAACCGTCCGTTACGCCGCTTTTTTGAACACTCCGCACTGGGCACTCGCCTCAATGCGCGATTCATTGCCGGCATGAAGCCCGAAGACGCGCTTCGCGTGGCCGAAGCTGTCAACCGCCAGGGCATCTCCGTCACTCTCGATTCTCTCGGCGAAAGCGTCACCTCTGCCACCGAGGCGCATCGCGCAGCGGACGTCTATCACCATCTCCTCGACTCCATCGCCGAGCGCGGCCTCGACGCCAACATCAGCATCAAGCTCACTCAAATGGGTCTCGATCAGGCACCCGAGCTGGCCGAGTCCATCGCCGAAAATCTCGTCCAGCACGCACGCTCCACGCAGAGCTTCGTTCGCATCGACATGGAAGACTCGCGCCTCACGCAGGACACGCTCGACATCGTGCGCCGCGTCCACGCGCACGCCGGCCTGCGCGGCGCTATGGGCGTCGTCATTCAGGCCTACCTCTATCGTTCTCAGGCCGACATCGAGCAGCTCCTCGCCGACGGCATTCGCGTCCGTCTCTGCAAAGGCGCATACAACGAGCCGGCGGAAGTTGCCTTTCCGCGCAAGACCGCGGTCGACGCCAACTTTCTCAGGCTGGCTAAAATGCTCGTCGACAGTCCCATCTACCACGCGCTTGCCACGCACGACGAAGCCCTCATCGCCAAAGTCAAGGCTTACGCCGCTGAAGCCGCGATCGCCCCCAACCACTTCGAATTTCAAATGTTGTATGGAGTGCGCCGCGATCTGCAACGCAAACTTGTCAGCGAAGGATACAAGGTCCGCGTCTACGTGCCCTTCGGCAGCGAGTGGTATCCCTACTTCATGCGCCGTTTAGCTGAACGGCCGGCAAACCTTCTCTTTTTGGCTAAGAATTTCTTCCGCGCTTGAGCAATGTGCCGAGTGGCCCTATATGTCGGTCTTCTTCTTGTGCCAGCGCTTGCGTTTCCGCAACATCACCTCGGCTCCGCACCCCTTGCATTGCCACGGATAAAGTCCGAAAACCGGAAACAAGTTCTTCTCAAGAATGCCCCGCCGCTCCCGGCGGTACATCCGGTCGCTACGGCACGCGGGGCAGGAAACCACTTCTCTCGATCTATCCATCTCAACTACTATTCCCTGCCGGCGCTCCCCTTGCGTTCTCCTCAGCCGTGTTGCTCTCCCAAAACGCCCATCAATTCGGCCTTCGTGAAAACGGCAAGCTCTTCCCCGGCGCTCTGTTCAGTCCCTTTGCTCCCGCCGCAGAAGTTAAAAGAAAGTCAAAATCTGCGATCGGCTCTATCTTAGCTCCAACCGTTGTTCCGCGCGAAACAATTTCATCCTTGTCAATGAATGATACAGAGATGCAAACTATTCGATCGTTCACAGGTCGCGGGCTTCACACACCAGGCCCTTCAGTCTTTCGCCCGTGCGTCCTTCAATCGCTCTAGACCCTTGCGGGCTAGCTCCGCAACAGCTCCTGCAAGGGTTTCCGATGCGTTCAAAGACTCCGGACGTTCCAACCTGATCCGCTTCTTGCTGGCGTATTCCCTGAAGAGAATGTCCACGTCAAACAAAATCTCCACGTGATCGCAAAGGAATCCGATCGGCTGGAGGATCAAAGCAGTTACTCCCTCGCTGGCAATCTTGTCCAGCGTTTCCTCCACGCCGGGTCCAATCCACGGTCCTCCGCTCGCTCCCTGGCTCTGGAACGCAAACCACCACCGCGAAATCTCCGGCACTCTCGCCGCGACCAGTTCCGCCGTCCGCCGTGCATCCTCCACATAAGGATCGCCCGTGGCAGCGGGCCCCGGCCACAACCGCGGCCCGGCGCTTTCCGCTCCCGCTGCAGGAGCCTCCACCGTCCGCGTCGGGACGCTATGCGCAGTGAACAACACCGGCACCGCCTCGCCCACCTCCGCGGTCAGCTTCGCCAACGCCGGCCTCAGCCGCTCGGCGAACGCATCCGCCAGCAGCGGATGCTCCGCCCACCCCTCTGTGAAGTCGATTCGCAATCCGCCCGCCTCAGCCTCCACCGCGCGCCTGTAGAGCCCCACGCTCGTCCGCGAGTTCTGCGGCGCCATGCAGATCACCGCCGCCTCTTCCACTCCATTCGCGCGCATCTGCTTCACTACGTCGGGAATATACGGCCGCCAATTCCGCATTCCCACATACACAGGAACGCGCTCGCCTGTTGCCGCCAGTTTCTCCTCCACCAGCCGCGCCTGTGCGAGCGTAATCTCCGTCAGCGGGCTCTTTCCAATCAGCGAATACCGATGCTGAATCTCTTCCACTACCGCCTGCGGCAGCGGCCGCCCGCTCACCACATTGCGCAGATACTCCGGAATCTGTTCCACCGTCTCCGGAGTTCCATGCGCCAGCAGCAGCACCGCTTGCTTAGCCATGCGCGTCCTCCAGCCGGAACTCGCGCACCATCTTCACTACCGCCTGCACATTCTCGACAGGCGTTTCCGGCACAATCCCATGCCCCAGATTGAAAATGTGCCCCGCACGCCCACCGGCCGCCCGCAGAATCTCTTTCACGCGCTGCTCCAGCACGTCCGGCGGCGCAAACAACGTAATCGGATCAAGATTTCCCTGCACCGCATGGCCATCTCCCACCCGGCGCCAGCCTTCATCCAGCGGCTGTCGCCAGTCGAGGCCAATTACATCCGCTCCCGTCGCCGCCATCTGCTCCAGCAACCCCGCCGTCTCCACGCCGAAATAAATCACCGGCACGCCCATCGCCTGCACCGTGCGCACCAACCGCTTCGACGCCTCGAACGCATACGCACGATAATCGCTGAGTCCGAGCGACCCCACCCAGCTATCGAAAATCTGGATCACGTCCGCGCCCGCCTGCACCTGCAACCGGCAATATTCCGTCAGCACAGCCACCAGCTTGTCCAAGAGGCTGATCCACGCAATGGGGTCGCGGTACATCAGCTGTTTGGTGTGGATGTAATTCCGCGAGCCGCCGCCTTCGATCATGTAGCTCGCCAGCGTATACGGCGCGCCGCAGAATCCAATCACGCCCAACCGGTCGCGAAAATGCGCGGCCACCTTCTCGATCGCCAGCGCCACATACGCCAGGTCGCCCGCGCGATCCGTCCGCAGCGCCCGCACGTCTTCGGCCGTGCGCACCGGCTTGTGCACCACCGGCCCCTCGCCCGCCTGGAACTCGAAGTCGAGTCCCATCGGCTCCAGCGGCAGAAGCAAATCCGCAAAGATGATCGCCGCATCCACGCCCAGTTTTTCCGCCGCGGTAATCGTCACTTCCGCCGCCAGTTCCGGCTTCTTGCAAATCTCCACCAGCGTGTGGTGCTTGCGCACGTCGCGGTACTCCTGCATGTACCGCCCCGCCTGCCGCAAAAACCACACCGGCGTCCGGTCCACCGGCTTGCGCAGGCACGCGCGCACAAACCGGCTCCCGGCCAGGATCGTTTCCGCCGCATCAATGCTCTCGCGACCTCGCTTCATAACCACCATTTTACCGGGCTGCCGTCGCCCACTTATCGGCGCCGATCCACCTGCCAGCCGCATCCCGCCTGATGTATGATGGCCGTCAGCAACCCGTGCAGCATTTTGACATTCTTCGCTGCACCCCTACGCCGCATCTTGATCGGAGGCCCCCGATGGCTCTAACCAAACTCTCCTGCGCCCTCTTCGTTTTGCTGTTGCCTGTCGCGCTTCCGGCCGGCGCCCAGCAATCGCTCCCCGCCATCGCGCCGCCTGGGCCATCGTCCACGTCTCAGCAAATCCATCTCGACGTCGTCGTCGACTCCAAGTCCGGCCAGCCCGTCAACTACCTTGCTCAGCAGGACTTCACCGTCCTCGACAACAAGGCTCCGCTGCCCATCACTTCCTTCAAGGTCGTCACTTCAGCGCAGGAACCTGTCGAGGTCATCGTCTTGATCGATGGCGTCAATACGCCCTATGTGACATCCGCCTACGCGCGCGAGCAAACGGAGAAGTTCCTTAAGGAGAATGAGGGCACGCTGGCGCATCCCACCTCCATTGCCCTGCTCTCGGATGATGGTGTGCAGATCGATAACGGTTTCTCGATTAACGGAAACATCCTCAGCGACTCGCTGGAGCACCACCAGATCGGCTTGCGCGAAATCAACCGTAGTTCGCAACGGGGCGACAGCGAGCGCTGGGATATTTGCGTCAAGGCGCTTCATCAGGTTGTCGACTACGCCGCAACCCTGCCCGGACGAAAACTCATCCTCTACATTTCACCGGGCTGGCCTTTACTCTCAGGCCCCCACATCGATATATCCGCCAGTCGGCAGCAGCAAGTCTTCAACGACATCGTCTACTTGTCCTCGAAAATGCGCCAATCCAAAATTGTTCTTTACAACGTAAGTCCCATCGGCGCCACTGAATCCCTGATGGCGGCCAACTACTACGAAGAATTCCTCAAAGGCATTTCCAAGATTTCCCAAACGCAGTATGGCGACCTGGGCCTTCAGGTGCTTGCCGTTCAGAGCGGAGGCCTCTCAATCGCATCCAACAGCGACGTCACCGGCATGATCCAGAAGTGCCTCGCCGACGCCAATTCCTGGTACGAAATCGCCTTCGATCCTCCGCCGCCCGACAAGCCCAACGAGTACCACCACATCGAAGTCAGGCTCGACCAGCCAGGTCTCGTTGCCCGCACCCGCACCGGCTACTACTCCAACCCCGTCGCCACCGGCTCCGGTCGCTGAATCCGTTTAGCGCCAGCGGAAAATCCTCAGCGACACCGCGAACGGCACGGCAAACCATGCCAGCAGAATTCCCACTTGCAACATCAACTGGCTCAACTGCACTCCTTGCAGCATGTTCCCGCGCATCGCATCGATCGCCGCCGTCAACGGCAGCGCGCGCACAAACGGCTGAAGGATCGCCGGAAACCGCGACGCAGAAAAGAACCCTCCCGACAAGATCCACATGGGAAGCATCACCAGGTTCATCAGTCCGCTCACTGTCTCAATCGTCGTCGCCCGCGATGCCACCAGCAACCCCAACGCCGAAAACACCAGCGAGACCAAAACGCAAAGCAGCGCGAGCTGCCACAGCGGCCCGCGAAACGGCACGCCAAACACCAGCCTTGCAAATCCCAGAAAAACCACCACCTCGATGACCAGCATCACCAGCCGCGACAGCAAATAGCCCGCCAGGTACTGCCACCTTGGCATCGGCGAGGCCACCATCCGCTTCAGCAGTTTTTTCTGCCGCCCTTCCACAATCGAGAACCCCAGCCCCCACATCGCCGATCCCATCAAATTCATTCCCAGCAGCCCCGGAATCAGAAAGTCGATGTACCGCGACCCCGTCTCGTGTATCAGTTCGTTCTCGGCCGTCACTACGTCCTTCCGTCCCGCAGCCACTTCAATCGCGCGGTCCGCGATCATCCTCGCCGTCCGCGCATCGGGATTCGTATTGTCGTAGCGGTACACCACACCGTCGCCGCGCTGCTCGGCCAGCAGCAAAATCGTTCCCACCGCCAGCGCGTGCGTTCCTGCGCTCTCATCCATCTTCGTCGCATTCAGCCCCTTATCCGCCGCCAGCGCCTGCGTCAGTTGCGGGGTCGTCGCGCCCACGGGCAGCACATCCGCCGGCCGGTTCCTGAACGCAATTCCAAGCCCCAACGCAAGCAGAATAGGAAACGCAAAAATCCAGAACATCGCCTCCGGCTCCCTCAGCGTCAGCTTCAGCCGCGTCGCCGTCAATTGAAACAGGCTGCTGGTTTCGAGGCTCATCTTTTTCGGGTTACTCATCCCGCAGATTCCTCCCCGTCAGCCGCACAAACACATCCTCCAGCGTCGCCGAGTGCGTTCTGAACTCGCTCAAATGCAGGCCCTGCTCCTCGAGCGCCGCAAAAATTCGCGGCACCGCCGTGTGCAGCTCGCTCACCGAGAGCTGATGCACTCCATCATCAACTCGGTGCGACTGCACTCCTGGGATTTTCTTCAGCGCCTCCACATCGACCTTGGGTGCCCCAGGTCCCTCGCATTTGGGGACCTGGGAGCCGCTCACCGCAAACTCCACAATGTCCTCGCTGCACACCGTCGCAATCAGTTCCTTCGGCGTGTCCAGCGCAATCACTTTTCCATGATCCATAATCGCCACGCGATCGCAGAGCTGTTCCGCCTCATCCATATAATGCGTGGTCAGAATTATCGTCCGCCCCTCCCGCTTCATTTCCTCTACTAAATCCCACAAGTGCCGCCGCGCCTGCGGATCGAGCCCCGTCGTCGGCTCATCCAGAAACAGCAGTTCCGGATCGCCCACCAGCGCCGTCGCCATCGCCAGCCGCTGCTTTTGTCCGCCGCTCAGCCCTCCAATGCGCGACCGCCGCTTCTCTTCAAGCTGCGCCAGCTTGATCGACTCATCCACCGTAATCCCGCTCCGGTAAAAGCTTCGGAACAGCCGCAGCGTCTCCTCCACCGTCAACTTATCCGGAAACTGCGTCTCCTGCAGTTGAATCCCGATCTGCTGCCGCAACTCATCCGCGCCCGTCTTCCAGTTCCGCCCCAGCAGTTCAACCGTGCCCTCGTCCGCGTCGGTCAACCCCTCGCAAATCTCAATCGTCGTCGTCTTCCCGGCTCCATTCGGCCCCAGCAAACCAAAGCACTCGCCCTTCGCCACCTCCAGATCGATCCCATTCACCGCCTGCACATCCACGAACGCCTTTCGCAGCCCGCGAATCCGCAACGCCGGCACTGCACCTGCCTGCATGCCCGATCCGCCGACAATTGCTTGTTCCGTTGCTTGTTCCATCCGCCTAGATTACCGCATCTTCCATTCCGCCAGTTTCAAAACGGGTCCGTTCAACAACGGGATTTCCAACAAAAGATCACGAGGTTTTGACGCAGTTTTCATCCTCCAGCCTCTTGGGCGGTCCTATCGTTATCCCATCGGCACGCCTGGCCCGCTTTTCTCTCTAATTTCGCCGGGCCCAAGACGCACATTCGAGGTGCTCCATGGTCGCTCCTGCCCTCCCCGATCTCGGCTCGGAAGGTTCGCTGAAAACCCAACGGACGGCCGCAGGCTCCGACGCCCTTGCACATTCCTTCCTCGACAACCTGTTCTTCGTGCAAGGCCGTTCCCGCGATCGCGCTACAATCAACGACCTTTACATGGCCCTCGCGCATACCGTCCGCGACCGCCTCGTCGAACGCTGGATTCAGACCATCCTTAACTATCGCGCGCAGGATGTCCGCGTTGTCTGCTACCTCTCGGCGGAATTCCTTACTGGCCCGCATCTGGCCAACAATCTCATCAACCTCGGCATCTATGACGAAGCTGAAGAAGCCATGCGCAAGCTCGGCCTCGATCTTGAAATGCTCATCGACCAGGAAGCGGAACCCGGCCTCGGCAACGGCGGTCTCGGCCGTCTTGCCTCCTGCTTCATGGATTCCCTTGCCACCCTCGACATTCCCGCCATCGGCTACGGCATCCGTTACGAGTACGGCATCTTCGATCAGCAAATTCGCGACGGTTGGCAGGTTGAGGCAACCGATAAATGGCTCCGGCTCGGAACCCCCTGGGGCCTTGAGAGGCCTGAAGACGCCTTCGAAGTTCAATTCGGCGGCCGCACTGAAAGATACGCTGATGCCAACGGCTGTCTTCACGTCCGCTGGATTCCCCAGAAACTCGTTCGCGGCATCCCCAATGACACGCCTATCCTCGGCTATCGCACCAACACGGCTAACACCATGCGCCTCTGGTCCGCGCAGGCCGTCGAGTCCTTCAACTTTGAAAGCTTCAACACCGGCGACTTCTTCGGCGCAGTCCGCGACAAAGTCGACTCCGAAAACATCTCTAAGATTCTTTACCCCAACGACGAAGAACTTCAGGGCAAGCAGCTGCGCCTGGAGCAGCAGTTCTTTTTCGTCTCCTGCTCCTTGCAGCACATCGTCAAAATCCAAAAGGTTGCGCAGCGCCCGCTGGCTGACCTGCATCGCACCTTCACCATCCAGATGAATGACACGCATCCGGCCATCGCCGTCGCCGAATTGATGCGCCTCCTGGTCGATGAGAACGCAATGGATTGGGACACCGCCTGGAACGTCACCACTCACTCGCTCTCTTACACCAATCACACGTTGATGCCCGAGGCCCTCGAAAAATGGCCCGTCCATCTGTTCGGCGCCCTGCTCCCGCGTCATCTTGAGATTATCGAAGAGATCAACCGCCGCCACCTCGAGGATGTCCGCTCCCACTTTCCCGGCGACGAAGACCGTCTGCGCCGCTTATCCATCATCGACGAATCCGGTGATCGCTACGTCCGCATGGCCCATCTCGCCGTCGTCGGCAGCCACGCCGTCAACGGCGTCGCCGCGCTGCATACTGAGCTGCTCAAAACGCACCTGCTGAGTGATTTCCACGACCTCACGCCGGACAAATTCAGCAACAAAACCAACGGTGTCACCCCGCGCCGCTGGATGGTCCTCGCCAACCCGCAGCTCGCGCGTCTCATCACTTCTCGCCTCGGCCACAGTTGGATTCACGACCTCGAAAAACTGCGCAAGCTCGAATCCTTCGCTGCCGATCCCGAATTCCAGCGCGAATGGCGCGCCATCAAGCACCACAACAAGCAGCGCCTCGCCGCCTACATCTACCAAACCCTCGGCATCGCTGTCGATCCCAACTCCATGTTCGACACGCTCGTCAAGCGCCTGCACGAGTACAAGCGCCAGCACCTCAAGGTGCTCCACATCCTCACTCTCTATAAACGTATCCAGCACAACCCCGATATCGTCCTGCAGCCCAGAACATTTCTCTTCGGCGGCAAGGCTGCGCCTGGCTATCGCATGGCCAAGCTCATCATCAAGCTCATCCACTCTGTTGCCGCCGTCGTCCATGGCGATCCGCTCGTCCGCGATCGGCTCAAAATCGTCTTCCTGCCCAACTTCAACGTCAAGCTAGGCCATCGCGTCTATCCCGCCGCCGACCTTTCGGAGCAGATCTCCCTCGCCGGCCTTGAAGCCTCCGGTACCGGAAACATGAAATTTGCCATGAACGGCGCGCTCACCATCGGCACGCTCGACGGCGCCAATATTGAAATCCGCGAAGAAGCCGGAGCTGAAAACTTCTTCCTCTTCGGCCTCACCGCACAGGAAGTCGAGCAGAAAAAATCCGGGGGCTACGATCCCCACGCATGGTACGAAGCCAACACTCACCTTCGCGAAGTCGTCGACTCCATGGCCAGTGGCGAATTCTCCCACGGCGACCGCGCCCTTTTTGAGCCGCTCGTACAGTCGCTGCTGACGAGCGACCGCTACATGCTCTTCGCTGACTACCAGTCGTATATCGATTGCCAGGATCGCGTCGATGAGGCCTTCCACGACGCCGATCATTGGACCCGTATGTCCATCCTCAATGTCGCGCGCGTTGGAAAATTCTCCTCCGACCGCGCCATCCGCGACTACTGCGCCGACATCTGGAAGACCTGGCCCGTCAAAATCGAAGTCTAATGAGATTCAAATAGATAAATTACCTTGCCCACCATAAAAAGAACTGCTCGCCTGGCCGGCCCCACGGACACCTTCTCGTCCGTGGGGCGCCCGCCTGGTTCCTATTTCCGTAATCCCGCAGTCCCTCAGGCCGTGTGTCCCTCAGTTCCTGTTCTTCTGACCCCTGAAAACTGATCCCTGAACCCTGAATCCTGCATCATTTGATCCCCACCACCATCGAATCCGGTCCCACCAAATGCTCCACCCGCGTCTCGCTGAATCCCGCTTCCTGCATCCATCCCTGGCAATCCGCGCCGGTGTAATCGAACCCGCCATACGTCTCGATCAGCATATTCAGGCTCATCAACAATCCAAAAGCATTCCTGCTCCGCTCGTCGTCAATGATTGCCTCATACACAATGAACGCTCCACCCTTCGGCAGCGCCTCATACACTTTTCCGATCAGCATCTTCTTCGCCGGCAAATCCCAGTCGTGCAGAATGTGCCCCATCACAATCACGTCCACCGTCGGAATCGCGCCCTTTAAGAAATCTCCCGCCGCAAACTTCAGCCGCCCATTCAGCCCCAGCTCGCCCACATACTCCTCAAAGATCGGTCCCACCTCCGCCAGGTCGAACCCCGTCCCGCTCAGATGCGAATGCGCCAATGCAATCTGCGCCGCCGTATCGCCCTGCGCCGTGCCCACATCGCAATACGTCTTGTATTCCTTCCACGGAAACTTCGCCGCAATCGCGAGCGCCGACCCATGGCTGATCCCGCTCATCGCCTTCAAAAACGCCTTCAGCCGCGCCGGATCAGCATACAGCGCCTCAAACGTCGGCTGCCCTCCGCCGCGCACCTCATTCTGCGGCAGCCCCGTCCGCAATCCCTCCGTCAAATGCCCCCAGTGCCCATACAGCCGCTGGTTCGCCATCTCCAGAATCCCGCCAATGTACGACGGCTTCTTCCTGTCGAGAAACACGTCCGTCGACGGCGTGTTCGCATATTTCCCCTCCCGCCGCTCCAGAAATCCCAGCGCCACCAGCGCATCCAGAAAATCTCTCGCCGACCGCGGATGCAACCCCAGCCGCGCCTGCACATCCTCCAACGTCTCCGGCTTCCGCGCCAACTCTGTAAACAACCCCATCTCCACCGCGCTCAGCAGTGTCTTCGAGGCCCAGAATCCCAGGCCAATCTGCATAATTTTTTCCGGTGTCGGCTGCTCGCCCACAGTAACCTCCTCTTTCTTCTCTCAATTTTGAGTTTTGTTTCGGGGAATCTTCTTTTGTTTCAGAACCTGACCCAGTTTTTGTCTCGGGGGAACTTGTTCTTGTTTCGGGGAAACCCACGTTACCGCCTGGAACCGCATCGTTCCCAGTCCACGATTCACGGCCCTTTGTTTCGCGGAACCTGACTCAGTTCTTGTCTCGGGGGTACTTGCTTTTATTTCCGGGAACCTAATTTCGCCATCGGGAATGCGTCCAATATAACCCACGCCCCGTCGCCCCAATCAAGCTGAATCGCTAACTCGGTCCCTTCGCTCCCTGCCTTTCTGTTCCCTGTTCCCTG
>PLGG01000062.1:0-111764 GCA_003138515.1 Acidobacteriaceae bacterium | reverse complement strand
GAAGGGACGGGGCCGATTTTCCCCATCTCTTTGTCGCTTGTCGCTCCAGTAGGCCGGCTACAGTTCGCTCCGCGCTCCGCGACCTGGGGAAAATCGGCTCCCGTCGCCGCCATCCCAGGTAGTGTTAACAGGCCCTGGGGTGCTCCAAATCGATTTTGACGGAGCTTCCGTCACTTATTCGCCCCGGCGGCCTCTGCTCCGAATGGGTGATACCGCCCCAACCTGCCTGCAAGTATGATCCGAAACCAGGGCTTCCCCTGAACGCCCTTCTCCGAGGCTCGACAATGCCGCCAAAACGCCGGGTTGTTACATCGCTGATCACTGCATTGCTGGTTGCGGCGATGCCTGTCCTCGCCTCGATTTATCTGGCGTGGATGGAAAGCTACACCATGGAGAAGACGCTCAGCCTCACCTACGCGCAGGATGTGCTGCGCCGTATCGAAGCAACTTCAAGCCAATTCGAAGAAGCACAGCAAAAGGCGGCGCAAGCCAAAGTTACGCCCTGCTCGCCCGATGACATGAGGCTTTTGCACACGATTGATTTCGGCGCCAGCCACATCAAGGCAACTGGCCGCGTGGCGCACGATACGCTGCTCTGCACCTCGCAGGGAGTCATGAATCCGGCAGCGCTGGGCAAACCGGACCTGACGACCGCGCAGGGCGTCACAGAATACCTGAACAAGCAGCTCTCGCCGCCGCCGGCTCGCCCGCTGAATGTCTTCGCTTCCAACGGGTTCGCGGTGCTCGTCGACCCCAATCTCGCGGTCAGCGTTTCCACCGAGGGGCCCGACGTTGAACTGGCCGTGCTGGTTCCCTCCGCTGCCCAGAGCGGACCTATCGCCGTTATCGGCCAGAATCTCCCTGCCAACTGGCTCGAACCTGTTCCCCAGGGCGGCGATTCCACATTCATCGACGCGGGATACCTGGTCTCGCACATACAGTCGGCGAAATGGGACGTTGCGGTGGTGGCAGCGACGCCGCAACGTTACATCAACGACCGCATGCGGCACTTCGCGCTCTTCTTCGTTCCCGTCGGAGCGCTGTGCGGCGTGCTTCTTTCCTTCACGGTCAGTCTGGCCACGCGCATGCACTCATCCTTCCCCGCCATGCTGCGCCGCGCCATCAAGGAAAAGAATTTCTGCGTCGTGTATCAGCCAGTGGTTGACCTTTCCACTCGCCGCGTCATCGGCGCCGAAGCTCTGGTCCGCTGGAGAAGCGATTACGCCGAAATCCGGCCCGATTACTTCATCCCTCAGGCCGAAGAATGCGGCCTCATCCAGCTCATCACCAAGCAGGTGGTCACGATTGTCGGCCGTGATCTGCCGCAGTTCCTCAAGCTCGATCCGGACTTCCGCGTTGCCATCAACATGTCGGCAGCGGACCTTTGCGACGAGCACACGGTGGAGATGCTCGACGGGCTTCTCGCCGCCTCCGGCGCCTTGCCAAAAAATATCGAGGTCGAAGCTACGGAGCGCGCTTTCCTGCAGGGGCCGGGCACCGCTTCGATCCTCGATACCATCCGCAGCAAGGGCTTCACCGTCGCCATTGACGATTTCGGCACCGGCTACTCGTCGCTGGCCTGCCTGCAGACGCTGTCGCTGGACACGCTTAAGATCGATCGCGCCTTTGTCGAGACCATCAACACCGACGGCGCCACCAGCCAGGTGGTGCTGCACATCATCGAAATGGCCCGCTCGCTGCATCTCGACATCGTGGCCGAAGGTGTTGAAACCGAGCCGCAGGCGCAGTATCTGTTCAAGCGCGGCGTTCTCTACGCCCAGGGATGGCACTTCGGCAGGCCCATGGACATCGCCCACCTGCGCGAGGGAATCCGCCTCAGCATGGAGTCGAAGCTGGCCGCCTTCATTGCTGAGCCAACGCGTACAACCGTCGGCGACGAGCCCTCCTCTCTCCTGACTTTCCGTTGACACCCACCCCCGTCTCCGGCAATCTTCAACCCCACGCCGCCGAAATCAAGCTGAAAGCTGACAGCTAAGAGCTAATAGTTGTTCCTCTTTTCCGCACGTATCAAGCTGATTGCTGAAAGCTGAGAGCTGAAGGCTGCCTTTACGAACCAAGCGAAGAACTGAAAGCTAACCACTGTCGCAGATGCCTTTCTAACCACTAATCACTAACCACTTTTGCAGGTGCCTTTCTAAACACTAATCACTAACCACTAACCACTGTCTCTCGTGCCATACTCTTAAAAAATGCTTCTCCGTCCTGCCCAGCCGCCCGACGCTCTCGCCATCGCTCGCGTCCACGTCCGCGCCTGGCAGCAGGGCTATCGCGGCCTTCTCCCAGACGACTATCTCGACCAGCTCCGCCCCGAGGACCGCGCCGAAAAATACGATCTCTCCAACTCCGGTCCACTCCGCCCCCACACCATCGTCGCCGCCACCGGCAACATCATCCACGGCTTCGCCACCACCTGTCCCTCGCACGAGCCCGACCTGCCCAACCACGGCGAGCTCACCGCCCTCTATGTCGATCCCCATTCCTGGGGCCTCGGCGTCGGCGTCGCTCTGGTCACCGCCGCCCGCGCCCACCTCGTCTCTCTTGGCCTCAAGAACGCCTACCTCTTCACTCTCATCGACAACCTCCGCGCCCAGCGCTTCTACAAAACCGACCAGTGGACCCCCGACGGCCTCCGCCGCATCGACGTCGTCTGGAACACCTCCGTCGACGTCCTCCGCTACCAGCGCACCCTCTAGCGCCCGCTTTTCTGACCCCTGACACCTGACCCCTGACACCTGTCTTCTATTCTGGTACGTGCCCTCCGAACCCAACCCACCCCCCGCGCCAAAGCCCGAGCCGCCCTCCCCACCGCCCGCACCACCCTCAGCTCCACTCCCCGCACCGGTTTCAGCGCCACCGCCCGAATCGAAGCCCGCCCCAAAGCCCGAGCCGGCCTCAGCACCACTCCCCGCGCCACCGCCCGAACCACCTTCACCTCCGCTCTCCGCGCCAAGACCCGAGCTACCCCCGCCCCCCGCACCACCCCGCCGCAAGCGTTCCCTCCGCTCGCTTCTTCCAGCCCGCCGTCTTCCCGCCATCGCCCTCTGCCTCGCCCTAGCCCTCGTCGCCGCCTGGCTCGCCGCCGCGCTCACCCTCGTCGCCGCCAAATTCATCGACCCTCCCACCACCGCCGTCCACATCGAGCGCCGCTTCCAGGCCTTCATTCACGGCAAGCCCTACCACGAGCACTACCAATTCGTCCCCCTCCGCCAAATCTCGCCCGACTTCCAGCACGCCGTTATCGCCGCTGAAGACGCGCGCTTCTACCAGCACCATGGCTTCGATTGGCAGGCCATGGAACTCGCTGCCGATGAAGATATGGAAGGCGGCCGCATCCGCGGCGGCTCCACCATCACGCAGCAACTCGTCAAGAACCTCTTCTTCGGAACCCGCCGCTCCATCCTCCGCAAGGGCGCGGAGTTCACACTCGTCCCCGTCGCCGAATTCGTCCTCGGCAAGCAGCGCATTCTCGAGCTCTACCTCAACGTGGTCGAATGGGGCCCCGGCATCTATGGCGCGGAGTCGGCCTCCCAGCACTACTACGGAACCTCGGCCCGCCGCGTCGGCCGCCAGCAGGCCGCCGAGCTCGCCGCCATCCTCCCCGCTCCCCTCAAGCGCCGCCCCGAGCGCATGACCCGCTACTCCGCCCTCATCCTCGAACGCATGCGCCAAATGGGTTGGTAGGCAGCCCTCTCTCGGCACTCGCACCTTGCGGGCTCGCGCCGAACCCCCACCCACGCCGTGTCATCACTCCCCCCCATGTGCGTGACGAAGACCCGGGTTGGCGAGTGAGATACGGCCCACCCACCGAATAAAGACCGCAGAACCCAGCCGGCGATATACTGTCGCCGCCGGAACAGCAATCCGGCTTCACGGCTTCCCATCCATTGAAAGCTCAAGGAGGTTTCCGATGCGTATCGTTCGTGCAGGTCAGTTGTTAGTGCTTTCGAGCGTGGTTGCTGCTCTGCTGCCCGCGGTGCCAGTCAACGCCGCCATGGATGCATACATGACAATCAAGGGCGCCAAGCAAGGACAGTTCAAGGGCGAAGCGATGTCCGACCAAATCCGGCTCGTCAGCGTCGCCCGCGACACCCCAATGGCGGCCGCGATGCCTACCGGCAGGCGGATGCACTCCACCATCACGATCACCAAAGAGATCGATAAGGCATCGCCCATGCTGGCCAAGGCGGCGAGTACCAACGAGCTATTGAGCGAAGTGGTGATTACCTTCACCGGGGGCGCAGCAGGCGCCAAGACCGCGCAGAAGATCGTGCTCACCAACGCCACCATCCTCAGCGTTCGCAAGGCGGGCGGCAACGAACAAATCACGCTCGACTACCAGACCATCGAGGTCGCCTACACCAAGGGCGGCAAAACCGCGATGGACGACTGGGAAACTCCAAAATAGAGCCCCGCCAAATCCCAACCCCGCTCCCGGCGCTCATACCTTGAGGGCTCGCGCGCCGAACCACCCGCTTCCCTTCACCGCCCCGTCAGCTGTTCCAGCTTCTCCGGATACCGTGCCCCTTCGATGTCGATCTTCGAAGCCGCACTTTCAATCTCGCGCAGATCGTCCGCAGTCAGCTCCACATCAACCGCGCCGATGTTCTCCTCCAGGCGCGACAGCTTCGTCGTGCCCGGAATCGGGACGATCCACGCCTTCTGCGCCAGCAGCCACGCCAGCGCGATCTGTGCCGGTGTCGCGTTCTTCCGTTTTGCCATCGCGTTCAGCAGATCCACAACGGCCTGGTTCACCTTCATCGCCTCCGGCGTAAACCGTGGCAGCGTGCTGCGGAAATCATTGCTGGCGAGCTTGGTGTTCTCATCCATCTTTCCCGTCAGGAATCCCTTGCCCAGCGGGCTATATGGAACCAGGCCGATGCCCAGCTCTTCGAGCGTCGGAATCACCTCCGCCTCAGGCTTTCGCCACCACAGCGAGTATTCACTTTGCAGCGCCGTCACCGGCTGCACGGCGTTTGCGCGTCGAATCGTCTTCACGCCCGCCTCTGAAAGTCCAAAGTGTCTCACCTTGCCCTGCACGATTAGGTCCTTCACTGCGCCCGCAACGTCTTCGATCGGCACCTCTGGGTCCACGCGATGCTGATAAAACAAATCGATCACATCGGTCCTCATCCGCTTGAGCGAGGCCTCCGCTACTTCCTTGATGTGCCCGGGCCGGCTGTCCAGGTTCTGCGCACCGGGCCTGCTGTCGCCTTTCGTGTTGAAGCCGAATTTGGTGGCAATCACCACTCTGTCGCGAACGGGCGCGAGAGCCTCGCCCACCAGTTCCTCATTCGTGAACGGACCATACACCTCGGCCGTGTCAAAAAACGTCACGCCGCGGTCCACCGCCGCGCGGATCAGCGAAATCATCTCCGGCACGTCTTTCGGAGCGCCATAGCTGAAGCTCATGCCCATGCACCCCAGCCCCATCGCCGAAACTTCAAGATTGCTTTTGCCTAATTTGCGTTTCTGCATTGTTTCTCCTTTAGCAAACCTGCTGGTGATGATTCGTTCTGTTGTCGTCTTATGCGGGGGTCGGCAGTAGCCCGGCGCGCATCGCTGCAATCACACCGCCGTCGATCAGAAGGTCACTGCCCGTCACGAAGCCCGCATCGGGTCCAAGCAGGTACGAGGCAGCCACCGCAACCTCGTCCGGCGATGCCATGCGCTTAGCTGGCGACGCATCGATCATCGCGCGATAGATGTCGCCAATCGGTGAATTCAACTCGTGCTTTGCGAGGGGCGTGGCAATGATGCCTGGACTGATGGAGTTCACACGCGCACCACGCTTACCCCAACTGATCGCCGACGCCTGGACACGCAGATGGTTTTCGCGCTTTGAAACGATGTATGCCACCATGGAATTCGGGACCGCCGCGGAGCTCAAGAACGGTTTCGACAAGAGTTCGTCTGCGGGTGCAAAAGCCAAATCATGCTCCTGCTCTGCCGGAAGTCCCGCCGACATATGCCCAGCCATACTCGATACAATCAACCCCGCGCCTCCCGGGGCGATGACGCGTTCGAACTCCTCGAAGACGACGGCACTGCCGTACAGATCGACGGCAAGCACTCGATCCGGCGGAGCCATGTTGGGCGAGACCCCAGCGGTATTAACAACGTTGACCACACTCCCAAGAGCGGCCGCTGCGTACGCCAAGGCGCGCACGGATGCACGCGACGATACATCGACCTTGAGCGTCGCTACCTTGTAGCTGGCTAACTCAAGTTCCTTCGCGGCAGACACGAGCAGCTTCTCGTTGAAGTCTGCCAGGAGAATGTGCCTGCCGAAGCCCTGACGGCGTGCGATCGCCATTCCAATACCGCCGGCGCCGATTACTACGACTACTTCCTGCCTCATTTACTTTTCTCCTCGATGGAATGCGACCCGCTCGGGATTCATCGCAGGTAGCTGGCGTCCCACTTCAGGCGGGGCGGCAGGCCTCGCGGGGTTACCTTGCCTCTACCCGCATCTCGATACTACGGAGGAGCGGGTTTCAGGCGCTTTCCCAATCCTGCCTTTTCTTTGCCTGATCCTGTCCCACCCTACGATTTTGTGCACACTCCGCCCCAACTCGCTGTACGCTGGAACTGGAGGAACACGAATCGAAATGGCGAAGCGTGCAGAGAAGCGCAACGACATCAACGCAACAGCGATCGAAATGCGCAAAGAGCTGGCCCGCAAAATTGCCGCCCTTGCGCCGGCGCTCGGGGAAAACCCCACGGCCGTTCCCGGCCTCGCGCTTTATCGTCGCACCACGCCTACGGCCTGTTATCGCGCCGTCTACGAGCCCAGTCTCACGGTTTTCGTGCAGGGCCGCAAGCGCATCAACCTCGGCGGAACGGTTTACCTTTGCGACTCGTCATCCTTTCTCCTGACCTCGATCGATGTTCCCGTTGAAAGCCAGATCATCGAGGCCTCGGAACAGGTCCCGATGCTGACCATGAACCTGCGCCTCGACATGCCAATCGTGCGCGAGGTCCTTAGCCGGGAAGATCTTCCCGAACCCGTAACCTCTGGTCAGCGTCACGGGCTTGCCGTCGGTGTCACGGGTGCAGGATTGCTGGCCGCGTGCTCTCGACTTATTGACCTTCTGGACGTCCCCGAAGACATACCGTTTCTTAGCCACTTGATCCATCGTGAGATCCTCTACCGCATCCTCCGGACCCCGCAAGGCGAACGCCTCCGCGCCATCGCGACTGCCGGTGACCTGAGCCACAGAACAGCCAGAGCGATTGCCTGGCTCAAGGCCAACTACGCCAGGCAGCTTCGCATGGACGAGCTCGCAACCATCGCCCGCATGGGAGTCTCGACACTCCACCATCAGTTCCGCTCGTTGACGGCAATGAGTCCGCTCCAATACCAGAAGCAGCTACGGCTCCAGTCGGCCAGGGAGCGCATGCTGATGGATGGGATGGACGCCACGAGCGCCGCCTATGAAGTTGGCTACGAAAGCGTGAGCCAGTTCAACCGCGAGTACAGCCGTCTATTCGGCCACCCACCCATGCGCGACGTCAAGAACCTGCGAGACAGCAAAGTCGTTGCCATCAACGCCGCTTAGCGCCGAGGTGTCCGATTGCCTGGGGTGCCCCTGCTCTCAAGAGCCGCGCCCCTTGTCAAGCCCTCCGCCCCCCAAACAACCCCGCCATCTCCGACTTAAGTCGTTCATTCCTTGTTCCCTAGGTCCCTTGGTCCCTGTCTCACTAAGTTTGCCGATCATTAGCAGCTCTCGGCGCATACTCATTCCATGATCCGCTTCTACCCAGAAACTGTGCACTCCAGAATCGCTCGCCCGCTCCCGCAGCCAGTCGCCGCCGGAATCCGACTGTCGGCTTTTTTTCTAGCGCCGCTAACCCCACTAGCTCCGCCGACTCCGCTGCCCCCGGCTGACGACTGTCCACAGATCACTGGATTCCCTGCCTTTCTAACCACTAACCACTACCCACTAATCACTGTTTTTCTAAGCCCTAATCACTACCCACTAACCACTGCCTTTGACCCACCCCCCATGCCTTCGGCACCCACCCCCCATACTCCGCAGACCCACCCCCCATGCCTGTTTGTGAAACTGTGGAGCCTTTATTATCAACAGCTTGCAGCCACAGTTTCACAGTCTCGAAATCTCGTTTTCGAATTCTTGCCGCAGATCTGCCGAAAACTTGCCGATCTGCTAACTCGCTAACTTGCTCTCTTGATTCCCGCTTTTCCGATCTCTGTTCTCTGATCTCTGTAAAATGTCCTTATGGCTGAGATTCAGCGCAGAAAAACTCCAACCGTCCGCATCGGCAACGTTCGCGTTGGCTGGGAAGTTCCCGTTGTCGTCCAGTCGATGACCAACACCGACACGGCGGACGCGCAGTCGACCATCGAACAAGTTGCAGCGCTCGCTCTCGCCGGCTCCGAGCTGGTTCGCGTCACGGTCAACAACGAAGGCGCCGCAGCAGCCGTTCCCCACATCGTGGAGGGTCTGGACAAGCGCGGCCTGCGCGTGCCGATCATTGGAGACTTTCACTACAACGGCCACATCTTGCTCAAGAAATATCCCGCCACTGCGCGCGCGCTGGCCAAATACCGCATCAATCCCGGCAACGTTTCGATCGGACGGAAAGACGATGACAACTTCCGCATCATGGTCGAATGCGCCGTCGAGAACCAGAAGCCAGTCCGCATCGGCGTCAACTGGGGATCGCTGGACCAATCACTCTTAACCCGCATGATGGACGCGAACAGCAAGCTTGGCGAGCCGCTCGCCGCGCGCGACGTGATGATCGAAGCCATGATCACCAGCGCGCTCCAGTCAGCCGCCGCCGCAGAGCACTACGGCCTCGGCCACGACATGATCATCCTGTCGGCCAAGGTTTCTGGCGTCCGCGATCTGCTCGACGTTTACTCGAAGCTCGCCGCGCGCTGCGACTATCCGCTGCATCTCGGCCTGACCGAAGCCGGAATGGGCTCGAAGGGCCTGATCGCGTCGACCGCGGGTCTCGCGCCGCTGCTGCTCTCCGGAATCGGCGACACGATTCGCGTGAGCCTGACGCCCAAGCCCAACGGCGACCGCACCGAGGAAGTCCTGGCCGCGCAGCAGATCCTGCAGTCGCTCTCCATCCGCAGCTTCATGCCGCAGGTGACGAGTTGCCCCGGTTGCGGCCGCACGACAAGCACGTATTTCCAGGAGCTCGCCGAGCAGATCCAGAGCTACCTGCGCACGTCGATGCCCGAGTGGCGCAAGAAGTATCCCGGCGTTGAGGAACTCAAGCTCGCCGTGATGGGCTGCGTCGTCAACGGACCGGGCGAATCGAAGCACGCGAACTTGGGGATCAGTTTGCCCGGCACCTTCGAGGACCCCGTCGCGCCGGTCTACGTCGACGGCAAGCTAGCGACAACGCTTCGCGGCGACACGATTGTGGCGGAGTTCAAGCAAATCCTCGATCACTACGTGGAGAGCCACTACGGCCAGTCCGCCAAGGCCGGCGAACTGGTCGGCGCGCGCTGAGCGCGGCCCGCGCCAAGAACTGCGTTGCCGCCGCTCGCCGCCGCTCTCCGCCCCGCGACGGCCGTCACATCGCATCATGCAGCTTCCGCGCTACGCTGTCTCCAGCTCTTTGGAGACTCCTTATGCGGCTCAGCCGTACCGCATCGATCGTGGTTTTTGCAGTCTACGCGCCCGCACTCGCATTCGCAGGTAAACCCCGCCCGTGCGTGACCGCCGACCAGGCAGCGCAAATGCTCAACAAGGACGTTTGCATCTCCGCACATGTTTATGAAGTGGTGGAGCTTCCCGACGGCACGCGTTTCCTCGACGTGTGCTCGCCGCAGACCTCCGACGACCAATGCCGCTTCACGGTCGTCAGCCTTCCCGAGGACCGCGACGACGTCGGCGAGCTCAGGAAATACCGCGACGAGGACGTGCACCTACGCGGGATCGTTCAGCCCATGCACGGCCGCGCAGGAATGGTCTTGAGCCATTCGCGCCAGTTCTACGGCGGCCCGCCCAAGTTCAAACCCAACCCTCTCCTCGCCCGCGGCTTTTCAGCCGATGAGGATCGCGGACCTGTCCGCGATCCAAACCTTCGCCCGCAAGGTGGCCGGCGAGCCTTTATGAACACGAAGGATCAGGAGACGCTGCAAAGGAAATAGCGAGCCAGCTGATTCTTCACGCTTCCAGCTTTGGTGCGAAGCGCGCACCCGAAAAGAGAATTGCGGACGAGATGACCAGAAACACCAGCGTCGCGCCGAGACCGATACTCAGATTCGAGCGGTCGCTGATGGCGCCGATGACCTGCGGCGAAAACGTGTCGCCGAAGAAGTGAATGCAGAACAGGTTGATTGAAATGGCGGTTGCGCGCACCGGCGCTGAAACCGAGTTGACGATGGCCGCGTTCAACGGCCCGGTATTGAGGAAAAGGAAGAACTCCGCGGCAAACAGCGAAGGCACGGCCCATTTGTGCGGCCCAAAGAACAGCATCACTCCGCATGGCAGCGTCAGCGCCACGCTCCACGCGGAAAGTAAATACAGCGCGCGATGATTCCTGCGCAGCCATACATGCGCAATCCACCCGCCCACCAGCGTAGCAACGATGCCGTCCACCACCGTGGTTGCGCCAACCGTCAGGCTCGCAGTGCTCATCGACATGCCCGCGAACCGCCGCAGAAACTCGGGCATCCACCACGAAATCCCACCCATGGCGAAGGTCAACATCGCCAGCCCAAAGGTCGCTGTCAGGAAGGCCGGATTCCGAATGATTCCCAACACGGTGGCGCGCTTCAGATTCGCTTCGACATGATCGCTTGCACCTCGCACCGGCTCGCGCCCGATCCAGCCGTAAAGCGCGGCAACCAGAAATCCCGGCAGTGCGCAAACGAGGAACGGCGCGCGCCAGCCCCAATGTGAGCCGATCTGTCCGCCGGCAAGGTACCCCAGCGCAGCACCCACCGGGATCGCAATGTAGAACACCGAGAGCACCCGGTTGCGCTCGCGCTCTGGATAGAAGTCCGATAGAACCGCCGGCGCGAAGATTCCAAACGTCGCTTCGCCTATTCCGACCAACGCCTGGCGCAAGTAGAGCGTGGTGTAACTATGAATCCAAAGAGCAGCCAGAGTCGCGAGGCTCCAAAGGATCGCGCCAGTAATGATCATCGGCTTACGACGGTAGCGATCACCCAGCCAACCGGTGAGAGGCGCGGCGATCATATAGAAGACGAAGAACGCAGTGCCCAGCGCACCCATCTGCTGATCGCTCGCGTGAAATTCGTGTTGGATCGGCAGCACTTCGCCAGCGAGGATATAGCGGTCAATGTAATTCAGGAGATTGAGCGCAAGCAGCAAGACGACTGTGCCCGTGGCTGGGCTGATGCGAGGGTCTAGATTCCAAGTAAGAGTCGGACGCTGGGTAAAATTCGGCAAGATTCCCCGGAGCGAAGCAGAGATACGAGAGGACTCAGGAATATCACAGCGGAGCGCGTTTCCCCAACCGGCGCTCCCGGCTTACGTTGACGGCCGCGGCCAGCGCGCTTCCACCGTCGTTCCGATCCCGCCGCGTGGCCGGAATTCACCCTTCACGACGGCCCAAACCGGGTTACAGGCTTTCACCACGTCCTCAAGGACCTGGTTGACGATATTCTCCTGAAAGATGCCAAGATTCCGGTAGCTGAAGAGATACTCTTTGAGCGATTTCAACTCGAGGCAGCGCTCCCGCGGCATGTACCGGATGGTTAAGACACCGAAGTCCGGCAGGCCGGTCTTGGGGCAGACCGAGGTCAACTCCGGATCGTCAATCTGAACTTCGTATCCGGGAAACTGATTCTGCCATGTCTCGATGGCCGGAAAGGCAAAGTCCAGTCCCGCCTTTGCGTGTACGTCGGTGTATCTCGGGTTCGCCGCCATAGCGGTATTGTACGAGCAGGAACGGGCGACCGCGATCCGCTTCTCGCTCCATTTCTCTGCTTCTTATCCCATGGTTATGAGTCTTATATACTGATTCTGGTTCATTGCATGGCCCAAGCAAGAGTACAGACGAGCCGTTTGGCGCTCTGGATCGGCGCCGCTGTTGTCCTTGTTGCCGTCTTTTTCACGGCGCGCTACTTTCTGCGCGAGCGCCTGCCGGTGCGCGCGGCGACCGTGGAACACGCGATGCTGGTGAACACGATCAGCACCAATGGCCGCGTGGAGCCCGTTGAGAACTATCAGTTTTACAGTCCCATCGCAACCACTGTAAGAGCCGTATATGCGCGGGAAGGCGACTCGGTCCCCGCAGGCAAACTGCTCGTCGCGTTGGACGATGTGGCGGCGAGGGCACAGGTGGCCACCGCTGAAAGCGCGGTGCGATCGGCCGAGGCAAATCTGGACGCGGTCACTCACAATGGAACTCAAGCGGAGCGTCAGGCTTCCGCTGCCGAAATCGCACAGGACCGCATCACGCGCGATCAAGCCCAACACGATCTTGATGCGCTTACCAAATTGGTTGCCGCGGGGGCTGCCGCGCCGGGCGAAGTGATCGCGGCGCGTGCTCGCCTTGACTCGGCCGAGACAAGCCTGAACGCTGCCGAGCAGAGCGGGCATCATCGTTTTTCGTCCGGCGATTTGGCGCGCGCCCAGGCCGTATTGGCCGATGCGCAAGCAGGCCTGGCCGCGGCGCAGCATATCGAAGCGCAGACTGCGTATCGCGCCCCCATCAGTGGAACCATTTACAGCATGGACGCTACGCCGTCGGAATACACTGCGGCCGGCAACCTGCTTCTCCAAATTGCCGACCTGCGCCATGTGCGCGTCCGCGGCTACTTCGATGAGCCGGACCTGGGGCGCCTGGCAACCCGACAACCGGTCGTGATTCGCTGGGATGCGAAGCCGGGGATGGAATGGCACGGCCACATAGTCCGACTTCCATCTGCTGTCGTCACCTACACAACGCGAAACGTCGGTGAGGTGCTGATCGACTTCGATGGATCATCGGACGGACTTTTGCCGGACACCAATGTCACACTCACCGTGACCACCTCGAGCGAACCCAACACTCTGAGCATGCCGCGCGAGGCCCTTCACGAACAGAATGGAAAATACTTCGTTTTCAAAGTTATGAGCAGCGAGCTGGTACGCGTTCCGGTCACGATCGGAACCCCGAATCTAACCCAGGTACCCATTGTCTCCGGCCTCGAAAGCGGCGATCTCGTCGCCATCGGCACAACCAACGGGCAGGCTTTGCAAGAGGGCGTACCGATCAAGGTGGAGCGGTGAGGCGCCAGCCAATAATGGTCCTGGCGTGGCCGCTCGCGTGCCTGGCGGTGGCTGTGGCGAGTCAGATGTACGCACAGATTTCACCCGCGACACTTTCCCAAGCCAATACAGATCTCGAGACCGGCCAGGCCGACAAGGCCATCGCGCTGCTCGCGCCGCTTCCTTCCTCCGGCGATGGCGCTGCAAAGGCCCAGAACCTCCTATGCCGGGTGCGGTTCATGCTCCAGCAATGGTCGCAGGCTGCGTCGGAGTGCCAGCAGGCAGTCAATCTTGACGGGCAAAATTCGGATTACCACATGTGGCTGGGGCGCGCTCTGGGTCGGCAGGCCGACCATGCCAGTTTTCTTTCCGCATACGGAATTGCCAAGCATTCGCTGTCTGAAATGCAAACTGCCGTAAAACTGAATCCCAAGAATGGGCCGGCTTTGTCGGACCTCGGAGACTATTATGCCCTGGCTCCCGGCATCGCGGGCGGCGGTACCGACAAGGCGCAGGCGATTGCATCGCAACTGGATACGGTTGACTCGGCCAGGGCCCAGAGTTTGCGCGGCGATATCGCCATGGCCCAAAAGGATTACACAACTGCGGAGAATAAGTATCGCCAGGCGGCGACTGTCGCAAGCGAGCCGGCTGATTATTGGACCGTGCTCGCCGAGTTTTACCGTAAACGCCAGCGGTGGTCCGATCTGGATGCGGCCATTCAGAATTGTGTCAGTGCTGAGGCGAAGAATAGGAAATCCGGCGTCGGCCTTTATGACGGCGCCGGCGTGCTCATTGCGGCCAATCGGAATTCGGCCCTTGCCTCACAGATGCTTGAGAATTATCTGTCGAGTTCGTCCATGACCGAGGATGCACCGGCATTCATCGCCCACATTCGACTTTCGCGGCTCAAACAACAGCTCGGCGATGCTGCGGGCGCGAAGACCGAGCTGGCCATTGCCGCACAAATGGCGAAAGAGTTTAATCCGGCGCAGGCTTGAAACACTCATGCGAAAGGCGAATGTGAGATTTCGACAGAAATCGCTGGGGTTCATGGCGCCGGCATTAGCAACCATGACGCTTGCCTGCACATGTGCTCTTGCGCCGGCGCAGGTCTCGCTCACCACTGTGGTTGAGATGGCTCAGCAAAACTCGAGCGCCGTCAAACTCGCCAACGCCGACCTTCAAAAGGCGCAGGCCGCCCTCGGCCAGACAGAAGACGCATATATCCCCAACTTTGTCATCGGATCCCAGATCGGCTACTCTCACGGTTTCCCAACCGGCCAGCCCTCTGTAGGAAGCGCTTCGATGCAGTCGCTGGTTCTCAGCTTCTCGCAACGGCAGTACACCAAGGCTGCACGGGCCGGCGTGGAGGCCGCCAACCTGAATCTCAAGGATGCAAAGGAGCAGGTTGCTCTCGACGCCTCGACGGCCTACATCGAGATGGACACGGTAAACAACGAGCTTGGAGCTGTCAGCGAACAGGAAAAGAATGCGGCCCGTCTTGTCGCCATCGAGGAACAGCGCACTGAAGCCGGGATCGATCCCCTCAGCTCTCTGCTGCAAACAAAGTTGACGGCGGCGCAGCTCAAGCTCAGCCGCCTGCACCTTGAAACTCGATTCGCCACCCTTGCCAAGCAACTTGCGACGCTCACCGGTCTGCCCGTCGGCTCCATCGTCCCCGATCACGCCAGCATTCCCGACATTCCTGCCGTCTCCGCCGACGAAGCGCCGCAGCCCCTTCTCGGCATTCAATCCGCGAATGTCCTGGCGCGTTCCAAGCTGCTGGAGGCAAAGGGAGCTGACTTGGCCTGGCGCCGCCCTTCGATCGGATTCGGCGCTGTCTATAACTACGACTCCAATGAGCTGAACAGCTACAGCAAGTACTACAACAACTTCACTCCTAACAATATAAGTTTCGGTCTCCAGATTTCGGTTCCCTTCTTCGACTTTGCCGTTCGCGCAAAGGCCAAGGTCTCCGCGGCCGAGGCCCTGCGCGCGAAGGTCGAGGCCGAGCAGGCACAGCAACAGAATGACATTCAGATCAGCCAGCTCACTGCGAGTTTGCGCGAGCTCGATGCCCAGGCTGAAGTCGCAAGCCTTAAGCAGCAAATCGCGACGGAGCAGTTGAAGAGCGTCGTTGCGCAGCTGGAAGTTGGGAATGGCGCGACCGGCACTCCCGGCGCGCCGCCGCAGCTTTCGCCCACCGCCGAGCAACAGGCCCGCATCGATGAGCGCCAGAAATACCTCGACGCGCTCGACGCCGGGCTCGACCTGAGCAAAGCGCGACTCGACCTGCTGCGCGCTCTTGGCCACATGCAGGACTGGCTTAACGAGCTGCACGCCAAGTAATTGCGGCCGGGTATCCCCGGAGCAACCCCTCCAAACCGCATTCAGCGGTGGAAGAAATCGTGACAATGGACTGATTCCGCATGGCTTATATGCGCAGCCAGGCCTGCAATTCTGCGGTTTTCGCCTGACCCGTGTTTCTGGGGCGATCCGTCTAACAAAACAGCCTGAATGGTAGAATGAAGGAGATGGCCATGCCACTGAAAACACTCTTCCTCAACCCTCCTTCGTTTAAGAACTTCGATGGCGGCGCAAGTTCGCGCTGGCCGGCGACTCGCGAGATCGAGTCTTACTGGTACCCGGTCTGGCTCACGTATCCTGCCGGCCTGCTTGAGGGTTCACGGCTGCTCGATGCGCCTCCCCACCACGTGACTGCTCAGGAAACCATCGATATCTGCAAGGAGTACGAGTTTCTTGTGCTCTTTACCTCGACGGTCGGCTGGGAAGGCGACCAGCGCCTGGCTGAGGCCATCAAAGCGGCCAACCCATCCATCCGCGTTGCGTTCGTAGGCCCGCCGGTCACGACGGACCCCGACCGCGCCCTGAATGAGTGCGCTGCGCTCGACTTCATTTGCCGCAGAGAATTCGATTACTCTGTCGTGGAGTACGCCCAGGGCAAACCGCTCAACGAGATTTTGGGCATCAGCTACAAGAAGGACGGGCAGATCGTCCACAACCCCGACCGCCCGCAGATCGAAGATCTTGACGCGATGCCCTGGGCCACCAAGATTTACAAGCGCGACATGGATGTAACGCGCTACAACGTGCCCTTCCTGCTCCATCCCTATATCGCGCTCTACTCCACGCGCGGCTGCCCGGCGCAATGCACTTTCTGCCTGTGGCCGCAGACGCTGAGCGGGCACGCCTGGCGCAAGCGCTCCAGCGATGACGTCGCCGCGGAAATGAAATGGGCCAAGGAAAACTTCCCCGAAGTGAAGGAATTCTTCTTTGACGACGATACCTTCAACATCCAAAAGGTACGCACCATCGAGCTCTGCGAAAAACTGAGGCCGCTCGGCCTCACCTGGAGTTGCACATCGCGTGTAACGACCGATTACGACACGCTGAAGGCCATGCGCGAAGCCGGTTGCCGGCTACTCATCGTCGGATTCGAATCGGGCGATCCGCAGATCCTCAAGAACATCAAGAAGGGCGCAACCGTCGAGCGCGCTCGCGCCTTCGCCAAGGATTGCCGCGACCTTGGCCTCACCATTCACGGCGACTTTATCCTCGGACTTCCGGGCGAGACGAGAGAATCCATCCGCAACACGATCAACTTCGCCAAGTCGCTCGATGTCGAGACCATTCAGGTCTCTATCGCGCACGCCTATCCAGGCACTGAGTTCTATGAGTACGCCGCCCAGAACGGCTTCATCACCAACAACAACATGCAGGACGGCGGCGGCCACCAGATGGCGCACATCGAGTACCCCGGCCTGCCCACCGATTACGTGATGGAGATGGTGCACCGCTTCTACGACGAGTACTACTTCCGTCCCAAGGCCGCCTTCCGAGTGGTGTGGAAGGCCATGATGAATCGCGATCTGCCTCGCCTGTACGTCGAAGCCAAGGCATTCCTCAAGCTGCGCGCGCAGCGCAACAAGATGGTGAAAGAGACGCGCAGGCAGCAGGCCACGCCGACCGCACCCATTGTTGGCGCAGGCGCATAGGGAATCTCCGGGCCTTAACATCGAGGGTGGCGTCCGCCGCGGCGAACGTCCACCCTCAACTTCTTTAGGCCTTCTACATCGGAACTGCAAGATACTGGACTGATGGTTCAACACAAACTCTTGCCGCGTCAGTACCTGATCCTGAGCCTGGTTGCCGTCTGCGCACCTCTCGGGGACAGTTGCCTCTCGCGCGGCATGACTGCGATGCCATCAATCTCGCTTGCTGATCCGGGCGCGCTCATCGCCGCTGTCTTCACGCCCTGGATCGCGGCAGGCATCGCTCTTCTGATCGGTTTCTTCGCCAGCTATCTGACCGCGCTCTCCTGGGCCGATCTGACGTTTGTGTTGCCCGCCACGGCTTTCGGGAACGTCATTGTCGCGTTCCTCTCGCGATTCTGGCTGCATGAAGCCATCTCGCTCGAGCGCTGGGCCGGAATCGTCCTCATCACACTCGGCGTGAGCTTTGTTGCGCAGGGGCCTTCCCTCACCCAACACCCCGCGCCTATTGCCGAGGAAGCATTGCCGGAAGAGACTGTCGTCACCGGGGGGCAACGATGATGACGCTCGCCTTCTCATTTTTGCCTTTCGCAACAACGGCCAATCCCTGGCTTACTGCCGCCGCGATCGGAGCCGTCGTCCTCGCTTCCACGGCCGGCGAAGTGTTTACCGCCGCCGCCATGAAGTCAGTCGGTGACCTCGACCAGATTCGCGCGCGGTCAGGCATGAGGGGCGCGATCCGCGCTGTACTCACCAGCCCGCTTTTCTTTGCCGGCGTCTTTTTTCTCGCCGTGGCGTTCTTTTCGCTGCTCTTCGCTCTCAATCACCTGAACCTGAGCCTGGTCGCTCCGGCTTCGGCCTCGCTCACGCTGGTGACCAACGCCGTTGCCGGAAAAATCTTCCTCAAAGAGAACGTCGACCGGCGCAGGTGGGCGGCCGCCGGGTTGGTGTGCATTGGGGTGTACTTGCTGGCGCATTGAAGTAGCCCCTGCCCACTCGCACAACCGCCAAGTTAGGTCGCCCCGCTCGAAACCCTCCCGGAGTTCTGCCCTTCAATCCCCCGTGCAATGGCCGAGACGAGCCCCAGCGCGAACAGACCCAGCATTGGGTATGTGAGCAGTAAATTCAGATTTGTCAGGATCTGCCGATGGTCATTATGCAAGTGAAAGATCTGCCCGGCAGCGAATTCCGCCGGTACCCACACCAGCGACGCGACAAACACCCACGGCCAAAGTCGCGCCAGAGCATGACACAAGACCGGCGGAATCAACCCCCGACTCATCCTGAGCGGCTTGCCGATCCGGCTCGCGGCAATGCAGGCCACCATCAACAGCGAGATCGGGCCGAACCCGCCGCCCACGAGAAGCAGAACCACCGAAAGCAGCGCGAGAACCACCCCGCCGCGCTCTCCGCGAATGAATCGCGTCGACCAAATGATCATCACTACACTGCAAAGCATAGCCGCGATTCCCGTAGCCAGAAAATTGGGAATCAGGGTCATCGCTGGCTCGTGTCCAAAGGGGAACGGTAGCTCCCAGGAGACAGCGAAGATTCTCAAGTGCGCAGTCGCGGTATTTCCTTGAAGAGCCTCAAAGAACCCGTGTTCTCCGCCCAGAATACCGGCGTAGATACCGTAAACACCCGCGGTCCAGCCGAGCGCACTCCGTTCCACACGCAGCAACTCGTTACTTTGAACATTGTCCCCAGGCACGATTGATCCTCCTCAATCTTGCGAAAGAAAGATCATGCTATTCTGCTGTTTTCGCCGAATGAAACGCATCAGGCCCTTTGGCTTGAGATCCGGATTCAGATAACTACACGCGCCGCCCATTGCCGCGCATACCGCCTCCGCCGCCAGATGCCCGCTTCGCGCGGCGCTTTCCATTGTCGAGGGCCAGCCGGTCTGAATCCAGTCGCCGGCAAGCACGCAGTTCGGCCACGGCGAGATGGCGGTCGGTCTTGCCGCATCGATTCCTGGCGGCACGGTAAAGGTGGCGCGGACTTCCTTCACCAGCGCCGCTTTTTCCAACTTCGCCCCAGCAACCTCGGGAAAGAATTCGGCGAGCTCGCGCACGGTGAGATCAATTGCCTCTTCGCGGCTCAGGGCGGCAAATTTTTGCGACGCGCTGACGACGAGTTCGAGGTAGGTGCCCTTCGTCTTGCGCCAGGGCTGCAGCCGGCTCTTGTTGTACATCCAGTGAATCTCACGGTCGAGTAACACTGCGTGGTCGAGGTCGGTAATTTCGCGATCAAACCACAGATGCACGCTGCAAATGGGCCCATGCTCATGTTTTCCGATTTGGCCAGCCAACGCGTCGACTCCGTCCGCAGGCGGCATATGCGGCAGCAGTTGCGCCGTTCCCTCAAACGGCAGCGCCAGCACCAGAAAGTCCGCAAGCTGCTCGCCCGTCCGGGTCGCCAGGGTCCATTGCGACGTTTCCTCGTCCCACACAGCGCCCTCCACGCTCGCGTTGAACACGACTTCGCCGCCGTGCTCACGGAGAAACTGCTCCGCGCCGGCATAAAGCTCGCTCAGCGGCACGGTGCCCATCCCCATGCTGCCTGCTTCAGCGGAGTTCAGAAACAGCTCGCGGATTACTTTGGCGGCGTAGGGCAGCGCGATCCCGTCCACATCGGCGTTCAGTGCGCTCGCAATTACCAGCCGCCAGAAGCGATCGATCGCGCCGGGAGTTTGCCCGTTGCGCTTGAGCCACGCACCCAGCGTCTCGGGCGAATCCTGTGGAACCGGTTGCATCAACTTCCGAAACGCTTGCGCCAGAGCCATCTTGTCGTCGCGCGTGAGAGCTTTGGCGGCAAGCAGGCTGGGCAGGCCATGCAGCGGAGCAGGCAGCCATCGCGACGATTTAAGCGGCGTGCGCCGCCCGCCCGGCTCGATCATTGTCATCGTGCTCGTCCAGCGGATGCGCTCCGCGACGCCGATGCGCTGGTAGAAACCAATCAGATTCGTGCAGCAGCCGAAAAGCACATGCTGGCAGTTGTCGATGACCTCATCGACGCCGGGATGGCGGTATGAGCTGGCGCGCCCGCCCAGGTAGCCGCGGCGCTCGACGAGTTTGACGCGCAACCCAGCCTCGGCCAGCGCGCATGCCGCGCTCATGCCGGCCACGCCGCCACCCACTACGATCGCCGTTTTTCCCGGCGCTGCCTGGAATTCATTCACGATCTCGCTGCTCTCCTGGTGTTGCCACTTCTATCATCGCCGAAAGCAGGCGCTATGGCAGCCACAGAAATCCGTCTAGCGAATCCACTCTGAGGCCAAGGTGACAGGCATTCTCAGAATTTAGAGCCAATTGACCACTGAATGCGGTGCGCAATTCGTTGACGTTCCCGGGGCATGTGCTTATGATTGTCGAGACTACCCGACCACTTTTCGCTTCGAGGCGTGTTGATGGCTGACTGCGCGAATTGCGGGCAACCGCTTAAAGATGGCGCAACCTTCTGCGGTCAATGCGGAGCCGCTGTCAGGCGCTGTCCCAAGTGCGGGCAATTGCTTCAAGATGGCTCGATGTTTTGCGGTCAGTGCGGCGCAGGTGTCAACGGCGCATTTCCTGATCCCGGCACGACCGTTTCCCCCTTAGCGTTATACGCAAACCCGATTGCAGCCCAGGGAGCAACAACGCTAGGCAGAGTCAGGTTCATTCTCCCTAAGCCATTTCTTGCCAAGTTGGGGGACTTCCTTCCTCTCGTCTGGTTTACGAACACCATCCTGCTTGATGGTTATGAACTGCGAACCATTGAAATGGGCGAAACGGTCGATTTCGAAGCCCCGATTGGACAGCGTGTGATACAGCTCGTGCACGCGTACCGCAGCATCACGACCCTCGGCATTACGATCTCGCGCAAATCCGACCCATTGGAACTGACCATCGCAGTAGAAACACTACCTGTAGTAGAGGGCGCATACAACTATCTTTGGCAAAAATTCAACTTGTCGCTGCAAGGCTATTTTCCGTTGAGATAAGGCGATGCGCAGGAGTGGCTCGCGCCGGGGTACAACGGCATTGCGAAGTGCCCATATTTGTGGCGGGGCCCTTTGAGCTTCGGTGCTACAGCCTCCGCGGCAGGCTGTCTGAAATGGCCTGCCAAGCCATAGCCTGCGCCGCCCGGGCGAAGGCAGTGAGGGACTCGAGTCTCCCTGCAAATGACTGAATCTTTTAGAGATGTTTTTCGATGTCAGTAAAGTACCCCCTAATATACCCCCGCAGATCAGCGCTTAGGGCTTTTGAGCCGCCAGTAGAGCTAGAATTTCTTTCAGATCGCCGATGGACTCTGGGGGGCGCCATTTTCGATAGCGCCGAACAAATGGAGCCTCGGCGCACGATGGTGGGGCAGGCCGGCCTCATTGGCGCTCGAAGTGACTCATGAAGCGCGGCGTTCGGAACCAGGCGCGATGGGGGCTTGTGCCCTTCTGGTCGAAAGATGGTACAGCGGCATTCAATACGATCAACGCCAAAGCTGAGACGGTCGCGACGAGTCCTGCGTATCGAGAACCATGGAAGCGTCGTCGTTGCCTCGTACCTGCTGATTGGTTTTACGAATGGAAGAAGATTGACGAGAAGACGAAGCAACCGTATGCCATCAGCTTGAAGGGCGGTGAATTGTTCGCGTTCGCCGGTCTATGGGACACATGGAAGGACAAAGCCACCGGTCAGGAGCTACAGACGTAAACGATATTGACCACAGACCCGAATGAACTCTTGAAGCCCATTCACAGCCGAATGCCGGTGATCGTGGCACGGAAGGATTACGAACGGTGGATGGCTCTGGCAGAGCCTTCGCATTTGCCCGTTGATTTGCTCAGACCGTTCTCGGCAGAGGAAATGAAGGCGTGGAAGGTGAGCCGTGCTGTCGGGAATGTCAGGAATAACAGGCCGGAGTTGGTAGAGCCTGTTTGAACCTTTCGCATAGTTGAGATTGGCGGCGAAGCTTCAATCACTAAAAGGAGGCTAACGCAATTAGAGGTGGCATGTCTCCGAGACGTTTCTATAATAGTTGTGCGTGTCGCTTCTGCGTAGCCAATCGAAGCCTCCGAACGGGTTACTTCAAGGAATACGGCCACGCTCTACGAAACCGAACCAGCAAATGACCTGCCCCCGATTTCTCAACCATTGATAACCAGAGTTTCCCGGTTTTGGTTTAGCTTCGAGATTACCTCGCAGCCGCCGTCGAGGCTGTGCAGATGTGGGAAGCGTTCTGTGCTTTCCACATCTGCATAGCCTGTTCTCTGCCGGAACTCCTCCGGCGTTCTGTAGTCGAGCGAGCTGTGCGGACGCTCGCAGTTGTACTCCTGCCGCCAGCTTGCCAAGGTACTCCTTACATCGTTCAGCGTGCGGAACCAGTGCGCGTTGAGACACTCGTCGCGCAACCTTCCGTGGAGGCTCTCGACATGGCCATTCTGCATCGGCCTTCCCGGCTGGATGTGCACCAGCCCAACCTTCCAGTCTTCCGCCCAGCCCAGCATGCGCCGCGAGGTGAACTCTGGGCCGTTGTCCGAGCGCACGTTCTCCGGCCGGCCACGCTCTTCGATCAGCCTCTCAAGCACACGCGTCACGCGCCCACTGCCCAGGCTGGTGTCGGCCTCAAGCGCCAGGCACTCACGCGTGTACGCATCCACCACGCTGAGGATCCGCACCATCCTCCCGGTTGCCAGACCATCCACGATGAAGTCCATCGCCCACTCCTGGTTAGGACGGATCAGACGGGGCGCCAGGGCACGATCCCGCACCAGATGCTTGCGCTTCCTGCGCCGAACCGCCAGCCGTTCTTCCGAATACAGCCGGTAAACACGCTTCACGTTGACCTCGTGGCCTCTACGTTGGAGCAAGACATGCAGCCTTCGATAGCCGTAGCGCGGCTTCTGCCGAGCCAGCTTCACCAGCGCCTCGCGTAGTTCGATGTTGCGGTCCGGGCGAGGCTCATACCGATAGCTCGACCGCTCCACGCCCAGCAGCTTGCAGGCCGTGCGTTCGCTCAGCCGGAACTCGACCGAGACGAACGCCACCTCTTCTCTTAGACCGGCAAGCTCCACCCGTTTTTTCGGATCACTGCCTTCAGCGCCTCGCCATGCAGGCTCAGCTCCGCCACCAACAGCTTCAACCGGCGGTTCTCGTCCTCCATCGCCTTCAGCCGCTGCGCCTCGCTCACTTCCATGCCGCCAAACTTCGACTTCCAGCCATAGAACGTCGCCGCGCTGATCCCGTGCTCACGGCACAGATCCGCCGTTTTCACCCCAGCCTCGTGCTGCTTCAAGATCCCGATGATCTGCTCTTCGGTATACCGGCTCTTCTTCATCGCTCCGTCCTCCCGCTTAGATTACGAGAGAACTCCAGCTTCAACTGGTAGAGTTTTCCGGGGGCAGGTCACAAAGACCCGAGGTCGATGAGAAAAGTGTCCGCGAAGAGCTAAATCTATCAACCCTATTTCGGGAAAGCTCAGCAGCAAGATCGCCGGCTATAGATAGATCGATCCTCTGGATATCCGGACGCGCTATAGGCGCAATCGGCGTTTTCGGTACCGACTGCATGCTGGACGTGCACATGCATCTTGTAATGCATCGTTTACTGGTCGGATTCAGGTGCCGCTGGAAGCGGCGTCACGTGGTCTATTTTTGCTCCGGCGCGTACAGAGTCCGTGGGAGGTTCGGTTCCAGCGCCCTGGGATGAATGTGCTGCACATCGGGCAGCGGCCGTCCCGCGTCGGTGAATTCGTCACGGGTCAGACCGAACAGCACGAGCAAATGGTCGATATCGACCCAGTAAAAGAGAAAACCCGCGCCGAACAGGTTGGACCAAGCGGTCCTCCTTGTCCAACGCGGGCTAATTTGTGGATGAATCGATACTATGGGTGAGAATCAAGTCTGGGCAGCGGCCGCGGCTCATCCCCATCCATCTGGGCCATTTCTTTCAGGGAAGTGGCATTAATCTCGCCACCAGAAGTGGTAAATCTATGCCCACTTGTGCAAATCCTTGCACCACGCGGTAAGCCGTATTCCTTGAAGTAACCCGTTCGGAGGCTTCGATTGGCTACTTTGTGCTCAAATACGGGGTTTTTTCTGGGGTGGGCTCTCCATGTTTACTCAATTGACAAAGTCTGGCGCGCAAATTGCAGAACCTAAAGGCATCTGGCTTTGAGTTGGATCAAGAATGCCCCTGGCACGCGCCACCGAGTTTGTCGATCTTCGTAATCTCCCGCCGATGGATGTGATCTTCGGACGATCTTCCATGATGGCTGCCGCGCGCGGGAAGCTGGAGCATGTTGCGGAAACGACGGTCCCGGTTCTCCTGCAGGGTGAGAGCGGGACAGGCAAAGAAGTCTTCGCCAAGTTGCTGCATGCGCGTTCCAATCGTTCAAAGTGTGCCTGGGTCAAGGTGACCTGTCCCGCAATCCCCTCCTCTCTGATCGAGTCGGAACTGTTCGGGTATGAAAAAGGCGCCTTCACCGGGGCGTATTCCACCAAGCGCGGCCGTATGGAACTGGCGCATATGGGAACCATGTTTCTCGATGAAGTCGGCAGCCTGGATGCGTCGATTCAGGCAAAGCTGTTGCAGGTTCTCCAGGATGGGACATTTACTCGCGTGGGAGCCCAGGAATCGCGAAGAGTCGATGCTCGGCTTGTTTGCGCAGCCAAGGAGAATCTTCGGCATCAGGCCGAGGATGGAAACTTCCGGCTGGATTTCTTCTTCCGCATCAATGCTGTAACCATCGATCTTCCGCCGCTGCGTCAACGGGCGGCCGATTTGCCCATTTTGATCGACTACTTCCTCGATATGTATTCGAAATCTTATCGCCTCGAGCCGAAGCCTCTTTCGCGAGAAATCACGGGTATCATGCAGCGGTATTCCTGGCCGGGAAACATCCGCCAGTTGGAGAACATGATCCGCAGCTATGTCCTGATCGGCGATGAAGAGTGCCTGATAGCGGATCTGATGCCGGCCGCTCCGACTGGAATCATTCCCGAAATTGATCTGGCCAATCCCATCTCGTTGAAGGAGATTACGAGGGCAGCACGGAGAGGTTTAGAGAGAGAGATCATCCTGAAGGTGCTGCAGGCCAATGGCTGGAGTCGCCGCAAAACCGCGAACTGGCTCAACATTAGTTACAGGTCGCTTCTCTATAAACTGCAAGAGTCGAACGTCCGCGAGCTTCCGGCCGGTCCTCTGAAGTCAATGGCCTCGGATATTCAGTAGTGTCGTGATTTAGATTCGCTCCTCGAAAGGGAAAAGGGGCAGCGTGTCTTTACGAGCTGACGAGTTTCATGCCGAGTGGGCTCCGCCAGGTGCTGGTAAATAGCGATGCAAGCCCCCATCAATCGAAAGATTACGCACCTCGCCTCAAGGCAGGCAGTTTGCGCCGCATCGCGCCCGCCAGGCAAAGCAGCCCCATTCCAAACAGCACAAGGGTTCTTGGCTCAGGCGTATAGATAGTGACGGTGCCCTTGTCTGCAGTATTACCGTCATCTTCAACGTCATAAACGCCACCCACGAAACTGGGGTCGGTGAGGCTGCCGGTGAACAATGCAGAGTACCCTATTTGGTTGGGGTTCACGAGGTTAAAAATATACGGGCCACCGCTGAACACGGCGACTCCGCCGTCTCCATACCCCGGTGGATGTTGATCTTCAGTAAAGAATACGGTTTCTGATACGGCTGCGCCTCCGTTTTTCGAGATCTCAACGTTTGCGACAGTGAAATCGTCGCTTCCGGTGGAGTTCACGGTCGGGGAGTCCGGCAGCGAAAACGTGTAGGTACCAGCGTCAGGACCGCTATCGATTGTGATCACAAAGTTGACGTCAAAGCCGGTGGCGAACGCCGGCGTTGCAACAGCCAGACCTGCAAGGACGATGGCGGACAAGATGGTGCGGGTCATTGTCTTCACGGAAGTCTCCACGATCGGTTGGATCGATGGGGGCATAGCTGCCCTTGGTCATCCACTCGCACGTCAGGGGCCATTCCAAACCCACTGATGAGACACGACTTGTCCCAATCTTTTTTGGGTAATATGCAATAAATTGCGCAGCAAAGGTAAGTTACTTACTTATCGTGGTGGCTGGCACAAGGGATTCGAATATGGAAAGCAACTCTTTCTCGACGGCTTCCCAGCTTCGGCCCCATTGCGCGGAGATGGCGGCGGAGTCCCACGTTCTGTCGAGGACCGATGCCAGGCCTTGCGCCAACGCCATGAAGTCTCGAGGGGGGACCAATTGTCCGCACTCTCCGCTCATGATCTCGGGGATGCCACCGACGTTTGTAGCCACGACAGGGCGGCCGGAAGCGAGCGCCTCCAGAATGACATTGGGACAACCTTCCATATAACTCGGCAAGGTGACCACATCGGCTGCCGCCATCCAGACTGCAACCTCGTCGAATGGACAACCGGGCAGCGCATAAACGTATCCGGCTGCATTTTTCGTATCAATTGCGCGTTGGATAATTGTCCTGTCCGGGCCTTCGCCGACCAGGTACACCCGCAGGCCAGGCCGCTGGGGATGCAGCGCCACAGCCGCTTCGACCAATTCACGTAGACCTTTCTTGACGTCCATGCGCCCGATATAAACGACGGCCTCCGCTGCCGGATCGATGCGCAACTTTTGCCTGGCCACAAGTCGGTCCATGACATGGAAGACATCGAGATCGCAGCCATTGACAATCGTGCGGGTCCTCTCCGGCAAGGCGCCCATGGCCAGTGCTTTCCTACGCAGGTCGGTACTCACCGTGACCAGAAAATCTGCCTCCCGCAAAACAGTGCGCGAGTGCAAGGCGGAAATGGGATCGCCGATCCTGTTGATATCGGAGCCCATGCTCCTGGCCACGACCGGAACAGCGAGGACTTTACCGATTTTGAGAGCGGCATAACTTTCCGGGTAAAGAAAGAAGCTGAAAATGATATCGGGCGCAAAGTTGCGGATATGAGGCAGGAGCACACGGGCAGCCATCCATCCATTCAGCGGCCGGGAGATCAGCGGCAGAGCAGGAAAATCGTAGTAGTTCACCTTCACATCAAGCGGGCGATAGGAAGCGTCGAGTTTGTCGTAAATCCGGCTCCGTGGCTTGAGCCAGGATGGGTACTTGGCGTTGGGGTAAAAGACCTGCACATCGGCCTCGCGAGCCAGGACACGCAGCGTCTGATAGGCAGACCGGCCCTGCCAAGGGTCCGCCGAGCTGGGAAAGTATCGGGTGACGACCGCGATCTTGAGCACGTTTACTCCCCTTTTCCAGCAAATTGGGCGGGCGACTCTTGTGAACTTTCCGCTCGCTGTGTGCCGGCTATGGAGTGCAGGAGCGCGGCGTAACGCTGCGCGAGAGGCTTGCGCTCGTATTGCGCGATCTTCTCTTTGTCCGGTTGAAACTCGGTCAATAGCGAATCTCCACGGGCCGCGGCGTCTAGGAAAAGCTGGCGGATGCCTTCAACGTCGCGACTGCCCGCCCACCACCCGGCACGCAGTTCCTCGAGCAAGCCGCGCTCCGGACCCTCAGGATGGATGGTCGCAAGGACGGGTTTACCCCCCCCGACATAATCGTAAAACTTGGCGGCAACGTTGAGGTGACCATGCTGGACCAGAAGGACGTAATCAGTCTCGTTCATTGCCGCCAGAGCCTCATGTTGCGGCAGAAAGCCCTTCAGCTCGACCATCTCGCCGAGTTGCAGCAAGGAATCGCGGAAGCGCGGCTCCTCGATGTGGCCGATAAAGCGGAGTTTGAATCGCGACTTGACCTCAGGCGGCAGCGATTGCACGGCTTGCACCAGCGTTGTTGGCTCGGTTGAGGCGTAGACCGAACCGATGTGGGTGACGACGATCCTACCGCCGAGCCGGGGCTCCGGCGAAGGCGCTGAGCTGCACAGCCTGGTTGCGTCGAATCCGTTCGGAATGAGGAGGAACTTGCTCTCAGGTTCCTGCGGATATCGGGAACGAATCTCGCAGCGCGCTGCCTCAGAAACTGCAACCACTGCGGTGGCGTTTGCCACGGCACTTGCTTCGGTATTGCGAGCGACCCTTCGGGCGCGCTCAGTGCGACTAAAGCCGACGAGGTCAATGGCGGTCGTGAGCCATTCATCACGGAAGTCGACCAGGATAGCCAACCCGGGAAACTCTTTGCGGAGTTTCTCCACGAGGAGGAGGGTGGAAAATGGCGGCGCCGTAATGAGAACGAGATCAATACTGCGTTTTCTGACAAGGCGACGAGTGGCGCGCGTGAGTATCGGAAGCCATGTCACCTGTGGGTCGGGCAGCAGAACCTCCTCTAGAGCTCTCCTGATAAGTGTCGACTTGCCGGCGGCAGGTACGGCGGCTTTGCCAGCCGGAGCCTTTGCTCCGCTGATCAGCCTCTTGATTCCCTTCTTGATGCCAAAAGGAAGATCGAGCGTGACACTTCGGTGAATGGTGACTTCGGCTGGGATCTCCTTGAGGAGTGAGGGGTCGGAGCCCACTGCGGATGGGTTGCGCGCGGTCAGCACGTCAAGTCGGATTCCTTCGGCGGGGAAATAGCGTGCGAGGCTGGTGGCGCGCAACACGCCTACGCCACCGACCGGTGGAAAATGATAGGTGACCAGCAGAACGTGAAGGGGTTTCATCGGATAACCCACGCGAAGCAGCCCAACGGAGCGGAATCGGCCTTGCGGACTCGATTCGTCTCATCGCCAGCCTGGAGATTCCGCCGGAGCCAGTCCGTTTTACGCAGAACTTTAAGTGTCATTTCTTCGGCCCACTTCCACCGCACGGAAACATCTCAAGAATGAAGCGCGCCATTTCCTCTTCACCGGCATTGCCAGCATCGCCGTTGGGGGTCGGGACAACATCCGACGCGCCTTCACAATGAGTCGCATCTGGTTTGGGTTTATCTGTTACGCCCACATGAAGTCCAAGCTGCGTCATCAATTCGAAGTTACGGCTCATGGAGTACTCCTCTTGCCGGTTTGACGCGTCGCGCTCTTTTCTAAGGGTGCAGATGGCGGCCCCGGAAGCCAGATTTTCTGCCCAGCCTCAATGTGGTCCGGATCGGTCAGTTTCGGGTTGAGCGCCTGGATTTGATGTAGGCGCTGAATATCGAAGCTTCCCAGGTATTGCTCAGAGATATCTTGAAGTGTTTGATCAGGTTTGACCGTGATTGCGAATGGCGCACTGTTTGGAGCGGTTTCAGGAGCCCTAGTTTCCCCGGTTTCTGGCGCAGCAGGCGCAGGGACAGATTCTGGCCGAGACTTCAGGTCCGAGGTCCGGTCCTCGGCCGCTGCGTGTGACCATGGGACCCAAGACCCGCTGAACCACACAACGCCCAACGCACACAGGACAAGCAGCATCGCGGCGGCTGGAATCCAGAACTTCAGCACGCGCTTAGTCCGCTTTCGTTGTTTAGGTTCACCACGCGCTTCCGCTGCAACCTCGCCGGTGGGCGCAACGGCCTCACCTGAATGCGGAATCAATTGCCGGTCTGCGATCGCTTCACTGACCATGCTGGCGTCCACTTGCTTGCTATTCAACGCGAAGCATATGGACAAGGCGTTAAAGCACAGATTATTGATGATCCGAGGAGTGCCCGCGCCGGCCTCAGCAATTAGCTTGAGCGCATCGCCTGTAAACAGCGGCTCGCCATCATAGCCCGCCACTTTCAACCGGTAATCGATGTACGCGACAGTTTCCTCGGTCGAGAGCGGCTTGAGGCGGCAGATCGTCGATATGCGCTGTCGAAGCTGGACCAACGAATCCTTAAGCAGCCTGTCGGACAACTGCGGCTGCCCTGAGAGGACAACTTGCATAAGCTTGCCCCGCGATGTCTCGAAGTTGGTGAGCAGGCGAACTCTTTCCAGCACGGCATCCGACAGATTCTGCGCCTCGTCAATCACGACCACGAATTTCCGCCCCGCTCGATTCTCCTTAACCAGAGCGTCAGTTAATTGTTCGTGCATTTCGGAACTAGTCTGTGCAGGGGTGATGCCGATGTCGCGCAGAATGTAAGCGACAAACTCACGCGGCGCACACTCGGCATCGATATCGAAGAGGAATACCGTGCGTGCAGTCCCGCGGGCGTTTTCTAGAAAACGACATAATAAGGTCGTTTTCCCCATTCCCGGAGGAGCAATGATAGCGGTAAAACCACGATTACTCAGGAAGCCGTACTCGAGCGACGCCAATGCCTCGCGATGCGTCCCGCTGAGATACAAGCATCGCGGGTCAGGAGTGGCCCCGAATGGATCCTGTTGAAAACCGAAGTATTGCAGCAACATCACGCTACCCCCCGGTCCTTTGCCGCGCCTGCTGGCTGAATCAGCGAATCTATAGCCTGGTACATCTGCCATGCCGAGGCCCAATGAATCTCCACTCCTCGGCGATCCGCTTCTTCCACAATCCAGTGGAAGAGGTTGCTGAGAGACCCTCCAAGCAGCGGCTCGAGATTTCTTTCCGCTGCACCGTGAGTGTAGAGCTTGAGAAAGAGATCGTCGCCGATGGTGGGCGCCAGATCGAACCACCGCCGCACGCGCGAAGGTGTCGGCAGATCGTAGCCGGCGACCTCTCCTGATTCGATCCGCGGCAATGCACGTTCTCCAAAGCGCACGCCAAGTGGACCTGTGATCATGAGCAGGTCGCCCTGCCGGCCGCCTCCAACCGTAGCTTCGACTCCGCGATCGAACGACCTTGGCCGGCAGTCAGTATGGTTCGTACACCAATAGATCTGGTTGACCACGCGTCCTTGTGTCGCCGATGGCAGTGACGGCATGGTGAAATCGGCGTAGCAGCCGAGATCGCGAAGCAGGGCTATTTCGCCGTTGAGGCCACACCACTTGCCATTTGGAAGCGAGTTATCGAGAGCCCAGTTGCCGTGAATGAAGCCAAAGACGGTGCGGCCATCCTGTTCTCGAAGTAATCCGTGGTCGTCCTTGAGGCGATGACAGTACTCGGTGATCTTTTGAATAAAGGATTCGCGCTCCTCATTGTCGTGGTGGAGATGCACCTCCACATCGCCGACGCCGAGACGCACCATTTCGGCGATGCCGTCGAGCAGATCTCGCCGGTACTCTTCCTGCGGATAAAAGAAACTATACTGGGGACGCTGTCCCGCAGCGTCCCTTGGAGCGTCATCGGCAATGCGCGGCCACCTGTCTCGCCACTTCGCGACCCGGCCAAGCGCGGCTTCAACGGATGCGTTCATACCAAGCGGCTCGTAATGATCGGTGATCGCGACCCAAACACGCTTCGGTCTCGCGGTCCGCAAGGCCTTGCGCAGGCGGTCCTTCAGATGCGGCATCAACCAGATTTCAGCGTGTCGGGGCAGTTTCATTTGTTTTTTCGACCGGATAACCGGGCTTGTTTCATGCATACTGATCCCCTCACACGTTGGTCGGAGTTACGGCTGCGAGACGCGGCCGAACCATAAGCGAAATGACGTTCTCCACTGGTCTGCCAATTGATTTTGGCATCGAGCGGGTAAGAAGGTTAAAGCGGGCCTGGTCCTCCGGTTCCAGCACACGCAATAGATAGAAAAGCCCGAAGAGGATGACCAGCGATGCGCTTCCGCCAAACATAATTCCCCACAATGGAGCCAACCCCACAGCGATGAAATGCGCACTCAATGCTGCCAACGTACTAATAGACGCGACCTTCGCGAGGAACACCCACGGCAGTTGCACCTTGTAGAGATAGATACCGATGGCCCACATGATTCCCACCGCCGTGATCTGCGCCGCTCCACTGCCGATGCAAGCGCCCACAGCTCCATGCACTGGAATGAGCGTCCAAGCTACGCCGATATCGACGATACCGGCAAGAACCGTCGCTAGGATGACATAGCTCTGGCGCTCGGCGCTTTGCAGAAGGCTTTGGATGGGCGCGAGAAATGCCTTGGGCATGCAGAGCAGCGGGGCAATGGTAACGACCATGGCCGCGCCCGCGTACCGGGTGCCATAGAGGAGGAGCAGCGCCGGAGCGGCGAGGGCTACGGCGATGAAATGGAGCGGAATGGATGTGAGGACGAGATATCGGAACGAAGAAGCCATAAGTTGCGGCATCCTGGATTTATCGCGCCCAAGCTGAACAAAAATTGTAGTACTGGCAGCGGCCCCGAAGATGGTCGAGCTGAGAAGCAGATAGTTCCCGAAGGTAAAAGCGATCGAATAGAACGCCACCTGCCGGATGTCGGCGCATAGGCTTTTCAAAAGCAGGACTTCGCATCTCTCCCAAACGATCAACGCCAGTAACATAGTGGCGACACTCTGCCACGCGTAGCCGACCATGCGTTTCCGTAGCCCATTGGGAAGCACATGTGTCGTGTTCCATGCGGCGATGCGCCTCATCGTAGGGAAGAAACGAACCAGAAAGTCGGCGCTGCGCATGAGGAACAGCGCAGCGCCAATCCCCGTAACGCCCCAGTGAAAGATCACAGTTGCCAGAATCGTGAAGAGATAGACGAAGGCGGAGACGATCGATCCCGGCACGTTTGTGGCGAGGTTTTCGGTCGCGCCGTTGGCCTGCGCCGGGACGTAGTTAACCATCGAGGGCCAGATGCTAAGGGCGATGAGGACAGCGGCCAGCCTGAATTGCGCGTTTGCATCCTGAAATACCCAGACAATGATGGCGAGCGTGGCCAGAGAAGCGAGTCCGGCCTGAAGCGCCAAAGTGCGGAAGAAGATCAGGCGCGCGGTCCCCTTGTCGCCCATGCCGATGAACTCGGCCATATATTTCCGGGTCGCCGCAGGAATGCCAAAGCTGCCGAGGTTGCCGACAACGGAGGCGACGTAGCCCACGTAGATGATGTATCCCGTTTTCGTAGGACCGAGAGTACGCGCAATCGCGATGGACGTGATGACGGTGACAACCGCGCTGACGATGTTCTCAACGCTGTACCAGCCGGTGTTCTTCGCTATTGTTCTTGTGTTCGACATGCAGCGTAACTATGGGTCCCTTGTTGCCGCCGCCGGAACGGCTAATTCGCGGCGGGATGCGATGTTGAAAGAAGCTCTAAACGCGTTTTCTGTTGAACTGCGGTGAAACCTTATCCCAAGCCTTGCAGTGCTGTCCGCGCGTCCTTTGCAGTGGACGAATCGGGAGCCAGCGAAACCGCTTTCTTCAAGTGAAGCTCCGCGTCGTTGGCCCTCGGAATCTTCGCGGTGGCTATTATTCCCCGCGAGGAAGAGCCGCAGATTCTGGTTCCGATGCTGGATATCACTACCGCGATGCCTGGCGCGTCTCCCGCCGAAGTGGAGGAGCGCGTCACGCTGCCGATCGAGAATCTGGTGCATCAGATTTCAGGGGTCGAGTATGTGTACTCGACGTCGTCTCCGGGGCAAAGCCTGGTCATCGTGCGTTTTCTGGTCGGCACGCCGCAGGAAGATGCTCTGATCAAGGTCTACAGCAAGCTCTACTCGAACTTCGATCGCATGCCGCCGGGAGTCTCGCAGCCGCTGATCAAGGCCCGCTCCATCGACGATGTCCCGATCCTTGCCCTCACTCTTTGGGGCGATCACTACAACGGCTATCAGCTTCGCGCCATTGCCGCTGAGATGCAACACAATTTCGAACAGATCTCCGATGTGTCGGAAACAACGATCATCGGCGGTCTTCCGCGGACGATGCGTGTGGTGCTCAGCACCGAAAAGTTGAGCGCTTACGGCCTGTCGCCTTTGGCGATTGTCGGGCATCTCGAAGCCGCAAATGCCAGCGTACAGGCAGGAAACTTCGCTGAAAACAACCAGGAAATCCGGGTGGACGCCGGCAACCTCTTCACCAGCCGCGAAGATTTGGAAGCGGTGGTTGTGGGTGTTGTTAGCGGGCGGCCGGTTTACCTCCGCGACGTAGCGGAAAAGATTGTCGACGGGGCTGCCGACCCCGCGAACTATGTGGTCTATGGCACGACGAATTCGGGCACGACGAACTCGGGCGCATCGGCAGCGCGCCAGTATCCTGCCGTGACCATCACTGTAGCCAAGCGTAAGGGCACCAACGCTACCGACATTGCCAACGCCGTTCTCAAAAGCGTTCACCGCATGCAGGGCGTAACCATCCCCAACGACGTGACTGTGACCACCACTCGGAACTACGGAGAAACGGCAAAGAACAAGTCGGACGAGCTGCTTGAGCATTTGCTGCTGGCGACGTTATCGGTGACCTTGCTCGTCGCGATCTTCCTGGGCTGGCGCGAATCGGGCGTCGTGCTGCTGGCCATTCCTGTCACGCTTGCCCTTACCATGTCGGTGTTCTACTTCCTTGGCTACACCATCAATCGCGTTACGCTCTTCGCTTTGATTTTTTCGATCGGCATCTTAGTGGATGACGCCATCGTCGTGGTCGAAAACATGGTGCGCCACTTCCGGCTGAGGGAAAACCATGGCCGGTCGATGAGCGAGGTCGCTGTCGAAGCGGTGGCGGAAGTGGGCAACCCTACCATCCTGGCCACCTTCGCCGTGATCGCCGCTGTATTGCCGATGGCCTTTGTCCGCGGCTTGATGGGACCCTACATGCGGCCCATTCCCGTGGGAGCCTCGGCCGCCATGCTTTTCTCTCTCGTCGTTGCTTTTGTGGTTTCACCATGGGCAGCCCTCCGCCTTGTTGGCAGGCATCTTGAGGGGGCCAAAATACTGGAGCCCGAGACCGAGAACTGGCGAACCAGGCTCTATCGCCGCATCATGACGCCCCTGATCCGATCCTCGCGGAATCGCGTCCTGTTCTTCATCGGAGTAGCGGTGCTGCTTCTGATCTCAATCGCGCTCGTTCCCCTGGGATTGGTGCGCGTGAAGATGCTGCCGTTCGACAACAAGAGCGAGTTGCAGGTGGTGATCAATATGCCGGACGGCACGCCGCTCGAACAAACAGCGCGAGTGGCACAGGCGTTAGGCGAAGAACTGGCTCGCCAACCAGACGTTTTGAATTACCAGGTCTATGCCGGAACCTCCGGTCCCTATAACTTCAACGGGCTCGTGCGCCACTACTACATGCGCCGCCAACCGAATCAGGCCGACATCCAGGTGAACCTGTTGCCTGCCAAGCAGCGCAGCGAGCAAAGCCATGTCATAGCAAAACGTCTTCGTCCGCTGCTGGATTCGATTGGTGCCGCATACGGTGCGCGCATTCAGGTCAGTGAAGTTCCGCCTGGGCCTCCGGTTGTGCAAACTCTGGTGGCGGAGGTCTACGGTCCCGACCTGGCTGGTCAAACCCAGGTCGCTCAGCAGATCAAGTCGATCTTCCAACAGACTCCGGGCGTTGTCGATGTTGACTGGTACGTCGAGGACCCCGAGCCAAGACTGATCGTGCGCGTCGATGAGGTCAAGGCGGCGGAGCACGGCATCGCAGTCTCCGACGTGGCTCATGCCTTGGCGCTTGCGACCTCGGGAACCGAGGTCGGCCTGATCCACGATCAAACCGCGCGCGAGCCGGTGCCTGCAATCGTCGAGATTGACCGCGCCGATCATTCCTCCGTACAGGGTCTTGAGAATATCCGTCTGCCCGGCGCTGACGGCGGCATGGTCTCACTACGCGAGTTGGTCACAATCGATCGCAAGAACATCGAGCCCAGCATCTACCACAAGAATCTGCGTCGCGTTGTGTATGTCACGGGCGACGTCGCCGGCGCCGAAGAGAGCCCAGTCTACGCCATTCTCAAGATGAACAAGGCGCTCGACCATCTCACACTTCCGGCCGGATACACCTTGGCCCGTTACAACGCGTCGATGCCGGACTCCACCGACCACTACTCGATGAAGTGGGACGGCGAGTGGCACATCACGATCGAGGTGTTCCGCGACATGGGGCTCGCATTCGCCGCCGTGCTTGTTCTTATCTACGTTCTTGTGGTCGGTTGGTTCCGCTCTTTCATCGTGCCGCTGATCATCATGGCACCCATCCCGCTCACCCTCGTCGGCATCATGCCGGCGCATGCTATTCTGGGCGCTTTCTTCACGGCGACATCAATGATCGGCTTCATTGCCGGCGCCGGCATCATCGTGCGCAATTCGATCATCCTCGTCGACTTCATCGAACTTCGGATTCGCGAGGGAATGCCGCTAGCCGAAGCGGTGATTGACGCCGGCGCGACTCGCTTTCGGCCCATGCTGCTCACCGCAGCCGCTGTGGTTGTGGGCGCAAGCGTTATCCTCACTGACCCCATCTTTCAGGGACTCGCCCTGTCGCTGATTGCCGGAGCAGTCGCTTCGACATTTCTCTCGTGGCCGACCATCCCGGTACTTTACTTCATGGTTCACTCCCGGCATCAATCGGAGCCCGAGCCCAAATTCGATTCCAATCAAGGAGATTCGTTATGACGGTTGAACGCGGTTTGCGCCTGATGGCGGGTGTCATGGTCCTCCTGTCGTTTGCCCTTGCTCATTACTTCTCGCTCTACTGGCTGTGGCTGACGGTTTTCGTGGGCCTCAACCTCTTGCAATCGGCCTTTACCAATTGGTGCCCAGGCATGGCTATCCTGCGAGCCATGGGATTGAGAGACGCCGATTACGGTGCGAGGTAGTGAGCCGGCTATGCGCGCCAGTCTTCAAAGCAGACGGATTCGGGATGAGGTTTATCGCCAGATGTTTCGGCTGGAAGCGCAGCATCCCGGAGCCGAGATGGAATTGGCAATGGCACTCCTGCGAGCATGGATGGCTTTGTGCTCGGGGCCGCAAAGCGCAAGCGAGAAGCCATGGCTGAAGAAGATCTCTCCGATCTGTCTCAAGATGATTGAGTCGTCTTTGAGAGTGGACAATGCCGGGGCTCACTGCCCGAAGTGAGACCTGTTTAGCATGGCCAGTGCGGTGGACTCGGAAACCAACCTACATTCCTCCACGCCGGCGAATATACTGATCTTGCTCTCGACGACTCCATACGATGCGACCTGAACTGATCCGAGCCACGGAACTCCTGCAACGAAATACTCCTGAAGCCATCGAAGAGGCGATCGGCCTGCTGCAGAATACGGTCTATTCCTTCAGCATGAAGGTCTGCGGGCATCGAGAAGACGCGGAAGACACGATGCAGGAAGTCCTTTCCCGATCGCTCGGTCATCTGGCCAAAATCCAGGAGCCGCAGCAACTTGCTGTCTGGCTATATACCGTCACCAGAAACCGCTGCTGGCGCATGCGCCGCAAGCCGTCTCACGCTCCGGCCCACACCTTCTCACTGGATGAATTGATGCCGGATGAGGCTGAGCTGGGACGATTGCTGCAGGATGCGGGCGAGAGCCCCGAAGGCAATTTCCTCCATGCCGAGCAGCACCAACTGTTGCATCAGGCAATTCTTCGCATCCCGGCGCCTCTGCGCATCGTTCTCGTGCTTCATGATATGGAGGAGTTAACGACCGAGCAGGTTGCGCAGATTCTCGACCTCAAGCAGGGAACTGTCCGGATTCGCCTTCATCGTGCACGTCTGAGCGTGCGCAAGGAGATGAACCTGGTTCTGAATAACTCATTGAAGCGCACGAAGAACAACCAAGTGTTGGCAAAGACGCCCAAGAAGCTCAGACTCAAGGGCCGGCAACGCCCCGATGAATGCAGAGAGCTGTTCGGCAATCTTTCCGAATACCTGGACGGAAGGGTGGAACCGCTCACCTGCGAACAGATGCGCAGTCATATTGAGGCTTGCCCGTCCTGCGTGGCATTCCTGCGCGACCTGAGGTCAGCCATCGACCGCTGCCGCTCCCTGCAGGTCCCCTGTGACTCGGCCATCGCGGTCCGGTTGCGCGCGATCCTCACGCGAGAATACTTGCGCATGATATTGATTCCCCGAGTTAGCAAGACTCTCGCGCTTCGTAGCCTTCCCGGTAAAGTCCGGAAACAACAACCGATCGCATGTTTCTGAACTTTGCAGCCGAACAGACTTGCCTGATGCAATCCTGTAATTATGAGAACTGGTGTCAGATGGCCGAGTCGTTCACGTAGGCCTGATAGGCGCAGAACTGCGAATTCTGGGCGTTTAGTCGGCCAACCGGACCTTACCAAAAATGGTGCACCTTCCGGATTGGCGGTCAACCGGGACTGATACCAAGCTGGCGGAGCTTCACCACTCGACCCAACACGCGATCCGAAACGCGCAATTGGTGAACAGCTCACCGTGCCTTGACCGCGCGCCCAGAACCGGGCCTCAGGAACATGCAGATCCGCAGCCCGGTCGCGGTTCGGGCCGCATCATTGGTTCGCCAGCGTCTGCTCCAGCGGCGAAGGCACCTGCTTGAACCCCTCCGGAATCTGGAAAGCGGACGTCGGAATTGGATCGTGCGAGAAGTTTGATTTCTGCGTGGTGGTTTCCACTAGCGTCGTTTCTCCGGGAGTCTGCGGCGTATTCGTTGGGCTCGCTGTCGGCGCCGTGCTGGCAGGCTGTGACTTCTTCTTGCCCCATAACCCGCCGAGACCTGACACCGCTTGAGCCACGATGTTGCCTCCAGTCCCCGTTTCGGCGGGGCCGCTGGCTGCACTCCCTCCCTGCGGCTGTGCCATGCCCGTCCCCAATCCGCCCATGCTCGTCTTCCCCAGAATCCGGGTCCCCTTGATCTTCGCCAGTTCCTTCCCCATCTGTTGAAAGGCCTCGGCCGCGCCCGGCTTGCCGGCAAACATTTGCGCCATCGCCGCGTTCGACGAGTTGCCCCGCATGTTCAGGTACGCAGACAGGTCCACCCCGGACATCAGCGCCTGCCCAAAGCGGATATCAAAGTCCTGGGCGTCTTTGATCTCTTCGGGCACATCCGGCGTGGTCCAGATTTCTGAGGTCGTTGTGTAGGTCACGCTAGTGCCCGGATTACTCGGATCGGTCACGATCGCCGTCAACTTCAGAATATGCTGCTTCGCGTTCAGGCCGTTCACCACCTGCTGAAGCCCCGTATCGTTCACCGACACCGAAAAGCTGTATTGCAGATTGCTGGCCGGCATCTGAGTTTGCTGCGCCTGCGCCTGCGCCTGGGCCGCCGCGGCCTGCGCCTGCGCTTGCTTCATCATGTCCGGCATCTTGGCCATCATCTTTCGCATGTCGGCAAAGGTATCCACGCTGTACTTTTTTCTGACAGTGTCGATGTGGATGATCTCCTGCTTATCCAGGTCGTAAATCTCCGTCGATTCGTTCCTCACCACCGCCTTCTGGTTCCCGTGCACCATCGTCGTGGTGGTCATCGGATCGGTCAGGCCCTTCAATTGCTTCGACATAAACGGGATGCTCTTCAGCGAATCCACCAGTTGGCCCCCGGTCATCTGCGTCGTCTCCCGGTAGCTCGAGTCGCCATAGCACACCAGCGGGCTCAGCGCCAAAGCCAGTGTGACCATTCCTTGCGCACAGCTGTTCATAGCCTGTCTCCTCGCTGCCTTCAGGAACGCACCGGAATACTGCTACTGTCAAGGGCAGAGTGTGCCTTTGAATGATGATCACCACGCAGGTTACTGGACTTGACCCGACCGTGATCCAAGTTCTGGGTGGTTTGTCGCCAATCCGGAAACAACTAAACGCTGAGACAAAAACTTGGGTCCAACTTGGGTCCAATTGCTGCCGAAAACCATGTATTTGGGTCCAACTAGACGCACTACCAACCTAAACGAATCAACAAGTTAGCACATCAGTGGCTGTTTCGGGACCAGGGGGTCGGAGGTTCAAATCTGTATGCTCTCGCGCGATGCCAAGTTTAGCGCGCTGCCCAGTCCCTCGCCCGTCTCCTTTTCTCTTCCTCCACCACGGTTCGATTTGTCGTGATTCATTCGAGCCCTTCTCCATGCAATGAATCCACTACTACCCCCGGAGATTGCCCTCATGGAAGCTCTTTTGATTCCTACCGGTTGGCGCATTCTCGTTCTTGACATATAGTTCTGATGTATACTACAGCACGACAAGGAGAAGACACTGCCCCTCAGATGAAGACCACAACCATAGCGAAGCGCAGAGTCGTTTCTCCCGCGGAGAAGCGGATTCAGGTCCGGCTTACGGTGGATTCCAAATTCACCAAGACACATTTTAGCCAGCTCTTTGCCGTGCTGAAAATCCGGAAACAGAACGCGCTCGCTGAGCACATCATCATGAATTTCAAGAGCAAAGCCGCGCAGGCGCAACTCCTTGCGTTCTACAACAACCCGTGGCTGAACATTCCATTTCAAAGTATCGACACCTCTTTTGTGTTTGCGTTGACCTACGAGATTGCGGATGAACTGGAGAGAGTCGGCGGGGAAATTCTTGGCGGCGTGAATAAGTCCAAGACGTTTCGCGTGATGGTGGCCTACTTCGCAGCCGTTTATAAACTCAAGACGCCAGTCCAATCCACATTCGCATAGTTTCGTCGTCAGGGCATTGTTCAAACGGCGGCCGCATTCACGCGATGATCGTGGACAGCTTCCCTCCAATCAGCCGTGGCGCATTGTTCAAGCACTTCGCAGTCGATGGAGGATTTCCTCAGCTATGAGCTATCTGCCACCACGTTCGTTGCTGGGCATTCTGAAGTTGTTGCGCGATGCCAGATATGCAGTCTGCCGGAGTTGAGCAACCCGGTCGATGATCTCTTGCCGCTTCCCCTCGTGAATCGATACTTTGAAAGCCGGTTGGCCCGTGGAAGACCGGACAAGCGCGATTGTCAGCTTGCCACCTACATTCGCCTTCGGCTCTGGCTGTTGCGATGTTTTCAGGATTTCGAGAAGTTGCCGGGACTGGGCGGCAGGCTGGAGACTTGAGAGGAGCAGACTCGCATCCGTTTCGTCGGTGAAGATCAAATCCTCGGTTCCCTCAGTTCTGAGCCTGGTTTCGATGGAATGCAGTCGCCCAGCTCGGAGTTGGAGAGGATGCGCCAGGAGTTGTTCCTGGTGGAAGGCGCCTTGCATCTCCGGGTCCGTGAATTGGGCGAAGATGCCGTGCCTGATCGCGCACCAGGTAACCATCCGCTTCCACTTTTCGCTTCCAGTACATGCGATCCGCGATCCGTATTTCTGGACGGCCATCTCCAACCCGAAGACAATTGCCTCTTCGTCCTGGTTGAGTACGGTCACAAGGCGCCCGCGGTCGATGACGGAAACCCTGCCGTTCAGCATGTACGACACGTCGCCGGTTTTCCGGTTGATCGTCCAGATACGCGTCGCGGCGATCTGGTTGGCAAGGGCCTGTTGCTTCTGTTGGTCCGCAAGCCGTTGTTGCTCGAAGTCGGCCCAGTCGGTGCCGCTGTCACAATCGGGCGGCGGCCCGATATGCAGTGCGCTTGGTTCCAGGGTTGCATCGAGCCGGCGCTGATTTCGTTGATCCGCATAGCGCCATCCTCGAAGTTGCGCGGCCGCCCGCGCATCTCCCTCGTTGGCCCTGTCCGCTACCCATGTGCGGAGATTCTTCGGAAATGCCTCCTGCCGACGCTTTTGAATGGATAGCTTCAGGGAATGCACTTCGAGGACGGAATGGGCCGCAGCCTGGGAGAGCAGAACTTTCTTGTCCGGCCATGACAACGCGGATGCGCGAATCTCTTTCTTCTGTTGCCGCAAAACCTCAAGCAGGTTTTTACTGTCCTTACGCCCATCGGCGGTGATGCCCCTGCACACCTCCCGTTGCCGATTGCGATACTGGTTATATTCGGCCATCAAGGCATCGCGGTCCTGGCGTCGTTGCGCCTTACGTTCCTCTCTCAGGGTGACGTTACGTTCGCTATGTTGTGCCGGATGTGGCGCGGAGGTTTGAATGTATGTTGAGGCCGGTGCCCACGGGCCAAGAGCGGTTTCCGTCGCCTGACGTTTGACCTTTCCAGCGAAGTTGTTGCGGAATACGTCGGATGCTTTCACGCGGATGTTGTGGTCAGTGGCAAGGACTGTGTATCCGCCCGATTCCCCCTTCTCAAGCCGGAGATGAGCTTTCGACAAAAGGATGTGGAGATCGTCCCATGTCACATTGCCCCGGATGAGAAGTTGTCGTACACGAGGGGCCATTTCCCGGCGTATATAGGTTTGCAGTGATTCCTTATCGTGATAATGCTCATACTTTGCCGCCGCACCGGTCGGCAGTTGTCGCGCAGACCGAAGCGCATTGCGCTCGGAACGTGATGTGCGTACTGCCTGTTTCGATTGCTCATCCCAACGTGTCGGACCCGCCGTGTGTGTCCAGCCATATTTCGCTTCGAGGACGCGCATTGCGGCATCAAGCGTCAACCAGTTCCGATAAGGTGTATGCGCTTTGAAGGTCTCGGGATGGACCTTGTTTACCATGATGTGGATGTGAAAGTGCTTCCTGTCGTCGTGCGCGACAAGCATGAATTGATGGTCTCGGTATCCAAGTGCTTTCAACGTGTGCGTCGCGCAGTCGATCCATTGTGGGCGAGTGGGACGTTCTCCTGGAGGCCAGGACAGTTCATAATGACAAAGCGCATCCTTGCAGCGAGGGTTCAGAAAGGCAATCCCCTCCATCTGAACTGCCACAGTGTCCAACCCTGCAAGGTTGTCCGACACTACAACGTCTCCTCGCAAAATAGGTTTCCCTGTATCGGCATCGCGTTCCTCTGTTAGGTACTTGAGTAGTCGCTTGAAGCTGCCGGAGCTTTGCCGAGCGGGTTGAACTTTGGCGGTCATGCTTACTCCGCGGTTTTCTTGTTGAACGTGGCTAGCGCCGTGTGCAGTTCCGATAGCACCGAGTTGAGTTCACGGCGCAGTTCTTCTTCGTTGGGAAGGTTCTTGATCTCCATCAGAAGATGCTTTTGCAGTCCAAACAGCTTGCTGAGTTCAGCGGCGACTTCCCGGCTTACTCGGGAACGTATTGGTCTGTTCAGAGCGCATTTACGAATGTATTCGCTGACCGTTAGGCCGGCGAGATGAGCTTGTTGGCGAATGATTTCCTTCTTTTGGGACAAGAGTTTGATGAGCAACCCTCGGCGATGTTCCGTCTGCTTTGGCGTTGCCATTTCGGTGCTCCTGTGGGGTCTCGGGGCGAAGCCCTGAGCAAGGTGCGCAGGCCCAAACCCGAGTAGCGAAGCGGATTGGGTTGGGGCCTGTGGATATGCCAAAACGACCGCAGGGAGTTTCGGTATATCCAGCGCCTACCTTGCCTTCACGCTTACCAGCTTTTCCATCTCCACCAACACAATAATACATATTTGACAGCAGACACGTCAACGTGGTTTAATTTCGTTTTATGGAGAATGAGGCTCGTCGCAGGACGCAAGTACTCTCGTCGCACAATATCGAGGAGTTTCGTGCGTTCCTCAAGGAAAGGCAAACGAACCTGCGTCGCAACCCGCTTCGTACAGGATGGGCGGGATTGTACGGGCGGTATTCCCTCAACTGTCAGAGCTTCGGAAACGGGGATACTGCTCAAGATGCTGGTCGGTCTTTTTGAGGAAAACGGCTTGAGAATCACCGCAACAGCATTGTCTGGCTACATGAAGAAACTGAATCGGGAAGCGGAAGAGGTGTCGGCAATCGAGGTTCGTAAAGGGAGAACACAGCCTTCGCCCCCTGGTTAGCAAGCTCGCAGTCGCTTGCCAATGAAACCGGACGTACCGCTGTAAGAAAGGGGTGCATTGATGACCATGCCGCGCAACGACCCGCAAACGTTTTTGGCGGGATGTCTGTGAGGTTGGTTCATAAAAGAGAACATAACCGTGCAGTGCATCCTGGAGAAAAGTCAGACAAGAGCGCGAGGGAAACGAAGTTGGCTACGGCGGGTTTGCAGACAAATTCGGCAGCTACTTTGCTCCGTGGGCTTGGTAAAACCGCACGTAATTCAAATGCAACTCAACCAATGAGGTAATGGGATGCCGAGAAAGATTCTGAGACTGCCAGTCGTATTGGATCGCACCGGATTGTCACGCAGCACCGTCTATCTGCGCGTTACCGAAGGAAGGTTCCCAACGCCAGTGTCGCTCGGGGCCAGAGCTGTCGGCTGGATTGAAGCAGAGATTGAGGAGTGGATTGCCCGCCAGATAGAGGTCAGCCGAGAAGTCAGGGGGCGACGCACTGGCGTGAATCCGTTGTCGTCAAGATGAGGCCCGGAGCGGGATTCCGCCTTCGCATCCGTCTGGGATTGGATTGCGGGGCATGGCCTGATTCTCTGCCGGCCGAGTTGACCGAATGGCTATGCCGCTGTTCCAGGGAAGGGCAGTACCTTGCCTCTGCGCTGTGCATGCTCCAGAAAGTCAGCCCAGTCCTGCATCATCTTGGCGCGTGGCTCCAGGTAGAGTGCATGATTGTAGGCAGCGCTAACGGCATTGCGCGGGGCATGGGCAAGTTGCAATTCGATGTGCTCATGCGCATAACCTTGCTCGTGCAGGATGGTGGACGCCAAACCTCGGAAGCCGTGGCCGGTCATGCGGCCTTGGTAACCCATGCGCTTCAACGCGAGCAAAATTGTGTTGTTGCTCATCGGCTTATCAGGATTGCGGTCACCAGGGAAGAGGAACTCCTCGCTCCTTGCCAACGACCGCACCAATTCCAGCACCTCGATTGTTTGTGAGGACAGTGCGACAATGTGCGGGGTTTTCATCTTCATGCGCCATGCAGGGATATTCCACCGGCGCGCCTCAAGATCGAATTCTTCCCAGCGCGCGCCTATCAGTTCGGTGGTACGAACAAACGTCAAGGCGAGCAGCTTCATGGCCAGCCGGGTAATATGCGTACCCTGATAAACCTCGATGGCCCGAAGCAGGGCGGGCAGTTCTTTCACATCGATACGGGCCAGATTGGTCTTTTTCGTTGGCCGCAGAATGTCGCTGGGCTTGATCTCGGCAGCCGGATTGCGCTTCGTATAGCCGTGGGCAATGCCGAACCTAAATATCTGCCCGGTCGTTTCCAGCGCCCTTTTTGCAAGATCGCCTACGCCTCTCCCTTCTATTGACTTGACCATCGTTACCAATTCCGGCGCCTCAATCTCCGTGATGGGGCGCGCGCCTAACAGCGGAAAGACATTTGCCTCTAGGCGCCTTCGTGTGGAGTCAACGTGCTGACCGCTCTTGCCAACGCGCCAGTGTTCGAGCCATAGGCCGGCGATGGTTCGGAAGGAGTTCTCGGAAGTAGCCTTGCGCGCGATTTTCTCAGTCTTCCGCACCTGCATCGGGTCAACGCCTGTCGCCAACAGTGCGCGAGCCGCAGCATGGCGCTCCCGTGCCAGGACCAGAGGCACATCCGGATATTGTCCAAGCGCCATGAGCTTTTGCTTCGCGTCATGCCGGTACTTGAAACGCCAGAGCTTGCCACCCGTCGGGGTGATGAAGAGAAACAGCCCTTTGCCATCGGGCAGCCGATACGACTTGTCTGTGGGTCTGGATTTGCGAATTTCCGTGTCGGTCAGCAAAATACCACCTCCTCAAATACCACCATGCGAGGAGAAATCTCCCCTCCGCTGTTTGGCGGTCTGCGAATCCATCGCCGAAAAAAGAGGCTAACGGGAGTTCGAGTCCCCCGGCCGTCAATCGAACCCCGGGGTGGAATACCACCAGAGCGCAAAAGAGTGAAAACCCGCATGGATATTGGGGATGAAGGGCTTTTTCTGTAAATACCACCAAACGGTAGCAGTGAGTACCCCAGAAATAGCACCAAAAATCCTTGGCTTCCATACTACCGCCTTAGACAGTATCGGACCTCATATCGTTGAATTTATTGGACTTATTTGTGGAAAACTGGACAGCCTTGGACGTCATAAAACATGTTCTTGGTGGGCAGTGAGGGACTCGAACCCCCGACTTCCTGCTTGTAAGGCAGGCGCTCTAACCAACTGAGCTAACCGCCCACTCCGCCGCTCGCGGACTGCGGCATGAACTTATGATAGCAGCGCTCATGATGCGGAAGGCGCGGCGCAACCGCTTGATAAACTCACCTCGTGGGCCAGCTTATCGTGAACGCCGACGATTTCGGGCTGACGTCGGGCGTCAATCGCGCCATCATCGAACTGCATCAAGCCGGCGTTGTCACGAGTGCTTCCTTGATGGCTCGCGCCAGCGCCACCGAGGAAGCCATCGAACTTGCCGTCCGGACGCCGACACTCGGCGTGGGTTGCCACGTGGTTCTGGTCGACGGCGCGCCCGTGCTCCCGCCGGATCAAATTCCCTCGCTCGTCGATTCGCGCACGGGCCACTTCCCTTCCTCGCTGAACACGTTTTTTGCACGCCTTTTTACGGGGCGCATCCGGTCTGCCGAAATTGAGGCGGAAGCCGGAGCGCAGATCGACTTCCTCCAGCAACGAGGCGTTCCGCTGACTCACATTGACACACATAAACATACGCACGTCCTTCCTGGCGTTTTGCGCCCCGTTCTTCGCGCTGCGCGCAGACACCGAATCCGCGCGATCCGCAACCCCTTCGAGCCGCAATGGTCTAGCCGTGCCACGCGTCGCGCGCCGTGGATGCGCCTGGCTCAAGTGGGCGCCTTGCGCTGGCTCGAGCCTGTTTGCCGCCGCATCCTCTACCAAGAAGGATTCGTCACCACCAGCGGCACCATCGCCGTCGCAGGCACCGGCGTCCTTGACTCTGCGACGCTGCGTTCTCTGCTTCAAAGTCTGCCCCCCGGCACATGGGAACTCGTCACCCATCCAGGCTACAACGACGCCGACCTCGACCGCGTCCGCACTCGACTTCGTGCGTCGCGTGACGTCGAGCGAGGGGCCCTTCTCACCCTGAAAGAATTCCCGGCCATCGAACTCGTGTCATTTGCCAACCTACTGCCGGCCTCACCTTGACCCGCGGACGGCGCGCAATTATCGTGGACGAGCCGGCAAGCTCATTTGTCGGCTCTCTGCATCCTCCATTGACTCCCGCGCGTCCAAGACGTGGCGGCAAATCGAAACCTAAGAAGGCCTCATGCGCATCGGGATTACCTGTTATCCCACTTATGGCGGCTCGGGCGTCGTTGCGACCGAGCTGGGCATTGAACTCTCCAACCTCGGTCACGAGGTGCACTTCATCTCCTACTCGCAACCCTTCCGCCTTAACGGGCGCGATGACGGCATCTTCTATCACGAGGTTCCCGTCTCCAGCTACCCGCTGTTCGAATTTCCGCCGTACGATCTCGCGCTCGCCTCGCGCATGGCAGAAGTTGCAGAGTATTACTCCCTCGATCTGCTCCATGTGCACTATGCGATTCCTCACTCCGTCTCGGCACTTCTCGCCCGCCAGATGCTGGCGAAGCGTGGCCGCCGACTGCCTTTTGTAACCACGCTTCACGGCACCGACATCACACTGGTCGGCCTGGACCGCAGCTATTTACCAATTACCAAGCACGCCATCGAAGAAAGCGACGGCGTCACCAGCATTTCGAACTATCTCCGCGACAAAACCATCGCCGACTTCAACATCACTCGCCCCATCGAGACCATCACCAACTTCGTCAATTGCGACGTCTACACCCCCATCAAAGACGAAGCCACGCGCGCCCGCTGCCGCGCGCACTATGCCGCGCCCGATGAGTCCCTTCTGGTTCACCTTTCCAACTTCAGGCCGGTCAAGCGCGTAACCGATGTCGTCAGAATCTTCGCGCTTGTGGCGCGCGAGCGCCCCGCACAACTCATTCTCATCGGCGACGGCCCCGACCGCTCCTCTGCTGAATGGCTTGCTCACGACCTTGGCATTCAATCGCGCATTCATTTTCTTGGCAAGCAGGAGCGCGTGAGCGAATTGCTCGCGCTCGCCGATCTCCTCCTGATGCCGAGCGAACTTGAGTCCTTCGGTCTTGCCGCTCTCGAAGCCATGGCCTGCAAGGTTCCATCGATTGCAACGCGCGTCGGTGGGGTTCCCGAGCTGATCGACGAAGGAGTCAATGGATTACTGTTTCCTGTCGGCGACGTCGAGGGCATGGCCAAAGGCGCGCTGAGCCTGCTAAACGATCGGTCCCGGCTCGATGCCATGCGCGAGGCAGCTCGCAAGAACGCACAGAAGCGGTTCTGCTCTACACTGGTTGTCCCGCAATACGTCCGCTATTACGAACAGATTCTGGGACAGTAAGAGGCCGCGAAAAGGCCGCGCAGAAAACCGGGCGGCCTTAGCGACTTCGGGCGCGATTCCGGTACAAGAAATTGAATTTCACAAGAAAGTTCTTGCATAATGCGCCCGCAGTCGTCTTATCCTGCTTTCACTGGAGGTCATCCATGACGATCAGGAAAGCACCGTCTTTTGCCTTGGTTTGCGCACCGATGCTGATTTGGGCGCAGGCCGCAGGCGGCCATCTCGACGGCACCTGGACCACGAACATGTCGTGTGATGCGAGCACTCACATGCCTGCCTTCACGTGGACATTCGTCAGCACGATTGCCAACGGCAATTTTCACGGCCAGCATGGCGAGGAGGGAGGGCCGGGCTACCTTGTGATCGACGGGACGATCGGAGCCGGCGGCTCGGCGAAGCTACACGCGAAGGGCACGGTGCAAGCCGGAAAAGCGGGCTTCGTGACTCAACTCAAGGGCAACAAATACGACTACTACATCGATGCAACATTCACCGACACGTCCGGCACGGGCAAGCGCGAAGAAGGTGCCGGCATCCTGGGGCGCCCATGCAGCTTTGACTTCACAAAGCAGACGGGCGCCGATACGACTCCGGCGGGGAGTTCAACGGGCTCGGTAACTCCGCCGCCGGCATAATAGGGCGCCAGATGAGTCCGGGCGGGGACGCCCGCGCGACAGCCGGACTGGAGTCCGGCGCTACATGCGGCCTGTAAGAACCCGAGTTCAAGGAGAATCAAGCTGTGACGGTGCGCCGACGCAAGGTTCACACGGAGTTTGCTGAGGCCGCGGTCCGGGTCTTTGGGGCTAATGAGCGCCTGAACCAAATTCTTATCGAGAATCTTGATGCTGCCGTCTGGAAAGCCCAACCGCCCGGCAAAGTCCGCACGATTGCGGCGATCTTCACGCACATGCACAATGTCCGCACGAAGTGGATCAGGCTCACCGCGCCGCACCTGGGAGTTCCCCCACAACTCAACCGCGCGCGCTGTACGCCACGCCAGGCTCGTGCGGCATTGGCACGGAGCGCCGGTCTCTGCGAAATGATGCTTGCCGAAACGCTGGGTGATGGCGAAGGTCGTGTGGAGGAGTTTCGTCGAGACGCTTGGGCTCGTCCATGGCCGGCCGGGCCGGAGATGCTCTGCTACATGATTTCTCACGAAGCGCATCATCGGGGGCAGATTTGCATGCTCGCGCATCAGCTCGGATTTCCGCTGCCGGGCAAAGTGACCTCGGCGTTGTGGAGTTGGGAAAAGCTATGGAAAGAGTGAGGCGTGCCGCGCGGACCCGGATGCGAATCCTAAGCAATCGCTACAGCGTGCGCTTGAACAGCGGCGTGGCCACCAGCAGCGTCGCGATGCCGAATGTGGTGAGGAACAGAAGGTCGGGCCAGATGGCGACCCAGCCGCCGTCTTTGAGAAGAACGGCCTTGAAGCCGTGAATCGCGTAGGTGAAGGGATCAATCACGCCCATGGCCTGCATCCACTTGGGGAACGACGCTACTGGATACATGGCGCCCGAGGGATATAACAGGAGAATATTGAGCACGCCGAACATGGCGCGCGGCACGAGCGGATCGTCGACACGCACCATGAGGAGAAACATCATGCCATTGAAGGCAATGGAGCCGGCAATAATGAGGCTCAACATCTGCAGCATGATCATGGGATGAAAGATAATGCCGAGGCCAGCAATGAGCGACCCGATGACCCCTATCGATATTCCGCTCAGCGTGGCCTTCATGGAGCCGGCGATGTTCATGCCGAAGACCAGCTCGAGTTTCGTAATCGGGGTAACCAGGTAGCCTTCGTGTACGCCGCGCGCCTTGTCGTCGATGTAGAGCATCCCGCCGCCAATCATGACCGAGATATACATGGCCAGGGCCACAGTCATGGGCAGAAGATACTTGAGATAGTTCACGTACGGATAAAGCTCCACGATCTCGAGAACGATGGACTTGGACAGCCGGTCCTGAACCTGGGGAGCGTTCACGGCGTCGACCAGCGACTGCATTTCCGCTTCGAGGGTGGACGAGGTGAACAGGTCGGAGTTGTCGACGACAATGCCGAGCTTGGGCGCATCCTGCGCGTAGACGCGTCGCGAGTACTGCTCGGGGATGATCACGGCGGCGTCGATTTTGCCGGTGCGCACGTCTTCGCGCGCCTGGACCTCATTGTTGTACTCGATCGTGGTGAAGGTCTTGATATTGGCGGCGACGGCAGCGAACGCCTCGCGCACCTTGACCGCCTGCGGTCCATGATCATGGTCGACCACCGCGACGTGCGTCCCCACGATCTTACCGCCGAAGGCGTTGCCGATAATGATCAGCTGCAGAATCGGCATCATCAGCGACATGATCATCAGCGTGGGCGAGCGGAAGAACTTGCGCATCTCGCGCTCAATGATGGCAAACATCCTGTTCATGGGCGCTCTCCCGGCCGAGGCGGCATCAAAAAGTTCACCGGCTTCACCTGTTCGTCGCGCAGTTGGCGGCCAGTGTAGTGGATAAATACATCGTCGAGCGTTGTGTTCTGCACGCTCAGCGAAGTGAGCGTCTCGCCCAGGCTGGCCGCCAGCTCCACAATCTGCATGGTGGTCTTCGAACCCGACGTCGTGAGCACACGGTAAAACCCGGCGCTTTCCGGTTGCACGCTGGTTACGCCCTCGAGTTTCTTCAACCGCTCCTCCCACTCTTCCGTCTCGCGGTCGAAGTGCACCTCGACCACGTTGGCGCCGGCCACGCTGTTCTTGAGCTCCACCGGAGTGCCCAGCGCCACAAGCGTGCCGTGATCCACAATGGCGATGCGGTCGCACAGCTTGTCGGCTTCTTCCATGTAGTGCGTGGTGAGCAGCATAGTGAGGTTGCGCGTGGTCTTGAGCTTGTTCAGCATTTCCCACACCGCGATGCGCGAAACGGGGTCGAGGCCGGTGGTGGGCTCGTCGAGGAAGAAGATCTTCGGGTTGTGCACCAAGCCGCGCGCGATCTCAAGCCGACGGCGCATGCCGCCGGAAAGCGTTTTAGTCTGCGCGTCGCGCCATTTGGTGAGGTCTACGGCTTCAAGCACGTCGGTAATGTTCTTCTCGCGCTCGGCGCGCGGCACGCCGTAGAGCTTGGCGTAGATACTCAGGTTCTCTTGAAGCGTTAAATCCTGGTCACTGGTGAGCGCCTGGGGAATGACACCGATCACACACCGCACGTCGTCGGGATCATCGGCAACGTTGTGGCCGGCAACGATGGCCTTCCCCGACGTGACCGGAATCAGTGTAGTCATCATGCGGATCAGCGTGCTCTTTCCGGCTCCGTTTGGCCCCAGCAGGCCGAAGATCTCGCCCTCGGCCACGCTGAAGCTCACATCCTTTACCGCTTCAAAGTCGCCGTAGCGCTTTACGATGTGCTCCACCGCGATCGCAATCGTGCGCGGCGCACCGTCGCCGTCCGCCGCCGGGCTGTAGATTGACGTCGCGCTCACTGCTTCACCAGCTTTGCCTTGGGGATATAAACCTCGGCTGTCATGCCGGGCACATATTTCTCGCCTGGATTTGGGATGAGCAGCTTCAACTGGATGGTTTTGATGTCGCGCTTCATGCCGCTCACGTCGCGCTGCGTAGCAAAGTCGCCCTCCGCCGCTTTCGCGATGACCTTTCCATACAGCGTGTCGCCGCTGGGCATTACGACGCGCAGCGAGTCACCGAGTTGCACGCTATCGGCCTGCGTCTCCGGCAGCGGAGCATAGACCCAGGTCTGGCTCAGATCCATGATGGTCACGATCGGCGCGCCCACGGTCACTACTTCACCCTGGCGCGCCGCCCACACGTCCACTTTCCCGCTGATGGGCGACACCACCTGCGCGTAGCTCTCCTCGACACTCGCTTCCTGGGCCAGCGCGCGGGCATTTGCCACTTCGGCACGCGTCTGGTCGACTGTCTGCGCCGACACCCCGGTCAGCATCTCGTGGGCGCGCGCCTGGCGAAGATTGGCCTGCGCCGCGGAAAGGTTGTCGCGCGCCATGTTCACAGCCGCCTGCGCAGCCTGAAGGCTGGTTACGGCTTCATCCCGCGCCTGCGTGCTCATGATTCCCTGCTTGGCCAACGCGACGATCCGGCTGGTGTCGGCCTGCTGATGCTCGAAGTTTGCCTGCGCCTGCGCCAGTGCCGCCTGCGCCGCGTTCACCTGCGCTTCCGCGCTTGTTGTCGCACTCGTTGTTTCGCCACGGTTCTGCTCTTCCGTTGCCACCGTGCCACTCAGCTTCGACTTCTCACTCGCCGCCGTTGCCTCGGCCGCCTTCAGCGCAGCCGCGAGATCGTCGCTCTCGATGACCGCGATCAGCTCTCCGGCCTGCACATCCTGGCCCTCTTCCACCTTCAGGGTCTGAATGCGGCCTGGAATCCTGGAGCTCACTACGACCTCGTTCGCATCGACGGTTCCGATGAGTTCGAGATCGCTGGTGCGCCGCGTGGTCAACAGAAACCAGACCAGCGATCCCACGAGCAGTACCCCTAAAATGATGAAAACTCGATTTCGCGCGTTCACTCGCTTATCACCTCAAACCTTTGAAATTGGCGCATTCCGGCATCGGCGTATCGGCCAGCACCTTGTTCGCCAGTACCGCGCCATGCTCCCGATCCTGAAAGATCGCTTTGCCCAGAAACTCAACCACCGCTACTCTGCGCGCTCGTAGTTCTTTTTCGTCGAAGGGCTCGAAGTCCAGCACCTGGCGCCAAATCGGCGCGCTCAGGAAATAGAAAACGTTCCCACCCAGCACGGACAACACCATTTGGAACCAGTCCACTTCTATCAATTCGCCGGAAGCAATTCCCTCGCGCACCAGCGATTGAAACATGGCGTGCAGCGGCGCGAAGACGCGCTTGACGAGGGTGGGAAGCTCGCCCTCCTCGCCCTTGTGCATGCGCATCATCTCCTGCTGCATCAAGCTTTGGAATTCGCCTTGCGATAAAATGCGGTCGAAATGATCCAGCGCTGCGCGCAGCAGCCGCTCCCCTGGGCTGACATCGCGGAGAAAAACCGCCATCGAGCGGTCACGCACCCGAGCCGACACCATCTCCAACGCCGCGGAATACAATTTTTCCTTGCTCTCGAAGTAGTAGTAGATCAGGGCCTTGTTCACGCCAGCGGCAGCGGCGATCTGCTCCGTGCGCGCGCCCGCAAGTCCATTGGCGGCAAATTCGCTCAGGGCAGCGTCCAGAATCCGGCCGCGCGTTTCCGCTGAGCGCTCGGCCTGTGCTTCGGTTGGTTGGTGTGGCGTCATAATTAACTAACTGGTTAGTAAATTACACCAGACTCGACCCCAAAGGCAAGTCCCCCGCGGGATTCGCTTTCACTTCTCTCTGTAATATTAAGATTATTGGCCGCTTATGGTTTACGCGTGCCGCCCCTGCCGCGCCATTATCTGCCGGAGCGGCTCATTGTCGGCATAGACTTGCCACTCCGCCAGCTTGCCGTCTTCTACCCGCGCTCGGAGCGCGACCGGCGTCTTCCATCGATTCTCGGCGGTGGCGAGACCGTCCGCCGCATAGGTCCCCTGCGCCCTCCCGAGCATCACCACAACGGGCCCATCGCAATAGGTCTCGTCCACGGCGATCCTGTAGTCGGGGACCATGCTGAAATAGCTCTTCCAACCCGCTCGCATCCGATCCCGGCCCTCGACAACCGTGCCGAGCGAATCAACAAACTGGTGCTCCTCCGTCATTAGCTCGGCCAGCGCGTTCGCATCCTGCCTATTAATGGCGCGTACAAATGCTTGCGCGACAGCCTCAGCAGATTCGCTCATACGACCTCGCCTTCAGCCGCGCTCTCCCCAATTCCCTGCTTCCTACTCCACTCTCTGTCCTAATCAAACACGACTGTCTTGTTCCCATAGCACAAGATTCGCCGGTCCAGGTGCCAGCGCACTGCCCGCGACAGAACCATCCGCTCCAGATCGCGGCCACGCGCCACAAGATCCTCCACCTGGTCGCGGTGGCTGATGCGCGCCACATCCTGCTCGATAATCGGCCCGTCGTCGAGCACCTCGGTGACGTAGTGGCTGGTGGCCCCAATCAGCTTGACCCCGCGTGCATGAGCTGCATGATAGGGCTTCGCACCCGTGAACGCCGGCAGGAACGAGTGGTGCACGTTGATGATCGCGGCGGGATAGCGCGCCACGAATTGCGGCGACAGAATTTGCATGTAACGCGCCAGAACAACCAGCTCGACTTCGTGCCGCGCTAGCAGCTCGAGTTGCCGCGCTTCGACGTCCGGACGCGTCTGGGCAGTCACGGGCATAAATTCGAACGGCACGCCGTAGAACGCCGCCAGATTTTCTGCTTCGCGATGATTCGAAACGATGACCGGAATTTCGCAGACAAGCTCGCCGGTGCGCCAGCGGTGCAGCAGATCGGCCATGCAGTGCAGATATTGCGAACAAAAGAGCGCAATACGCGGCGGGCGCGCGCTCGACGTCAGGTTCCACGTCATTCCCAGTTCGGTCGCCATCGGCGCAAACAGTGCCTTGAATCCCGCGAAGTCAAAGCCGTTGAGCTCCCACTCCACGCGCATGAAGAAGAGGCCCAGCTCGTGGTCGATGTGCTGGTCGGCGTGCAGAATGTTGGCGCCCCGCTCATAGAGCAGCCCCGACACCCGCGCCACCAGTCCCTTACGATCGGGGCAATCAATAAGTAAAACTGCGGAATCTTTCATCGTAAGTTCAGATTACGACATCGCAGCAACACGGGCGATGGCGGCCGATTGCAGCGCACGGTTTTATGCTGCGTTTGAGGTCAAGTTGGACTCAGGTTTTGCTGCGGTTATTGGCATCCTTCTTGAGCCGGTGCGTGTGGCGATTACCGGGGCCAAAGTTCGGGCGCACCCATGCCGGTATGGATGAGTGTGCCTTATAGGCTTTGTCTAGAGATTTCGGCTCCTCGTGCCTTAGCTGCTCCATTCTGTGAACGGCTCTTTTGATGTAGCCGTTGGGAATCTTGATACTCACGGCGCTTTGGGAAACCTCAGCGTGTTTTCCATCCTCGCGGTATCGTCCTGAAACGTTCCCGCACTTACACGTCCTCAACCCTTCCCTGGTGAGCTTGAAGAGGTCGCTGCATTCCTTGCAGTAGATAACCTTCATCGAAACTGACCGCTCCCGTTGTTCCCTCGCGTGGAATTTTCAGCCTGCAGCAAATGAGCAAGGCTGTCAATTTCTATTTCCGTGCTAGCCGCAAGCTTCTTGGACAAGTCAAGGTCGATCGGTGGGCAAATTGAGCGCCTATTGCTTATGTAGACCACACATCGATGCCATGGTCTCGTCAGGCAACAAACCGTGAAACAGGATTGTATGCGGACTTCCCAATCCATCTGAAAACCTGATATAGGCTGAATCAGAAAGTACCATTTTGTCAAAATCCTTAATAAGCACAAATGCAATCTTCGAATCGCTGGAAAGTGGAAGATTGGCTTGGGCCTGTGTTCCGCCTATTCTCCAATCGACAAGAGTAAACGCTGGCAGTATGCCGTTTCGTGCAAAAACAAATTCTTGCATCGTAATGCCTGCATTGCCGTGTTTGCCATTCTCACAGCTAACCCCCATCTGCACGGCAGGTATGTCTTCGTTGTAGCCGCTTCCATCAATGAAAAACATGGTGGACGACGTCTGACTTATCGGGTCATTTACGACCTTCGATTTCCAATTCTGAGCGCTAGCAACACAACTAAATTGGAGCACTAATGCCAGAACAGCGATTGACCTTGACGCAATTGTTCTCATGGCCAACTCCTAATACCGCCCTGCCCAAGCCAGGCTCGGACGGGGCGCCTCAATTGAGGGCGGGCCTCCCTGTTCGGCCTCAGTCGTAGTACTCGAGCCCGAGGTGCGTGATCAGGTCCGCGCCCATGATGTGGCGCAGCGTGTTCTTCAGCTTCATCGACTGGATGAAGAGATCGTGCTCCGGGTAGAGGCCCTTAGCAGTCTGCGGCGATTTCAAGTAAAAGCTCAGCCATTCCTGAATGCCGATGGATCGGAGATCGGGCGTGCGCTTGGCCAAATCGAGGAAGAGCACCAGATCGAGCGCAATCGGAGCGGCCAGGATCGAGTCGCGGCAGAGGAAGTTGACCTTGAGCTGCATCGGGTAGCCAAGCCAGCCGAAGATGTCGATGTTGTCCCACGCTTCTTTCTCATCGCCGCGCGGCGGGTAGTAGTTGATGCGGATCTTGTGGTAGATGTCGCTGTATAGATCCGGATAAAGATCGGGCTGGAAGATGTATTCGAGCGAGCCCAGCTTCGACTCTTCCTTTGTCTTGAATGACTGTGGCTCGTCGAGCACTTCGCCGTCGCGATTACCCAGAATGTTGGTCGAGAACCAGCCCTTCACGCCAATCATGCGCGCCTTGAAGGCCGGCGCCAGAACGGTCTTCATGAAGGTCTGGCCGGTTTTGAAATCCTTGCCGCAGATGGGCGCGGCGTTCTGCTTCGAGAGCTCTATCATCGCCGGAACGTCGACGGTCAGGTTCGGCGCGCCGTTAGCAAACGGCACGCCCTCTTTGAGCGCCGCGTATGCGTAAATCTGCGAGGGCGCGATGCCGGGATCGTTCTTCTCCAACCCCTTTTCGAATGCCTCGATAGACTGATGCACGGCAGTCGGCTTGAGGAAGATCTCGGTAGAGCCGGCCCAGATCATAACGACGCGATTCACGGTCTTTTTGAAGGCGCGGATATCGGCCCGCAACTGCTCGGCTAAATCACGCTTGTTCTTGCCCTTCTTCACGTGCGTGCCATTGAGCCGCTTCACATAGTACTGGTCGAAAACCGCGGGCATGGGCTTGATCTTTTCGAGATACGGCTTCAGCTTCTTGAGCGTGTCGGGGTGCAGAACCGCAGCATGCGCTGCCGCCTCGTACACGTTGTCCTCAAAGATGTCCCAACCGGTGAAGACGATGTCTTTCAAATCCGCGAGTGGCACAAAATCCTTGATCAGCGGCGAGTGGTTATCGGTCCGCTTGCCCAGCCGGATGGTTCCCATTTGTGTGAGCGAACCGATCGGCTTGGCCAAACCGCGGCGAACCGCTTCAACGCCCGCGATCATCGTGGTGGCCACTGCACCCAGCCCAACTACCATTACGCCCAATTTGCCCTTCGCGGGCTCAATCATCATTGCAGCGGTCTTCCGCCCCATCGATGATGGGGCCACGTTCTTCGTGCCGCTTTTCTTCTTCGTTGCCATTGCTTCTCCTAACCTTCCTTCGTTGATGAATTCGAAATCAATTTCATTACTCGATCAGTCGCGCCAAAAGACGCGCCGACTTGATCACGCTGCATCCGGCTGTCTCGCTCGTTTCAGATGCGAAGCGACAAACCAGACGATTGCTGCCACGAGCGCAATCTCCACGACAAGATGAAAGCGATGAAAGACCTGCTCGATGCGCGGATCGGTGTGCCACTTCTCTCCAAGCTTCATGCCCGCGTAGGCCAGGCAGGTATACCACGTGATCGAGCCTAAAGACGTGTAGATGTGAAAGCGCAGCCGCGGCATCCGGGCAATTCCCGCTGGAATGGAGATAAACGTCTGCACCACAGGCAGCATGCGCGCGAGCAGGACCGCGATCGATCCATACTTTTGAAAGAACGAGCCCATGCGGTCCAGATCGTGATGGCTCATCAGAACCCATTTGCCGTAGCGCTCCACAAATGGCTGGCCGCCTTTGAACCCGATCCAATAGCCGATGGCCGAGCCCACGTTGCAGCCCACCATTCCAACGATCGCCACCATGAAGAGATTGAAGCGGCCCAGATAAACGAGATAGCCGGAGAACGGCATGATGAGCTCCGAGGGGAGCGGAATTCCGGCCGAGTTGATGGCCATCAATGCAGCGATGCCTGCGTAGCCCCCGGCGCTGATCACACGGGTCACGAACTCCACCAGCAGGGCCAGGATTCTTTCACTCATGAGCCTTTCCAGTATATCCGCTCGCGCGGTCTTGAGTTTAGGACTAGAGCATCGACGCGGCTGCACACGTCTGCAATTGTCATTTGTTAGGATGAGATGTGTTCGAGGGAGGTTAAGTGCCCGATCAACAGCCCACGCATCCGCCCGTTCCGCTCACGCTTGAGGGCTCGAGCGTGCTGCACCAGTTCTTTCGCTTCGACTGGAAGGCGTGGCGGGCGGCGTCGGCTGCGGATCGCGAACGCGTCGCCGCAGAATTCGTCGCAGTCCTGAAGAATTTGGAGCGCAAGAGCGTGGATGAGGGAATGCGAATGGACCAGGGTGTGCAAGATTGGCCCGTTCGCACCGCTCTTTACTCGCAGCTCGGGCACAAGGGCGACTTAATGCTCATCCATTTCCGCGACTCGCTGGAGGAGCTGAATCGGGTTGAGCTCGCGCTTGCGCGGACGCCGCTCTACGATTTCCTCGAGCTGCGCCATTCTTACGTCTCCGTTGTTGAGCTGGGGCTCTACGAGTCGAGCCGCAAGACGTACGAGGCTGCGACGGCCAAGGGATTCGAAGCGTTTTCGACGGAGTGGAATGCGGAGATCGCATCGTCGCTTGCGCGCGCATCGGAAGCGATGAAGCCACGGCTGTTCCCCTCTGTCCCCGAAGCGAAGTACCTGTGCTTTTATCCGATGGACCGCAAGCGCGGCGAACAAGTGAACTGGTACACGGTTCCCTTTGCGGAAAGGCAGCGGATGATGCACGAGCACGGAATGATCGGGCGGCGATACGCCGAGCATGTGAAGCAGATTATTTCCGGATCGATTGGGATGGACGATTGGGAGTGGGGCGTCGATCTCTTCGCCGACGATCCGGTGGTCTTCAAGAAGCTCATCTACGAAATGCGATTTGACGAAGTGAGCGCGGTGTACGCGCTGTTTGGGCAGTTTTTTATCGGAGTGCGGCTGCCGGTAGAGAAGCTGGGTGGGTGGCTTGGCGGAAAACTTTCAGGCGTATGAAGCGGGCGAACCCTTTCCCAGTGGTCAATGAGAATCGCAGCCAAGGGAGAAGCGCAACGCAGCGCAAATCTCGCTCATTCGCGACGGGTGGAGCTGGGCAACGCGCCTGCCAAGCCGATCCTTTGGCACTGTGACTGCGTTGTGGAGATTCACGGCGCAGGGCGCCCTCATACCGTCCTCGCTGCTCAGAGCGACTTCCGATGGTGCGCCTCGGATCGTAGAAGTGATGGGTGCAACGGTGACATGTGCTAGATAGTCAATTGCGGTATCGCGAGTGAGCACGACAACCGGTCTCAGCTTGTCAGGTGAAGCAAAATGAAAGAGACGGACGTCTCCTCGAGCTATTCTTCCGGCCACGCTGCCACCGTCGTCCACAACTGCGCTTCGTTTTCATCTTGCGGCTGCTTGATGTAGGCCTCGCGGTCGCGGTTCTCTTTCATACGGATTTCCAACCGACGCAAATGCTCTCGCAGAGCATCGCGCACCAGAGCGGAACGATTCGCCTTCATTCTTCGCGCTGCTTTGTCAGCGGCGAGCAGAAGCTTCTTATCGAGAACAACCTGGATCGTCTCCATATGTCGACTCTACTCCACAGTAAAGTCCACAGTCAAGTCTCTTGCGACTCCGAAAGGCAAGATTAAACTCCTAACTATGGCTGCCGCAAAACCGAAGACCAAGCCCGTACCGGAGAGGAAGACGACAGCGAAGCCGGCAGCGCGCGGCGCGCTGGCGAAGGAGCGCGTTGACGCGATCCTGAAGGGACTGGACGAGGCGTATCCCAATGCTGTGTGCGCGCTCAAACATCGCTCGCCGTGGGAGCTGCTGGTTGCGACGATTCTTTCTGCGCAGTGCACGGACGTGCGCGTGAACATGGTGACGCCCGAATTGTTCCGGCGCTTCCCTACTCCTGCGGCGATGGCCAAGGCGGGGCTGCCGGAACTTGAAGAGCTGATTCGGACCACGGGCTTCTTCCGTAACAAAGCGAAGTCAATCCAGGGCGCGGCGAAGAAGATCATTGCGGAGTTCGGCGGCGAAGTGCCGGAGACGCTCGCTGAGCTGATTACGATTCCCGGAGCGGCGCGCAAAACGACGAACGTCGTGCTCGGCGTGTGCTTCGGCAAGGCTGAGGGCGTAGTGGTGGACACGCACGTCTTCCGCATATCGCGGCGGCTCGAGCTGGCGAAGAGCGAGACGGCGGAGAAGGTGGAGCAGGAGCTGATGCAGGTTCTGCCGCGCGACAGGTGGATCAGTTTCTCGCACCAGATCATCCAGCACGGCCGGCAGGTGTGCGACGCGCGTAAGCCGAAATGCGACCGGTGCAACCTGGAGCCGCTGTGCCGGTCGAAGGATAAGACTTGGCGGAGCTAGCGGTGCTAGCGGAGCTGGCGGAGCTAGGTCTCAGACCGGTAGATTTCGTGCTTCCTACCCTTGCGACAAAGACAAGAACGTCGCAAGGATGGGGCACCCACATTGGTACATGAACAAACGGTCAGAACCCTAGTGGACGGCGTGGGCGATGGCCCGAAGGAGGCCGGGAACGTCGGATGGGCTTGCTTCCGCAACAGGTTCCCAGCCGAGGTCGCGCAGGGTCTTGCTGGTTACGGGACCGATTGAAATGGCGGCGACTCCGGCGAAGGGGAATGCGATCCCGGCCTGTCGCGCGGCGTCGGCGAGATGGGTGACGCTGGACGAACTGGTGAAGGCGGCTGCGGCGATTCCCTTCTGCAAAGCTTCTCGCAGGAGTGCGGGGGCAGATTCGGGCATGACGTTTCGGTACGCGTCCACGACATCGACTGTTGCGCCCGCTGCGCGAAGAGCGTGAGGAATGACATCGCGGGCGACGGCTGCGCGGGCCAGCAAAACCTTCCTCCCGCGTGTTTGACCCGCAAGGCTCTTCGCGAGACTTTCGGCAACGTACGACTCTGGAACCAGCGCGATCGCGAAGCCAGCCTGGCGCGCTGCCTCTGCCGTGACTTCTCCCACGGCGGCCACGTTGAAGCGAGCTGCTGCGGCCAAATTAAGGCCGAGCGCAGCGGCGCGGTCGGCAAGCGCACGCACTGTATTTGCGCTCGTGAGGATGAGCCAATCGTAGGAACTGAGTTCACGCAGCGCCCGATCGAGCGGCGCAAGGTCCTCAGGCGGGCGAATCTCGATGACCGGAACCTTGACTGGCTCGGCGCCGAGTGCGCAAAGTCCTTCACTGAGCTTGCCGGCCTGGTGCGCGGCGCGCGTCACCAGGACGCGCTTTCCGGCAAGCGGCAGCGCGGTCATCAGGCGGCTCCGCCGGGGGCGTTGCTACCGGCAGCAAGCAACGATGCCGCTCCCTGTGCGAAGAGCATCTCGGCGGCCTCCTGTCCCAACGAAACAGGATCGGTGTTCTGGAGCGGCGCGTGAAGATGCACGCGGACGAGCTTGCCTGAATCCGGCGAAGCGACGACGCCAAAGATCTCGACCCATTGGCCGCTGGAATCGTTCAGAGCAAATGACGGGCGGCAATGAATTCCGATGGGAACCTGGCAACCGCCGCCTAGAGCGGCGAGAGCCGCGCGCTCGGCCGTGACCGCGAAGCGCGTGTCGGCGTGGTCGAGGAAAGCGACAGCGGCAAGCGTCTCAACGTCGCCGCTGCGGATTTCAATGGCCAGCGAACCCTGGCCTGCTGCGGGGCAAAAATCTTTGGGATCGAGGCGCTCGCGAACCCAATCGGTCTTGCCGAGACGATCGAGACCGGCGGCGGCGAGCAGAATCGCGTCGATCTGGCCCTCAGATAGCTTGCGCAGGCGCGTGTCGACGTTGCCGCGAAACTCGACGGCCTGAATGTCGCTGCGCATGGCCTTCAACTGCGCGCGGCGGCGCTGGCTGCTGGTGCCCACGCGGGCGCGGCGCGGCAGCTTAGTGAGGCTCGCGTGCTTGATGGATACAAACGCATCGCGCGGGTCGACTCTGGGCGGCGTTGCCGCGAGAGCAAAGCCGGGCGGAAGCTCGGTAGGCAAATCTTTGAGCGAGTGTACGGCGAGATCGATGCGGCTCGAAGCGAGAGCTTCTTCAATTTCCTTGGTGAACATTCCTTTGGAGCCGACTTCTGCGAAGGTGACTTCCTGCAGGCGGTCGCCGGTGGTTTTGATGATTTCGATTTCGACTTCGTGGCCCTGGATGCGCAGCAATTCGGCGATGTGATTGGCCTGCCACAGCGCGAGTTGCGAACCGCGACTGCCGATGCGCAGCTTCATCGGCGAGCCTCCGCGCCAGTTTCACTCGTGGTCGCGCTCTCGACATTCCTGCGCGGGCTTTCTTCTGCTGGGCGTGCGGAATTCGCGGGGTGTTCCGCGCTGAGCGCCGGGTCAGGGCTGGCCGGATTCGTCTGACTTGATCCGGCTCGCGACGCTTCGCCTTGCGCGGCCGGCGAGACCGACCACTCTTCGCAGAGAGCGTCGAGCTTGGCCGAATCGCCCTCGCGCGCCGCCTGCTTGAGCGCCTGCATGGGCGGGTGGAGAAATTTGTTCACGAGGCCGCGCGTGAGCGTCTCGACGGCTGCGAGCTGCTCCGTGTTGAGTACTCCGAGACGGCTGTGAAGGCGCTCGATTTCGGCAACACGAATCTCTTCGGCCTTCTTCTGCAGGGCGACGATCGCCGGAGCGACGTTGACGGTGCGCTGGCGCTGGTGGAAACGGTCGACTTCCGCCGCGATGAGCGCCTCGGCGTCAATGGCCTGGCGGCTGCGCTCTTCCATGTGCGCCACGGCCACCTGCTGCAGGTCGTCGATGTCGTAGACGAAGATGCCGTCAAGCTTGTTCATCAGCGGGTCGACGTCGCGCGGTACCGCAATATCGATGAAGAACATGGGCCGGTTGCGGCGTTTGTGGAGGAAGGCCTGGCCATGCTCGGGGCGGAAAATGGGATGCGGCGCGCCGGTGGAGCTTATGACGATGTCGGCGCGGCTGGCGGCGTCGTAGAGCTGACTGTAGTCGATGACTTCGGGAACGACCGAGCCTTGAAACTCTTCGGCCATGCGGCGGGCGCGCTCGGCGGTGCGATTGCAAACGAGGATGGCTCCGGCGCCTTGCTGCACCAGGTGGCGCGCGGCGATCTCGCTCATCTTGCCTGCGCCGACGAGGAAGACGGTGCGGCCCTCGAGCGAGCCGAAGATTTTGCGGGCTAGATCGACGGCCACCGACGCGATAGAGACGGAGTTGGAGCCGATGCCGGTTTCGCTGCGCGCTTTTTTGGCGGCGGCAAAGGCGCTCTGGAGCAGGTGCTCGAGTTGGCCGGAAACGGTTCCGGCGGCTCGCGCCACGGCGAAGGCCTCTTTCACCTGGCCGAGAATCTGCGGCTCGCCGACAACCATCGAGTCCAGGCTAGCGGCCATGCGGAAGAGATGGCTGACGGCCTCTTTGTCGCGGTACTCGTAGAGGTGGGGCGCGAGAACGGACGCGTCGATGGCGAATCGGTGCGACAGGAATGCTGCCACAGGAACGTCAGCGCCTTCAACGACCGAAAGCAGCTCGACACGGTTGCAGGTGGAGACGATCATGCACTCGGTGATGCCGGGCGTGGCGGCGAGAGCGCGCGTGGTTTCGGCCAGCTCGTCGCGACCGATGGCGATCTTCTCCCGCAGCGCAATGGGCGCCGTTTTGTGGTTCACGCCGATGAGCGCAAGGGTCATTGGGGACCGAACCTGTGCACCTGACTGATGAAGTTGGCGGCCCAGACGGCCATCATGACCACCATCGCCGCGCCGGAGACGTAGGCGGCCCTGCGACCGCGCAGCCCAATGCCGAGACGGAGCGAGAGGAGCGTGGCATAAACAATCCACATCGCGAACGAAGCGAGAATGTTGGGGTCGAGAAAATAGGAAGCGCCAAGCGAGGTTTCCTGGACCAGGACGACGCCGATCAACAATCCGATAGTCATGCAGGGGAAACCGAATTCGAGGGTAGCGAGAGACAGACGCTCAAGCGTGTCGAGCGGCGGCAGCCAGTCGAGCGGTCCCCACCACCTCGCGGTGTGACCGGGCTTGTGCTTGGCCTTGATCCTGCGCTCCTGGACGAGGTACATGACCGAGGCCAGCAAGCTGAAGCACAGCGCAGCGTAAGCCAGCAGCAACGCGATGATGTGCGCCACCAGCCAGCTCATCCACACTCGCTGCGACGGAAACCGGTAGGCGCCGGGCCCGAGCGCGGGGATGAAAACGAGAAAGAATGTGGCGGGGAGGGCTAAGATGCCGAGCGAGATGGCATCGTAGAACCACCAAACGAGGAAGAACAGGCCGGCAACGACAAAGCCGAGCAGAGACTCGATCTCGCGGACGCCGACGGGCATCCAGCGGTGGGCGAGGACGAGCATCTCGACGACTGAGACGAAATGAAAAAAGAAGGCCAGGCCGCCCAGGTGGACGCAGGTCTTTCGCCAGGGGATGGAGTTCGAGAGCACCGCCGGGAAGACGGCGACACATCCGCCAGCATATAGAATGGCCGCAACTCGTAGCCAAAGCAGGTACATGGCAGCTTTTACGGTAAAGGCGTAACCATTCAGTATACTGTGATGCAAATCACCTGTAGCGGCTGTGGAGCGGGCGGGTTGAAGAGGGATTGCGTCAGGAGACGAATCCCGTACACGTCAGAACCAACGGGTGTTTGCTGGCTGGGTGAGCTATTGGTTCTGCGAAACCTCGCCGATTACATGAAACCGAGGCATGTTGGCGCGCCAGGAGTCCCTGAAGAAGCTTTGCGCATGGTCTTTTTGGAGCTGAAGCAGGTAATCTTCGGCTTCATAGACGAGCTGGCGAATTGTTGCGTTGTCGGCCATGCCGATGGACTTTTCAATGGCGATGAGCTTTTGAAGCAGGATGGTGTTGTTCATGAAACGCGGCCCTCGGGGTTTTATGTTTTTGCAATCGAGGAAGCCAGTTTGCCAAGAAGGTGGCTGTTTGGGTGTGATTTATGTCACTTGGTTTTTCTACAGGAGGCGGGGAAGGGCGCCAGGGTCCGCCGAGGGGATTCGCGGCGGACTCTGGAGCCGGGTAAGTCGCTGAAGGTGCGGCCGTTGCTGTTACTGCTTGGTCGCGGTGAAGGTGTCGACGCGACCGGTGAGTTTGGAGGTGTCGACCACGGTCAGCGTCTTGCCGTTGGCGGAAACGGTCATGGTGGAGACATCGGTGACGGTGCCGTCGCGCTTGTCGGTCTCCTCGAAGGTGTGGGCGTTGATCTTCTTAAGAGAAACAGCGTCGTAGCCGTAGGCGCCATGGACGGGATAATCGTTGCCATCGAGCTTGGCGGTGTAGCCCGCGCCGGTGGGATCGGACATGGTGATCTCATCGCCGCTGGTTTTGTAAGTGGTCAGGAGCTCAGTGCCGCTGCCGGTCTGCTTGACGATGATCCAGTCGCCTGAAGTGGCGTGCACGCCGGAAGGGGCCTTACCGCTGCGCTTGGCCGTCGACTCATACGTCGAAGGTTGGCCGCCATTCATGGGGTGATCGACAGTTTTGACGGTGAGTGTCTTGCCGTCGGCAGAGACAGCGCGGGTCTGTTCGAAGATCACCGTGCCGCCCTTCTTGGCGACGGTGGAAATGGTGTGGTCGTCCACGATGGTGACGCTCAACGTGTCGTAAGAATGGCCGGCGACGGCATGATCCTGGCCGTCGGCTGCAATGTCGTAGGCCGGGTTGCAACTGCCTGTGCAGTGATACCAGCCCTGGCTGAGGTAAAAGGAGAGCGGCTTGGGGCTGAACTTGGTTTGCGCAAGGTCAACGCGCCAGGTGCCGTCGAGTGGTGATTGAGCTTGGGACGCCGCGGCCGCGCAAAGTGCCGCCATTGAGAACAGCGCGCAGACAACAGAACGCTTGGTGCTGGACATTTGCATGTTCCTCCTCTGGGGATTTTGAATTCGGTGTTTTGACCGAAGGCCCGATTTGGGGGGGGAAAGGCTCGGCCCGAGTGACCGAGTGATTCTACATGGCGACGGTTACTGCTGAGTAGCTTCGTTTTGCGGGGATGGGCGATGAGGGCGGGTGGCTTGGGCTGGTCGTGGTGAGCGCGCGATCGGGGCGCATGGGCGCGCTCTCGGCGTAAAAGCCGAGAGCGGATCCGTCGATCTTCTGCCCCTTTCCTAATCGAGTTTTGCGGGGGGCGACTCGGGGCGCGGCGCGCGTTGGCCTGCAGAATGAGAGGCCTGCCATCGCGGCGCCGCCGTCTTGCTGGAATTATTGCTGAGGAGTCGTGGTTGTAGTCGTCGTTTCCGAGTGTTGTTCCGAGCCTGGGGACGTTTTAGTCTTCGTCTTTTGCGTTTCCTTCGATTCCTTCACTTGATGGTGGTGGTTATACTTCGTTTTGGTTTTGTCGGATTGGCTGGTTTTGGTGGTTGGCTGATCCGGAGTCCGCGTGGTGGTGGTGGTGGATTGCGTGGAGTCCTGTGCCATGACCGGCATCGACATTGCAAATGCGACCAGTGATCCGGTGACAACAGCGCATAGTTTCCTGGATTTCATTCGATTCTCCTTTTCTTTCTCCGGAATGTGAACCTCAAGTTGCACACGGATTCCGGTCGCGGCGAGCTGCTTTCCTTGCGATATACCGATGCTCGCTTATCGCTGAGCGCAATTCTGAGCAGAAAGGCTCATTGCGTGCGGCCGGGACCGGCGCAACGCTCCGGCGCTGATGGGGTGGGAACCGCTTGCCCTTGAGCTGTCCCGTCGCGATACTCTTGAATGCAACGTGATCAAGGAAGAATCCCAACCCGCGGGCGCTCCGCGCTCTCCTCTTTTGGACGAGAGCCCTACAGGCGACGAGTTCGCGTTGACCGCGGTGACCGTGGATCGGGAGCCTGCCGACAAGAGCGCTCCGGAGCTCACTCCGTTCATGCGCCAGTGGGCCGCGGCCAAGCGGCAGAATCCCGATGCTCTCGTCTTTTTCAGGATGGGCGATTTTTACGAGCTTTTTTATGACGACGCGGCTGTGGCTAGCCGCGAGTTGCAATTGACGCTGACGGCGCGGGATAAGGAACGCAACATTCCAATGTGCGGCGTGCCTTATCACGCGGTGGAGCAGTACATCACCCGGCTGCTGCGGAACGGCTATCGCATTGCTCTCTGCGACCAGATGGAGGATCCCAAGCTCACCAGGAAACTGGTGAAGCGCGAGGTGACGCGGGTGCTGAGCCCGGGAACGGCGCTTGACGCAGGGCTGGGACAGGAGCAAAACAATTTTCTCGCCGCCCTGTATGAGGCGGGTCCCCACTCCGGTGGCAACGACAAGAACGCAACAAGGGTGGGGCGCGCCGATTCCGTTTACGCGCTGGCGCTGCTCGACGTCTCGACCGGCGAGTTTCGCACGATGGAGTTTCGTGGGGCGAATGCGCGGGCGCTGGCGATTGATGCGCTCCTGCTGGCTGCGCCGAGTGAGGTGCTCTTCGCGGCAGGCGCGGAGACGCCGGCGCAGTTGGAGGGGATCCCGGCGCGGACACGCGTCGAGGACTGGGTGTGGACGCGGGAGTACGCGGTGCCGCTGGTGGAGCGGCAGTTGAACGTGCGGTCGCTCGAAGGATTTGGCCTGGACGGACACGAGCCGGCGGCGATTGCGGCCGGCGCGGTGCTGCACTACGTGCGCTCGACGCAGAAGAACGACGCGCTGCACATTGACAGCCTGAAATTCGAGGAGCATTCGACTGCGCTGGAACTGGACCAAGTGACGGTGCGGAATCTGGAGCTGGTCGAGCCGCTTTTTTCAGGACAAGACGATCGGGCCACGTTGTTTCGGACGCTCGATGCGTGCCTCACGCCGATGGGCAAGCGGTTGTTGCGGGCAACGATTCTGCGACCGCTGAACAACGCGGATGAAATTGAAGCGCGATACGAGGCGGTGGCCGAGGCGCACGTAGATTTGCTCAAGCGCGAGGAGATTCGGCGAGCGTTTGACGGAATTCTTGATTTGGAGCGGTTGCTGGCGCGCATTTCTTTGGATTCGGCGGGGCCGAGGGATGTGCGCGCGCTGGCGGCGAGCCTGGCGCGCCTGCCCGGAGTGAAGACGGCCCTCGATGCGATGGCCGCGCGGCGGTGGCGTGCGATCTCAACACATCTCGACTCGCTCGACGACGTGACTGCGCGCATTGTGAAGACGCTGGTGGCTGAGCCGCCGCTGACGCTCGTCGATGGCGGCGCAATTGCGGCGGGAATTGACACAGAGCTGGACGAGTTGCGATCTATTTCGTCGTCGGGGCGGCAGGCCATCGCGGCTATCGAGGAACGCGAACGGCAGCGAACCGGAATCGGCTCGCTGAAGGTGCGCTACAACTCCGTCTTCGGCTACTACATCGAGATCACGAAGGCGAACATGGCGCTGGCGCCCGCCGACTACGAGCGCAAACAGACGTTGGTGAACGCGGAGCGGTTTACAACGCCGGAGCTAAAGGAGTACGAGCGGAAGATTCTCTCCGCGCACGACCGTTGCATCGAGATCGAGAAGCGAATTTTTGCCGAACTGAGAAAATTCGTGCTCGAGAGCGCGGGGCGCATCCGGCGGAGTTCCGCGGCGGTGGCGGAGGCGGATCTGCTGGCGTGTTTTGCGCACCTGGCAGCGGCGCGGCGTTACGTGCGGCCGAAACTCGCGGACGAGCCCGTGCTCGAAGCTGTTGCCGGCCGGCATCCGGTCATCGAGCAGTGGTTGGAAGAGACGCGCGAGGGGCGCTTCATCGCCAACGATCTCTGCCTGTGCGCTCACCACGACTCCGCTCCAAAAAGTGAAAGCGCGCAAGCGCCACCGCCGCCGCAGCCGAGCCTGCTGCTCGTAACTGGCCCGAACATGGGAGGCAAGAGCACGTACCTGCGGCAGGCAGCGATGCTTGTGCTGATGGCGCAGATGGGCAGTTTTGTTCCGGCAGAAAGCCTGCGGCTGGGACTGGTCGACCGGATTTACACGCGCATCGGGGCCAGCGACAACGTGGCGCGCGGGCGGTCGACTTTTATGGTCGAAATGACGGAGACGGCGACAATTCTGAACACGGCGACAATGCGGTCATTGATTTTGCTCGACGAGATGGGGCGCGGCACGGCAACGTTTGACGGGCTGTCGCTGGCGTGGGCGACGGTTGAATACCTGCACGCCGAGGTGGGCGCGCGAACATTGTTTGCGACCCACTACCATGAGCTGACCATGCTGGCCGAGAAGCTGCCGCGCGTGCGCAACCTTCGCGTTGGCGTGAAGGAGACGGCGAGCGGAATTGTCTTTCTGCACAACATTGAGCCGGGCGCAGCGAGCAAGAGCTACGGGATCGAAGTGGCGCGGCTGGCGGGATTGCCGGCTGCGGTGATCGAGCGGGCCAAGCACGTGCTGCGACAGCACGAGAAGCAGGAGCGCCAGAGTGTGCAGGTGGAGACGGAAGCCGATCCGATGCAGTTGACCATTTTTACACCGCTTTCGCAGAAGATTGTGGACCGAATTGAGTCGACGGACGTGAACTCGCTGACGCCGCTGCAGGCGCTGAATTTGCTGGAAGAACTTCAGCAGGAGCTGAAGGAAAAGAAAGAATAGGAACAGAGATGCGAGAAAGACTGGGGATGCGGGAAAGATGACGCAAAGCGTGCGCAATGCGGCGGGAAGTTCGCTCCTGGTCGGGCTGGAAGGAACTGCGCTGACGGCGCTCGAGCGCGCTTGGCTAAAGCTGTTGCGGCCAGCGGGGATCATTCTGTTCCGGCGGAACATTGAGGACGCGAAGCAGACGCGGGCACTCCTAACAGAGGCGACAAAGTTTTGCACGAAGCCTTACATGGCATTTGTCGATGTGGAGGGCGGAACGGTGGACCGGCTGCGCGATGCGCTGGCACCGATGGCGCCGGTCGAGGCCGTGGCGCAGGCAGCGCGGGCTATTGGGCACAGTGCGATTGCTCGCGAGCACGGACACTTGATTGCGCGGGCGATCAAAGCGTTCGGATTCAACTCGCCGCTGGCGCCGGTGCTCGACCTTGGGCTGCCCGCGTCGGAAAAGGTGCTGGCAACGCGCTGCGCTGGACCCACACCGGAGGAAGTTGTGGCGTTCGCGCGTGAGTTTCTGGCCGGGCTTGCGGCCGAGGACGTGGCGGGATGCGGGAAGCACTTTCCGGGCCTGGGCGGCGGAACGCTCGACTCACATCTGGAGACGCCGAAGATTCGCCGCACATGGCAGAAGTTGTGGCAGGAGGATTTGGAGCCCTACCGCGCGCTGCGCGACGAGCTGCCGATGGTGATGGTGAGCCATGCGGCGTATCCGCTGACGAAGGACAAGAAGCGGCCGGCGAGCGTGTCGAGTTTCTGGGTCAGCGAAGTTCTGAGAAAACGGATCGGCTATCGCGGCATTGTTCTCTCTGACGACCTGGAGATGGGTGGAGTGGCCAACGTTATGCCGATGGGAGATGCGGCGGTCGAAGCTGTGCGCGTGGGCTCGGATCTTCTGCTCATCTGCCACCATCCGGAACCGATTCTGAACGTGTATGAGGCGCTGGTCACTGAGGGCGAGCGATCGGCGGCATTTGGCAGGTTGCTCGAGGCGCGGGCGCGAGAGTCGGAGCGGAAGCGGCTGAAGACCTTTCGCACGGGAATGCCGGCGGCGCTCGGCAAGCGGCAATTCGAGGCGCTGCGCGCGCGGATTCTGCGCTTCGGCGAAACCGTGGCACAACCTGGACTGAAACGGAGGCCGGCCGGCGAATGAGCGCGCGTGCAATGACCGTAGCAGGAGTGATGAGCGGGACATCGGCCGATGGGATCGATGTAGCGATCATGCGCATTTCTCCCGGAAAGTCGAGGTCGAAGCTCACGCTGCTCGCGCATGAGGCGTTCCCCTTCCCTGATGCGCTGAGGCGCGCCGTGCTGGCGGCGATGGATGCGAAATCAACTTCGACGGCAGAGCTGGCGCGGCTGAATTGGCGGCTGGGGCTGGCTTATGCCGAGGCGGTGAAGGAAACCGCGCGCAGGCATGAAGCGAAGCTCGACCTGGTGGGCTGCCACGGGCAGACGCTTTACCATCAGCCGCACCCGGAGGCCTACGCTGGGCGAAAGTTTGCCTGCACGTGGCAGGCTGGCGAGGCGCAGGCGATTGCGGCGGCGCTTCAAGTTCCGGTGGTCTCGAATTTCCGGCCGATGGATATGCTCGTCGGCGGGCAGGGTGCGCCGCTTGTTCCGCTGCTCGACTATGTGCTCTTCTCGGACGCGAAGCGCGGGCGCGTGCTGCAGAACATTGGCGGAATCGCGAATCTGACAGCGATTCCCGCGAGCGGCGGCCCTGAGCAGATCATTGCCTTTGATACCGGGCCGGGGAACATGGTGATCGACTGGCTGGCGCAGAAGCTCTTCGACAAGGCTTTCGACCGCAATGGCGCGCACGCGGCGAAGGGATTGGTGCTCGCGCCAGTCCTGTCGGCAGCGCTGCGGCATCCATATTTCCGGCTGAAGCCGCCGCGGACTGCAGGACGCGAGCAGTTTGGGCGCGCTTACGCGGCTGACTTTTTGGCCGCATGCCGGCGGCACAGCAAGGCTCCGGAAGACGCGGTGGCGACAGCGACGGCGCTGACGTCGGAGACGATTTCGCGGAGCTACGCGCGATTCGTGCGGGCGAAGATGAAGAGCCGCGACGTGGACTTCATCGTCTCGGGCGGTGGAGCGCGCAACAAAACGATGGTGGCAATGCTGACCGCGCTCCTCAACCCGATGGGATGCGCGGTGATGACGAGCGAGAGGTTTGGAATGCCGGCCGAGGCCAAGGAGGCCGCGGCGTTCGCGCTGCTCGCGTGGCACACGTGGCGTAGGCTTCCGGGTAATGTGCCCGCCGCGACGGGGTCGAAGCGGGCGGTGGTGCTGGGACAGGTCACGTATGCGTAGGCGAAGATTCGCGGTCCTTCGCCATCAGGCAGTTATGCCTTTTTGGAAACGGCGGGACTCGCGCCGGACTGATTCGGCACTGCGATGACGCGGAGTTTGAGCGCGCATCGGATTTTTCCACGCAACCCTCTGCTACCATAGAGCTGACTGCAGTCCACGCGGCCGGACTGAAAAGCGTGAGCGCGAGGAACCTGTTTGCGCGAGCACCCGAACGGCCGAAGCCAACACAAAGGAGAATTTATATGCCTCTCGTTTCAATGCGGCAGCTCCTCGATGAAGCTGCGAAGGGCGGATACGGCGTCGGCGCATTCAACGTCAACGACATGGAACAGATTCAGGCGATCATGATGGCGGCCAAGCAGACCAAGTCGCCAGTGATTGTGCAGGCGAGCCGCGGCGCGCGCGCGTTTGCCGAGGACCTTTACCTGTTCAAGCTAATTCAGGCGGCGGCCGAGTTGAACCCCGATATTCCCATCGCCATGCACCAGGATCATGGCAACAGCTTTGAGACCTGCAAGAGCGCCATCGCGCTGGGTTACACGAGCGTGATGATGGATGGGTCGCTGCTCGAGGACGGCAAGACGCCGTCGACATTTGAGCAAAATGTGGACGTGACACGGCGCGTGGTGGACTATGCGCACGAGCGCGGCGTAACGGTCGAGGGCGAGATCGGCGTGCTGGGCGGCATTGAGGACGGACACGGCGCGGGCGGCACGGGCCTGGAGCATGTGACGGACCCCGATCAAGCAGTCGAGTTCGCGGAGCGCACCGGCGTGGACGCGCTGGCCATCGCTATCGGCACCAGCCACGGCGCGTACAAGTTCAACAAGAAGCCAGACGGCTCGGTGCTCAAGATGGACCTGCTCATCAAGATTCACGGACGCCTGCCGCATACGCACCTGGTGATGCATGGCAGCTCGTCGGTGCCCAAGGACTTGCAGGACATCATCAATGAATACGGCGGCAAGCTGAAGCCAACATGGGGCGTGCCGGTCGAAGAGATTCAGCTCGGCATCCGCAACGGCGTGCGCAAGGTCAACGTGGATACCGACAATCGGCTGGCCATGACGGGCGCCATCCGCAAGGTGCTGTGGACGCAGCCGGAGAAGTTCGATCCGCGTGACTACATGAAGCCGGCCCGCGAGGCGATGGCGAATGTGGTGGCGCAGCGCATGACGCAGTTCGGGCAAGCTGGCCACGCAGGCGACTACACGCCGATTCCGATCACCGAGATGGCGAAGGGCTACGCCAACGGCACGCTCGATACGCGGCCGTCGCTAGCGGCCAAGTAGTCTGTGCAGTTCAACATAGAGCGCAAAGCGAATGCGCCACTTCCGTAATTTGAGGTGGCGCATTTTTGTGTGTGCGGGATCAGGCGAGCCCTACCCGATGAAGTCGCCCGGCGTCAGAGGCCGAGGTCTTCCTCGGAATATTCTCTGTGCTTGGCACCGCGTTTGGGGTTGGCGATCGGCTTCACTTCAACGGGCACAATGACCGTCCGCTCCACTTCGTCTCTTGTCTGCATGGCCTGCTGAACGCCGAAGGTCATGGCAATCTCGTCGATCTTGTCGCCATAGTGCTTGCGCAGCAAATCAAGCTCGCCGCGCAGTTCGGCGCGACGCTCGGGCGTTTCATCGTCCGAGTCGGCCCATCGGGCGGTAAGAATGATCGAGAAGCGCACCGCGGCCAAGTCTTCGGTCTCATAGGTGAGGAGCTCATCGCGCGTCTCGCGGATGTACCGCGATGCGGGGCCGATGGTGGCTAAGTCAAGGGGTGCATGAAGAAGTTGTGTGGACACTGCAGTCCTCCCTCCGTGGATTTTCCACGGGGTCGATCACAACAGATCGGAAGGAAACAAAGAGTCATCGTAAGGTCCCGGTTCTTTGCCGGATTACACCAGTGTTTCTGCTGGATTGGCTCCTAGTTTGGAGGGGCTTTCCGGGGGCGCGCTGTGCGCAAAGTCACTCATTATGGCAGGTTGAACAGAATCAGCACCGCCCAGTTCGCGATTGGGAACCCGGCCGCATATGGGAAAGAGGGGATCGCCGTGCGGGCTGCCGGGCTAGCAAATCATTCTGGGGACTGGAATTAGCGAGCGACGCTACTGACCGGCCGTGTTGTAGATTCGCGCGTGGGCTCGCCTGATTTCGAGCCCGCCGATCCGCCCGTGACGAGCAGCCAGTAGTGGAAGCCGTCGACGATGGCCATTAGGGCGGCCTGGTTCAAGTCGCTGCTGACGCCAGCGGTGACCCAAGGCTCGCGGCTGTCGGCGATGAAGCTGACGGTGACGCGGACATGCGCGGCCGAGTCGTGCGCGCGGACGTCAAGCGCGGCCACGGTGAATGTGCCAAGGCGCATCTGGGCGAGCGCCGGGTACGACGAATCGAGTTCGCGGCGGAGAGCTTTAGTGAGCGAGTCGACAGGGCCTGCGCCCTCGGCGCGTGTTGTGGCAACTTTCGAGTTGCCGAGCAGGAGCGTCATGAACGCGATGGCGAAGTGGTCGCCAACTTCGTCGCACTCATCGAAGACGCGCCAGCTTTTGACGGTGAACCAATCGGGCAGCGTTCCCAGCGTGCGCATGCAAGCCAGGCGGAAGGAGACTTCGCTGGCGGTAAAGCCGCCGCCCTCGATCATCGCCGGGGTCGCATCCATCAGAGCCTGCGCCTGCGCGGAGTTGAGCGGCACGCCGAGCGACTCCGAAAGCAACATGATGTTGGCCTTGCCCGATTGTGCGTTGACGCCGATGGTGGGGCTGGCGCCGACCAGTGCCGGATCGGTCCAGAGATAAGCACCGGGATTCTTGCGTTCGCTTGAGCCGTGCATGCCGGCCCAAGTGCCGAAAGCGCCGGCGCCGACGATGGGCGCGCCGTGCGGCGGCTCGAGCCCGAAGGCCGCGTAGGCCGAGTGCGCAAGCGAGGTGAGGCCGGGCAGAGCCCCGGGCGGAACAAACTCCGCTTCGCCGCGAAGCTGCATGGCGCCGATTACAGTGGTCAGGTTCACGTTGCCGCAGCGCTCACCGGTTCCGATGAGCGTGCCCTGGATATGGCGAGCACCGGCAAGAATCGCGGCGCGCGTGTTGGCAATGCCGAGGCCGCGATCGGTGTGGCCATGAAATCCGAAGTGCGCGCCGGGAAAATCGCGCAGGAGGCCGGCGATTACTTGCGAAACTTCTTCGGGGCTTGACCCTCCGTTGGTGTCGCAGACGACGATGCGGCTGACTTTCTGCTGCACGCACTGCTCGGTCAACTGGCGGAAGTAGTCGAGGCTGCGCTTCGTGAAATCTGCATCGGTGGGATTGCCGTTTTCGCGCCGGCCGCAACTTGCGTCCATGGCGTGCTCGAAATCGACGAGAACCTCGAGGCGTTGCTGTTGTAGAAAATCGACAGTCTCGCGCGCCATCAGGAGATTTTCTTCGGGCGTTGTTTCGAGCGAGCGCTCCACGTCGAGCAGGCGCGATTTGACGACCACCACTGCGGCGGGGATGCGGTGCTTGTGGCGGAGAATGAATTTTACGTCGGGCCATTCCTCGACTTTGGAACCGCGACCGCGCGAACGCCCGAAGAGTGCCAGCCGCATGGCGCCGGTATCGACGGAGTCGAGCGCAGCGGTCAAGTCTGAGACAAATTGATTGGCGCCGGCAAATCCGATTTCCGCATAACGCACGCCGAAGGCAGCCATCCGCTGCAAAAGCAGCAGGGCGTTAGGCACGGAAATCTCGAGGTCCGGCTGCTGCAGGCCGTCGCGCAGGCTGGTGTCGAAGAGCTCGACTTGTGGGGGCGTAGTCACGGTGGTTGAGTTCTGCAATTCGTCTAGAAAATCGAGCGTGAAAGCTGAGAGCCGCCAGATTCCATCATATCGCGAGGTGCGCGTCACGGCGTTTGTGGAGTCGAGTCATCCCAGTGTATGGCCGCGATAGCGTCAAGTCACTGGCGGGCCGGCGAGTCGCCAGCGAATCGGGTCACAGGCTTTCGGGACGCGTAAATCCGCCTTCCGAGCGGCTCCGCGAAATGCAGCAAAACCTATCGTTTGTGAAACGCGCTCCGCATGCCCAGCCCACGCGCCCACCCCCGCATCAATGGCAGCTCAGCATGGTAGCCTGTCTTCTGCCGAGAGGGAGGAACGACTTGACACCCACAAAGCCGACCACAAAAAGTGACCTCGTAAAAATGTCGCTTTACTTCGCGGGAGGCTGGTTTGCCTTAACAACCATAGGCTATTTCGTTGCTTTGAACCCTGACTACCCTGCGTACTCTGAAAGCATCCCATTTCTTGTCTTTTATGGACGCTCCACTTTATGGTTGTGTGCCATAGTGGGAGCAATGGTGACCGTCGTATATCTTGCCAAACTCTACAAGAAGCGGCAGAGGGCCATGCAGAAGGAACTCGAGAATGAAAGAAGGGCAGGTTTTCAGGTTACGCCTTTGCGAAAAACTTCGAGGAGACTTAAGGCAACATTGTTTATCGGTGTCATGCCGATTCTTGTAACTTGCGTGTCCTACAGGCTTCTTGTTTATTTGGACCGATTCGATACTTCGAGCCCTCTTTTCAAAATACCGGTGCAACTTTTCTTATTGGGTTTAATTTACTTCTCTTCTTTTGTCCTTGGGATGGGGTTGACCGGCAGAAGCGTGGATTTATCCGACCAGGGATTCGTCGCTCAGTTTTTTGGCAGAATTGCGGTCTTTATTTTGAATGCACTTATATTAGGAATTTTGTTTTTTTGGGTGCGGTCATGTCGTCCCTAGCAATCGTGGGCAGGGAATAGAAGCTCCGCCGGTGGTTCACGTCCGCTTCCGCCAGCGCGGCGGGGAAAAGCAATAGGGATTAGATGCGGCCTGAGATTTCAGGGCGCTGCGCTCCGCGAGGGAAAAGCAACCGCAGGTCCTTCGACTCGTCGCCACGGCGACTCGCTCAGGATGACATCGCGGGTTATTGAGTGCGGGTCTGGAGACCCGCACGACAGCCGGTCTGGAGACCGGCGCTACTCACTTGTTCATGGGCTAGACTGCCTGCGCGGGAGATGGCTCGGTCGGCGGCGGCGCGAGGACGCCGTTCTCCTGATCCTTGTATTGCAACTGGTAGAGCTTCCAGTAGAGGCCGCGTTGCGCAAGCAGTTCCTGGTGCGAGCCCATCTCGCGCAACTGCCCTTTGTGCATGACGAGGATGGTTTCGGCCCTTTGAACTGTCGACAGGCGATGCGCGATGAGCACGCTGGTCCGGCCCTCGACCAATCGCTCAAGCGCGCCGCGGATGCGCAGCTCGGTGTCGGTGTCGACGCTGGAGGTGGCTTCGTCGAGAATGAGAATGTGCGGATTGTAGGCCAGCGCTCGGGCGAAGTTGATGAGCTGCTTTTGGCCGGTGGAGAGCGAGTTGCCGCGCTCGCGGACGGGCTCGTCGAAGCCGTGCGGCAGGCTGTCGACAAAATCCAGCACGTTGACGTCGCGCGCGGCACGGCGCATGGTCTGGTCGTCGATCTGCTCGTTTCCGAGCCGAATGTTTTCGCCGATGGTGCCGGAGAAGAGGAATGGATCCTGAAGGACGACGGCGAAGTGGCGGCGCAATTCAGTGAGATCGTGGTCGCGCAGGTCGACGCCGTCCAATAAAATGCGGCCCGCGGTGACCTCGTAGAAGCGCATCATCAGGCTGGTGAGCGTGGTTTTGCCCGCGCCGGTGTGGCCGACGATAGCGACAGTCTGGCCTAGCTCGATGGTGAAGGAGACGTCCTTCAAAATCCACTCGATGCCGTCGATTGCGGCGAGGGCGGCGGCGTCAGGCTCAGGGGCTAATGCCCCATCTGAATTTGCGGCTCGATTGGCGCCACTCAAGTCGTGCCCTTTCAAAGCAGCCGCGGCCACCGCTGCCTTTTGTTCGTCAGTTAGTTTCTGATAAGTGAACCAGACGTGGTCGAACTCAATTCGATTTGATCCGTCGCCGGAAATCGGATGCGCGGGGCTCACGATCTCCGGCTTCGAATCCATCAGCTTGAAGATGCGCTCGCAGGCCGCCATCGCCGCCTGAAGGATGTTGTATTTGTCGCTCAAATCCTGAATGGGCCGCCAGAAACGCAGTGAAAACTGCGTGAACATGATGAGCACGCCGATGGTGACCGTGGGTGGCAGATGAAGGACTCCGAAACCGCCGCGCCAGACGACGAGCGCGATGGCCACAGACGAGAGAAAGTCGACCGCGGGGTAATAGAGCGCGTAGGCGAGGATGGTGTCTTTGAAGGCGATCATGTGCAGCCGGTTTACGTCTTCAAAGTCCTTGTAGGCGCGCTCCTCGCGGTTGAAGAGCTGCACCACGGCCATGCCCGAGATGTGTTCCTGGGTGAAGCTGTTGATGCGCGTAATAGCGGTGCGGACGCGACGGTAGCTTTCGCGCACGTGGTCACGGAAGATGCGCGTGACGATGAGAATGAGGGGCAAAACAGCGAAGGCGAGCAGCGCCAGCCACCAACTGATGGCGAGCATGACGATGGCCATGATGGCGAGCATGAAAGCGTCATTGACGATGGCCAGCACGCCTTCAGTGAACATGTCGTTGATGGCGTCCACGTCGGAGGTGAGGCGCGTGACGAGACGCCCGACGGGGTGAACATCGAAGAATCCAACGTCCATGCGCTGCATGTGGCGAAAGATGTCGCGGCGCAGATCGAACATGATTTTCTGTCCAATCCACTGCATCAGGTAAACCTGAATGAACTGGAGAAGGTATGCCGAGACCAGCATGGCAAGGTAAATGGCGGCAAGCCGGGTCACGCCTTGCACCGCACCGGACGGAAGAACGTGCGCGAGAGGGCTCTTGATGGCGACCCAGTGAGCGACGGCGTTGGAGGGATCTTGATCGCTGGCTTCTGGAGCGAGGTAGCGATCGACGGCCACCATCACGAGGATCGGGCCCGCGACGTCGCACAGCGACTTGAGGGAGACGGAGAGCGAAGCGATACCGGCCTGCAGCCAATAGGGACGCACGAAACGACCGAGGCGGCGCATCAGCTCCGCGTCGTAGACTTTGCCGACGACTTCATCGTCAGTCTTGCGCTTCGGCTGGACAGATCCGTTCTGGGGTCCGTTTTGGGGGCCGGACTGGGATCGGCTTTGGGATCCGTTCTGCTGGTTTTGATTGTCTTCTTTATCCGCCATCGGCTGGGTGGTGTGTGCTTCCTTCTTTATTGTACGGGGACACGGGCCGCGCGGGAGCGAGGAGCGGCACGGCGGCGCGAGTCACTTGCTCTGGCCGCCGCTGTCGGATTTGGGCTCAGGTTTTGATTCAGGTTTGGGCCTGGGCGCGGGCCGAGACACGCCCATGCTCAGGAGCACATACCCAAAACCCTTGCGAATGAGATCAGACAAGCTCATAAGAGGCCGTAGTTCGTGAGTCGTGAATCGTTGGTCGTGGATGCGTTAATGGCCCGCGGGCGTAGCAGGAGCAATTGGTGTTGCCTCAGGCTGTTGCTCGCCGCGAACGACTGAAACTGCCGCGGGAGGCAGCGGCTTATCGGCATTGGCGAGCAGCAGGGTCACCTGCCAAATCTCCGTGTCTGTCAGCACGTTGTTGAAGGACGGCATTCCCGTGAGACGAATACCATTGGACACCTTCCAGTAAGTTACGCCGGGCGGGTCGTCGCTGACGCCCACCACGTTGCTGTTCGCGTGCTGCTGCCAAAGCTGGGGAGCGTCGGGGTACATGTGCGCGGCAAAACTCGAGGGTTTGCCATAGAAACCGTGGCAGGTGGCGCAATGGTCGTGGTAAATAGCGGCGCCGGCAACAAGATTGTTCTCGTCAGCCTGGATGGGAGCGGCCGCGGGCATCTCGCGATTGATGCGCGCATTGAGCGGAATCTCGACGATCTGCTTCTCCATGGGAAACGGAGTGTCGGCCACGGCTACTGGCGGGTGCCCAAAACGAAACCACGACAGCACCGCTGCCGGCACCACGACCAAACAAAGGATGACTCCGAACAAAATACGTCCCATCGCTCTTCGCGTCTCCCATGGCTATCATCGCAGAGCAGCCTCCTGAAACGGGAACGGGCGAGGACACCCGCGCGACAGCCGGTCTGCCACCCTGGCATGGAGACCGGCGCACCATGTCATAGCCGGGCCCACCAAGGGCACAATTCTTTGTGACATCCGGCTGGTGCAACGCGCCGGGCCGTGCAGCCAGTGCCGGTTGGCTCCGGAATGCGTCTAAACTCGCGAAAGCTGACAAGTTTCGCGGCGAGAGTCAGAGCGCATTTCGGGGGCGGGTTCCGGGCGAGTTGGAGGGCTGGGCTCGGCCCGAGGTGATTTAATACCAGATGGGGGAAGCACCGCATCGACGCCGCCCGGAAAGCACGAAACAAAACACGAGTCAGGGCACGAAACATGGACAGCGCATCCGCCGCGGTGGACGTTCCTAATCCAGATTTGTGCCGGTCAGCGCGCGAGCTTCCGCAATCCCTTGGAGGAAATCCGAACCCGATGGTCTCATTCCGCCGTCTTGCAATCTTGCTGGCGCTCAGTTTGCCGGCGATGCCCGCCGTTCAGGCGCAAAGCTCGAGCAGTTCCTCATCTAACTCGACACCGGATCGGAACCAAACTCTGGCGCAGAATCAGCCTTCCGGCGACGCCGGGCAGACCGCCGGCCAGACCCAGGGCCAGATCAGCGTGCAGGAGCGCATTCGCCAGCGGCGCGCGCAGCGCCGCTCCACGGCCATCCACGACGCCTACGACCACAAGTGGGAATCGTACATGGACATGGGCTACCTGCGCTTCCAGCCGGGGCCATCCTTGCAGCGGCTCACCTACTACGCGTGGGAGACGGGCCTGACAAGATTCTCGAACGAGCGGCTGGGCTTTACGCTCGACGGCCGCGGCTACTACGGAACAGCCTTCGTGGGGGTGAACACGTACAGCCAGGGCAAGTTCACGCGACCGGCCATCAGCCAGTACGACGTGATCGGCGGTCCTGTGTATCGCTTCTACCTGCAGCCAAAGTTTTCCATTGCTGGTCGCGCATTGGGCGGCTGGGCGCACGGCAATTTCTCAGGCGACACGAACGGCATTCCGCCCGCCGATCTCGGCCTCTATCCAACCGCCGACACCTTTGCCGCCAGCGTGAGCGTGATCGGGGAGCTCAACGTGTCCCCGAACCTTGCATTGAAACTGGCGCCTGAATATTTCTTTACCGGTTTTGGATCGACGATTCAGGCGAGCCGGGGGTTCACGGGCGGACTGGTGTATCGGTGGGGAAAGCAGTAAGAGCAGTTGACAGTTCACAGTTGTCAGTTGCGAGTTGTCGCTGGTCGGTCTCGGGCCTGAACTGACGCTAGAGCGGCTTGGGGAATTTGCAACGACCGAACATCGATCGTGAGTCGAAATCATGAAAAACAGTTTTTCCCGCCGTCAATTTGTGCAGTCGGGTGCGGCTACGGCCGGCTTTGTCGCGACAGGCGTCGTTCCCGCGTTGATGGGCGTTGCGCAAGCAAGCGCAGAGGCGATTCCGGCCTCGGGAAAGTTTTCCCCGCTTAGCCTCGGCCTGGCCAGCTACACATTCCGCAACTTCACACGCGCCGAACTGATCGGCTTCATGAAGCAGTTGAATCTCGCCGCCCTGAACGTCAAAGACGTGAAGGACCATCTGCCGATGGACCCCGCGCTGGAGGCACAGGCGCTGGCCGACTATGCGGCCGCGGGCATCAAGCTCCACGCCGCGGGCGCTATTTATTTCAGGAACGATTCCGACGCCCAGATTCGGGCCAAATTTGAGTACTGCAAGAGGGCCGGTATTAAGGTGATCGTGGCCGGGGACCCGACACCGGACACGCTTCCGCTCATCGAGCCGTTTGTGAAGGAATACGACATCCGCCTCGCAATCCACAATCATGGACCCGAGGACAAGCTCTTCCCTTCGCCGTTCGATGTGCTGAAGGCAATCAAGAACATGGACCCGCGTATCGGCTGCTGCATCGACGTGGGCCATGCCGCGCGCGCGGGAGCGAACCTGGTTGAAGCGATTCACGCCGCGGGTCCGCGCCTCTACAACATGCACGTGAAGGACCTGACAAGTTTTTCGAGCAAAGAAAGCCAGGTTTCCGTGGGCCAGGGCATCCTGCCCTTCCGCGAGATGTTCGAGGCGCTGATTAAGATCGAGTACCAGGGATTCATCGATCTCGAATACGAGATTCACCCCGACGATCCCATGCCCGGCGTGATCGAGAGCTTCGCGTTCATGCGCGGTGTGCTGGACGGAATGGGGTATTTGACGCACGCGTGAAGAAGCAGCTTCTAGACGCTAGCTTCTAGCTCCTGGCTTGGGTCGCGGGAGCGGGTCAGCGAGTCAACGAGTTCTCAGGTCGGCAGAGCTAGCGGAGTTAGCGAGGTTAGCGGAGCTAATTGGGACCCGCGGTGGCAGGCGGCAACTCTGAAATCATGCCGATTGTTCCCAGCCACGTCTCCACCAATTGCGGCCATGCTGTGATGGGAAGCTTCGTGCGCCGCAGTCCGAACGCGTGGTTGCCCTGCGCGTACAAATGCATCTCCGCCGGAACTCCAGCTTTCTTGAGCGCAATGTAATAGGACAGCGAGTCGTACACGCTGTCGACGTGGTCATCCTCGGCTTGGAGCAAAAACGTGGGCGGCGTCTGGTTGGTGACATGGATATCGGGATTCAAACCGAGATTCTCGTCGGCCTTCGATAGCGGATCCGGCTGAGGAAGCGCGAACTTCTTCGTGCCCAGCCCGGCATCATACTCCGCCGCTGTCCGGGAGAGGTGGCCGGGGTAAATAGCCACGGCAAAATCGGGGCGGCAACTGACCTGGTCGGCCGCATCGACCGCCGGATACAGACGCTTGTCAAAGTAGACGCTCATCGCGACCGAAAGGTGTCCGCCGGCCGAGAATCCGAGAACTCCGATCTTGTGCAGATCGATATGCCACTCCGCCGCATGAAAACGCACCAGCCGCACCGCCCGCTGCGCGTCTTCAAGCGCCATCGGTGACTCCGGATAGGGGCCTGATTTCGGATAGGGCCCAACGTCGGTTACGCGGTACTTGAGCAAGACGCATGTAATGCCTTGGGGCGTAAGCCAGTCGCAAACCTCCGTGCCTTCCAGGTCGATGGCGAGAATCTGATAGCCGCCTCCAGGGAATACGACAACCGCAGCACCCGTGTTCTTTCCTTGCGGCGCGAAGACCGTCATCGTCGGCGTCGTGACGTTCTCGACATAAGTCCACGGCTTGGCGGCAACCAGGTCACTGGCATCGGTCTTTGCGGTCTCCGGCCCACTAACAGGCTGCGGATCGGGCGCCGCGCCGGGCCAAATGGGAATTTGCGTGTGGCCAGGCGAAGGCTGCCAGCCCGGAGTTTGTGCGTAGACACCGCCAAAAGAAAACGCTGCACAGAGCGCAAGAAGGATGAGTCGATTCACAGTTCTTGCAGCGTAGCAGCTTACTCGTGGCGAGGCGTTGCATAGCATGGTGCGTGACGTTTCAATCTTGAAGAGGAATGCTCGCGGACCAGGGTCCGCGCAGCCTATTGCAGGATCGGAATGCCGGCTATCCGCTGCTGCCATTCGGCGGGGCCTGTGATGTGCACGCTCGTACCTTTCGAATCGACGGCAACTGTGACGGGCATGTCTTTCACGTCAAATTCGAAAATCGCTTCCATGCCGAGGTCTTCAAAGGCCATCAGGCGCGAGCCGCGAATGGCCTTGGAGACGAGATACGCTGCGCCGCCGACGGCCATCAGATAGACCGCACCGAACTCGCGGATGGCCGCGATGGCCTCCGGTCCGCGCTCGGCCTTGCCCACCATGCCCAGCAGCCCCGTTTCAGACAGCATCTGGCGCGTGTACTTATCCATGCGCGTGGCCGTGGTGGGACCGGCGGGGCCGACAACCTCTTCGCGCACCGGATCGACGGGACCGACGTAGTAGATGAAGCGGCCGCGGAGATCGACGGGCAGCTTTTCGCCGCGGTTGAGCATGTCGCTCATGCGCTTGTGCGCGGCGTCGCGGCCGGTCAGCAGCTTGCCGGTGAGCAGGAGCACTTCGCCGGGCTTCCATGTAGCGGCATCCTCGCGCGTGACGGTGTCGAGATTGACTCGTTTCGCTCCGGAGACGTCATAAGTCAGCTTCGGCCATGCGTCAAGCGGGGGCGGATCGAGATAGACGGGGCCGGAACCGTCGAGCACGATGTGCGCGTGGCGCGTGGCGGCGCAGTTGGGGATCATCGCGACGGGCAGATTGGCCGCATGCGCGGGCGTGTCGACCACCTTTACGTCGAGCACGGTGGTCAGGCCGCCGAGTCCCTGCGCGCCGATGCCGAGGCGATTGACTTTGTCGTAGAGCTCGACGCGAAGTTTTTCGGCGGTAGTCTTGGGGCCGCGGGCGATGAGCTCCTGAATGTCGATGGGATCCATGAGCGATTGCTTGGCCAGGAGCATTGCTTTCTCCGCCGTGCCGCCGATGCCGATGCCGAGAATTCCCGGCGGGCACCAGCCAGCGCCCATCTTTGGCAAAGTCTTCAAAACCCAGTCGACGACCGAATCGTTGGGATTGAGCATGACGAACTTGGATTTTGCTTCAGAGCCTCCGCCCTTGGCGGCAACGGTGACCTCGACCGTAGCGCCGCGCACGACTTCGACAAAGACCGCGGCCGGCGTGTTGTCCTTGGTGTTGATGCGCTTGCCGGCGGGATCGGCCTGGAGGCTGGCGCGGAGCTTGTTGTCGGGATCGAGGTAGGCGCGGCGGACGCCGGCGTCGATCATTTCCTGCAAATCGAGAGGCTCCTCGCCGGGCCCCGGCTCAAAACGCACGTCCATGCCCAGCTTGACGAAGGCGTTCACGATGCCCGTGTCCTGGCAGACGGGGCGATGGCCCTCGGCGCACATGCGGCTGTTGATGAGGATCTGCGCTATGGCGTCGCGCGCGGCGGGCGACTGCTCGCGCTCGTAGGCCTGCGCGAGCGAGCGGATGTAATCCACCGGATGGTAGTAGCTGATGTACTGCAACGCGGCTGCAACGCTCGCGATGAAATCTTCCTGGCGGATGACGGTCATGGATGCTCCCTGCACAGTCTGGATACGTTGTTCACTTTCCCGACGCGAAAGTGAAGGACAGACTCTAGGGTATTCGATGCCGCATGCGTCTCAAAAACGGTAGATGTTTCGCCCGGAGACGAAGGAGCCAGATGCAAACGAGAATGGGTGGATTGGGTTCGGTAAGCGGCGGACAAGAAAAGCACGATGAAGCGGCTGGCGGTTACCGGCCGTTTCATCGTAAAGAGAAGCAAAGTTTCAAATGCGCGTACAAAAAGGTCTGAGGCTTGCAACAAGTTTGGGAACCGTGGCACGGCGGCGGTTTCGGTACTCGAACGAACGCCGCGAATGCGCTCGAGCCTTTGTTGCGGGCGGACTCGCGCTGGGTCAAGCTCAATTCGCGCCGGATTCAACGGCACGCCAGCGCGACTCGCCAGCAACCACGCGGCGCTGACTTCGCCGCAGCGGCAAGCCTTAGCCGGCAGCTCCTGCGCGGGCGGCACCAGCGGCGCGGGCGTCAAGCGGAATGCTAAGCTGCTGGCGCAGGCTACCGGCCAGATCGGCGACCACGCGCAGCCGGTCGGCCACTGGCGCCGGGATTTCGCTGCCGCTGAGGGCGAGCTGCGAGTGAAGAAGCAGGCCCGCGACCGTAGACTTGAGCTCGGCCTCGATGGCTGCCGCGGCGGCGCGCCGGGCCACGGCCTGCTCGCGCTCGCGGCGATGGAGCGCGGAGCGAACCTCGCGGATGAGGCGGCCCGCTCCCGAGAGGGCAAAGTTGATCTGGAGAGGAATGGCCAGGCCGGCCTGCTCGCAGATGCGGTCGGCGGCGGCCGGGTCGCACTCGGCCAGCGTCTCGTCGATCACCAGGGCCAGAAACTCGCGTTTGCGCAGCGCGGCCAGCGCGTCGCGTCGGCCTTCGGCCACTTCAACTTCCATTCCCAGTTGCGCGCCCACCACGGCGGCGCAGTTGCGGGCGCCTTCGATTCCGGTCACTAGCAGGATGCTCATGTCCAACTCCTTGTCCTCGATCTTCAGTCTTCCGTCGCGAGCTTCTTCACTCTTCGTGCAGCGGGTCGGCGATGCCGTACTCCTTCAGCTTGCGGTAGAGCGTGGTCTTGCCGATGCCGAGCAGCTTTGCGGCCTGCAGCTTGTCGCCGTTCAGGGTGCGGATGGCGCCTAAGATTGCCTCGCGCTCGAGGTCGGCCAGAGGCTTGACGCCGGGCGCGGCGGCAACTCCGGCCTCTTCGACGTCGCCGGCGTGGAGCGCGTCGTGGTTCTCCTTGAGGCCCTGCTGCTGCAACTGCGTGGGCAGGTCGCCCAGGTGCAGCACCGGGCCGGAGGAGAGCGCGGTGGCGCGCTCGAGCGAATTCTCCAGTTCCCGCACATTGCCCGGCCAGTCGTGGCGCATCATGGTGCGCAGCGCCTCGTCGCTCAGGGTGAACTTGCGGTTGTGTTCGCGGCTGATGCGGTCAAGGAAGTGCGCGGCGAGCAGCGGGATGTCCTCGCGGCGGTCGCGCAGCGAAGGCAGCCGCAGGTTGACCACGTTGAGCCGGTAGAAGAGGTCCTTGCGGAAGGTGCCCTTTTCGACCATCGCGGCGAGATCCCGATTGGTGGCGGCCACGATCCGAGCCTTGATCGGTATGCGGTGCGTCGCTCCAACCGGCCGGACTTCTTTCTCCTGCAGCGCGCGCAGGAGCTTGGCTTGCAGGTCGAGCGAGAGCTCGCCGATCTCGTCGAGGAAGACGGTTCCCCCCTCGGCCGAGACCAGCAGGCCATCTTTCGAGTGATTGGCCCCGGTGAAGGCTCCCTTGACGTAGCCGAACAGCTCGCTCTCGATGAGCGTGGGCACGAGCAAGCCGCAATCGACGGGCAGGAAAGGCTTCTGGGAGTTGGGGCCATAGGCGTGGATCGTGCGCGCTACCAGCTCCTTGCCCGTGCCGCTCTCGCCCAGGATCAGGACGGGGTGCGTGCTTTGTGCCACCTTGGAGAGGATGCGATAGATCTTCTCCATCTCCGGCGAGCGACCGATCATCGAGCCGAGGCCCTCGGAGAGGCGCAGGCGTTCGCGCAACTGGCGCGTCGCAGTGTCGGTCATATGGATCTGCGCGGCGCGGTCGAGCACGGTCGAGAGCTCGTCCATGGCGAAGGGTTTGGTCAGGTAGTCGGACGCGCCGCAGCGCATGGCCTCGACGGCCGCATTCACCGAGCCGGTGGCCGTCATGGCGATCACCGAAGTGTCAGGATAGAGCAGCTTGACCTCGGAGACGAGTTCCAGTCCGTCGTTCGACCCCGACGGCAGATTGACCAGCAAAATATCGGCGATGTGGCCGCGCAGAAGGCCGCGCGCCTGGCCCAGGTCGCCCGTGCTATCGACCGCATATCCCAAACTGGCGGCGATCTCGGCGCAGGCCGAGCGCACCGCCGCGTCCGCGTCCACTACCAGCAGGTGCAGACGGATCGCCGGCTCGGCAAGTTGAGGAATGAACTCCATCTCTCGTGTGTTGAAGACTGTATCCAGCATTGTATTCGCCTTTCGCACGTTCGGAAAAACTCTAAGGGACAGCTCTTAGCTATTAGCTTCGTTTTCGCGGCGCCGGCCGCTGATGGGATGCGGCGAGGACCTCGCCGGTAGAGAAACCCGACGGCTCAGGAGCGTTAGCTCGTCTTGCGCACCGGCAGCTCGATTGCGAAGCGCGCTCCGCCCTGCTCCCGGTTGCTGGCGGCGATGCGCCCTCCCGCGCCTTCGACGATGGAGCGTGAGATGGTGAGACCCAAGCCACGATGGCAGAGGTCGAAGTTCCCGTACGATCCTCCGCTTTGGCCTTCGTTCATCCCATGCGACGTGTAGCCGGAGCCGAAGATTGTTTCGAGGGCCCCTGCGGGGATGCCCGGCCCGTTGTCCTCGACAGTAAGGAGGAGGCAGGCCGCGGCGCCCTGCGCTTCCGGCTGCTCGCGCAGGCCTATGTGAATGCGCCCGCCCGAGGGCATGGCCTCGGTCGAGTTCTTCACCAGATTCACCATGACCCGCGTCAGGTCTTCCCCGGTGAGCCGGACAGGCCGCGCGCCACCCTCGGCGTGAACCGTCAGGGCGATCGACGGTCCGGCCAGCGCCGCCAGCAGGTTGCGGTTGGCGAGCAGTTCAGCGGCGAGGTTCGCGACGGGCACGACAGGCAGCAGATCCCAGCGCCCGGCCGAATAGGCGCCTGCGGCCGCAATGGGCCCAGGGTCCAGGACGGGTATCGCCGCGCTTTCCCGTTCCCGTTCGAGCAGCGCCGGTCCCGATCCTGCGGATGTGAGGCCAAGCGGCGTCGCGGCTGCACTGGGCGGTCCCTGTGCGTTCGATTGCGCGACCCGTTGCGCATCCTGTTCAACATCTATCGTGACGATCTTTTCGACCAGCCGGCGGCTTGCCGCAGCCACAAGCCGGAGCTCGTGTCCGTAGTGCAGGAAGGGAGTAGCCAGCACGCCCGGCTCCTCCAGGAGATCGCAGTAGAGGCCGAGAGCAGTGACCATATTGCGCGCGTCGTGCGCCACCTCGGCGAGGGTCTCGCCCCGGCTATGCAAGGTGGCGAGAGTCTCTACAACCGTCTCCACGCGCTTGCGGTCGGGACTCGTGCTAGCGCTCCCGGGGCCGTTTTGCCGGCTGTCCGTGCGATTCGCGTTCAACTCCAGGCCCTCGTGCTTGTCCAGACCCGGGTGCTTGCGGTCGAGACTAACCTGCTTGCGCACTGAGACGTCCCGTTTCCGTGCCGTCCCTCTGAATGCTTCGGTCTGCTGCATATGCCGGATCCTTTCTTGCAGTGGTCAGTTTTCAGTTGTCAGTGGTCAGTGGTCAGAGAGCACCACTGGGCCGCGTCTTGCTGTTCCTTGTTCCCTGTCCCCTGTTCCTTGTTCCTTGTTCCTTGATCCCTGATCCCGGTTCCCTACACCCTGTTCCGCACCGCCCGTTCCTTGCCCCACTTCCCGTTTCTGCGTTTGGCGGTGAGCTTTGTCCTGTTTTCATACACGTGGCGTGCCAAACGGGGACGCATTTCCTAAGCTCCTGATCATGGGAGGGATAAGTCTCCGATTGGGGGCATACGGGCGGGGCGGCGCAACGGCCGTCGGTTCCAAAACGGAACTGATCGCTTGCGTCTAGCCAGCACAAGTGCATTACTATCATTAAGTTATGGGAAGATTCCTAATCCGGCACTTGGATCTCCCGGATTCCCATTGCGGAACCGGCTTCTCAGCCCGGCCCCGCTCCCGGCGGCGCTCCCTTACAATCCGTTCATGAACGCAATGGGGAACGCAACGGAGTCGGCAAGCGGAATTCTCCTTCGCCCCGGCGGCAGAAGCCGTGCGCAGCTTCGCCCGCTGACGCTCACACCCGGCTTTGTCCAGACCGCCGAAGGCTCGGTTCTGGTTTCGCTCGGCAACACACGAGTGCTCACCAACGCGACCATCGAGCAGGGTGTTCCCGGCTGGCTGCGCAACTCGGGGCGAGGCTGGGTCACGGCCGAATACGCAATGCTGCCCCGCTCGACCGTCACCCGGACCCCGCGCGAGAGCGAGCGCGGCAAGATCGGCGGGCGCACGCACGAGATTCAGCGTCTGATCGGCCGCAGCCTGCGCTCGGTCGTCGACATGAAAGCTCTGGGCGAGCGAACGGTCATCCTCGACTGCGACGTGATCCAGGCCGATGGCGGCACGCGCACGGCGGCCATCACGGGCGCGGCGGTGGCGCTGGCGCTGGCGCTCGAGGCGCTGGTCAAGGCAGGAACGCTCAAGACGTCTCCGCTCAAGCAATTGGTGGCCGCGACGTCCGTAGGCATCGTAGACGGCGAGGCATTGCTCGATCTTTGCTATGAAGAAGACGCGCAGGCCGAGGTGGACATGAACGTGGTGATGACGGCCGATGGGGGCCTGGTCGAGACGCAGGCGACAGCCGAAAAAGGCAGCTTCTCGCGCGCGCAGTTGAATGGCATGATCGATCTGGCCGAAGCAGGCCTTAAGGAGATTTTCGCGGCACAGAGGGCAGTGCTGGAAGAACAGGGACCAGGGAGTAGCCAATAGGGAGTAGGAGCTTCTAGCTTCTAGCTTCTAGCTTCTAGCTTTCAGCTCTCAGCTTTTAGAGCCTTAAACTCCGAGCCTTGCGCGCGAAGGACTAAGTTGCTGATTCGGGTCCTGTTCAATGATCAATGAAAGCCGGGCAAGGACCTCGATTTTCAATCCGGCAGCAGCCTATTCCCTACTGGCTACTCTCTATTCCCTGTCTCTCGCAGATCGTGGGACGCCGTTTCGACCTTTTGCCAGTGTATTTCGTCTACGCAATGAGGGTTGGTGTGTTCATCCTCCGCCAGCGCTCGAACGTTGAGGAGCAAGAACTTATGCGATTTGGAACAAAGATTCTCGGAGGCGCCTTTTTGTCGCTCGCGACACTGGTTACGGCAGTCGCGCCCATTGCGCAGGCGCAAACGCAGCCAGCACAAACACAGTCCACGCAAACGCAAGTCGTTCGCTACCTGGGCACGGTGACGGCCATCAGCGGCGACACGCTTACCGTAAAGACCGACGCAGGACAGGTGAACCAGGTCGAGGTTCCTGCAACCGCACAACTGAAGCGCATCGCGCCGGGGCAGACGGACCTGACCAAGGCCGAGACCCTCGACTTCTCGAGCATCTCGACCGGCGATCGCGTGCTGGTGACGCTCGATCCGAATGCAGCCGGGGGCGCAACCGGCTCGACGCCGCAAGCGCTCAGGATCATCGCCATCAAGCAGTCTGACGTGGCCCAAAAGCAGAAGACCGAAGCCGAGCAGTGGAACCAGGGAGTGCATGGCCTGGTGAAGAGCGTCGATGCGGCGGCTGGCGTCGTTCTGGTGAACACGCGCGTGGGAGCCGTGACGAAGGAGGTCACCGTGAACACCACACAGGCCACGGTGCTCAAGCGCTATGCTCCCGGCTCGGTGCGCTTCGATCAGGCGCAGCTCGCGCCGATCGCGGCCATCCAGCCCGGCGACCAGTTGTGGGCGCGAGGGACGAAGAACGCCGACGGCTCCGCGATTGCGGCTGAGGGCGTTGTTTCGGGCAGCTTCCTCTCGATCGCCGGGACGATTCTTTCCACCGATGCCATCGGCTCAACGCTGACTGTCAAGGACCTGGCCACCAAGAAACCGGTCACCATTCGCATCACTGCCGATGCGCAACTGCGGCGGCTCCCCGACACGATGGCTGCGCTTCTGGCCGCGCGGCTCAAAGGCGGTCCGGGAGGCGCAGGTACAGGATCTCCAGGTGCGGGCGCAGGTCCGGCAGGCAACGGGGTTCCAAACGGCGGTGGTGGCCCTCCGCGCAATTTCAGCCAGGGCGGCGGAGGCGGCGCACCGAGAATGGACCTCGAAACCGTACTGGAGCGTGCGCCAATCATCCAGCTCGCCACTTTGCAGAAAGGCGATGCAGTCATGATCGTGGCCACCCAAGATGCCTCCGGCGTGAGCGCGGTCAAGCTGCTGGCCGGTGTGGAACCGCTGCTCGAGGCGCCGCAAGCGCAGGACCTGCTCTCAAGCTGGAGCCTGAGCTCGGGTGATTCCACTGCGGGTGTCGAGTAATTTCATCAGGTTTTCATACACTCGCAAGTGAGGAAATTTTGTCTTCAAAATCTGGTTCCCTATCGCATTCTCTGATCGCTTTCATGGTTGCCTTGGCGCTGGCATTCGCTGGCGCGGTCGGGCGGGCGCAATCGACGCCTGCCAATCCGCCACCCCCAGAACAAGCGGCTCCCGCACCAGCGCCCGCGGCGCAACCGGGCCAGGCAGCGCCGGACCAATCGGCGCCGGTGTCACCGCCAGCTCCAGACTCCGGCGCGCAGGCCGCGCCCGTGCCAACAGGAACACTGCACGGTCACATCCTCGACCAAACGGGTGCGCTGATTCCCGGCGCGCAGGTGACGGTAACAACGGCTGCGGGCAAAAACGTGGTCAACGCAACCGCTGATGCCGCCGGCGGGTACCAGGTACGTGGCCTTGACGCGGGAAGCTACGTGATCGAGGCCAGCTACTCAGGTTTCGCGCCCTTCGTCTCCGCGCCGATTCCGCTGAACGCCGGCCAATCCAAGAACATCGACATCAAGATGGCGATCGAAGCCGCCGAGCAACAGGTGGTGGTCACCGACGAAGGCGGACCGACGGTGAGCACGGACGCCGGCAGCAACGCCAGCTCCGTGGTCCTGAAAGGCAGCGACCTCGACGCGCTCTCGGACGATCCCGACGAACTATCGAGCGAGTTGAGCGCCCTCGCTGGCCCTTCGGCAGGCCCCAATGGCGGGCAGATTTATATCGACGGATTCACCGGAGGCCAATTGCCGCCCAAGTCGAGCATCCGGGAGATTCGCATCAACCAGAACCCGTTCTCAGCCGAGTTCGACAAGATCGGCTACGGGCGCATCGAGATCATCACCAAGCCGGGAACAGACACGCTGCACGGGCGCGTCTTCCTGATGGGCAACGACGACGCCTTCAACACCAAGAATCCGTTTACGAGCGCTATCCCCGCCAACTACAAGATCCAGTACAACGGCACAGTGAGCGGCGCCATGTCGAAATGGGCGAGTTATTTTCTCAGCGTGGAAGGCCGCACCTACCAGGACGCCAGCGTCTACGTGATTACGAATCCGGTCGTTCCCGACCCGTTTACCAGCCCCGGTCCCTATTCGGTCAGCAACACGCCGCTCACAGGAGCCCTGTTCACTCCGCAAACCCGGCTCGAGATTTCGCCTCGGGTGGATCTCCAACTGGGGCAGAAAAACACGCTGACGCTGCGCTATCAGTACTCCCACAGCAACCAGAGCGGGATATTGGGCGGCGCCAGTTCGCTGCCCTCGACGGCCAGCAGTTCCTATTCGAGTGAGAACGCTTTTCAACTGGTGGACACGCAGATTATCAACGACCGCGTCGTGAACGAAACCCACTTTCAGTACCGGCGCGCGATGACCAACGCGGCCCCGGTGAGCACGGCGCCGACTTTCGGCGTGCCGCAGCTATTGACGGATGGCGGGTCCAGCAAGCAAACCTCGAGAGACCATCTGGACCACCTGGAATTGCAAAACATCACCACCATGACGGTCGGCACGCAGGCGATCAAGATCGGCATGCGGGCCCGCGACAACCGCGACGCAAACTCGACCGACGCGAATTTCAATGGGCAGTTCACCTTTCCCACGGTGGATGCCTACGCTTTTACGCTGAATCATCAAGGCGAAATCGGAACGCCGGCTTTTGCCACCGATTGCGCGGCTGCGCAATTGACCGACCCGACGCTTGCACAAGGCTGCGGGCCAAACAAGCTGAGCTATACAGCCGGCCCGGCGGGAATACTGGCAAACGTCTTCGACGCCGCGCTGTTTTTCCAGGATGACTGGAAGGTGAATAAGAACCTCACGCTCTCAGGCGGCCTGCGCTGGGAGACGCAAAATCATACTGCAGACCACAGCGATTTTGGACCTCGCGTGGCCTTCGCGTATGCGCTGGACGGGCACAAGAAAGGCGCCGTTTCAAAAACGATCCTGCGCGGCGGCGTTGGTTTCTTCTACGACCGTTTGGGCAGCGGCAATCTGCTGAACACGGACCGCTTCAACCTGGGAGGGACGGGCCAGACGCAAGAGGTGATCTCGAACCCGACTTGCTTTTCGACCGCAACGGAGACTTCGAGCTGGTTTTCAACCAATTGCGGGACAGGCGCGGCCAAAGCCAGTTCCAGCTACGTGGTTGCGTCAAGCTACCACGCCCCGACAACCGAGCAGTACGGGGCCAGCCTGGAACGGCAGGCGACGAAGAACACGACCGTCGCGCTCACCTATCTCCATTCGTTCGGCGTGCATCAACTGGTGACCCGCAACGCGAACGCGTACTTGCCGGCGCCGGGGACATGCCCGGGAAGCTGCTTCTATAACAGCACCACCGGCCCGCGAGCCCTGTCGAGCGAGGGCATCACCGGCATTGTGAACCAGTATTTCTCCGAGGCTGTGTTCAAGCAGAACCAGATCATCGTCAACATCAACGCGAGGCTGAAGCCCACCTTCAGCGTAATGGGCTTCTACACGATGTCCTGGGCGAACGCCAACACGGGAACCGCTTCCAACTCCTGGAACCTGACGCAGGATTACGGCCGCGCCAGCTTCGTCTCGCGCAACATGGTTTTCCTGATGGCCAACTACACCTTCAAGTGGGGCGTCGTGTTCAATCCGTTCCTCGTAGCTCAGTCGGGACGGCCTTTCAATCTTGTCACGCCGTTTGACCTGACGGGCGACAACTTTATTAACCTTGACCGGCCGGCTTTCGCGGCGGTCTCAGATTGCGCTGCGGGGCAGACTCGGTACATTGAAAACTCCTACGGATGCTTCGACACTGAACCGGGGCCGGGCGAGACGATCATTCCGATCAATGCAGGCAACGGACCGGCGGCCGTGGCCGTGAACCTGCGGGTGAGTCGAACGTTCGGGATCGGCCCCAAAGCGGAGAAGCCGGGCGCACCCCCTTCAGGAGGCGGTCCGGGTGGGGGCGGTATGGGAGGCGGAGGTGGACGCGGCGGGGGTGGGTTTGGCGGCCCCTTCGGTGGCGGAGGCGGAGGCCCGATGGGCGCCAGTGGCGCGCCAGGCTCCGGCAAAAAGTACTCTCTCACGTTTAGTGCGCAGGCGTTGAACTTGTTTAACGACATCGATTACGGAAACCCGGTGGGCAGCGTGACCTCGCCGAGCTTTGGCAATTCGATCAGCCTTCAGGGCGGAGTCTTTGCGACTCCTTCGGCCGCGCGGCGAATCTTCATCCAGGCGGCGTTCCAGTTCTGAAAGACAGGGACTACGGGACTGAGGGACTACGGGACTGAGGGACTGCAGTGAGCTGCGATTCGTAGAGCGATAGCCACATGTCAGCGGTCGCGTCCATGTTGAACTGGCGCGACACGCGCTCACGCGCTGCACGGCTTCGCGCAGCAAGCTCTTCCCTGCTCTCTTGCATCGTCGCCAGCATCGCCTCGGCCAGCGCTTGCGAATCCTTCGCTGGAACGACCACGCCCGCGTCCCCGACCAGCTCGCGCACGCCGCCAACATCGGTGGCGACGACGGGCTTCGCCATCGCCATCGCTTCGCCGACTGCAAGAGGCATTCCTTCCCAGGCGGAACCAAGGACAAAGCCGTCAGCGGCATCGAGGAGCGCGGGCATATCGCGGCGCAGGCCAAGCCAGTGGACGGCGCCATCGATTTGCAGTTCCTTCGCGAGCGCTTCGAGCGGTGTCCGCTCGCCTCCCCGCGCGTCACCGGCGACCCATAGCTGTGTCTGTGGTGTGTGGGTGCGGACGGCGGCGAAGGCTCGCAGCAGATTGGGGTAATCTTTCGCGGGGGCGAGACGCCCGACGGCGAGCCAGACAAACTCCGCGTTCTCTGTTGAGATTCCCATCTCCGCGCGCATGTGTGCGCGCCGATTGCAATCGGGAATTAAACCATCGACGTCGGTGTCATTCAGGTCAATTCCATTCAAAATGACCGAGCATTTGTGCAACGGCACGGCTTTGAGCCGCGTAAAGCGCTCCGCAGCGGCCTCGCTCACGGCCACGGTCCGGCGGCTGAGTCTGTCTGTCAGTCGATAGGCGACCATGCGCCACAGGCCGCCCTCATAGACGTTATGCACAGTGGAGAGCACGACGAACGGCGGACCCGCCATCCGAAGCAACCGAGCGAAAATGTTGGCGTGAAAGCTGTGGCTGTGTACCAGGTCGGGGCGAAACTCGCGCAGAAATGCACGCCCGCGAATGAATCCCCTGAGCACGCTCGCGGGCGTCTTGCGTACATCGAGATGAAGGGTGGGAATCGCGGTGGGCCATTCTTCATGCAGCCACGGCATCAGCACTACGAGAGCGACCGTGTGGCCGCGCCTGGCCATCCGTTCCGCGACAGCGAGCGCCTGCTTTTCCGCCCCACCCACGCCGAGCGACGAGAGCAGGTAGACGATGCGCATGGGACCCGAACCTTGCTTGACGCTTATCTTTGTTTGAATCGCCTATCTTTGCTTGAATATTGTCCGGATCGATGATACCGCAGCGTGCGCAACTTTGACCGGCGGCGACAGGCGAATCGCGATCAGCGTGTCGACCGCATACAGTCCTGGACCCAGAATCAGGATCAGCAGCGCGGCAAACCAATAGGTGTACGGCGTGGCGTTGTAGAAATCGCTGGGATTCGAAAGAATGTGCGAAAAGTTCACGCGGTCATCGGGAACGCTCAGGTAGGCCATTGTCATGTTGACAAGAAGAATCAGCGAGACCAGCCGCGATCCAATTCCGGCTGCGAAGAGAATGCCGCCGGCAAACTCCACCAGCGACACCAGCAGCGCCGTTTCATGCGGCATGGGCAGGTTCAGCGTGGTGAAGAACTCCGTAACGCGACTGAGGTGAGTGAGCTTGCCCCAGCCATCCTGCGCGAACTGCCAGCCCCAGTAGAGCCGGATAGCGAGCAGCAGCGGGCTCTGGAGCTTGTTGAGAAAGATGCGCGCCCCGCCATACGCGACGGCGGCGGTTCGTACGAGAGCGGCCATAACACTCCTCTTTCATTGCGGCGAGCGCAGCGCAATCACTCGCGAATCGAGCCGCACAAATCAATTCGGATCAATGAGGCCGGAAAGATCAATTCGGATAAATTAAGCCGCGGAGGTCAACTCTGGCAAATTCAAGCCTGGCAAATCCAGCCCAACTCGGCCCAACTTCCAAACCATTCCTGCACGCGTTCGGCACGGACCCGCTCGGGAATGCGGGAGCCCAAAAATCCGGCCTCAAGCGCCTCGCCGAACGGGGAACCCGACCGAAGCGCATCGAGGGTCTGAAACTCCTCGCGCCCGATGCGCCGATAGTACACCGACAAATCGACGCGATGCACGGCAAGCCAGATGGGACGCGGCTGCAACTTCGGCACTCCAGTCGTCGCGCCGGAATCGTCTTCATGCGCGACTCCCGCTTCGCTGGTCTGGCGTTTCTCTTGGGCGTGCAACTCGAGAACCAGATCGTCGGCGGGATAGTGGAGCGCGACGAGTTGCAGATAGGGCTGTAAAGCTAGCCGCGATTCTCCCTGAAGCGCCGCAATCTGACGCTGCGTGAGCGGAGCGAGCTCTGCCGCGTCAAACGCTTCGACAAACGCCCACTCCATCTTCGCCACGTCCACCGCCAGGCGGTGACGGCGTCCGGCTTGCTCGGGATGAGCCGCAAGCCATGCGGGAAGCTTTGATCCGAGGTTGCGCAGCGTGAACGACCGGCTGGGATGCTCGGCGAGATAAGCGATGCTGAGCGCCTCAAATCGACGGCCGCCGATAACAGCGCGCAGCGCGGGAAAATCTTCAGCCAATGCGCCGAGCACGCGGTACCAGTATTGCCGGTTGTAGATTTCCAGCCGCTCGAATGCAGTGAGCCGCGAATTGGGCGCGATGAACGAGGCCGCGACAGCGGTCGTCGATCTACCGTCTGGCATGGTCGCGCGCATGTTTTCGTCCGGCGTCAGCGGCTGCATCACGGCGGCAGCCATCTCGCGCTGCAATGCGGCCAGGTCCATCGGGCTTTGGTTCGTCGGGGCGTTCGCCTGGACGTTCGGGTGCGCACTCATTTCGCCGCCCCCACAAGCTCGGTCGCATGCGGATGCAGGAACTGCTCGGCCTTCTTGGCTTCGGCGTGCACTTCGTCGAAGCTGGGAATGTGGTCATCCCACTCGAGCAGGGTAGGCGTCGGCCCGCAGCGCTCAATGGCGCGCGCGTAGAGCTGCCACACGGGATCGATCACCGGGTGATCGTGCGTGTCGAGAATGTATTTTTCGTACTTTGAGTGGCCGGCGATGTGAATCTGGGCCACGCGATGCGCGGGCACGGCGTTCACGTAGTCCAGCGGATTGAACTCGTGGTTCATCGCTGAAACGTAGACGTTATTCACATCGAAAAGAATTCCGCAGTCGGCGCGCTCGACCACTTCCGTCAAAAACTCCCACTCAGTCATTTCGGAGCCGGTGAAAGCCGCGTAAGAGCTCACATTCTCGACAGCGACGGGAATCTCGAGATAGTCCTGGACCATGCGGACGCGTTCCACGGTGCGTTCAACGGCCTCCCAGGTGTAAGGCAGCGGCAACAGGTCGTGGGTGTACGTGCCATCCACCGAGCCCCAGCAAAGGTGATCGCTGAGCCAAGGTGTTTTGGTGCGGCGGACTAAATTCTTGAGCCGCTTCAGATGCTCCGGATCGGGCGCGGTCACCGAGCCGAAATACATCGACACGCCGTGCTGGACGACTCTGTATTGTTCCAGAATGCGATCGAGCATGGCCGGCGGACGGCCGGCATCGCACATGTAGTTTTCCGAAATGATTTCAAACCAGTCGACGACCGGTTTGCGAGAGAAGATGTGCTCGTAATGCGGAATGCGCAGGCCGATGCCCACGCCGTGGTCCTGAAACGCATTGAAGCGATTGCCGGGCATTCAAACAGTTCTCAGTTCACACTTGCCAGTTTTCAGTTCTTGGGTTTTAAGGGGGCAGCGATCAGTCGTCAGTGAAGAGTGGCAGGCAGACTAGAACCACGCGTAAATCGGGTAAGCCAGGTGCCGGCCACCGATCACTGACGACTGAATACTGCTTGTTAGATGGAGTCGGGCATTTTGGAACCGTCGGTGGCGCAACCACCCTTGCCTTTGCAACTGTTCTTGCCGGAGCAGCCGTTGTCACTGGATTTGCATCCGCCCTGGCCTTTACAGTCGTTCTTGCCTTTACAGGAATGCTTGGCGGTGTCGTAGTTCGAACCGCTGTAGCGCAAACCGGCCTTCATGACCTTGGCGGAGTTTGCGTTGACGGAGGTTTGCGTGGCCGCGTGAGCGGCAACGGCGCTGCCACCGGCCAGGCCGGCGAGCGCAGCAGAGAGGAGCACTGCGTTGAGTTGGTTCTTCATAGTTCTTTTGACCTCGTTGGGGAATGGCGCGGATGTTCTCCGCGGGGTTAGGGAATGCAGGATGGGCCGTTCGTCCACCCCGCAGAACTCGGTGGTACGCAACCTTTGAATGCCGGCGCGGGAAAAGGTCACAGGGAAAACCGCGCGGCAAAATGAATTTATCACCTTGGGGCGTAACCTGGCTCGCGCAATTTTCGTCTTTTAGCCGATCGGCTGTTGCGCGCCCGGTGCGCCGCTCTTGCTTCGCAAAAAGAACGATACCGTGGCCAGCCGCCAGGCCTATCGGCCCCTGGACGGCCTCATTTTGCCCCGCCTTTTGAAATTCGAAAAGAATCCTTGCAAAGAATATGTGGTTTGGGCTGTACAATCCCACACAAGGAGTCCTATGGCCGGAGATATGCAAATTACGTGCAGTGACTGCGGGCAGGAATTTACCTTCAGCACCGCCGATCAGCAATTTTTTCAGGAACGCGGTTACTCGACCCCAAAGCGCTGCAAGCCTTGTCGCCAGGCAAAGAAGGCCGATCAGGGGGGATCCGGCCACCGTTCGGCTCCTTCACAGGGAACACCTGTGATTTGTTCGGGTTGTGGCCAGCCTACTACCGTTCCATTTGAGCCTCGTGGCGATCGCCCGGTCTACTGCCGGGATTGCTACACGGCGCGCAAGGGAACTGGCGGCGGTGGGCGGGGGCGCTAGCTGCGTGTAGCGCGCCGGCCGGTTCGCCGGCTGAGCAACCTACCGCCTGATCATTGCCAAATCGCATCTGCACGGCTGTGGCATCACTGCTTGACGCCCGCCAGGGTCGGTTTGCGTCTCTGTCGCTGCGGCTGATGGCGCGATCTGTCTCGTGCCAATTCTTCTCCTCCTGACCGCGAATGGGCATCGCGAGAAAGCCCGCTGCGCCTGCCGAATGCGGGTTGACTTCGCATGTTCGATGCGCGGCCGTGCGTAAAATCGATGTTGGACAGAAGCACCAGCGCCCGATAGACTAACGCTCACGGACCCCCCGCACATCCGTGTACATAAGGAAACTTTTTGAAGGCCATGGCCTCCCAGCTCTCGTTCACCGGATTCGCCTGGAAGAACCTAAGGCGCCGGCGCCTCAGAACCCTGCTCACCCTGTGCGGGATTACGATGGGTATAGGAGCATTTGTGGCTTTGGTGGGATTCTCGCGCTCGTTCGAACACGAATGGCTACGGCTCTACCAGAGCGCCGGCACCGATATCGCCGTCCTGCAATCAAGCTTGTTCAATAGCTCGCTGGATGAGTCGCTCGGCGCGAAAATCAAGGCCCTTCCTGAGGTGGCTGCGGTCGCGCCACTGGTCTTCAATCTGATCGATCTAACGCCGGATGTGAATGCGCTGGTCTATGGATGGCCGGCCGATTCCTACGAGTTGGATTCGCTCAAATTCACATCGGGGCGGCCCTTCCGCGCAGGCCGGCCCGACGTCGTGCTGGGCGATCTGCTCGCGCAGAATCTGAACAAGAAAACCGGCGATACGATCACCATTCTGGGAGAGACTTTCACGATTACGGGAATCTTTCACGGGGGCACGGCACTGGAAACCGGCGCCGTGATCATGCCGCTCGATCAAATGCAGAACATCTCCAGTAGAGAGGGAAAGGTGACCGCGTTTCATGTGCGGCTTCGTCCCACGCCCGCCGGCGAATCGTACGACGATTACATCAAGCGCGCTCAGGATGAAATCGATGCGCTGGAGCCCGGAATCCGCGCCGAGGCTGCCGCGGAACGCGCGGGCAATAACCAGATTGTGGATATGGCGCACGCGATAGCATGGGGCACGTCGTCCATTGCTCTGTTCATCGGCATCGTGGGCATTGCCAACACCATGGCCATGTCGGTATTCGAGCGCACGCGCGAGATCGGCATCCTGCGCGCGCTGGGCTGGAAGGGCCGGCATGTGATTCTGCTCATCCTTACCGAGGCTGCGGGTTTGGGCTTCGCCGGCGGCTTGCTGGGCATCGTTGTAGGATGGGGCGCTTTACGCATTCTTTCCGTCATGCCGCAGACCGCGAGCGTGGTTTCGACTTCTGTCTCGCCGGTTCATCTGTTTGAATCGCTTCTTATCGCCATCGGCTCCGGGCTTGTCGCTGGAGCGTATCCGGCATGGCGCGGCGCGCGGCTTTCGCCGGTGGAGGCATTGCGCTATGAGTAGCCCCATCCTGGAAGGGCGCGCACTTGTGAAGAGTTATGATGATGGGCGCGTCGCGGCCCTGCGAGGCGTGGACATCACGATCGAGGCCGGCGAATACGTCACCATCAGTGGGCCAAGCGGAAGCGGCAAATCCACTTTACTGCATATGCTGGGCGGACTCGATGTGCCCAACAGTGGAGAGGTTCTGTTCAGGGGATCGCTACTGGGGAAAGCGGTCGATCTGGATACCTATCGTTCCTGCCAGGTCGGATTCATCTTCCAGGCCTTTCACCTGCTGCCCACGCTCCGCGCGGTTGAAAACGTGCAGGTGGCCATGCTGGCGAAGGGTGGCCGCGCCAACCATCGCCTGGAGCGAGCGTCGGCGCTGCTTGAGGAGATGGGCCTCAAAGATCGCATGAAGCATTTTCCGAACGAGCTCTCCGCGGGTGAGCGGCAGCGCGTGGCGATTGCGCGCGCCCTGGCCAACGAACCGGCCATCCTGCTTGCCGACGAGCCGACCGGCAATCTCGACAGCGTCAACACGGCGAACATCATGGAAATATTGCGCGGCATTCGGGAGCATCGCGGCATGACGCTGGTGATCGTCACCCACGAGAACGAAATCGCCTTGAACGCCCCGCGGCATATTCGCATTCGCGACGGAAGGATCGATGCATGAGGGCAGTGCGGGCGGCCAGGTATGCGGGACTGATTGCCGCGCTCCTTCCGGCGTTGTGGGCGCAAACCGCAAATGTCAACGATCTTTTCGCCACGGCTCGCAAACAGATCGAAACCTCCGACTTTCGCGTCACCGGCCATCTGGTCGCGATTGACGCGGCTGGCGCCCGCGTAAGCTATCCCATCACCATCAAGACGCACTGGTTTAGCGGAGTGCTGCGTGAGTTCATCGATCTTGGGCAGCCGCCCTCGACGCACGCCGACCTGCGCGAGCATATTCTTTTAGAGATGGTTTCCGGCGGCAGCCACACGATCCAAATCGCTCATCCCGGCGAAACATCCGCCCATATCGTGCCCTTTGAAAAGTGGAGCGCTCATCCGCTCGGTCCGGGATTCGACTACGAGGACTTCCTCGAGCAGCAGTATTTCTGGCCAGGGCAAACCTCCGAGGGCCAGGCCAAGTTCGGCGCGCGCAATTGCGACGTCATCAAGAGCACGCCCGGCCCCGCCGACCGAACGCACTACGCGCAAGTAAAAACATGGATCGATCCCAGCATCGGCTTCCCGGTCTACGCAGAAAAAACCGCCAAGGAAACGGGAGCGGTAAAAGAATTCACATCGTACGGCGTGCGCCAGGAAGAGGGCCACCGGTTCGCGCACCAGATCGAGGTCACAACGCGCGGCCAGCAAGGATCGACATTGCTCATCCTCGATCGCGGCAGCGCCAAGGCAAAACTCACTGTTGCCGATTTCAGCCCGGCCGCACTCACCCACTTCTAGGAGACTCATGCACGCCGTCCTTTGGATCGTCGCCATCGCAGCAGTCTTGCTCGCGACCGGTGTCCTCTACCAATGGGTCGGCGATTGGCGCGACCGGCGGCGATACGCCGGATCGGGGCGCTGGGTGCCCATCGCGAACGGAGCTAAACTCTACCTTTTTGAACTGGGCATGGGCGAGCCAACGGTTCTGTTTGAAGCCGGCATCGGCGCCACGCATCTCAACTGGCGAGCCATTCAGGAAGCGATTGCGGAGTCTTCGGGCGCGGTCGCGTACGATCGCTGCGGCTTGGGCTGGAGCAGCCGTTGCCGCACTGCCCGCACTCCCGGCAACGTTGCCACTGAGTTGCACCAGATGCTCGACCGCGCCGGGCTCAAACCGCCCTACATTCTGGTTGGGCACTCGTTTGGCGGGCTCGTGATGCGCCGTTACGCGTTGCTTTATCCCGGCGAGGTTGCCGGCGTCGTGCTCATCGATCCCATGCGCTGCGATCAATGGCCGCCGCTTGACCCCACAAAGCAATCGCAGCTCGATTTGGGCCGCAGGCTGATCCGCTTCGCAATGCCCGTCGCTTCATCCGGCATCGCGCGCCTACTGGTTAGCTTGTTGTTCTGCCGCGCGAGCCACGTTTCAGATCAGATCGTCGGAGCTACCGGCGCACACAAACTCCACGTCCTCACGCGGATCAAAACCGAAGTACGAAAGATGCCGAGGAAGGTGTGGCCGGCGGTTGCGGCCCACTGGTCGCGCCCCGGTTTCTACGCCGGAATTCGCAGCCATATTGTTTCGATTCCCGCCACCGTGACGGAAATGGACGCGGTTCCGCCCATCCGTGAAATTCCCGTCACCGTGCTGACGCCCGGCAATTCAGATCCGCTCTCGCAGGAACAGCTCGAGCGCATCGGCGAATGCACAAACCAGATCATCGCCGAAAAAAGTGAGCACTGGATTCATCTCGACGAACCCGATCTGGTAATCGAATCCATTCGCGCCATGGTGGCCGCCACGGTGCCGGAAACCATCGCCGCCGGCTAGAACCGGTCTCATAAACCATCCTTGTAAACTCACTGAACTCGTGTGACCCGCCTCGTTGCTGGGTCCCATACTTGCGAACTATGCTCCACAGGCACTTATGAGACCGGTTGTAGCCGCTTTGGACGCCGCTGGCGCGCTCTATCCTTTGCATCCTGAATCGTGCATTGTCGTGCGTCGGCCGTCACATCTTTCCAACAAAAGCCACTCTAACCTGTGACAAGTCTCCCCCTCTGTGGCTTTGTTGGGAAGTGAAACGAGGGCTCCATGGAAGTAAGGGTCTGTCAAATTGAAGGCGTAAAGTTCGCTATTCAGGCGCGGTCGCACAAGATCGTATGCGATCAACCGGCGGAGAATGGCGGCGCGGACTCGGGCATGACTCCACCCGAACTCCTGCTGGCGTCGCTCGGCTCCTGCGCGGCTTTTTATGTCGCGGAGTATTTGAGAACGCGCAATCTGGCAAAGAGCGGAGTCGAAGTTTCGGTGACCGCCGAGAAGCTCCTAAAGCCGGCGCGGCTGGGCGAATTCCACGTGATCGTTACAAGCCCAGTCTCACTGACAGCCGAGCAGACTGAAAGCATGATGCGTTGCGTGCACAGTTGCCTGGTTCACAACACGCTCTTGTCGCTGCCGGAGATCAAAATCGAAATTGCTGCCGGCGTGCTGCAGTAACTTCTCGATCACGGCCGCGTGGTAAACTGCAGCTATGTCGGGATTGTTCGCCGCTTCCCTGTTCCGCCGGCGCACACCGCTTGCCCTCTGCCTCTGTCTGCTTGCGTTTCTCTTTGCAATTGAAGCCAAGACAGCCTGGTACGGGCCGGCCGTTGGGCTTGGCAGCAGTGTCCGCGCCGCAAAAGCACAGCCTGCAGCCACACCCAGGGTTGTGGAACACGGCGCGCCTGCGCCGGATCCCGCGCATCCCCACGCCGCGTTTGCCGCTCTAGCACCCCCCGCCGTCACGTTGTCGTCGCTGTGTTTCTCCCTCCGGGCCGGGAGCGAGGTTCTCCTCAGTCATTTTTCGCAATTTGCTGCTGCCGGTTTTTCGTTTTCCAGCCTCTTCCGCCCTCCGCCTGCTTTCTAACGCACCATCCCTGACAACTTGATCCCGTGGTTCCCACCGGTTCATGAGTCCTTGTGAACCTGTCTGCCCCGCTTGCTTGATACTCGATTTCACTTTGGCAGAAGTGTTTGCGGGCAACAGGCAATGCGTACCCCACGGGAGACTGCCAATAGTCAACGGGCGTATGAAGGGCTGCATCCAACCCTGTTCTACCGTTCTCCGCTCATTCAACTCCCAATGGTTTCCACGCGCTGCTGCGGTAGGCGGTGTCGGGAACCAGGAGCTACTCCGAAATGGACAAGCGATTCATTCTTGTGATGGCCGCCTTAGGATTCGCCAGCGCCGCCATCTGCATAAACTCGTGTCGATCCGGCGGCTCAGGTCCCGCAGCAAGCGCCGCCACCATGGCGTCAGCCCGCATAGCCATTGCGCAGCGCGGCGACATCTCCCACATGCTCACCCTCGCCGGACAGTTTCAGCCCTATCAAGTCGTCGACGTTCACCCCAAGGTAAGCGGCTACATGAAGCGCATTAACGTCGACATCGGCGACATTGTGCACGAAGGGGAGACTCTCGCCGTTCTCGACGTTCCGGAACTGAAAGCTCAGCTTGAAGAGAGCGCCTTCGAACTGAAACAGAGCCAGGAAGAGATCGCGCGGGCCCAACACGAGCTCAAGAGCGCTGAAGCAATGAACTCCGCTGTACATGCACAGTTCGTGCGCCTGCAGCAGGCAGCCGCAACGCGTCCCGGTCTCATTGCCCAGCAGGAGCTGGACGACGCGCAAGCGAAGGACCTGAGCTCGCAGGCGCAGGTTGATGCCGCGAAGTCCACAATGGCCGGCGCGCAGCAACACGCTGAAGCAGCCCGCAGCGACAATCAGCGCGTGCAGGCGCTCGAAGACTACACCACCGTGACCGCGCCCATCGCGGGCGTGGTGGTCTGGCGCTACGCCGATACCGGCGCGCTCATCCAGGGCGGTACGGGTTCCAATGACCAGGCGCTGCCCATTGTCCGGATCTCGCAGAGCAGCCTGCTCCGCTTGCGGATTCCCGTGCCCGAAGACGACGTCAAATTCGTTCACGAGGGCGACCAGTTGCAGGTTCGCGTTGACGCCATCAATCGCTCCTTCATCGGCAAAATCGTTCGCTTCACTCGCGACGTGAACTTTGAGACGCGCACCATGGAAACGGAAGTGGACGTGGACAACAAGGATCTCTCCATTGCGCCCGGAATGTACGCCAACACCGCGCTCGAACTCGGCAGCGTCAAGAATGTGATCACGGTTCCCGTTGAAGCCCTGGTGATGAATGCGCAAAAGCAGGAGACGGTTTACGCGCTCGGTGTGAACAACCACATTCACATCCGCTCCGTACAGGTTGGTTTAGAGGGATCGAAGCTGGCCGAAATTACCAGCGGGCTTGAACCTGGCGATCGCGTGGTAATCGGCGGGCAGGACAAATACCACGAAGACGAAGAGGTGAGCCCGATCGTCGCGTCCACGCCCGCATCTGAAACCGTGCAGGAGTCGGGCGGCATGATCGACCTGAAAGCCGGGGCAAGCGGAGGAGGTCAATAATGCCAAATTTCGCTCTGCGTTATCCCTTTTTCATTCTCATGCTTTGCCTCATCGTGATGCTCGTTGGAACGGTGACCGTGGCGCGCATGCCCGTCGACCTCTTTCCGCCGATCGACATGCCCGTGGTGGTTGTGGCCACGTTCTACAACGGCATGCCTCCCGAGCAGATCGAAGCCGACATCACCAACACCTTCGAGCGCTTTTTCACCCTCGCCGCCAACGTCGACCACAGCGAATCACGTTCGCTCACCGGCGTAAGTCTGATCAAGGTCTATTTCAAACCGGGCACGGATCCCAACGCAGCGCTGAGCAACATCGCCAACCTCGCCATGGCCGACCTGCGACGCTTGCCGCCCGGCACGCTGCCTCCAGTGGTGCTGGGCATGACCGCTTCAACGCAGCCGGTCTGTCTGGTCACGCTGAAGGGTGAGGGCCTGAACGAGACTCGGCTCAAGGATCTGGCGCAATTCGAGGTGCGCAACCAAATCTCCAACGTGCAGGGAGCGTCGGTTCCGCAACCTTACGGAGGAACCTATCGCCAGATCCAGATCTACGTCGACCCGCTGAAGCTTGAGGCGCGCAACCTGAGCCTGAACGACGTCGTCACTGCGGTCAACAACTCGAACCTGATCCTTCCCGCCGGTGACGTGCGTATCGGCTCCAAGGACTTCAACATTTATGCCAACAGCCAATTCCCCGACGCGAACGCGATGAACGAAATGCCGCTCAAGTCGTCGGGCAACTCGTCGGTGCTCGTAGGCGACATTGGGAAGGCAGTCGATTCCGGCGCTTTGCAGTACAACATCGTGCGCATCGACGGCCAGCGCTCTGTCTACGTGCCCATCTTCAAGCAGGGCGGCGGCAGCAACACCATCGAGATCGTCGACGGCATCAAGGCCGCGGTCAAGAAACTCGTCGATATTCCCGACACCCTTAAAACCGCGGTGGTCTTCGATCAGTCGGTCTTCGTCAAGCTGGCCATTGCCAACGTCACGCGCGAGGCGGTCATCGGCCTCGTGATGACGGGCGTCATGATTCTCGTGTTTCTAGGCAGCCCGCGAGCGACGATCGCGGTCTTGCTTGCTGTTCCGCTCTCCATGCTGGTCTGCTTGCTGATCGTCAACTCCATGGGCGGCTCCATCAACACCATGATCCTGGGCGGATTGGCGCTGGTCTTCTCGCGGCTCATCGATAACGGAGTCATCGTGCTCGAAAATATTTTCCGGCACATGGAGTTGGGTAAATCGCCGCCGGTTGCCGCGGCGGAGGGCGGTACTGAAGTTTCGATGGCCGTGCTGGCCGCCACTTTCACCACTGCCATCGTCTTCTTTCCTGTTACTTCGTTCAGCGGCGTCAGCAAGTACATCTTTACGCCGCTCGCGCTGGGAGTCGTGCTTTCGATCTTCGCGTCCTACTTCTTCGCCATGACGGTAGTGCCTCTCTTCTGTGCGAAGTTCATTCGCCAGGATCCGCTGGGCATAGAACACGAAGGCGACATCGATGCCGTTGAAGGAACGAAGCCAAATTTCTTCAAACGCTTTCTGGTCGTTTTTAATCGGCGCTTTCAGCACCTTCTCGATCGCTACGAGGCGTTTGCCTACAAGGTGCTGCGCAGGCCCGGACTTGCCACTGTTGTTATGCTCGGCGGCCTGGTTCTGATTATCGCTGTGTGCTTTCCGTTCATCGGGCGCGCCTACTTTCCGCGCACCGATCCCGGCCAGTTCATCATCGACGTGCGCATGCCCAGCGGCACGCGGCTTGAGGTGAGCAATGACTACATCGCCAAGGTCGAAGGCATAATTCGCAGCGTGGTGAAGCCGAAGGACATGGGCATGATCGTGTCGAACATCGGCGTCTATCCTGACCTTTCGGCCATTTACACCACCAACGCATCCATGGACACGGCATTCGTGCAGACGAGCCTCAAAGAAGACCACAGCGTCGGCAGCTATGAGTACATGCGTCGCGTGCAGGCCGAGCTCTCGCGGCAGATGCCGGAGCTCTCCACCTATTTTCAGGCGGGCGGCCTGGTCGACGGCGTCATCAACCAGGGACTTCCCGCGCCAATCGACGTTCAAATCAAATCGAATGACATGAACAGCGCCTACAATCTGGCGCGCCAATTGGCCACACAAATCCAGTCCATGCCCAACGTGAGCGGCGTCTACATTCCGCAGAGCGTGAACTACCCCGGCCTGGCGCTGAACATTGACCGCGAACGCGCCAGCCTGATCGGCCTCTCGGCGCGAGACGTGGTCGATGACGTGATCACGGCGCTCACTTCCGACGGCATGGTGGCGCCGAGCTACTGGATCGATCCCAAAACCGGCAACAACTACATGGTCACCGTGCAATATGAAAATCAGTGGATCGACAACATGTCACTCGAGGACATGAAGAACATCCCGCTGCGCGGTGTGCGGCCCGTTGGCTACGCGCCGGGGCAGGAGAGCGAGCAGGCCGATCCAGCTTCGTCAGCGCTCCTGACCGGCGATCACTCCGCAGGCTACGTGCCACTGGGCGAAGTGGCCGACATTTCCGAGATCAATACGCCCACCGAAGTCGATCACTATCAGATCCGTCGCGTGATCGACATTTTTGTGTCCACCAAAACCGAAGCGTTGCAAGGTGTCGGAGCGAACATCGATCGCCTCATTGCCAACACGCAACACGACCGCAACACGGTGATCGACATGCGCGGAGCCGTCGTGAGCATGAACGATGCCTTCCACGACTTCGGCTACGGTCTAATTATCGCGGTTCTTCTCGTTTACCTGATTTTGATGGCGCAGTTCACTTCGTTCGTTGACCCATTCATCATCCTGCTCGCGATTCCGCCGGGACTCGCCGGAGTGGTTCTGATCCTGCTTCTCACCGGCAGCACGCTCAACATCATGTCGCTCATGGGCGTAATCATGATGGCCGGCATCGTGGTCTCGAACAGCATTCTGATTGTCGAGTTTGCGGGCCTTCTCCACAAGCAGGGCAAGCCGCTGTTGGAAGCGACAGTAGAAGCCTGCCGCGTTCGTCTGCGGCCCATCTTGATGACCTCGCTGGCTACGCTCCTGGGCATGATTCCGCTGGCTCTGGGCCTCGAAGCCGGCAGCGAACAATACGCGCCGCTGGCCCGAGCCATCATCGGCGGACTCGCCGTTTCCGTCGTCTTCACCGTCTTCCTGGTTCCAGCCGTTTATCTCCTCATCCACGGCAGGCGCGGAGCACAAACGGCTGCGGAAGGAGTTCGCCATGAATAGACAACGCAACAACCCGCGCCTTGCCGCGGCCTGCGTTGCAATTCTCGCAACGCTTTCAACTGCGATTGCGGCGCAGCAGCCGTCGCTCCCCGACGCGCCGGCGTCGCGGCTTATTGCGGCTTTGGCGCAGGATTCATCCTCACCCGCTCCGTCTGCGGCCGCAGGCCCGCAGATCCCCTCCGGAGCACAAAACACAACGCAACCTGCCGGCCCACCTCTCACCCTCGCGCAAGCCGAGCAGATGGCGATCCGCAACAATCCCAACATCAGCGTGGCGCACTTGCTGGCGCTGGCGCAGGCGCAGGTGACGCGCGAGGTGCGGTCGGCGGAGATGCCCACTGCAATAGGCAATCTAACCGCCGTCGATGCGCACGACAATAGCCGCATCGCCGCAGGATTGCTGAACAATCCTTCCGTCTACGACCGTGCTGCGGGCGGCCTCAACGTGAGCCAATTGATTACCGACTTCGGCCGCACGCACAACCTCGTCCTCAGCGCCGAGTCGACCGCCAAAGCGCAGCTTGAAAGCGAGCACGCCACGGAGCTCGACATTACGCTGACTGTGGATCAGGCCTTCTATCAGGCGCTCACTGCGCAGGCTGTGCTCAAGGTGGCTCAGAGTACCGTCTCTCAGCGTCAGGCCACTTCCGATCAGGTGGGCGCCCTCACCAAGGCGAAGATTCGCTCCGATCTCGATCTCAGCTTTGCCGATGTGCAGCTCTCGCAGTCGCAGTTGCTGCTGCTCGACGCCGAGAACAGCCAGCAAGCTGCTCTGGCCGCCCTGAATAACGTGCTCGGCTCAGAACAGGATCTGCAATACGCATTGGTCGATGAAACCAACAGCAATCCGGCTCCCGCGCCCGACGATCCTGAAACGCTTGTGACCGCCGCATTCACCGCGCGCCCCGATCTAGCGGCGCTGAACGACCAATTCCTCGCCGCCCGTCAGTTCTCGACCGCCGAACGAGATCTGTGGCTGCCCACAGTCTCCGCCATGGCGGCCGCGGGGGGGACGCCGATGCGCGCTGACCAGATCCAGTCCTCGTGGTACGGCGCCGCGGGGGCTAATATCAGCATTCCCGTTTTCAATGGATTTCTCTACAACGCTGAAGCCCGGGACGCGAAGTTGCGCGCACAAGCCGCCCAGGAAAACGTGCGCAACCTGCGCGACACGATCGCCCGCGACGTCCGCACCGCGGTGCTGAATGCGCAAACCGCTTATCAGCGCATTGCGGTCACGAAACAGTTGCTCGATCAATCTAACTTCGCGCTTGACCTGGCCTCAGCGCGCTACAAAATCGGCCTCAGCGGCATCGTCGAGATCAGCGAGGCGCAGCTCAACCAGACACAGGCCGAAATAGACAACACCAATGCGCGCTACGCGTACCAGACGGCGCTGGCTGTGGTTCGCTTTGAGGTTGGCCAGTAGCGGCGGGCGCGCCGATTATTCATTCCCTTCTGCGCCGACATTGCCAAGCCGAAGTAACCGGGCTCCAACGAGAAAGAACCAAAACGTCACGCTCAACGCGTTGGCCATCACCAGCGGAAAGAAGCCCGTCAACGACAGTAACCCGAACACTCCCGCGATCACCCCTGTCCAGCCGCTCACCTTGCCGAATCTTGCATTGATCATCGCGATGCTCGCCAGCAGCACGCCTATCGACGGAATCACGATGATGTAAAAGGTCAGCAGCGGGGTCGCATAAATCGAGGCGGCATATTCAGCCGCAGCCAGATAGGCAGCGCGATGAGCTTCGTCGGCGGCACTGGAATAGTACCGGAAGAGCGCCAGCAGAGAAGCGTGATGTGTCCAGGTCACTGCCAGATCGAGAGCCACGAACAAATGCATGCACACCACGGCCGCCACCATAAGATATGTTTTCGCCTTGCGCAAGGCGATCCACAGCGCCCAGGCAACAGGCAGATAAAGCAGGTCCGTGACGACCGAAAGCCAAAGAATCACCCACCAAACCGTCGACTTGCCTAGCAGGTAGCGGAACCAGGCCTCGCCGGTCGCCGGAGGCGCGCCCACCCATGCGAAAAGCGGAATGATCGTTACGTAGCCAATCGCCAAAAGCAGCGCCGCTATCCCGCCCCAGCGATAGCACAGCTTTTCTTCACAAGCGTTCCAATCGCTCATCGCAAGCGGCATTTCCATCATGTTTTCATGATTCCTAGGAATCATACGCAGCGGGCTATCGAATTGTTCCAGGCTGACCCACGGAACGCAGAGCATTCAGGCAGCTTTCCGCGCACATCTCGCCAATCCGTTCACGAATGAGCCAGACGAACAGTTCGTTCCACGCAGTTGGGTTGGGAAATGGACAGACAGGCAGCCGGGAATAGCCCATAGGAGGCCGGATCTCTCAGCCTCATGGCTTTTCTATTCCCTATTTGTGGTGCATCAA
>PLGG01000041.1 GCA_003138515.1 Acidobacteriaceae bacterium | reverse complement strand
TACACCAACGGCGACGTGTACGTTGCTGTCACCAAGACCTGGGCGAAACCTCCTGTGCCGTTCCTGCTGAATCTGGGCTGGAAGGCCACCAATGCAACGATCTTCGGCATTGGCGGCCAGAGCACTCGCTTTGGCGGGCGGTTCTTCGGCGGGTTGGGCATTCCTCTGCCCATCGGCCATGGAATCGTGGCGGTTCCATCGGCCGGATTCACGCAGGAGCCCAAGACTGCCGTGAATCTGAATACCCTGTTGAACGCGGCGCTTTATCAGTGCGAACTGGCAGGCGCCTGCAATCCTGCATCGTACCCGCTTATGAGCGCCCATCTACCCACAACGCTGGACTACGCTGTCCGCGTGACGCAGCGCGAGCATCCTCATTTCTCGTTCGACATTGGCGTCGGACAGGTGGCTGGAAACATCGGGTCGATCTATGTCCAAAACCCCTACTTCAATCCTCTTGTTCCCGCGGACGGACCTCCGGTGGTGACCACGCCGGTAAACCTGCAAGCGCGGCATGTGATCGGGATGGGGCTTAGCTACAGGTATTAAAGCAGTTACAAGCTACGGAAAAACACCCCCTCCGGTGCAACTTCTCCGCGCAGGAGGGGTTCCAACTGCCATAGACTGGATGCGCGCTTGAGCTGGACAACCAGGCCGCTCGAGAGGCTCAATCCGATCGAGAATCAAGGAGGTTCCTCCATGCGAAATTTCCGTTTTATGCGGGTCATGTTGCTCGCCTTGCTTGTTTGTCTGATCCCCGCTGTTTCCAGCGCGGCAGTTTTTATCAGCGTAGGGTTTGCGCCACCAGTGCTGCCGGTTTATGTGCAGCCGCCCTGCCCGGAAGATGGTTGGCTCTGGACGCCGGGCTACTGGGCCTACGGCGATGACGGCTACTACTGGGTTCCCGGAATCTGGGTTCCGGCGCCTTACGAGGGCGCGCTGTGGACGCCCGGATACTGGGGCTGGGGAAGCGGGTTGTATATCTGGCACGCCGGCTACTGGGGACCGCACGTGGGCTACTACGGCGGCGTGAATTACGGATTCGGCTACATGGGCATCGGCTTTGCCGGCGGCATGTGGGCCGGCGGAGCCTTCCGCTATAACACGGCGGTGGTGAATGTGAACAGAACGGTCATTCACAACACGTATGTGGACAACACGATCGTGCGGAACAACACCATCGTGAATGATCGGCATGTGGCCTACAGCGGCGGGCAGGGCGGGATCAATCATCCACCGACGGCCGATGAGACCCGGTTCTCGCACGAGCAGCACACGGCCCCGACCTCGTTCCAAACGCAGCATGAGGGCGCAGCCAGGACGAATGTAATCAACTACGCCAGCCACAATGGCGGGCATCCGGCGAACGTTGCGACGGAACGGCCGATGGTAGGCGGAGCGCACGGGAACGCTTCGGGCGGCGACAACCACAACTCGCCGAATCCGAATACGGGAAACCACAACGCGCAGCCGGAAAACCGCGGCGGAGCGAATCCGCAGAATGGGCCGGGCAATCCTGGATCGGGCAATTCTGGACCGGGCAATCACAACCCGGGATTCCAAGGCTCAGGCAATGGAGGCGGGGGCAATCACGGCTCAGGCAACCAGGGCGGCGGTGCGGAAAGCAAGACCTACAACGCGTCGCACTCGAATACGGGAAATCAGCCGGCGCCGCAGCCGCATCCACAGCCACAGTTCCAGGCACACTCGCAGCCGCAGCCACATCCACAGCCGCAGTTCCAGCCACACTCGCAGCCGCAACCGCACTCAGAGCCGGCGCCGCAGCCGCGTCCACAGGCGCAGCCGCATAACAACCCGTCACCGCAGCCGCATAATCCGCCGCCACCGCATGGCGGAGGGGGAGGCGGAAACCAGGGCCACGACCACGGCCACTAAACGGATCCTTCCCTCGGAACGCGAAAGGCCCACGGCGAAACCGTGGGCCTTTTTGCATGAGGCAGAGATGAGGCCCACGAGAAAACACGGCGAACCATGGGCCGTCGCTTACTTGTCGGATGAAGGCGGGTAGTAGCCCTCGCGTGTGACAACGGTCAAGTCAGGCAAGCTGGTCTTCAAGACGATCTTGTGGAAGTCGCCCTCAGTGTCCACCTGATCGGGAGTGTAGGTCAGCAGGTACTGCTGGCGGAGCGCGCCGGCGATGAGGCCGTAAATCTCCTCCAGATTGTCTTTCTTCTTAGCTTCGAAGAATTGACCTCCGGTGCGCGAGGCGATTTCCTGCATGATCTTTTTCCCGTCGAGCTGGGGCGCGTTTTTACCGCCTGGATGCGGACTTCCTCCTCCTCCTCCGGGCCAACCACCACCGCCGCCGGGATAGCCGCCGCCGGGATAGCCGCCGCCCCCGCCGCCGTTGTGACCACCGCCGGGGAAGCCAAACCCGCCGCGATCCTCTTCGCCTTTGAAGTAGATGGTGAAGACCTCGACGCCGGCGCGGTCGGCCGCATCAATGGCGTCGTTGAGCGTCTCCTTGCTGCCGCTATCCACACCGTCAGAGAAGACGACAAGGGCCTTGCGGCCATCCTTCGGCTTCATCAGGTCGTCCGAAGCGAGATAGATGGCGTCGTAGAGCTGCGTTCCGCCGGAGTGGCCGCCGGCATGGTCTCCGTAGCCGTGGTCGTCACCGCTGCTCTCGGGGCCCTGAGAGCTCCGCTCCCGCGAAGTCGGGGTCATGGCATCGATCTCATGATCCAGCTTGTCGCGGGAGTTGGTGAAATCCTCGAGCAGTTCCACCTCGCGGTCGAAGTGGATGACAAAGGCTTGGTCCCCATGAGCGTCGGTCTTTGCATCGGCTGGCAGCATCAGCTCGACGAATTTCTCCGCGGCCTTTCGCTCGCTTTCTATGGCCGAGTAGACGCTGCGGCTGGTGTCGACGAGCAGGCCGAGGCGGAAGGGCAGGTTGCTCTGGGTCGTGAAGCTCTTGATGACCTGCGTACGCCCATCTTCGGTGAGCGTGAAATCCTTGGCGGTCAGATTGGTGACAAGTGCCCCGTGCTTGTCGATGACCGTGACGGGAAGCAGAACTTCGCGTGCCTCCACCTTGATCGTGGTCATGGGTTTCGTGGTAGAAGGCTGCTGGGCCGCGAGGGAACCGCGCAGGCAGGGAAGGCCGGCCAGCGAAACGGCAAGCAGTAAGAGACTGGGGCGGAGAGAGGGCTGAATCTTCATGAAATCTCTTGGCTACACACTTTCCACGGGTTTAGACGCGGCAGACGCCGGTCCGTTGACTACGGCTTCTCTAGAACCGATGCGATGTGTCCAGGGGATCTTGCAGCCAGCGGATGAGAACGTTGCTGTCCACGAGAACTAGCTCGCCAGCCATTTACATGCGGTCCTCATAATAGCTGGCTCGCTCCGTGACTTCTGGCGGCAGGACCGGCAGGTTCGCCGAGCGCTCGGTGAATACCTTCGTTGCCGCCCGCACGTCCTCTTCAGTAAGTACGCCCGTGCCGGGGGTGTGGGGAGCCAATATCTATTGCAACAGGTGCCCGGAGTAAGATTCGAGGGCAACGCCGCGCACGACGGCAGCGGCCATCAAGCGGGCTTCCGCTTCCGGGCTGAGTTCAATTTGAATCGTCATGGCCGCGTCACCATTTCTCCTCTATTATCCGCCGATTCGGGCTCCAAGTCGATTGCCGGTCTGGTTATCGCAAAAGGTCTTCGAGCGCAGTGCTGAGATCGGTTTTATCGTCGCGGTACTTGACGATGGCGGGTGCGTAGAGGCTCAGGCCCCACTCCTTACCGTTGCCTTTGTTAACAGCGCGAGCGCCAGGGACGACCACGGCATTCTCCGGGACGATGAGCGGAAGGTCGGCGGAGGCGCGCAGCACTGTGCCGTTGACCAGATCGAAGAGCGGAGTGCCGCGGGTGAGGATAGCGCCAGCAGCCAGCACTGCGCCCTTGCGCACGATTGTCCCTTCGTAGACACCGCAATTGCCGCCGACGAGGACGTCGTCTTCGATGACGACCGGGCTGGCGTTGACGGGCTCGAGCACGCCGCCAATCTGGGCCGCGGCGCTCAAGTGAACGCGCTTTCCGATCTGCGCGCACGAGCCGACCAGCGCGTGCGAGTCGACCAGCGCCCCTTCGTCGACGTAAGCGCCGACGTTGATGTACATCGGCGGCATGCAGACGACGCCGCGAGCGACAAAGGCCCCGGCGCGGACCGAAGAGCCGCCGGGAACCACACGCACACCGTCGCCGGCGGCGAAGCGGCGGGCGGGAAAGGTGTGCTTGTCGACAAATGAAAGGCCTGTCGCGGGCATCTCTTCGAGCGCGCCGAGGCGGAACCCAAGCAGGATGCCGCGCTTGACCCAGGCATTCACGCGCCAGCGCGAGGGCGAAGCCGCGTCAGGCTCAGCGGCGCGGACTTCGCCCGCCTCCAGCGCGGAACGCAGCGCGAGGAACCCGGTCATGGCCGCGGCGTCACCGATGGCGGCCGGGCCGGCGGCAAAGTGCCGCTCGATCTCCTGCTCCAGTTGGCTGAGATTCATGGCAAGTCGAGTGTACCAATCGGCGGTGGACAGTGGACAGTCGGCGCGGAATGCCGGCAACAGAGTCGTCTTAGGCAGAGTGGATGGGGTCGAGGGTCGGCTTGCTGCTCGCGCGACGGTTGGTGGCGATGGGCCGCAGGCGGAAGCAGTTCTTCCCGGAGGGGATCATGGCCAGGGGAATGGGCGCGTCACCCGGACGGCCATTGAAGTTCTTTGATTCGAGCCAGGCGCAGAGCCGGGGATCGCAAATCTCCGTCTGGCCCAGCCAGAAATCGGGGCTCAAGCCGCACTGGATGAGCAGGTGGTCGAGGTGCAACTCGATGACGTCGATGTCTCTGGAGAAATATCGGCGGACGTTTCCGGCCCCAACCTCGACACCGATGTACGCATGTCCCTTGCATTGCGTTTTGACGACCATAAGTTCCTGCCACGCGATTCGTTTGAAGTGCATCCGATGAGGTGCTGTGAAGCCGTGCGAAGTCAAGTGGATGAAGCAAGTCTACGAAGCGAGGATGCCTTGCGCATGGTGCAGCGAAGGAAAAGCGCGCGGGGGCTCCTGATTTGAGACAGGCGTGACGAGGGGGGGCCAATTCGGGAAGCCAAGCTGCGGAGTTCGATGCGGGACACAGAAGCAAGGTTGGAAGCGCAATCCGACATGCGTGTGCGATACTCGAAAACGACATGTACAAACGAGTCGTTTTGAAGCTTTCGGGAGAGGCGTTGGCCGGGGAGCGTAGCTTTGGTCTGGATGCCGACAAAGTGTCGGAGATTACCGGCGAGATCTCGGACGTGCACGCACTGGGTGTGGAGATCGGCATCGTTGTGGGTGGAGGGAACTTCTTCCGCGGCGTGGAGGAGCAGGCCAGGGAGATGGACCGGGTGAGCGCCGACAACATGGGCATGCTCTCCACGGTCATCAATGCGATCGCCCTGCAGGACGCCCTGGAACAGCGTGGCGTGCAATGCCGGGTGATGACGGCAGTGTTCATGAACCAGATTGCCGAGCCGTACATCCGGCGGCGCGCCGTCCGGCATCTTGAAAAAGGGCGCGTCGTGATCTTCGCTGCCGGCACTGGGAACCCCTTCTTTTCCACCGATACCGCGGCCAGCCTGCGCGCTATGGAGATCAAGGCCGATGTGCTGTTGAAGGGCACCAAAGTCGAGGGCGTGTACAACGCCGACCCGGTGCTCGTGAAGGACGCCGTGAAGTACGACCAGATCACCTACATGCAGATTCTGCAACAGGGCTTGAAGGTGATGGACCTGACCGCCGTGAGCATGTGCAAGGACAACAATCTGCCCATGATCGTTTTCAACATGAATCAGCCGGGCAACATCCGGCGCGTGGTGTTGGGCGAGAAGGTTGGATCGCTGGTGACGGCGTAAGAAAAGCAGGGAATAGGGAATAGGGAACAGAAAGACGCGGCCTGGAGCTGATTTAGAAATCTCGCGCTCTGGCAGAAATCGCGCAGGATGGCCTTCGCTTGAGGAAGGAACGGTTCAGCCACATCAAGCACTGTCGCGTCAACCTCGCTCTGCTGTCGTCCAACACCGGCGTTGACGCCTGTTTGTGTGCGGATTCTTTCTGATCCCTGTTCCCTGCCTTCCGGAGACGTCTAACAGTTCGTGGAGACTCGCAAGCCAGCACCGTTGAAGGCACTCACAGGCTTGCGCTGCTTCGCGGCCCTCAACATTGTCTTCTTTCACTTCTCCAATCCTCAGTGGTTCGGTTTTCTGGCTCCGGTAGTCAATGCCGGATTTATCTCGGTCAGCTACTTCATTCTGCTGTCGGGATTCGTGTTGGCTTATAACTACGCGGATCGCGCGCGCAATAGAGAACTGGACCGCAAGCGCTTCTGGGAAGCGCGATTCACGCGCATTTATCCCATTTACTTCCTGAGCTTGCTGCTGAGCCTGAATTTGCTGCGCTCGGAGTCCCAGTCGCACACGCACGCGATGTTCTGGACGGGTGTAGTACTGACGCCGTTGCTGCTGCAGGGGTTTGTTCCGGCGGTGGCCACTTTTCTGAATACGCCGGCCTGGACGATGTCGGCCGAAGCCGCCTACTACGTGATCTTTCCCTGGGTGGCGAAGTGGAAGCGCCCCGAGCGAATGGCGCCGCACCTGATCAAGATGGCCGGCGTGTGGGCGCTGGGGCTGGTTCCGGGCGCACTCTATATCGCATTCAATCCCGATGGAATCGCGCGCCCGGACCGATGGAGCTACGGCCCGTGGCTGTGGGCGCTGAAGTACACGCCCTACACGCATGTCTTCAGCTTTGTTTTCGGAGTGATGCTGGCTGACCTGGACCGGATGATCGAGCGCACAGCGCGATTGCGCCTGTGGCTCGGGATCATCGGATTTGGTGGAATTTATGCCCTTCTGAGCCTGGGGTCGCTGATGCCCTACCCGATCATGCACGACGGAGTGCTCATGCCGCTGTTTGGTTGCATCATTCTGGGGCTGGCAGGCGAAAACCCGCTGGCCCACGCGCTGGGAGTGCGTCCGCTGGTTTTTGTGGGCGAGGCAAGTTACTGCCTCTACCTGCTGCACTTCAACTTGTGGAACTTGATTCACGGCTCACACGTGTTGGATGCGCTGGGCTTGATCCGCTTCGATCCCTGGATCAGCTACGTTCTGCTGATTGCGTTGGCCGTTTTTGCGCTCCATTTCATCGAGAAGCCGGCACAGCGAAAACTGCGCGAGTGGATGCATGCGACGACGGTGGTGAAAAGCGAGAGAGTAGGGAATAAGGAGTAAGGGGTCGAGGTCAACGCCGAAGTCGAGTTTGGACGGAGGTGCGCTTTTCCGCGCGCAATTCATCGCGGCCTGAATCAAAAAACCCAGCCGCGAGGGCTGGGCTTTTCTTGATGCGGTTGGTCAGCGCCGCTACTGAGGGGTTGACAGGGCGTGGTTGCCGTGCGGAACGGCGATTAACGCTCTCGGATTCGCGCCAGTCGGATAGGGAGTGGCCTGCGTTTGCACGATGGTTCCGTCACCGGGATTGAGTGTGAATCCGGAGACGGAGTTGCCCAGATAATTGGCAGTGTAAACAAAGCGGCCAAGCGCCGGTTCCACGATGATCGACACGGGGTCGGTATCGGTGGTGGTTGCGGCGGCGCCGGAGAGCCCGGCGTCGGCCGATGGCGTGCCAGTGGGCAGTGCGATCGAGTACGGCGAGACCGATTCATCCAGCGAGTTGCTGAGGTAGATGAAGATGCCGCGTGGATCGATGACAATGGACGTCGGCTCGTTGCCGGTTTTGAAAGGGCCGTTGATCATAAACTGCAGGGCGTCAGTGGACAGCACTGTGTACCCGATCAGTTGGTTGGAGGCAAAGTCGGTGACGTAAACGAATCGATTGATGGGGTCAGTGGCCAGGGCAGATGGCTTGACGCCGGCCTGATAGGGGCTGCCAGAAACCGTAGTCATTGCGCCGCCTGAGCCGACAGCATAACCAAAAAGCCAGCCGGGATTGGCGTTGCTTGTGGTGGTCCCGCCGGGATTGTAAGCCGATTTGTCATAAGCGGCGACGTAGACGGCCTTGCTGTTGGCGAGCGTGGTGACAGCCGTGGGCACAATAGTGTCGGTCGAGAATCCTGGAACAGTGAGAGACAGCGTTGCGGTGGCGGAACCAATGGCGCCGGAACTAAGGGCGTACTCAGTTAGTGTGGCGGAGGCCGTTCCGGAGACCACGTACAGATAGGTGCCGGCGGCGTTTACGGCAATCGATACGGGGACATTGACAAGGGTGATGCTGTCCTTCTTGATGAGATTGCCATTGCCATCGAGGGCGAAGTGAACCACGGAATTGTTGCCCTGGTTGGCGACGTAGAGGTTGTAATAGTCGGAGGTGGTGGCCAAGGCAATTGGGCCGGAGCCGCCGGAGTCAACGGGTGACGCGGCGCTGCGAAGTGCGCCTGACTTGGCGTCGACAGCGTACGTGTAAATTTGTCCGGCGCTGCCGGGCGAGTTGCCTGCTGAGGCGGCCACGAAAACATAGTCAATTGTGACCAGATTACAGGCAGTCAGGAACGAGGCCAGGATCAGGCCGATTGCAGAGACCAGAAAAAGCTGGCTCAATTTACTGAACTTCATGCGCTTCCTTCGTCAAGGGTCCGTGAAGAGGAGCCCCAGGAAAACTCGTTAATGTTGTCCCCGTGCTTATTGTAAATCGGGGGAATTGCCACCTACTCCGTTGCCGGAGCTGAGCGAATGCAGGCTCTCACGGCTTGATGCCGCCTCCTGTGCCGTTGTGCGGTATGGCGGCCACGGCGGTTGGATTCGCGTTGCTCGGGAAGGGAGACAACTGCGAATCGAGAAGTGTTCCGTTGGTGGTGCTCAACTCAAAGCCGGAGACGGTGTTGTCAAGGAAGTTGAGAGAGTAAAGGAAATGTTCCGTCGAAGGATCGATTCCAATGGCTACCGGCTGCAAGCCGGTGGCGTACGTGCCAATGGAACTGAGCCCGCCGCTGGAGGAGATTGAATAGGCGGTGACGTTGCTGTCAAGCGAGTCGGCCACATAGGCGTAAGCATAGGAAGGATCGACAACGATGGCCGATGGCTGATTTCCGGCGGGGAAGGGACTGCCGGGGAGCGCCGTGAGCGCACCGCTCGAACTCACTGTGAAACCCAGGACATTTCCTTTCGCAAAGTCGGTGATGTAAACATGCGTGCCCGAAGCGTCGCTGGCGATGGCTGAAGGTTTGACGCCGGCCGCAAAGGGAGAGCCGCTAAGGGGCGTGAGAACGCCGCCCGACCCGACCGAAAACCCGAAGACGTAGCCTGCGTTTGGCACCACGGAAGAGTCGTAAGCGGTGACGTACACATCGGCGCCTGAAGCAAGGACGTTGACGGCGGTCGGGACGATGACATGCGAAGCATTCGCGCCGGACAGTGTCAAGGGCCAATAATTCCCGCCGACTGCGGGATTGGCGGCGGGCGGCCCGATGGTCACGGGGCTACTACCGCTTGGTGCGGTGAGCGGAAAGACGCCGATCGACCCCGAGCACGGCTCCGCGTTAGAGCAGAGGGGAAGCGGCTGGTAGAGATCGACGACAAAGAGATTCGATTTGGTGGCGGCGATGGCGAGAGGAAAAATCCCCGGCGTATTTACGGTGTTATAGGGATAGAGCTTGCCGTCGCTGCCAATGCCGAATTGCACAATGGTGTTGTCGTCCTCGTTGACGACGAACAGGCTGCCGTAGTCGACGGAGACGGCCTCGGCAACGGGGTTGCGTCCCTGTGAAGGAAAGGGCGAAGTGGGAATCTGGCGCATCCGGCCCGATTCGGAGTTGATCTCGTAGACGTCGATCTCACCGTAGTTGTCGGCGCCGGCCGCCTTGGCGCAGGCCACGTAAACGAAGTCGATGGTCAAGGTTTGCGTCAACTGGGAACAGGCAGTGACGAGCGAGGCCGCCAGCAGGCTGGCCGCGCCGACCAGCACAAGCTGGCTCGATTTATTCAACTTCATGCGCATCTTTCATTCACGCAGCCTGCACGCAGGCCCTTCAAAACAAGCCGGTCATTAGATCGAATCCCTGCGAATCGAATCCCGGCGCCAATTGCAAGCAGCGGCGCCGGCATTCAGCCAGGGTTTGCTGACAGACCGTCAATTTGCGCAGGTTTCGGACGGATCCGAGCCTGGCATCGGGTCCTGTCCGCCAGACCCCGCCTTCTCGCGGCGGCCAGAGACGGCGCGGCATTAACTTGTGCGCCCATCAACCAGGCACCACGACGCCGGCCCCTGGAGATTGTAGGTGCTGGTAACACGCAGATCGCTCAGGTCTCCGGTTTCCGGATTGAGCACTCGTCCCGTAACCGTGGAGTCGTATTGGTTGGCTTCATAGATGAACTGGCCGGAGGGATCCTCGACGATGCACTGCGGACCCGATCCGGAGCCGGCAATGACCGTCGCCTCATCAGAGATGAAGCTTAGCTGATAGGCGGGCGAGGTGGTGATATGGTACGCGGCGATCCCGCTGTTCGGATTCGGCCCCGTGACATTGTTCCCTTGGTTGGCGATATAGACAAACTGGCCCTTGTTCTCGACCAGGACTTCGATGGGGTTGGCAAGATTTGGGTCATCGGGAATCACGCCGCTCGGTTCTGCCTGAAGCGCGCCGCCTGTAGTCAGGGTGTAGGGCAGAATCTGGCTTTGCGAAGTGGTTGTCACGCCGTTAAACGTCACAGTGATGGGCTCGTTATCAAGGACGAAAATAGCGCTTCCGGCCTGAACAATGGCTGTGCCCTGATGAATGCCGAGCGGTTGGGAACTGTTCTGGCTGAGCGTCAACTGTCCAGAAGAACTCGCATAGCTATAAGGGGAGACGAAAGTGCCACCCGTGTACGGGTAGCCCGTTGGATTGGGCGCGCCCGCGAGGGTCAGGACGCTTCCGCCGGACAACACAAAATCGACCGGATTGGCCGGAACCGGGAAATAGGTGATTGGCTGGCCGCTGGTGGTCGCCGTCACCTGGGCATTGACAACCAGCGACAGACGGCCGGTGTTCTGGTCGATTTTGAAGACGGTGATGTCGCCGCAGGTTGTCACTGAAGTTCCCAGGGCGAGCGCGCAGTTATCTGTGCTCGACGGGATGGCATTGTCCGGTGCGTCGTGATCCAGGACAAAAAGAAAGTTGCCCGAGGTATCCGAAAACATGCGGAACGGATTGATGCCCTGGGTATAAAAAGTCTCTTGCGGTGTGAGAGTGCCATTTCCGCCAACGGCAAACTGCGTGACGTTGGAGTTAAGGCAGGCATTGGCCCCGGTTCCGTAGCAGTTGGCGCTGCCAGAGGCAGTCACGCCGCGATTGAGCACATAAAGGAATCGGCTGCCGAGCGTCAACACGGCGCGAACCGGGTTGGCTCCGCCGGATGCAACAGGCAGCGTGTTGATTGGCGTTAGCCGGCCCGTGTTGTGATCGATTCTGAAGCCGGAGACGATGCCGTTACTGCCAGTCGAGGCGGTAACGGTTCCCGTCACGTACAAGTAGCCAACCGTATAACTCTCAACGCAAGACGTCATGCCAAATACGATGGCCGCCGAAAGAGCGCCAATCGCAAGCGCCTTGCCGAATTTCGTAAACTTCATGCTATTCCTTCATCCTGGTCAGGGTTGAGCCGCCAAGTTTCATCGTTCCCGAGCAGTGCTGGGTTGGGATGGAGTCCCTGATGAATTGTAAAAGGCGAGGGCGGGTTGTGCCTAGTTTCTACCTCGGACTCGTAAATACCCTGATCCGGGGTTGCTGCGGCGAAACCCGCACGCCTCGCTCCCGGATCCCAAAGCCTCGTCTTTACTTTTCCGTCAACGGTCGGCATTTGGACGCGTACAGGAGTGAAAAGTCAACGGCTGCGGCATTGAGCCGGGCGCGGGATCGGGTGCGGCCGCTCCGGCGCGCGACACGATCAGCGCGACACGATCAGCCTTGGCCGGCCGTGGCGTCCGTACTCGCGCGTGGTCTACATCGACACGGAGTTGCCCGCCGATGTGATCCCAGAGGGCTGGAATGCATGGGGCAAGACCGGTACCGTGCCACAGGCCCATTACGCGGAGTTCCATTCGACGGGGCCTGGGGCGAATGCGGCCGCCCGCGTTTCCTGGTCGCATCAGTTGACAGCGAGACAGGCGGCGCAATTCATGCCGAGGGTGTTTCTGACTGGCAAAGACCGCTGGGATCCGGTAGCGGAGGCGGCAAAGCTGCCTTGAGGTAGGCCGCAGACTGTCTTTACATTCCGGCGGCGGGGCTGACAAACTGGAGCGTGGACACCCAGACAATTGCCATCCTTGATTTCGGGTCGCAATATACGCAGCTCATAGCACGGCGCATTCGTGAGCAGAATGTGTTTTCGGTAGTCCTGCCGTGCACCGCGCCCCTCGCCGAGATTCGGGCGCTCAAGCCTATCGGGCTGATTCTTTCCGGCGGGCCGTCGTCGGTGTACGACGACGATGCTCCCGCAGCCGACCCGCAGATTCTCGAACTGGGCGTTCCGGTGCTCGGCGTCTGTTACGGGTTGCATTACATCGTGCATCATCTGGGCGGCAAGGTGCTCTCTGCGCCCAAGCGCGAGTATGGTCATGCGGAAGTGACTTTGGAGGATCTTTCGACGCCGTTGTTCGCGGGCCTGCCACCGGCGATTCAAGTGTGGATGAGCCACGGCGACGAGGCCGTGGAGCTACCCGCCGGCTTTCGCCGCGTGGCCGCCACTTCGAACGCGCTGGCCGGAATCGCCAACGAGGAGCGCGGCATTTGGGCAGTGCAGTTCCATCCCGAGGTGCACCACACGCCACTCGGACCGCAACTTATCCGGAACTTCCTCACCATCTGCGGAGCGCGCGGCGACTGGACCGCGGCGCACTTTATTGAGAGCACGGTCGCCTCGATCCGCGAGAAGGTGGGCGACGGCCATGTGATTTGCGGGCTTTCAGGCGGCGTGGATTCCTCGGTGGCGGCAGTGCTGGTGCACAAGGCAATCGGCAATCGGCTGACCTGCATCTTTGTGAACAACGGCGTGCTGCGCAAGAACGAATTTGTGAGTGTGCAGGAGAATCTGCGCGGCAAGCTGGGGCTAAATATCGTTGGGGTGAACGCGAGTGCGCGGTTCCTCGAGCGGCTGGCCGGCGTGACCGATCCCGAGGTGAAGCGCAAGCGCATCGGCGCGGAGTTTATCGCCGTCTTCGAGGACGAGGCCCATCGCATCGCGCGGGAGACGCTCGGACCCGAGGGCAAACTCGACTGGTTGGTGCAGGGCACTCTTTATCCCGACGTGATCGAGTCGTCGAGCGTGAAAGGGCCAAGCCAGACCATCAAGAGCCACCACAACGTGGGCGGCCTGCCGGAGCGGATGAAGCTTAAATTAATAGAACCGCTACGCGATCTCTTCAAAGACGAGGTCCGCCGCATCGGGCGCGACCTTGGAATGCCGGAGGAAATCCTGAGCCGCCAGCCGTTTCCGGGGCCGGGGCTGGCAGTGCGCATTCTGGGCGAGGTCACGCCGGAACGTGTAGCGCTGTTGCAGGAGGCCGACGAGATCGTGGTCAGCGAGATCAAGGCTGCTGGGCTGTACACAAAAATCTGGCAAAGCTTCGCCGTGCTCCTGCCGGTGATGAGCGTCGGCGTGATGGGAGACCAGCGCACCTACGCGTATACGTGCGCCATTCGCGCCGTGCATTCTGAAGACGGCATGACCGCCGACTGGACGCCCCTTTCGTACGATCTTCTGAAGCGCATCTCCAACCGCATTGTGAACGAGGTGCGCGGGATCAACCGCGTGGTATATGACATTACGTCGAAACCGCCGGGAACGATTGAGTGGGAGTGATTGGCCGTCAAGGGCAAATGCACCATTCGTGCCTAAACGGCGCAAGGCGAGAAAGTGTCAGCCTGAGTTAAATACGGAAGATCGACAAGAAAGTGGCAGAGACAGAAAATCTGTCATAATAGAGGATGGGGTGTCTGACTATGACAGAAACGGTAATCCTTGGAGAAAGTGGCAGAATTGTCCTGCCTGCCTCCATTCGCAAGGAATTCGGCATGGCGCCGGGTGAGCGGCTGACTGTCATCAGCGAACCCGGCGGGATCAGGATTCTTACCCGCAAGATGGCGCTGGAAAGCATCCGCGCAGGGATCATCAGAAAGCGCGGCAGCCTAAAGAGAATATTGGACGAGTTTCTCGCCGAACGGCGTCAGGAAGCGGCCCGTGAAGCAAGGAAATAGCGTGGTTCTCGATTCATCGGCAGTTTTGGCGCTGATTTTGAAGGAGCCAGGCGGAAACAGAGTCGGCGACCTTCTGGCCCTGGCGGAGTCGGACCGCGATCTCCGTATTGCAATCGGCCTAGTGAATTGGTGCGAGATCCTCACCCGGCTGTACCGGGATCATGCGTCAATGACAACGCAACAACTCGACGCCCTTCTTGGCGGGGTTGAACTGGTTCCGTTTGCGAGGACAGAAGCCGATCTGGCCGCGAATTATTCCCGCACTTACCCGGAGCTTTCGCTGGGCGACCGCGCCTGCTTGGCGCTAACCAAGGTTCGCAACGCCACAGCCTGGACCACAGACAAAGCCTGGATTCGAGTCAAGGCGGGCGTCCCCATCGCGGTTTTACGCTAATTGCAGGGAGACCCCGAAGCCGTGAATCACTCTCCGGCTGTCTGCGGATGCAACGCCGCAACCTGGCGCTGAAGCGCATCCAGCCGGGCCATCAGTTCCTCGTGCTGCTTATCGGCGGGTGACGGCTCGAAACCTTCGACATAGAACGTGCCGTTCGGCTCCAACTCGCAGCGATGCACCTTCTCTACGCTATCGAACCCCTGGCGGTGAATGACGTCGACAAGCTCCTCGCGGGTGAGCGACTCGCGCTGCAATGCCTTGAGGTCGACTTGGCCGCTGCGGATCAGAACAGTGGCACGGCCCTCAAACATGCGCGTCAGGCGCGGAGATCGGAAGAGCATGCGCACCACCAGCCAGTTGACGGCCAGCAATGAGACCGCGCCGATGATTCCGCCGGACACGGAGTTGTCGTCGCCGATGATGGCGTTCTGCACTGTGTTCGAGAGCGAGAGCAGAACCACCAGGTCGAACGGGTTAAGCTGCGCCAGCTCGCGCTTGCCGAAGATGCGCAGCAGCACCACCAGCGCCAGGTAGACGATGGCGGGACGAAGCAGCTTCTCCAGGATAGGAAGCGGCAGTTGGAACATATGGTCGAAGATCACGGAGTGCGGCATGAAGATGAGGATAGCCGCTCGCCGCTTATCTTTCCAGACGGATGACCACGTTCACATCGTGCGTGTCCGGGTTAGCCATGACATCGAACTTCACCTTGACGCCCGCAAGCGATCGGCGCAGCACTGGATCCTGCTGCTGGACTTTCATAATGAAAGCCGCGACGTAGGACTCGTCAAAGACATCGCCGGGCATCATCTGCCAATTATGAATAAGAAGCGCGCGCAGCTCGTCGGTGACGTTGTCGAACTTAACGAAGGCCAGATGGTAAACAGGGCCAGGGTCGACGTCGACTGAATAGCTGACTGTAGCCGCCGCTTCGTTGAACTCAGCGTGAGGCGTGACTTTGCAATCGAGGTTGCCTTTGGCGCTATACCTGGGTGCGATCAAGGCCCAGATGGAACGAACCCGTGCCCCCACAGGCAAGGCGCCAAAGGAGGGATCGAGGGCTTTATCGATCTCCGCCTGCGTAACCGGAATCCCGGGCGGAAGATGGATGGCATCGATTTTGTAAACGCGGCCTTCCTGAACCTGAATGGAGAAGGGAACGACAATAGCGCCGGACTGGAGGGATGGATCGCCGGAGCGGGAGACCTGGACCTTCGCCGCGGCATAGCCCTGATCACCATAGAACTGCTCCACAATGCGCTCGATGTTGCTTGCCGAGTCCGTAGTGCTGAAAGGATTCTTCGAGGCCTCGTCCAGGACCGCGTGAACTTTGGCTTGGAAGGCGTCGGAGACACCGTCGACATGGGCCACCACGATTTGTACAGGGGGCGTGGTAATGGAATAGGCGACGCCATTCATCTGGTGTGTGGAAGGATCGGCAGTGTTCGTGGCGACGACCGTAACCGTGATACCTTCGGCCGCGAGCAACTTTTCCAGGGCCGCCCGCACGTCGTCCGTGAGCCCGCCTTCCGCCGGAACCTTGCCGTGATACAGCGGAAGCTGCGCGTGCAGTTTGGCGTCGAGATCCGCGCCGGGAGTCAGGGGAAGGTTGTCCAGATGGATGGGGTGGAGGTCGGCGGAGGGTGTGAGAAGAAAAACCAGATCCTGGCCGTCGAACTTGAAGGCTACCGATGCGAAGACCCCTGAACCCAGCAGGCGTTTCGAATAGTCCTGCATGTCGGAGTAGCTGAGGACGACGCCCTTCTTCAATCCCGTTGCGGCTAGCAATTCATCAGCTGAGTATTCGGGCGCGCCCTGAAATTGAATCGACTTGGGCTGGAATTTCTGAGCCGACGCGGAGTTGAAGGCAACAAAAACCGCAAGTAACGCAAAGAGCAAATAAACTCGATGGCGCATGTCACGATGAGCGTAGCACGGGCCGGCTGAAAAGCGAGGCCATTCTTGGGGCAAAGGTCCGGTTCACGTCTCTGCTAAAGTGGGAGTGCATTAGCGGCTTGTCGGCGGGGATCCGGACTCGCTGGCAACAAGAACGAGGCAAAGAGGTTAGGAACCGGCTCTATGACAGATTCGCAACCATCGCAAGCGCCGGAATTGGCGCCGTTTCGCATCGAACCTGTGTTTACGGCGCGGGTCTGGGGATTCCGCGATTTGCGGCCGTGGTATGACCGCGTGGCCGAGGGCGATCCCATCGGCGAAGTCTGGCTCACGGGCGACGATTGCCTGATTGCGACCGGACCCCATGCGGGCAAGAAGTTGGGCGCACTCTTCCAGGAAGAACATGCAGCGCTGCTCGGCCCCGATGCGCCAGTGACGGATTCGCCGCTCCCGCCGCAGGCGGAATCCCCATTATTGATCAAAACGATCTTTGCCAGGGAAAAGCTAAGCGTGCAGGTGCATCCCGACGACAAGCTGGCCCAGAAATACGGGCAGCCGCGTGGCAAGACGGAGTGCTGGTACGCGCTCGCAGCCGAGCCGGGAGCGGAAGTTGCAGTCGGAGTGAAGCCGGGGACGACACTCGCTGAAATTCGGGAAGGCATTCGCGCGGGAACGCTCGAGGCGCGGCTGAACATGCTGCCGGTCGCTGCCGGGGACATGATCTTTGTCGATGCCGGGACCGTGCACTCGATCTGGCCGGGATCGATTTTGCTGGAGACGCAGCAGAACTGCGATCTGACCTACCGTATGTACGATTACGGACGGCCCCGCGAGCTGCACATTGAGAAATCCCTTGAAGCTACGAAACTCGCGACGCGGGCGGGCAAAGTGGCCCCGCGCCAGCTCGCCGATCGCACCATACTGATCGATGTGGGGTACTTTCGCATGGAGCGGATTCCCGTGAACAGTAGCCGCACCAGCGAAAGCCTGGGCGGCCCAGGCGGAAAGCGCGGGCTGGCCTATTTGTTTGCGGCGTCGGGCAAGGCGCGGCTGACCGGCGCCGGATCTGAGCCCGTCGATTTACCGCCGCGCGGGATTGTGGCCGTGCCCGCTGCCTCGCCGGAGTTCGTGCTCGAAGACGCGAGCGGGTTGGGCGAGCAGCTCGAGCTCATCCGCATTACGCCGAATTGGCCCGCGACAACTACGTAACGAGAAGAAAGAGCTGGCGCGCCCGGAGTCCGGTCGCCCCGAACTTTTTGCACAATCTTTAGCTTTGCAACCGTGCCATTCAGGCAGAATCTAAGGTGATATGAGCTTTCGATACGCAGTTTCCTCCGATCTTCGCGGAGCCGTGGATGCGGCCGCCGCCGACTGGCAAGCCAATAAGAAGGTTGAGCGCTTTTGGCAAAAGGACCCCGGGCTATGGACTCGCGACGGCGAGGAGCAGTGGATGGGCTGGATCGACATTGTCGAGCGGCAACAGAAGGACCTTGCGTCCTTCGCCGAGCTCGGCGGCGACATAAAGAGCTCCGACTTCCAATCAGTTCTGCTGCTCGGCATGGGCGGTTCGAGCCTATGCCCCGAGGTGCTGGCCAAAACATTCGGGCCGCAGCCAGGGTTCCCAGAGCTGCACATCGTGGACTCGACCGACCCGGCGGAGGTGAAGGCCGCCTGCGACGCAGTGAACCTGCCCGAGACGTTAGTGGTCGTCGCGAGCAAATCCGGATCGACGCTCGAGCCGAATATCCTGAAGCAGTTCTTCTTCGACGAGATGCGGCGCGCCGTAGGCGCCGATGAGGCGGGCAGCCGCTTCATGGCCATCACCGACCCCGGCTCGAAGATGGAGCAGGTAGCGAAGGCTGACGGCTTCAGGGACATCTTCTATGGCGATCCGCAGATTGGCGGACGTTACTCCGCGCTTTCGAACTTTGGCGTAGTGGCGGCTACCGTGACAGGCCTGAACGTAGAAACACTTTTGGCGGAGGCAGCCAAAGCAGTGGCCGCCGCGAAGCTGCCCGTGGCGGATAATCCCGGCATGCAGCTTGGCCTTCTGCTGGGCACGGCAGCGAATGCCGGGCGCGACAAGATCACCATCTTTACTTCGCCCGAGATCCATGACCTGGGCGCTTGGCTGGAGCAACTCATCGCCGAGTCGACTGGCAAGCAAGGGAAGGGAATTACGCCGGTCGACCGCGAAGAGATTGGCCCGCCGAGCGTGTATGGCAAAGACCGCGTGTTTGCCTATGTGCGGCTGCACGGCACCGCCGACGCCAGTCAGGATGCGAAGGTCGCGGCTCTCGAAGCCGCGGGCCATCCGGTGGTCTATTTCGAAATTACAGATCTCTACGAAATCTTCGGGCAGTTCTTCACTTGGGAGATTGCGACCGCTGTTGCAGGCTCGGTGATCGGCATCAACCCCTTCAACCAGCCGGACGTGGAAGCGGCGAAGATAGAGACGCGGACGCTGACCTCGGAATATGAGAAAACCGGCAAGCTACCCGAGCGCACGCCATTCCTCACGGGAAAGGACGACGCGGGAACTCCATTCGCGCTCTACGCGACCGATGCATACGCCGCGAAACTGAAGGCCGCCGCGACGAGCCCAACACTGGCCGGATTTCTGCGCGCGCATCTCGATCAACTTGGCGCAGGCGACTATTTCGCCACCGTTGCGTTCCTGCCCATGTTTGATGAACACGAGGCAGCGATCCAGGAATTCCGTCACAAGGTGCGCGATCAAAAACATGTGGCCACATGCCTCGGCTTTGGCCCGCGTTTCTTGCACTCGACCGGCCAGGACTATAAGGGCGGCCCGAATACGGGCGTCTTTCTCCAGATCACCGCGGACCACGCCGACGACATGGACATTCCCGGCCAGAAGTACAGCTTTGGGGTGGTGATCGATGCACAGGCGGCGGGCGATCTGGCGGTGCTGGAATCGCGTGGACGCCGGGCCCTCCGGGTGCATCTGGGAGCCGACGCGGCGGCGGGGCTAAAGGCTTTGGGCGCAGCAGTCAGCGAAGCCCTGGGATAGGAAACTTTTTCCCGGAGGCCGGGTTTAAGCAGTTACCAGGCTCAGTCGAGCCTCGTCTAACAGAATGAGCCAATGAAGCGAGTTCGAGAAGACCGTTTGCCCGGCGTGAGTTTTCGCCGCCGGTAATGATGACGGAGGCACAGGAGAAATGAAGATGAATACCTCGATGAAGAAGGTGAGCACACAGCTCATGGCATTGGTGGCGTTAGCCGTGCTGTGCGCCGTGGTCGCGCTGGCACAGGACGCGGGCGCGGCGCCGCAACCTCAAGGCGATCCGGCGGCGCAACAGGGGCAGCGCACCGATGGACAGATTGAGATGGACGTTGTGCACGCGCTCGACGCTTCGGCCGCGCTGAAGAACGATTTGATTACCGCGGCCACCATTCAGGGCGAGGTCACGCTTTCGGGAACAGTTTCGAGCGATGCGTCAAAGCAGTTGGCCGAGTCGATCGCTGCGCATGTGGACGGCGTGACCAAGGTGCACAACAACTTGCAGATCGGCAATCCGGGCGCGGACGCGCAAAGCCCGCAGCCTGCTCCCGGCACTGGTGATGTGCCCGATCCCGACCAGTCGCAGGCGCAGCAGCAAATGGCAAACTTGCCACCGCCGGGCCCTGCTCCGGACGCAAATCCGCAAGTTCCAAATCCGCAAGACCAGGGGCCTCCGCCGGGTGCGGCGAACAACCCGCAGCAGCCAGCGTATCCGCAGCAACCAGCCTACCCACAGCAAGGCGGCTATCCGCAACAACCAGCCTACCCGCAGCAAGGAGGCTACCCGCCACCGCCGCCGGCGCGGCCGCAGTACCAGAGTCCGCAGAATTCGCAATATCCGCCGTATCCGCAGTACCAGCCCGCTCCTCAGGCGCCTCCGTATCAGCCTGCCAGAGGACCGGTGACCATTCCAGCGGGAACACTGTTGCAGGTGCGGACCAGCGAAGCGGTGGAAAGCAAGCGGGCCAGGAACGGTGACCCGGTTCAGTTCACGGTGATTCAGGATGTGATTGCGGGCGGGGTGTTGGCAATTCCGCGGGGCGCCATCGTGCACGGCATTGTGACCGAAGTGAAGAATGAGGGATCGGGCCATTTGGCCGGCAGCTCCGTGCTGGCGCTCGCGCTCACATCGCTCGACCTGGGCGGACAAAACTACCCGCTGGATACGGATCAGTTCAGAGTGAAGGGTCCGAATAAGGCCGGCCAGACGGTGAACAACGCCGTGGGTGGGGCCATTATTGGCGCGATCATTGGCTGTGCGGTGGGCCGTGGCCCAGGCTGCGCCATCGGCGCCGGAGCCGGCGCGGCCGGTGGCACCGCGGCTTCGGCTGCCTCAGGCGGACCGCGCGTGTGGATTCCAGCTGAGGCGCTGGTCACGTTCCATCTCAACGCGCCGATCACGGTTGCGCCGGTCAGCCCGCAAGAGGCAGCGCGCCTGGCCCAGGGGCTGTATCCCGGCGGGCCGAGCCTCTACAGGCGCTCAGAATACGGTCCACGCTATTACGCGGGTTACGGCTCGGCTTACCCGTATGGCTATCCGCCGGTTTACTACCGGCCTTACTATCTGGTCGGCGGAGTGTACTACTGGCGGTAAGTCAAAAAGCAGACAACAGAGGTGACGGGCGTCCGCCGCGGCGGATGCCCGTTTTGCGTTGGCCCGTTTTGCGCCGGACGATGGTGCGACGATCCGCGCGCGTCGACGATCCACTATAATGACAGAGTCGTATCGAGCGAGATTTGCGCATCCGCAAGCCCGCCGCGCACGCAGCAGATTCCGTGTTGCCGTCCGCCGGCTCTCCCTTGCCCGCGCTTAGAGAGTTGAAGGTTCAAGTCCATCCATGATTCGTTTCCTGCAAACAGATAATCGCATGGTCAAGGCGCTGATTGTGGTCGTCATCGGCGCAGCTTCGGTCACCATGGTGCTGTACCTGATTCCCGGCCTGGGCGGAGTGGGGTCCTCTTCTCCCGACACATACGCCGTTGTTTATCCGCACTGGTATAGCCGTTTCCTGTCGTCGGGTGACTCCATCAGCCAGGCACACGTGGAGCAGATCACCGAGAACCAACTGCGGCAGCGCAATCCGGAGTACGCCAACAATCCAATGATCGTGCACATGTTCGAGCAGCAGGTGGGCCAGCAACTGGTGCAGGAGCAGGTGATGCTCGAAGAGGCGCACAAGCTGGGAATCTCCGCGACCCAAGACGACGTGCGCAAGTATTTGCAGACCGGCCCCACGGGCCAGGTTCTCTACCCCAACGGGACCTTCATTGGCCCCGATGCCTACAAGCAGTTGATCGACGACCGGCTGCACGAGTCCGTGACGGATTTCGAAGACGAGATCAAGAACGAGATTACGATCCAGCGGCTGCAGGCTTTCATCACCGCCGGAGTCACGGTCAGCGATCAGGAAGTCCGCGACACTTATCGCAAAGCGAATATCAAAATCAAGTTCGATTATGCGGTAATCTCCGCCGAAGATCTGGGCAAGACCATCAATCCATCTGACAGCGACCTGCAGGCGTTCTTCAAAACGAATGCGGCGCGCTACGCGCAGGCAGTGCCGGAGGAGCGCAAGATCGCTTACTTCGCGTTCACCGCGAGCCAGATTCCCGGCGGCGCTCAACCACCGAACCAGCAGGCCGTTCAGCAGTACTACAACGAACACGTCGCCGACTATTCCGTGCCGGAGCAGGCCAAGTCGCGGCACATTCTCATCGGCGTGCCGCCGAACGCCGATGCCAAGACCGACGCCGCGGCCAAAGCCAAGGCGGAGACGGTTCTCAAGCAGCTCCAGGCGGGCGGAAGCTGGACCGACCTGGCGAAGAAATACTCTGACGATCCGGGAAGCAAGGACACGGGCGGAGAACTGGGCTTTGCGCAGCGGGGCAAGATGGTGCCGGCGTTCGACAATGCGATCTTTACTCAGAAAATTGGCGACGTTGCAATTGTCAAGACCAATTTCGGCTACCACATTGTGCAGGTCGAAGAGCGGCAGACGGCGCACACGCAGCCGCTGAGCGAAGTGCAGGCCACCATTATTGCCGCGCTCACGCGGCAGGCGGAAACTTCGGCGCAGGACAATTATGCGCAGCAACTGACCAGCGAAGCGATCAAGAACGGCCTGGAAAAAACGGCCGCGGCGCATCACCTCGATGTGGTCACTACGGATCCTGTGGCGCACGACGGCGTGATTGCCGCGCTACCCGACGGTTCGCAGATTCTCGCCAAGGCGTTCGCGGCCAAGCAGGGCGACCCGCCGCAATCGGCGCCCACTGGCGAAGGTTACGCGATCTTCCAGGTGACCGGCATCGTTCCGGCGCACGCGCCGACTTTCGCCGATTGGAAAACCCATGTGCTCGACGATTACCGCCAGGAGCAGCTTCCCTTGCTACTGAGCCAGAAGACGAAGGCGCTGGCCGATCAGGCGAAGGCGACCAACGATCTGGCCAAGGCGGCCAAGGCCGTGGGCGCGACTGTAAAGACCAGCGATCTGGTGGGCGAAAGCGGGCAGGTACCCGATTTTGGCGAAGTGGGCCAGGTGGCGCCGCAACTCTTCGACATGAGCGTGGGCGCGATCAGCGGGCCGATTGACGCCGGCCGCACCGGCGTCGTAGCGAAGATTGACGACAAGCAGGAGCCGACCCCCGACGAGATTTCAAAGAACTTCGACCAGATGAAGGATCAACTCTTGAATCAGCGCCGCAACGAGGCCTTCAGCGTCTTTATGGGCGGAGTGTGGAGCTATTACAAGAAACACAACCTCGTCCGCTTGAACGCCAAGACGCAGGGGCAGCAAGCGCCGGGCACGCCGGGCACGTAAGCTCGACGCGAATCCAGGCACGCATCACAGGCCCGCAGCCGTAATGGTTGCGGGCCTTTTTCTCTGTGCGCGCAGCAGCAGTCAGCGCAAGCCGGTTGTTGCGACCGGCAATCCGGTAATATCGGCTTCATGGAGTTCCAGCGATCCTCTGGAGTTTTGCTGCACGTAAGCTCACTGCCATCGTACGGCGGCATTGGCGACCTGGGCCCCGCCGCGCACGAGTTTGTTGCATTTCTGGCGCGCGCCAAACAGCACGTCTGGCAGGTTCTGCCGCTTTGCCCCACCGGATTCGGCAACTCGCCGTACGCGGGGTCGTCGGCGTTCGCTGGGAACCCATCGCTCATCAGCCTGGAGATTCTCACCAACTGGGGCTGGATTAACGGTGCGCGTATCGCTGGACTTTCCGGGCGTTCCGGCGCCGTCGATTTCGATGAAGTCGAGGCGCGGAAGCTGCCGCTGCTCCAGGAGGCCGCGGGGAATTTTCTCGATCGCGCGCTGGACGACGACGCGCTCGCCGAGCAGTGGGCCGACTTTGAACAGTTCTGTCGCGATCAGGCAGCCTGGCTCGACGACTACGCGCTTTACGCCGTTCTGCGCCGGGAGTTCAAGACCGGCGCATGGTCCACGTGGCCGAAACCACTGCGCCGCCGCGACCCGCAGGCACTGGCACAGGCTGAATCGAAGCGTGGCCGTGCGGTAGCCATCGAGCGCGTGTTGCAATTCGCTTTCGCGCAGCAGTGGGAACAACTGCGAGACGCAGCCGAGGAGAACGGGATCCGAATCCTGGGCGACGTGGCCATCTTCGTCAACATGGATTCGGCTGACGTGTGGGTTCATCCCGGAATCTTCGAGCTCGACGACGACCTCAATCCCATCCGCATCGCAGGCGTGCCGCCCGACTATTTTTCCTCCACTGGCCAGCGCTGGGGCAACCCCCTCTATCGCTGGGATGTGCTGGCCGCGCCCGACCCGAACGGACTTCGATTCAATTGGTGGATCGACCGCATTCGCCGCGCCGTGGAGCTTTACGACATCGTGCGTCTCGATCACTTTCGTGGCTTCGAGGCTTACTGGGCGATTCCTGCCGAGGAAGAGACGGCGGTGAAGGGTGAGTGGATCAAGGCGCCGGGGCTGGAGTTGTTCCGCGCGCTCGAAGCAGCTCTGGGCCCGCTGCCGCTGGTTGCCGAAGACCTGGGCCTCATTACGCCGGAGGTCGAAGCGCTGCGCAAGGAGCTAGCGATGCCGGGTATGAAGGTGTTGCAGTTCGGCTTCAGCGACAAGGGCGCGCACACTCACCTGCCGCAGCAATTCACGACGAGCACAGTGGCCTACACCGGGACGCACGACAACGACACGACGCAGGGTTGGTGGAATTCCGCGAGCAAAGTGGAGCGTGCGGCTGTCGAGGCCCTGGTTGGACCGCTAGCCAATCGGCCTGTGTGGCTGCTGATTCGCGCGGCCGAGGCGAGCGTGGCTGAAATGGCGATCGTTCCCGCACAGGATTTGCTGGAACTGGGTTCGGCTGCGCGTATGAATACTCCAGCAGTGCCGTCGGGCAACTGGAGCTGGCGTGCGCCCGAGAAGTGCTGGACCGACGAGTTGGCCGCGCGACTCGCGGCGCTGGCCGAAGTCACCGACCGGGACAACGATCCGCTGGGCGAACCTGCAGCGGAGTCTCCGGCATAGGCAGCGGCTACCGATACGACGAATCGTCGAAGCGGCTCATGTCGATCGAATCGTCGAGGACGCCCAGAGTGACAACGGCAAAAGTAAAGACAGTGGTCTCCGGCTCGAGATGGCCCCCGAACGCCTTATCGCCGTTGGCCAGCGTGATGTGCGGATGAATGCGGCCGTTCATGACCATGCCACTCATGCCAATAATGTCGGCGGGCGCAGTGGGGTTCTTGACGAACAGTATCTTCGCCGGCATGTCGCGATTGGACACCATGTGCAACTGGTAGCCGCGTACCGATCCGAATCCGGAGAGAATGACGGCGTTCTTAATCTTCTCCTGCGCGATCATTTTTTCGAGGCCGGCGAGCAGATCGGCGCCGAATTTGAAACGAAGCACGACGATCCGCTCGAGGTGCCCGCTGACGGCAAAGACATCGGGCACATCGGTGCTGTTCGGCTTCGAGTCGACGGCCGGATTGCCTGAGGAATTGGTGACCTCGCGGCGCGTCTCCTGCGCCGGCAGCATCATGCACGATGCCAGCAGTGCAACAAAGAAGAGTTTCTTCATTCGGATTCTCCCTGGCCGCGAGCATTGGCAGCGCCGCAAAGTGAGGATCGCCGTTTATCGAGCGATCCTACGCCTCCGCAGCAACTCGCCGGTCGCTCGTTCCCTTGTTCCCTTGCTCCCTCGCTCCCTTGTCCCCTGCCTTTAAAACGGAATGTCGTCGTCGGAGATTTCGGCTGACTGCGCAAAGTCGTCCTGGGCGGCGGGCTGGCGCTGGTCCTCGTTCGCCGCGGCATTTTGAGAGCTCGACGAACGGCTGTACCCGCCCTGCGAATCGTCGCGCCCCGAAAGAAGCGAGAGATCGTTGACGATGATTTCGGTGCGGTAGACCTTTCTGCCCGCGTGTTCCTTGTCGTCCCAGTTGCGCGTCTGCAGCCGTCCCTCGACGAAAAGCTTCGAGCCCTTCTTCACGTAGTCGCGCACAATTTCCGCCAAACGCCCATAGACCACGATGTTGTGCCACTCGGTGCGATCCTGCCAGTTTCCTTGACCATCCTTAGTCCGCTCGCTGGTGGCAAGTCCAAAGTTGGCCACCATGGTGCCGCCGCCTGTCGCACGAATCTCCGGGTCCTTGCCTACGTTGCCTAGAAGAAATACTTTGTTCACGCTCTTGGCCATGTTCTTGCTCTCCTCGTGTCCCATTGCCGGTGCGACGAGTCTGCCGCAAATCCGGGCTGTTCTTGAAAAATCGCTTCGGCCTTCGCAGGATTCCGCTCAGCCGCCGACGCAATCCAGGCAAAATCCTAATATACCCCCTGAATTCGGAATTGTGCCCGGCAGTGAATCATTCCATCAGGCTCAATTCATTCGCCCCAGCCCGCGGAATTGATGCGCAACAGCCTCGAGAAATGTCTCCACGCTCGTGTCCTGTGGAATCGTGAGACCCGACTTGGCGCAAAGAGCCGAGGCGATGCGGCCGGCCAGAGTGGCGCGCGTAGTCAGGTCCATGTCGAGGCGTCGCGCGAAGAAGCCTTCCAGCACCTCGAGATCGGAGGCGGAGAGCTTGGCCAGTGCCGGCGCAGGCAACACAACGCGCAGGTGCGGCGGACCCCCCCACGGACCGTCCCACGGACCCGGCCCTGTCCCCGGTGACCCGGCCAAAGGAGTAGGCGACCCCGCAATCAGCGTCGGCGCGGTAAAGGTGCGCGAAGTGTTCTCGCCCCAGTGCGGCGAATCGACCTCGCGGTCGCGAACCACAAGCGTTCCGGCAACCATGTCGCCGAGCCGCTGATTGCGCCGGCTGAGGAAAATCGCGACAATGCCCACTGCATAGAAGCCCGGCAGATAATCGACGAAGCGAACCAGGTTGCGGGCCAGAGCCTCTACGAAATTGATGCCGCGCCCGGACTGATGAATAACGCGAATTCTGGCCACACGTTTGCCCGGCGTGCGTCCGTTGCCGAAAGCCTCAAACAGCGCGAAGTAGCCCCATTGCAACAGGAAGACGATGAGTACGAAGATCCCGATCGCCCAATTGGCTGAAATGCCGCCGAAAAAATGCAGCGCGGGAATGATGATCGCGGCCACGATGCCGAGAATAAGAAAGACAAATCCCCAGATCAGATAGTCGACGAGAATGGCAATGAAGCGGCTCCCGACGCCGGCCAGAGGCAACTCGATAGCCACGAGCTCCGGGGTGTCGATGTTAAGCTGATCTCCAATCGGCTCCATGGCAACTATTCTCTCCAATCAGTGGCTCGCGAAGCGCCGGCCTTACTGGGACCGTCTGGCCGCGCTGCTCGGTGAGGCCGGGGCGGCCGACGTACGGCACCTTTCGCGCGCCGAGTTGCGCGAAACCGCGCTGCTCTACCGGCAGGCGGCCAGCGATTTGTCCACGTTGCGCCAGGACACCACGGCGCGGGCCTACGCCGAGCACGTCAACCAGTTATTGGCTCGCGCCCACCATATCATCTATTCCAGCCGCCGCAAAGGCTTCCTCAAGATCTTCTATTTTCTGCGCGACGAATATCCGGCTATCGTGCAACGTCAAATCCGCTATGTGCTGCTGGCTCTGTTCATCACGCTGTCCGGCGCATCGCTCGGCTCGGTGCTCACGCTGGCGCGTCCGCAGTTCATGCGCCACATGCTGGGGCCGGCCATGGTCGAGACCATCGAGCGTCACGAAATGTGGACCCATTCGATTGTCGGCATCGAGCCCGTGGCATCGAGCGCGATCATGACCAACAATCTCAGCGTCTGCTTTATCGCCTTCGCCGGCGGCATCGTCTTTGGCCTCGGGCCGGTCTACTCCATGTTTTTCAACGGGCTCTTGCTGGGCGTCATCGGCGTGGCCTGCGCGCAACATGGCATGTCGGTCGATTTGTGGAGCTTTGTAGCGCCGCACGGCTCGCTGGAGCTGCCTTCGATCGTCCTAGCCGGCGGCGCAGGGCTGCGCCTCGCTCATGGCGTGCTGTTTCCGGGGCTGTATCGCCGGCGCGACTCCATCGCTCTGGCAGGCGTCGAAGCCACGCGCCTCGTCTCCGGCGTCATTCCGCTGCTCGTCATCGCCGGCACGCTCGAAGGATTCTTCTCGCCCTCGAAAGCACCCGTTCCGCTTAAATTCACCGTTGGCGGCTTGCTCTTCACGCTGCTCCTGGTCTGGCTGTTCCGGCCGTTAAGGTGGCAAGCGAAATAGCGCGATTGCCGCGCGGTCTTGCGCTAAACCATCGCCCGTTCTTTCACCCTCAAATATTGATTCAGCACCGCCGAGGTGAGCCGCGCGGGATCGAGGTCGAGCGTGAGCGCGCCCTGGTCTCGGAGGCGTGCCAGCAGCAATTCTCGGCGCGTGGTCAGTTCTTGTGCTGCCGAGGCGCGGAACATTTCTTCTACGTTCTTGGGCCGCGCATTGGCGATGGCTGCGACGTCGGGCTGGGCCATGGCAACAAACAACAGCACGTGGCGACGAAGCAGCTGCATCGCACCGTCGATGACCTCTGGCCGCATGGCGGTTTCGGCCAGGTCAGTGATCCAAAGGACGAGCGCCCGCCGCGGCTGCCAGCGGCTGAGCGTGGCCGTGGCGCGCAGGTGGTCGGCCTCGCTTAATTCGGCGCGTGCCTGTGCGAGCGCTTCGACAATTTGCCGCAGATGCGCAGGTCCGCGGCCGGGAAGAACCCGCTGCTGCACATGCTGTCCGTAGACGAGGAGGCCCACGCGATCACCGGAGAAAAGCGCCAGTTGCGCGAGCGCGACGGCGGTGGAGCAGGCGTAGTCGAGTTTGGAATGGCCGCGCCGGTCCGCTTCGCCGCCGCCGCTGAAGATTCGGCCGCGCAGCAACCGGCCCGCATCGAGCACGATCCAGACCGCCTGGCTGCGCTCGGTCTGATAGCTGCGCGTGATCAACTGGCCGCGGCGCGCTGTCGCTGTCCAGCAGACGTCGCGCAAGTCGTCGCCCTCGAGATATTCGCGGAGGCTCTCGAAGTCGCGCCCCAATCCGCGCTCGCGCGCCCGGCGAAGCTGCAAATCGATCTGGCGGCCGCGAGCCAGAAAAATCTCCTGATCCTCGCCCTGGCGCAGCGCCGGATAGACGCGCACGGGCTGTTCGAGTGGGGCCATCGCCCAGCGCTCCACGAGGCCAAGCGGCGACGCATAGCGAATATAAACCGCTCCGGCTTGCACATCGCCGCGTTCGCGCGGCTCGATTTCGTAGCGCAGCGTGGCGCGGACGCGAGGAAAGACGCGTAGATTTCGCGTGGCGGGCGCCGCGACGAGCGCGTCTGGCAAGTCATCGATCAAATGGCATTCGAGAATCGTCTCGCCGCTGTGCTCAACGGCCAGTTGAATCTCCGTCTCGCTATCGAGTGCAGGCGCATTGTTCCACGAGCGCTCGATCGTGATTCGCTGCGCGGCCGGCAACCGCAGTCCGTCAAGAATCACCGCGAGAAGCACCAGCGCGTCCCAGGCGAGCATTCCATATCCCCAGGTTGCCCGAAAGAATCCCGGAAGCGCGAACACGAGACCAGCGGCCAGCAGCCAAATGGTCCGCGGTGTGAGGCCAAACGCAAAACGGCCGCTCGGCCGGCAAGCGGATCGCACTGGCTCAGGATGGAGTGAAGGCGAAATCATTGGACCTCGATTGGCAAATCGAGAGCCACCGCCAGGGAGTTGTTCAACCTGCGCATCTTTGCCGCCGAAAGAGAGCCCAAGTATCGAGTCAGCTGAGACCTGCGAATGCTCGCCAGGTTGTCGCACATAATCCAGCTCTCATGTTTCAGACCCTCGTCTGGCCCAATCGCGACCTGAGTCCCCAGACCCTCGCCGCTCGTATAGACAGGGGCGCAGACAACAGTGGAGAAGCGTGAGTCGATTAGGCCCTGGTGGCTAACGACCACGAAGACTCGCTGGCGCTTGGGGTCGCCGGCGGGATCAGTTACGAGATAAAGCTCGCCTCTCTTCATAGCACCATATAGAGGCGGGGTGACTGGATCGCCGCCTCGTTCTCGCTGGAGGAGAGCACTTCCTCAGAGATGCGTCAATCATTTCCGCCGGCAGTTGGACCCGCACGATGGGTTAAATACCCCTTCTCATTGGAGTTAAAGATATGGAGCCTGAAAATGCAGAACATCTTCCATTTCCTTGTTTAGCCGGTCAGCTGCAGCATCGATCAACTCCCGATCGCGCATTTGGATCGCCCGCCGGGCTGAATCCCGAAAGTGATCGTGGAGCACCTTCTCGATGTATGCCGAACGCGAGCCGCGTTTGCCGATCTGCCTGTCAATCTTGACTAGAAGGGGCGCCGAAAGGGTAATCGAAGTTTTTGTTTTCATACTACCTTCATCTTACTACAATCTTACCGGCGCGGCACCGCAACCGCGGCCACCACGTCGCCGAGCACGCGATCGGAGTCGAATCCTTCGAGCTCCGCCTCGGGCTTAAGCAGAATGCGATGCCGCAGTGCGGGCAGAACTGCGCGCTTCACATCGTCGGGAATAATGTAGTCGCGGTCCTCGAAGGCGGCGAAGGCCTGCGCCACGCGCAGCAGGCAAATGGCCGCGCGGGGGCTCGCGCCAAGCGCCAGCATGGGCCACTCGCGCGTCCGGCGAACAAGATCGAGAATGTAGCCGTAGAGATCTTGTTCGACGCGGATGCGGAGAATTTCGTCGCGCGCGGCGGCGAGAAGCTGAGGAGAGAGCGGCTGGATCTTCGCATCTTCCAGCAGGTTCGAGCCGCTGCCGTGATGCCGCTCGAGCATCTGCCGTTCTTCTTCGGGTGCTGGATAACTCACTTTGATCTTCAGCAGAAATCGATCGAGCTGCGCCTCGGGCAGCGGATACGTGCCCTCGAAGTCGATCGGGTTCTCGGTGGCGAAGACGGTGAACCAAGGCGGAAGCGGGCGCTGGACACCGTCGCTCGTCACGTGCCGCTCTTCCATGCATTCCAGCAGCGCCGCCTGCGTGCGCGGAGGCATTCGATTGATCTCGTCGACAAGAAGCAGATCGGTAAACACCGGCCCAGCGTGAAAAGTAAACGTGTCGGTTCCAGGCCGGAACATCGTAGTACCGAGAATGTCGGCGGGCATCAGGTCCGGCGTGCCCTGCACGCGCTGGAAGCCGAGACCAAGCAGGCGGCCCACCGACTTCACGATGAGCGTCTTGGCGATTCCCGGCACGCCTTCGAGCAGCGCGTGGCCCTGCGTCAGCACAGCGACCAGAACTTCGCCGATCACTTCGCTTTGTCCTGCGATCACGCGTCCCAGCTCCGCGCGCGATGCTGCGAGCAACTGTTGAGTCGCCGGCAAAGACGCCGCCTGAGGCGCCGCGCCTTGTTCAATGTTTCTTTCCTCGGTCATTCCGATCTCCTTGCTTTTAGCTCAATTGATCGTATCGTTGTGGGCCACGCAGTCCTCATCGATGCGCCGGACCCGCCCTCGCCGCAGCGGCCAGCAAATCGCTGTGCCGGCTGAGCGCCTGCACCAGCGCCAGCGCGCTTTTTGGCGGAAGCTTGTCGTTGGTCGCGGCCTCTTCGCAATCGGCCAGATCCTTTTCGAGTTCCGGTGCAGCCTGCGGGAAGCGGCGGCGCAATGCTGCGGCCAACTCCTCCGCACTCATCTTCGCGCCTTTCAGCCCGCACAGGTCGCCCATCCTGCGGCGGAAGCGCTCGTAAGCAAGCTCAACCGCCGTTGCTGAAGCCTTGGCCTCGGCGTAGAGCGAGCCCAGCGCCTCAAGGAACTCGACGGGCGTGGCGCGCACGGGAGCGGGCAGATCGCGCACCGGCCCTCGCCGCCTGCTGAAGCTGAAGAGAATCAGCAGCGCGATGGCAACCAGTCCGGCACGCAGCATCCACATTGTCGGCCCGCTCGCGTAAAACCACTCGGTGCGCGTCTCGCCATGCAGCGATTCGTCCCAATAAATGTGGTGGCCTTCGCGCGAGCCAAGCACATTCAGAAAGAGGTCGAGATTATTGGCGCGTCCGATGGAGCCATTTTCGAGCGGCGTGGAGCTTGCCCACCAGATAACTTGGCCTTTGCCGCTGGTGTACTCGACGGCCGCAGGTGTACCCGAGCAGTTGTATTGCACGCGATCGAGCGGGTGTTCGAATCCCCATCCCGCTTCAGGATTCATCCACACTTCGCCGGAGTCGGCTAGCGGATCGAGCCCCTGCGGCGCCAACTTGCACGCCGCCTGAAACTGCGACGGCGGTTGAACGTTTCCGTCGGGCGCCAGTCCGCCTCCCACCCACCCTGTGACCAGAACATGGCCTCCGCGCGCGGCGATGTCGCGCACCGCCTTCAGATCTTCCGTCGCGATGTCACCCTGATCGGGCTCGGCGAAGATCACCACGGTTTGCTCGTCGGCACGTTGCGCCAAATCGCTCAGCGGCTGCTCCCAACGCTCCACGGTGTAGCCACTGGCTTCAAGCATCTCGTATGCTGCGCGTGCGCCGTGGCGGCCGGTCAAGTAGGAACTGGGCACAGTGTTGTCGTCATTGTTTTCGTTGCGCGACAAGAATGCAGTCACAAATGCGAGCACGAGAACCGCGGCCAGGCAGCCGATGAGCAGCCTGCGGTCCTTCGCGTCGAGTGAGGGGAAGAGTTTCATTCCGCCGCCACCCCCAGCGCCGCAGCCTGCTCAAGGGCGGCGTTGAAGTCCGAAGCCTGGGCCGTACGGCCGCCATACCAGGTGCGCTCAAAACTCCGCGTGAGCGCCGAAAGGTTCGGCTTGCGCGGATCGGTTCCGGCCAGCAGGGCAAGATATTCGCGCGGAGTGCGTGCGCGATCCGCCGGCCACAACCGTTTCGCCTCCAGCCGGGAGATCGACGCCCAATAGAGGAAGTGGATGGCCTCGCGCCACTGACCCTGTGCCGCCATCGTTTGCGCATCGCGGAGCCACAACCGCCACTCGCGCGCCGAGGGCGCTCCGGGTCCGGGCTCAACGTCGGGGATCAGGCGGATGCGCGAGCGGCGTTCGATGCGCAATAGAAACCAGACCAGCGCGGTGCAAACGGCAACGAGCAACAGAATGCGCAGCAACCACACGATCCACGGCGCGTTTGAACCGAAGCGCACCAAACCGGAAAAGAGCTTGTCGAGCAGGTTATAAAACCATTCGCGGAGGCGTCCCATTGCCGACTCCTCGATGACTCCGCGATAGGCGCGCTGAGCCAGAATGGAATTCAGGGACTTTCGCTCGTCGCTGTAGTTGGTGGTGGCCGCCACCGGGTTTTCCACCTGTGCTGCGTCGTCCTTGAGGCGCTGGCGGGCGGCGGCCAGCAGTGCGTCCATTGAGACGGGTTTTTTGTTCGCGCGGGGAATCGCGCCGAAGATGCTCTTCTGCGTCGCACCGGTTTTGTTCTCTGCGCGCTCCAGCACAGATCTCAGCCAGTCGTAGCGGACCTCGCGCGTTTGCGAGGCCGCGGCGGAGAGCCCTTGCACGCGGCTATCGGGTCCAATTTGCGCCGGATCGCAGGCGGGGAATTTTGTCTGTGCCGCTCCGGCCCCAGATTGTTGCGACCGCTGGTTCTGGCAGGCGGCCACGATTGCATCGAGATCCTTGAGGTGCTGCTGGTATTGCGCCACCGTCACATCGCGCCAGCCGGCGTCCGTTGGGATCTCCTGAGAGCGCACAGCGAAGGGGTCGGAAGCGCCGAGCGCAAACACAGCGACGGCCGCCACGAGATGCGCGGCAGCGTGCCGCCAATCAGATCCCGGCCACCCCAGATTCATAGTTCTTCCACGGTATCAGGAGGCGCAGTCGGCGCGGAAATGTCCGGCGCATCGGGCACTGGCGCCGCCGAGGACGCAGGCTGCGAATGCCCAGGGCCAAACGCCGGCGCCGCAAGTTCGCTTTCGGCTTGCGGCGGCGTGAGCCCTGCCTGCTGCATCATCCATTCAATGTCGAAGCCCTCCTTGCGGATCCGCTGGTCGTAATAAAAGAGCACGAGCGCGATAGCGGAGATGGGCGCGATCAGCACTTGCAGGATGAAATCTCCCGCCACTCTCACAATCTCGGCAATCATAAAGGCGGTCGATGAATTTGTCACTCCATTCCCAACCGATGTGCTTACGGCAACAATGATAAGGAAGGGAATGGCAGCGATTAGCGACGCGGCAGTCGACAGCGCGATGATCAGCAGAATCATCACGAAGATACGTCCGCGCGTGCCTTTGCTGAGTTCCCAGGCGCGCTTCAATGACTCCCATGCTGGCTTTTTCTCCACCACGCAAACGGGGAGGCCAATCGAGTAGCCGAGCGCGCGCCAAATGATGACGCCGAAGGCTCCGGCCGCGATAAGGAATATCACGAAACCAATGGCTACGCCGCCTGCAGCGCCTACTCCAGGAATCAAGAACATCAGAAGACCAATCACGACGCCCGCAATCGCGGCCGGAAGTAGAGCCGTGACAATGCCCTGCAAAATCAGAAACCACAGATAGCGCCAGAACCACGGCCGCACGCTCTTGAGGACGCCGCGAATGGTCATCTTTTCGCCGCGTTGCACCTTCTCCGCAGCCTCGGTCAGCCCTGCGTAGGAAAAGACAGCCGCCGCGATGTAGAGCGGCATAACCACTACGGCGGCGGCCACGGCGACGAAACCGATGGCCACGGGAGAGGATGAGTTGGTGGTCCTGAATGCCGCTGCCGCGGCTGCGATCAAGGCGGCTGCAATCGCCCCGATGGCGAACATGGCGCCGATCGGCAATGCCGCCACACCGGCGAACAGCCAGAAGTTCCGGCGGTAGAGCTGCACCGTGCGGTCGAGAATCTCCCCCAGTGTGGAGGGCCGTAGTGTCTCGCTCATGGCTGTGCTCGCATTCTCAGGAATTCTGTGGCGCCGGCAACTCAGGTTGCGGCGAGAGCCCAGCGGCCTGCATCATCCACTCGATATCGAAGCCTTCCTTGCGGATGCGCTGGTCGTAATAAAAGAGGGTGAGGCCGGTGGAGTAAATGGGACCAATCAATGTACTGGATAGGAACACGCCGATCTGTTGCACGGTCAACCAGCCCAGAGGCAGCGGCTGGCCGGGGTGTTTCACCGCAAGCGCGATCAAGGGAAATCCGAACAGAATCCCCAGCAGCATGCGCACCGCATACACCAGCAGGCCGAGCACGAAGATGCGCCCGCGCGAGCCTTCGGTAAGATTGACGCTGCGCTTGATCGCGCCGCTCGCCGGTAGGTCTTCCACCACGCAGGCGGGCACTGCCAGGGAATAGCGCAGCGACATCCACACACCATAGAGAAGAGCCAAAGCGAACAACGGCGTCAGGATCAACATGCTCAAGCCAAAAGCGAGGATCGCACCGGGATTCTGCTGGGCCGCGTTCTGCGCCGCCATCGGGTTGGTCATAAAGTCGTGAGGCAGAACCGCAAGCGCGACCGCAAAGAACACCACATACAAAACCGCAAATGGCGTCCACGCGCGGAATCCAGTAATGGTCATGAGCCACAAATAAGTCCGCAACCGGGGTAGAACGCTTTTCGCCGCTGCACGAATCGTCGCCGGCTTGTCCAGATACACCCAGGCCACCGCCCGATTGATGGCCGCGATCGACAGCCCGGCCAGCATCAGGATCACCAGCGCCTCCACCACCGCGCCCGAGGCCGTGCCCCACTGCCAGTGCGCCATCATGTTTGGATAGCCGAGCAGGATCAGCGAGCGCAGATACAGAACCTGCACAGCGAGCATCATTCCTGCGAAGATGGCTGAGATTCCTACAAAAACCAGAAAATGAGTGCGGTACAGTTCGGCGGTCCGGTCAAGGATTTCGCCGAGGGCCATTGGCCTGAGCTGGTTGTTCATATCTTCCTCTGTTCGACCCCCGGCGCGCGATCCCCGGCGTGCGATATTGCCGCGCACCCTGTGCGTGTGCCTCCGGCGGGTGTCCCCGGTCCCTCGCATTTGGGGACCGGGGCAGAAAGTTCGCGCCTCAAGAACGCTCGGCGCAGGCTCCTGAATTTGGGTGCAAAAAAAACGATTGTGTGAACGCTTGCACGGATCGTAGCACAGGGTTGGCGAAAGCGGCGGCGGTTTCTGCGGCGAACGAATTGCGGGCTCCGGGCTGGCGGGCCGAGGCGACCATGGATGTTCATCAACGAGTAAGTGCCGGGCTGCCGGTTATTCGCTCGGAATGGCTCACCGACGACGTGCCGACTATTCTCAGGACCAATTGATGTTCTCATTCACGCGACATCAGTGTGGCGTGAGCCGACGCTCCTATTCAATCGGACTCGGGTGTCGCTAGCTTCTGCTCAAACAGCTCAACGAATCGCGCCACATGTTCCCCGTCTACCAGCCCATGATGCACATGGATGGATATGGGCATGGTGCATTGGCCATTCGCGTCAGTAATCTTTCCGAACGTAAGCCGTGGTGCAGAATCTCTTGTCGATAGATCCCGCGCGTGCGAGATGGATGTGAAATTAAACCACGGAAGCATTGAATATCGAATTAGATCCTGACCGGGATATCGCGTCAGTTCATCGGTTGTCTTCACGCGCACCAGTTCGAGAGAAGCCTCGCGGACGAAGTCCTGCAAATCATGACGGAAGATATAGTGGCCGAAGCCTATGGTGCCATTTGGGCGACCGACCGCGCTACCACCGTGGATTGTTCGATATCGCCAAATCTCTCCATTCACGCTACGCATCCTGAAATTCTCTACGTGGTGTGCGGCAACCAAAGAACGGTGGAGCAAGGTAAGAAAGACGGAGAGGTGATGATCCTTCGCGTATCGGAAAGTCTCGGTGCAATCTACGCGCAGGCAGACCCCATGAAATGGCTCACTAAAGCCGTCAAAGAACGCAAAGATCTCACGGCGCTCCCACTTGTCCAAATCGATTAGAATTGCTCCGCCCGTTGGATCCCGATGCATAACCAAATCTTAACGGACTAATCGAACGCGCCAGTCCAGAGAACCGCCCCGGAGTCCAGAAAGGGGTTGTGTCTGGATCGGCGATCGCTCGACCGGAACGCTGGAGACTGACTCCAGGGGCCTCGATTCACGCTTCGGCGAGTTGCATTGTTTGATAGTGCAACCACCCGCAACCTATACGTCCTGGACCCTGTCGGCTCGGTGCCCTCCAAAGGCGTGGATGGTTCTTGTCCCAGCCGCAACCTGGCCACCGTGTGCGACTCCACGCGCGATCACGTATTCGTCTCCTGTCCGGAGCGGAACTCGCTTGTCATCGATGAGTAACGTGTAGCAGCCCTGAACAACGACCATATACTCATCGAAATCGTGAACATGCGGCGCTGAGACGGCATTATCAGGACAAGTCCAGAACGCCATCTGATTGCCATCTACCCCGTCGAACACAAAGCCCTCCACTCCTGGAGTCGCTTGATTGGATCGAGCAACCATGTTGCTGCGGTTCTTCATGAAACTCGGGAATTCTCGCATAATCGCCATTTTCGCATTGGCGTATCCAGCGCGGCTAGAATCCCAGCCTTGACTGTCTGGATGTCTTACTTCGCGCATGAACTGAGGCACTCACTTTGCGCCTGGCAGTAGCTGAAATGGCCGACTCCTGGTTTATCGCCCAACCGGAAGTTATGGACTGGTAAACAACGGCCAGTCCGGCTCAATTCGGATAAATCTGCGAAATTCGGCTCCTGCCCAATAAGTCGGAGTTTTTGAGCAAAGCCGCGGGGGCCTCTTGAAAAATCCTTGCGATTCTGGTAACTAATCCTTTAGTTGTTAGTCTATAGAAATGTCAAAGACCTGCCGTCCGCCAGATTTCCTTATTGGGTTCAACAAGTTAGCCATGCCGCCAAGAAAATCCAACACGCTGACCGAAGCTGAGCTAAGGCTGATGAAGATCCTCTGGCGGCGCGGCGAGTCAGCCGTCACCGACCTGCTGGAAGGCCTGCCGGAAGGCGAGCAGTTGGCCTACAATTCAGTCCTCACCACCATCCGAATCCTCGAGCAGAAGGGCTACGTCGAGCATCGCCAGGAAGGGCGCGCGTTCGTCTACCGGCCCTGCGTCGCCGAGCACGAGGCGAGCAGCTCGGAAGTGCGCAATGTGCTCAACCGCTTCTTCGGCAACTCGCGCGAGAAGCTGGTGTTATCTCTGTTGGATGATGACGGCATCTCGGCCGACGAGCTGGACCGGCTAAAAGTCGCGATCCGCGGCGCGGCCCCCGACAAGGAAAATGCCAGCCAGAAGAGCGGAAAATGGAAGGGCGGGAGATAGCGATGCCCTTGACGCACATGGCGGATGCGGTTCTCGCGGGGCTTGCCAGCCCAGTCAGCGCAACATCGGCCGCCGCAACATTTGCTGCATTTGCGCAAACCGTCGCGCCGGCATTCGTCGCATCGCTTTGGCAGGGAGCAACCGTTGCAGTTGCCTTGGTTCTCTCAATCCGGCTCGCGCCCCGCGTCTCCGCGGCGCACCGTTTTGCCGCATGGGCCGCGGGTTTCGCGGTCGTGGCCGGCTTGCCGTTCTTGCCGTTGCTCGCACATTCCGGCAATGTCAGCGCAGCCGCGCCGCTTGCCGCTGGCGGAGCAAGTCCGTGGCTCCAGTTGGACAGCCGCTGGGGATTCATCATCGCCGCGCTATGGCTTGCTGCGTCGATCTTCCGCGCCGCCGAGCTCGCTTTCCAATCGCTGCGTCTGCGCAGATTGTGGACCGGCGCGACTCCCGTCGAAGCCGAAGGGAATCTTCGCACCCTGCTTACCGCGGCATCGCCGGCGCGCCCAATCGAAATCTGCACCACGCGCGATCTCGACCGGCCGAGCGTAATTGGCTTTTTCGCGCCGCGGATTCTCATTCCCGGATGGCTCTTCTCGCGCCTCACGCCGGGTGAGTTTGAGCAAGTCGTGCTGCATGAAGCCGAGCATCTGCGCCGCCGCGACGACTGGACGAATCTGCTGCAGAAACTTTTTCTTGTTGTGTTTCCTTTGAACCCGGCGCTGGCCTGGGCGGAGCGGCGGCTTTGCCGCGAGCGCGAGATGGCCTGCGACGAAGGCGTGGTACGGCGCACGCAGGCTCCGCGCGCATATGCGGCTTGCCTTACAACTCTCGCCGAGCGCTCGCTGCAGCAGCGGGAATTGCTGCGGCGCGCACAGGCACTTTCGCTCGGCGCATTCGAGCGCCGGCCGGAACTGGTTCACCGCGTGCACAGCATTCTGCGGCGCAAGCAGGCGCTCCATCCGCTTGCGGCCGGCGCGCTGGTTAGCGTGCTCGGTTGCAGCCTCGTCGTTGGATCGGTTGAGCTGGCGCGCAGTCCGCAGTTGGTCGCGTTCGTAGCTGCGCCCGAGCCGGATGCGCAGACGGCTCTCCTTGCGCCGCCTCAGGCTCAAACTCCGGGCATCGCGCGCGCTTCCTATGCGCCGACGGGCGAACCGGGCCCGACTGCCACAGACGCAGTGTTCCACCCTTCGACGCAATTCCGCGAAATTGAAACGAAGGCCATTCAGCCTGCAAACCGCAACGCGGCGATAACGCCTCCTCCTGCTCCACCGCGCCGCAGCGACGATTCAACGGCCGACATGACGGAAGAAGCGGACGCGAATTCCGCCGCTCCCCGCGCGGAACTGGTGAAGGCCGTAGCGCGAACGTCGTCGGAGGCTCCGGCGCAGGATCAGCAATTCGTCGTTCTCGCCGCATGGGAAGAGGTCGAGACCTCTGTGATGAGAACAAGAGCAATCGCCGATTATGACACCGGCGCGGGCGCACAGCAGCAGACCGGCGACACGTCCAGCCAGCCTGCAACAACTCAGGCCACCGAGATCACCGTCACACGAATCATCCTGCTCGTCTATCCGGCAGGCTCCGCGACGGGCACGCAACCGGCGCCCACTACAGGTTTCCATTCCCACCGGCCGACCACACCATCTGTCGATAGCGGCCGGATGGGACTTCAACTCTAAGCACGAATTTCAACTCTAACCATCAACTTCAACACCAATGGAGAATCAAACAATGCGCATGACAACTAATTCATTAGTAGTAAAGGCAAAAAAGCTCGCAGTCCCCGCGGGCATCCTCGCAACCATTCTGTTTTCGGCAGCATTCCTATTCGACTACGGCAGAGCGCACGCCGCTGCCGCCGCTTCCGGTCCACTGGACGAGAACAGTGTGTCGTCGCTCGTCGCTCTCGATAACGCGGTGGAAGCCGTCGCGTCGCGCGTCACGCCTGCAGTCGTCAACGTCGCGGTCACCTCGCGCGTCTCCGAGGACGACCAGGACTCAGAAGATGGCGGCCATAGCGAGAACGGCGGCCATAACTTTGGCGGCGTCAACCCGCAGGATTTGCCTCCCGGCTTTCGGCAGTTCTTCTTCGGTCCCGGCGGCAAGCAGATGAATCCGCAGCCCCAGTTCGAGCACGGGGTGGGCAGTGGCGTGATTCTGTCGCCGGATGGATACATCGTAACCAACGACCACGTAGTCGACGGCGCCACGCAGATACGCGTCACCTTAAATGACCGGCGCGTCTTCACTGCGAAGCTGATCGGCGTGGACAAATTAAACGACCTGGCGGTCATAAAAATCGACGCGCACGACTTGACCAGCGTGCCATGGGGCGACTCCAGCAAGGTGAAGCCGGGCCAAACCGTGCTGGCGTTTGGCAACCCCTTCGGCTCCTTCCCCTTCACCGTCACGCGCGGCATTATCAGCGGCCTCGATCGCCCCAATCCTTACCGCGACGATCCGCGCAAGCCGGGCGACTTCATCCAGACGGATGCGGCCATCAATCCCGGCAACTCCGGCGGCCCGCTCGTGAATGCGTACGGCGAAGTCATCGGCATCAACACCTTCATCATCTCGGGCAGCGGATCGTTTGCCGGCGCGGGTTTTGCGATTCCTTCGCAGATCGCCGAAGCAACAGCGCAATCGATCATCAAGAACGGCAGTGTGCACCACGGGTACCTCGGCATCAGCATGAATGACGTGACGCCCGACAACGCAAGCTTCTTCAATCTGCCTGACGCAAGCGGCGCCATCGTCAGCCAGGTCACGCCTGACTCGCCGGCGGGCCGCGCTGGACTCGTGAGCGGCGACGTGCTGCGCAATCTCGACGGCAAGAAGATCGTCAACGGCAGCATGTTGCAGGTTGCGGTGAGCGAAATGACTCCCGGCACGGCAATCGAGCTGGGCATTCTGCGTGACGGCAAGCCGCAAACGCTGCATGTGACCGTGGGCGAGTTCCATAAAGACGCCACCGAAGAAGCCAGCAACGACGAGCAGGGCAGTCAACAGCGCGGCCGTCTCGGCCTCACCGTGGCCAACCTCACTCCCGATCTGCGCCAGCAATTCAACGTTCCCGATCAAGTGAAGGGCGCGGTCATTCAATCCGTGCGCCCGGGCAGCCCGGCTGAAGATGCGGGCCTCGCTCCCGGCGCGGTCATTCTCGGAGTCGACCGCCATCCCGTAGAGGACGCGGACAGCTTCGTGAATCAGCTTCATTCCGAGCCGGCAGCGAAAGACGTCCTGCTTCTGGTCTGGGCGAACGGTGGCGCAAGCTACCTGGTTCTGCACGCGGACGAGAATAACCAGAACGGCGAATGACGAATGGCGAGTAACGATTCGCATTCTTAGCAGATGCTGTCGTTCGTGGGCGTCGTGCAAGGTCGTCGCTACCTGTTTCTCGCGCCGGCCTTGCAACAAAGCTTCGCCTTGCACCGTCTCTTGAAATGCATCGACGAAGGAATTCGAAGATCGGCGGGAGATTGCCGGGACCGCTGTCCCGATGCTTCACGGGCAGGTAGCACGAAGAACCGAATTCGTGAGGCAAAGGTAAAAGGTCGTCGCGGTCGGGCGGCTCGAAGAGTTAGGGTCTGCTCGGGGGGGGGAGACTCCGATTCTTCAGACCTGGGACAACAAAGTGCCCCACACGGGAGTTGGTAGACAACCCGGGTGGGGCGCTGTGTGTTCGAGAGCAGGGAACTGCCGCCCCTACCAGGCAAGTAGCGCCGGCGCGCAAGCTCACTGAGTCGGAGTCACGCCCACAATCCCGCAGTTCACTTTGGTCAGGCCCTGTACAGCCGCTCCAATATCGAGGTTGCCGAACTGCTCCGTATCTCCGGCTTTAACCGCTGCGCCGGTTTGGTCCGTTAGCTGGACGTGCTTTTGCGCCAAATCGGCGCCGCTCTGGTCATATTGGTCGCACTCCAGATCCGCCGATTGTATGGACACGTTCGACTGGTTAACCCATTTCTGGTTGGAGAGCTGGACATCTCCATTCACCACGCTCCACTGCGTGGTGTAGACCTGCTGCGCGATCGTCGCGGCATTCGGTCCTCCTGCCGGTGCGCCCCCAGGCGTCGGCGTCGGCGTCGGCGTCGTGTTTGGTTGATCGTGCGTGCCGATCCACCAAAGCCCGAACAGGACAGCGGCAATGATGATCACCCACCAGGCCCCCCCGTGGTGCTTGGGCACCTCCTGCGGCATGATGATCGGAATCTGTCCCGGCGCGGGATAGTACGGGGGATAGCCCGCCGGGGGAGGCGCCGCCGGAGGAGGCACAAACGGCGGAGGCGCATACGGAGGAGCCGCTGCAACCGGCGTGCTCGCCGGTGCGTGTGACGCGCTCAAATCGTTCCCGCACTTTACGCAGAATTGCTCATTGCCTGCCAACTGTGTGCCACATTTTGGGCAGAATGCCATACTCGCCTCTTCTCCTCTGCATGCTCGCGCATGCTGCTCTCGAGCGGTCCCAGGGTTCACATGTCTTCCCTGGCGCCATCCGAGCCGGAATCTCCTTTTTGTCGACTGCTTACCACGAATTGTACGGCGGGTCGGCGCATCTTGGAAGAATTTGATTTGCATTTCTGGCCGGAAAGCGGTCCGATTCCGCACCATCGGTCCCGCGAGGTCGGCTTATGGGAAGCGTTTCTTGAGGCCGCTCGACGCGAAGGTAGGTGGATGGCTGCGCCGGGGATCGGGGATTAGAAAAGCGAGGGGCCGGCGGCCGCCGGAGACGAGTACGATGTCCAGATGAAGGTGATTTCACTGAACACTGGCCTTCCCCGGAGCGTGACGTGGCACGGGCGGAGCGTGTCTACGGGAATCTTCAAGGAGCCGGTGAACAGACGCGTCGCTTTGCGCAAGCTGAACCTGGACGGCGACGGTCAAGCGGACCTCACAGTTCACGGCGGGGAATACAAGGCCGTTTACTGCTATCCGCTGGAACACTACGACTATTGGAAAACAGAATTGCCCGGCCGGGAGCTGCCGATGGGCGTCTTTGGGGAAAACTTCACACTCGATAGCTCACCGGAAGAGTCGATCCATCTTGGCGATCGGTTTTCTGTCGGTTCGGCGGAAGTGTTGGTCACCCAGCCTCGGCTCCCTTGCTACAAACTCGGAATACGATTTGAATCCGACGATATGGTCAGGCGATTTTTCATCAGTGGCCGCTCGGGTTTCTACCTTGCCGTCACTCGCGAAGGGGAGGTGGGCGCCGGCGATGAGATGAAGGTTCTCAGTCGCGAAGCAAATGGCGTCCCGGTTTCGGAGATCGTTCGCCTGTACGCCGAGAAACGGTATGGCAGCGCTGAAGTGGCCTCGGTGCGGCGGGCGCTGCGCGTTGCAGCATTGCCGGAAAGTTGGAAAGAGTACTTCCGCGAGCGGCTCGGGCGGATTCCGGCTTCAGGCTGAAGCCCGCATCGCGGGGCAGGCCTGTTGAATTCCCATTTACCGGAATGTGATGTAATGAGTGGCGTTCGATCCCCATTTCAAAGGAGGTCACATGCCTACCATCACAACCAAAGACGGCGTTGAAATTTTCTACAAGGACTGGGGAACTGGCCAGCCCATTGTCTTCAGCCATGGATGGCCGCTTTCTGCCGATGACTGGGACGCGCAGATGCTGTTCTTCCTCGCTCACGGCTATCGCGTGATCGCCCACGACCGCCGCGGTCACGGGCGCTCCAGCCAAACCGCAGATGGGCACGATCTGGACCATTACGCCGACGACCTGGCCGCTCTAACGGCTCATCTCGATCTGAAAAACGCTATCCATGTGGGCCATTCGACCGGAGGCGGCGAGGTGACGCGCTATCTGGGGCGGCATGGCGAAAGCCGCGTGGCCAAGGCAGCGCTGATCAGCGCGGTGCCGCCGCTGATGCTGAAGACGGCGGCCAATCCGCTGGGACTTCCCAAGGCAGTGTTCGACGATCTGCAGGCGCAACTCGCGGCCAATCGCTCGCAGTTCTATCGCAACCTGCCAAGCGGACCTTTCTACGGATTCAACCGTCCGGGAGTGAAATCCCTTGAGTCCGCCATCCAAAATTGGTGGCGTCAGGGCATGATGGGCGGCGCCAAGGCGCATTACGACGGCATTGTGGCCTTCTCCCAGACCGATTTCACTGAGGATCTGAAGAAGATCACCGTTCCGGTGCTGGTGATGCACAGCGAAGACGACCAGATCGTTCCTTACGTCGCGTCCGGGCCACTGACCGCGAAGTTGTTGAAGAACGCAACCCTGAAAACCTACAAGGACTTCCCTCACGGCATGATCACTACACAAGCGGAAACCGTTAACGCCGAACTGCTGGCGTTCTTCAAGCGCTGAGGGAGTCGACCGCGCACGAGGCAGTGGCTGGACCTGAACGTCGAGGCCTGAACGTTCTCGTCTCCGGACTGCTCGGTCTCTGGCCGTTTGTTCATGTGCCAATGTGGGTGCCCCATCCTTGCGGCGTTCTTGTCTTTGCCGCAAGGGTGGGAAGTTCGAAATCTTGCGATCAGAGCTCTAGTTTCCGGACTCGTGCGACGCCTGCCAAGTAGGACTGGCGAGTTCGATCGTGTAGACGGGGCCGTCCGGATAGATGGGGCCCTGTTCTCTCAGAAAGCTCGGAGCTGGCCCGCCAATGATCCACATCTCAACGTTCGGTGGCTGCTTGCCAATCATGGGCGCCACGATTCCCGCAACTCCACCGAGTTCGATTTTGATCTCGTAATGGATCGCCTTTCGAGACAAACCCGCGAGAGTGAAGGGCTCTTCGCCAACGGGGGAGATGGATAGAGTGATCATGCGCAGGGTGGGCGTTGCGGCCAGCACGGACACTTTTGTTTCCGGGGCGCTAAGCCGGATGTTCTCGATGATCGAAGAAACGAGCCCATTCGCCAGGTCTGGCGGCAGATGGAGATAGCTGGTTTTGACCTCTTCCTTGCCATCTTTACCGGTGGAGCGGACGATGACCTTGCCGGCGCGGCAGTCGATGAAGACTTCGATCGGCTGAGGGAACGTGGGCCCTTTCTGAATATGGTGGTCGGTGATGAGCTGGAAGTTGGGGCGTTGCGAGAAGACGGTGGTTTCATCGTCGATTGAGCCATCTTTGAAGGTGAAGACCAACCGGCTAGTGACCTGACTGCCATGGGCGACTTGAACCATATCGCCTGACGCAACGACGTGGCCGTCATCGGAGCTCATTTGGAGAAACCCGTGAACGGTTCCCTTCACATTGCGAACGGGGACGGGGGCCGCCGAAGCGCCGGGTTGCCAAACACAAAACAGGAGGGCGATCGAGGACCACGATCGAAGGTACTGCGCCAGATAGTTTTTCACTCTAATCCCCCTTTTTTTAGGCACCAGTTCGATGAAATTGTATCGCTGCCTGAGGCAGATTGAGTGGTCAAAAGGACGCTTGCCCCCCCAAAAGCCAGTGGATGGGGAAGAAAAGCCGGGCGATCCGCGCGGGGAGCCGAAAGATCCTCGCATCTTCGATGCGCGATGGGCGGTTTTGGGCTCTTGAGTGAAGTTTTAGAGGGCTGTCTATCTCGGATTCGCGCATTGGGCGGCCTTTTCGGACGAAGATGAGGCGGGGGTATCGGGCCGGTCCCTAACTGCCAACCTCAAGGCGTATCGCAGTACGATGCAGGGAGGAGAAAACTCAGGTGGATACCAGTCCTGGGGAAGTGACCCGGCCCCGAAAAAAATGCCCCCCTCCGCCCGGCTTCATCCCGGTTTTGCGGCGCAATTTGCTTCTCGAAGGAATGAGCGAGCGCCGTCGGTGGCGTTGGCGCCGGCCGCCTTCGAATTGAATCGAATTGAGTCGAAGATCAATGCGCGGCATGGGTGCGGTGGGGACTGCGCCCGTTATGGAACTCTTCGTATCTCCTTCAGAGACAACGGCGAACGAAAAGTTTGCCGATTCCTTCGTGCTGGCCGGAATCTGACTGTTCCCGAAATTGAAGAGAAGCGCGATTCCGCCGATATCAGGGGTAGAGCTCAAAACCGGAAGAGACCCTGTCCAGCGAAAGCGGATCACGGGTGACCGCGCAGAACGCTGCGCCTCGTGAATGGACGGTCTGGACATGCGCCGATCGGGCGAGTCGCTGCCGGCAATTCACCGGAGGAGAACCACGATGAAGCCAATGCGATTCAGATGTATTGCCAGAGTATGTTTCGCGGCTTTCACAGTCTCGATCTGCGCGAATGCGCAGGAGTTCAAGATCTTCGACCGCACGGTCCAGATTCATGGCTACGGGTCGCAGGGGTTCGCATACTCGAACAACAACAACTTTCTCACCATGAATACCAGCAACGGCAGTCCGGCGATCACCGAGGGAGCTGTCAACATCTCGACTTCCATTACCGACAAGTTTCGCGTAGGTGCACAGGGATATGCGCGCAAGATCGGTTCTTTGGACGATGGCCGGCCGCAACTGGACTGGGCCTACGGCGATTACAAGTTTGCTAACTGGTTCGGCGTGCGCGCCGGAAAAGTGAAGACGGCGCTCGGCCTCTATAACGATACGCAGGACATGGATTTCCTGCACCTTTGGGCTTTGCTGCCGCAGGGAGTTTACCCCGCCGACCTGCGCACCACATACATCTCGCATACCGGCGGCGACCTGTATGGGCGGATCCCGCTGAAGAAACTGGGCAAACTGGACTACACAGCCTACGCCGGAACGCGGTCCTTCGATAACCGCGGAGGCTTCTTCCTCTTTACAACAGACAATGGATTCAATATCCAAACCATCAATGGGCACATGGAGGGTTGGGACCTGAAGTGGACGACACCGGTGAAGGAGTTGATGCTCGGTTCATCGTGGGCAAACATGACGATGCTGCGGCACGGAACGTTTCTCTCCGGGCCCTTCGTGGGAACGAAATATACCAACGAAGAGACCCCGGAAGCCCTCTGGGTGGGATACGGAAGCTACAACCCGGGCCAGTGGGAATTCAACGCCGAGTACCGGAGCCTGAACGATTCCGTCATTGTGGGGATCCCCGCTTTTGGCATCCTCGGGTCCCTTAACCAAAGCACCGAGTCGTGGTTCGCGTCCGCGCCTATCGCGTGAAGCCGAAGCTGCAAGTCGGCGTCTATCACTCCAATTTTCACGTCGACGATCCGACCGTCCCGACTGACACCGCCAGCAACCACATTTATGACGAGGTGGGAACAGCGCGGATCGACATAAACCGCTTCTGGGTCCTGAAGGTCGAAGGCCACTTCATGGACGGCTACGGCGACGCCTATAACGCGCAGGGATTTTATACGCGCTGGAATCCGAATGGTTTTAAGCCCAGGACGGACATGCTGGTTCTGCGGACCAGCTGCAACTTCTAAGGGCTCGCGGACACCACTCATGAGGAGACAAGCATGAAACATCTGAGATGGATCTTGATCGTGGCGGCGTTGATGTTCTGCGCGGCGTGGCAGGCGCGGGCAGGTGGGGTTAAAGTGATCGCCAATCCAAGCGTCAAGGCAGACTCGATCTCGGCCGGCGATCTGAGGAGCGTATTTCTTGAAGACGCCGATACATTTTCCGGCTCACACGTGGAACCTGTACTGGCCAGGAGCGGCCCGGCGCACGAGGCTTTCCTGAAGGACTATCTGGGAAAGAACGACTCCGCGCTGCAGGCCTTTTATCGCAGCCTGGTGTTTACGGGCAAGGCGTCGATGCCGAAGATGCTCGCCAGCGATGCCGACATGGTGGCCTATGTGGCCAGGACCAAGGGCGCTATCGGCTACGTGAGCAGCTCCGCGAGTACGGACGGCGTGAAGACGCTGGAAGTGAAGTGAGCGCCGAAGAAGCGGAACATCCAGCCAGCGATGCGCTCGTCTGCCGCGATCCTCAATCCCGGCAATGCATGGCTGGCTCGGAGGGCGTCAGATTCAGGCGCTGATCGGCTCACTGATTTCGATTTCTCGCCGGTCCACGTTTGCGGTACCACTTGGCCACGCCCAGCGCGAGGAGCATGAGGCCGAACGGAATGCACATGAGCGCGACGATGAGCGCGAACCATCCCGTGTTGGTGCTGGCCCCCAATCGCGAGTAGCCTCCGAGCACCGTGACGAGCAGAACCACGCACAGCACACCCGTTCCGACCATCGAGCCGCCCCATTGAAGAAGCTGGCGCGTGCCATCGTCGGGTTGCGTGGGGCGATTCGGTTCGGGGATCGGCGAGGTTGAGGGCATGCCTTTCTAGTCCGGAGAATCTAGCTTCCCAGCGCGATGCGCAGCATGACGTAGGTGATGACGCCGGTGACGGAGACATAGAGCCAGATGGGAAACGTCCAGCGCGCGATGCGGCGATGCTGCGGGATGCGCCCCGAGAGCGAAAAGAAGAACGTGACCAGCACGAGCGGCAGCGCGATTACGGCGAGAACGATGTGGCTGGCAAGCAGCCAGAGATAGAACGTGCGCAAGGCCGCGTGGAGGGGATAGCGCACGTCACCGTGCAATGCGTGGTGAGCGATGTAGCCGATGAGAAAAAGTGTCGAGAAGACAAACGCCGTGATCATCGATGCGCGATGCTGCTTGATCTTGTGCGCGCGGACGAAAGTGTAGCCGATGAGGAGTGCGGTGGCGGCGAGCCCGTTGAAGACCGCGTTCATGGCGGGCAGGAAGGCGTATTGAGAACTGGTGGCCGCGGCGGGATGAATATAGATAAGCCAGAATAGAAAAAGCGAGGCCGCTGCGCTGATGGCCAGGATCGCGGCGATGGCTGGAGCGGTGCCCGACTTCGCGTTCGATGATGGAGCGACCGTGGTCATTTGGGTTGGCGAGTGTAGCGCCGGCCTCCCGGCCGGCTATCGTGCGGGCGTCCTCGCCCGCGCAAATCGATAATCGTCATGCGCTAACCTTTCGCGCGCGCGCACAGCATGAGCGTGGTGAAGAGCAGCGGCAGATAGAGGACGCTCACTTTGAGGAGATCGCGAGCCAGCTTCCGGCTTTCGTCATCGGTCTTTGCTCGGAGGATGCGCGAGAAACGGATGGTGTAGGCGAGATAGACAAGGCCGAGCGGAACAGCGAACACGGCATAAGCCACTCCGGTGAGTCCGAGTCTCCACGGCGCCAGGCTGACGGGAATCATGATTACGGCGTAGAAGAGCGCTTCGACGACGGTAGACCATCCGTCGGGCTGGACGACCGGCAACATGCGAATGCCTGCGCGCGCGTAGTCGTCGCGATACAACCATGCAATCGACATGAAATGTGGAAACTGCCACACGAAGAGGATCGCGAACAGCGCGACGGCCGGCCACTCGATGCGGTCGCGTACCGCGGTCCAGCCGAGCATGGGGCCCATGGCGCCGGGGAATGCGCCGATGAAGGTGGCCATGGTCGTGACGCGCTTGAGCGGCGTGTAGATGGCCACATAGGTGAAGACGGTGAGCAATGCCAGCGAGACGGTGAGCAGATTGGTGCAGAGCGCCAGCCAGACAGCGCCGAGGGCGACAGCGCCGAGGCCGGCGATGATACCGACGGAAAGCGGCCAGCGGCCCGATGCGAGCGGACGATCGGCAGTGCGCTTCATGCGCGCGTCGGTAGTGCGTTCGAGAGCCTGATTAAGAGCCCCAGCGCCGGCAGAGATGAGGCCGATTCCGAGCAGCGTATCGAGCAGGCCGGACTGCAGGGTAGAGATGCCAGACCGCATCGAACCCAGATAGAAGCCGCCCCAACCCGTGACCAGGACAAGGCCGACCACTTTGACCTTGAACAGCTCGCGCAGGTCGTGAATGAGCGTGGCCGTGGCGCCGGGCGCAGGAGCATGAATGGAGTGCGCCGCGGAATTGACGGCGAGGTCCGAGGTCGCAGCGGCTTGGGAGGCAGGAGTCATGGGGCGAAAGAGAAGTGCGGCGGCGCGAGCCAAAACGCGGCCTTTAAGACGCGGCCTTTGTTTTGATGATAGCAAGCGGGGCGGACTTGTGGTTCAGACCGAACTGCGAACTCGGCGGTTCTTTCGCCCGCTGAAGCGGGCTCTGATCGCGAACCTCCGCTGGCCGCGTTCCGAAAATTGTTTTGACACCCGTCTCTGGTCTCATTTAGCTTCCGGGCATCGGCGCTCACTCATCCCCCGGGGTAATTCCGAGCGCCCGGAGGTAGCAAGATGCGGATGATGATGACGGTTGAGTTTCCCCTTGAACCATTCAACAGTGGAGTTCGAAACGGGACGGCAGGATCCAAAATGATGAAGATTCTCGACGACCTCAAGCCCGAGGCTGCGTACTTTGGCGAGCAGGATGGCAAGCGCGGCGGCATTCTCATCGTCGACGTGTCGAAGCCGTCTGACGTTCCCAGGCTTGCGGAGCCATGGTTCCTCAACTTCAACGCCGAGGTGAAGTTCAGGGTTGTCATGACCCCCGAAGATCTGGTGGAGGCCGATCTGTTGGCGCTGGGCAAGAAGTGGGGCTGAGTCCCGGATGGGTTCGCGAGTCGATAGGTTCGCCACTCAAAACGAATTGAAGCGAAGCGGGAGCCAGAACGATTGGTCCCCGTTTCGTGTTTGGCAAACCACCAGGCGCTGGATCGGGCAGCAAGAACACACGCGGAACACGGTGGTAACTCTCCGACGTGGCATCCTTGGTGCCCCTTCGATGCCCGGTTTGGGGGATGTGCGCCCGCCCGCCGCAGTCCTGTAAAATAAGCAGCAACCGGATGATGCAAACCCCTTCAGCGGCTGCTCCCCTGGCATCCCGCGCCGCGCGGGACCCGGAGTCGCGGGCGTCCGGATTCGATGCAGGCAAATCTCCGGTAATCCATGTTCAGGGCTTAGGCAAGACGTACCAGACGGCGCGTGGCGCGCTCAATCTTTTCGAGGACCTGAATCTCGAGGTTGCAGCCGGCGAAATGGTGGCGATTGTCGGCCAGTCGGGCGCGGGAAAGAGCACTCTTTTGCACATTCTGGGGGCGCTTGATACGCCTTCCGAGGGAACGGTATACTGCGCCTCAACCAACGTGGCAAAGCTGAGCGCGAGAGAGGCGGCAGCCTTTCGTAATCGTGAGATTGGATACGTCTGGCAGTTCCATTATTTGCTGCCGGAGTTCACGGCGCTGGAGAATGTTGCGATGCCGCTTTTGGCGCGCAACATGAAGAAAGTTGAAGCGCTGCAAACGGCCCAGAAGTGGCTGAGCGAGGTGGGATTGGAAGATCGCGGCGACCACCGGCCGGGAGAACTTTCAGGGGGAGAGCAGCAACGCGTGGCTCTGGCGCGAGCACTGGTTTGCGGCCCCAGGCTGTTGCTGGCCGACGAGCCGACCGGGGATCTGGACAACTCGACGGCTGGGCGCGTGTTCGACTTGATTGAGCGCCTGCACCGAAGTCACGGGCTAACCTCGATTTTGGTAACCCACAATATGGACTTGGCCGAGCGATGCCGGCGAGTTTTGAGGCTCGGAAACGGTAGACTGACAGAGATCACAGACGCTGGGTCGAAGCCGTTGCAAGCTGGAAACTTAGGCTAGAAAAAGCAGCGAATTTGCCGAATTCTGAGTCTTATTAAGTAGGGGCCTGTTCTGGAGTTTTCTCCGATGCGGGCTTGCTGAGGTCGGGGTGGTAGTCGGCGGCAGAATTCGGGCCGGTTGACGACAGGTTGCAAGCGGATTCAAGACCATCCAAAAGTGCTGTTCGGGGCGCGGGTCATTTCTCTCTTCTCTCTAGGGCCGCCGGCAGCGAAGCAACAGAAGGGCGAGCGCGGGTTGGGCTGAGACCGGGAAAACCGCCGGACGGCTACTGCAAGCGATCACCCGGATCAGGGAGCACATCATGTTCGAGCGGTATACGGAGAAGGCGCGGCGCGTCATCTTCTTCGCGCGGTACGAGGCCAGCCAATTCGGCTCGCCTTATATCGAAACCGAGCACTTGTTGCTTGGGCTGCTGCGCGAAGACAAAGCGTTAACCAACCGATTCCTCCGCTCGCACGCCTCGGTGGAGTCGATCCGGAAGCAAATTGAAGCGCACACCACGATCCGCGAGAAAGTGTCGACGAGCGTCGACCTGCCGCTTTCGAACGAGTGCAAGCGGGTGCTGGCGTATGCCGCGGAGGAAGCCGAGCGGCTGGGCCACAAACACATTGGAACGGAACATCTGCTCCTGGGACTGCTGAGAGAAGAGAAGTGCTTCGCGTCGGAAATCTTGCAGGAGCGCGGCCTGAAGCTGGCGCAGATTCGCGATGAGCTGGCCCGCGTGACGCAGGAGAAGGCCCCGCCGCAGCAGCGGCAGCGCGAGTCGAGCCTGTTGGCCGAATTCAGCCGCGACCTGACGCAGGCGGCAATGGACGGGCAACTCGATCCGCTGGTGGGACGCGAAGGCGAGCTGGAGCGCTCGGTGCAGATTCTGTGCCGCCGCACGAAGAATAACCCGGTGCTGATCGGCGAGCCCGGCGTGGGCAAGACAGCGATCGTCGAGGGCCTGGCGCAGAAGATCGCCGACGGCGAAGTGCCGAGCTTCCTCGCCGACAAGCGCGTGCTGGCGCTGGACCTTTCGCTGATCGTGGCAGGCACCAAATACCGCGGCCAGTTCGAGGAGCGGCTGAAGACCATCATGAAAGAACTGATGGAGAGCCAGAACTCGATCGTCTTCATCGACGAGCTGCATACGCTGGTGGGCGCGGGATCGGCTGAAGGGTCGCTGGATGCGGCGAACATTCTCAAGCCGGCTCTGTCGCGCGGCGAGATTCAGTGCATCGGCGCAACCACGCCGGCCGAGTATCGCAAATCGATCGAGAAGGACCGCTCGCTGGAGCGGCGCTTCCAGGCCGTGAAAGTGCCGCCGCCTAACGAGGCAGAGGCGATCAAGATCATCATGGGCATCAAGGACCGCTACGAAAAGTTCCATGCGGTCAGCTACACCGATGCCGCGGTGGAGTTCGCCGTGTCGCACTCGAGTCGCTATATTCCCGACCGCTTCCTGCCCGATAAGGCCATCGATTTGATCGACGAAGCGGGGGCGCGCGTGAAGCTGCGCCAGACCTCGCTGCCTGAAGAGATCACCGAGGTGCAGAAGCGGATCAAGTTCATCGTGCACCGCATGGATTCGGCGATTGCGAATCACGAATTCGAGAAGGCGCGCTTTTACTCGGACGAGGAGCGCAAAGAGCGCGAGAACCTGCGCGCACTGCGCGACAAGTACCACCTCGACGATTCGGCGGCGGGCATTGTCGGCCGCGAAGACATCGAGGACGTCGTCAGCCGCTGGACGGGCGTGCCCGTGACCAGCATCAAGGAAGAAGAGACGCAGAAGCTGCTCCGCGTGGAAGAAGAGCTGCACAAGCGCGTGATCTCGCAGGAGAAGGCGATTTCTGCGCTGGCTCGCGCGATTCGGCGGTCGAGAGCGGGATTGAAGTCGCCGAGTCGGCCAATCGGGAGCTTCCTGTTCCTCGGGCCCACGGGCGTCGGCAAGACGGAGATGGCGCGCACGCTGGCCAACTTCCTCTTCGGGTCGGATAAAGCGCTCATCCGCTTCGATATGTCGGAGTTCATGGAGAAGCACTCGGTGTCGAAGCTGATCGGCTCGCCTCCGGGTTACGTCGGCTACGAGGAGGGCGGCCAGTTGACCGAGCGCGTCAAGCGCTCGCCCTACTCGGTCGTGCTTCTCGACGAAATCGAGAAAGCGCACCCGGATGTGTTCAACATTCTGTTGCAGGTGTTTGAGGATGGACAATTGACCGACGGCCTCGGCAACACCGTCGACTTCAAGAACACCATCATCATCATGACCTCGAACATCGGCGCGCGCCACCTGCAGAAGAAGCAGGGTCTCGGCTTCCAGAGCGAGCGCGAAGACATCGTCAGTGAAAAGGTCGAAGAGCTGGTACGGAACGAGGTGAAGAAAACCTTCAACCCCGAGTTCCTCAACCGTCTCGACGAAGTGATTCTCTTCCAGTCGCTCAACGATGCCGACCTGATCCAGATTGTCGAGCTGCTTGTGCAGCTACTGAACGCCAACCTGGCACAGAAATCGATCACCATCTCGGTGAACGACGACGCGAAGAAGTGGATTCTCGACAAGACGCTGGTCGACCGCAGCTACGGCGCGCGCCCATTGCGCCGCGCACTGCAGCGGTACATCGAAGATCCACTGTCGGAAGCGCTGATCGCCGGGCAGATTCAGGATCGGCCGGCGTTTCTCGAGGTTTATCTCGACCAAAACCAGTTGTTCTATCGGCCGGTAAGCGCGGACGAAACCGCAAACGAGGAAAAGGCGGCCGGCGTTTTGCTATTCAGCGCCTAATCTCCTCCAAGACCAGACGAAAAAGCCCCCGGCCAAACAGCCGGGGGCTTTTTATTGCGCAGAGAAGCTAGAAACCTAACCGCTTCGGTTTATGCTATACTCTTTCCATGCCGACCGTTCTGAGGTTTGGCGGGCTGCGGGTCGTTGTTTTTCTAAACGACCATAAACCGGCACATGTACACGTGATCGGGCGGGGACATGAGGCTGTCTTTGAATTGAACGGCAGGAATGGGACCGTTACGCTTCGCGAGAACTACGGATTCACGCGGCGTGAGATTGCCGCAATCGAACGGGCGCTGATTTCGAATCTGGCTGAGCTCTTAGCCGAATGGGAGAGAATCCATGGAACAGAATGACCAATTCGAGGCAGCAAACCGGAGGGGTCGCGAACTTCGGGCCGCGCATCCGCACGCCGTGAGTGCGCGGTACGACCGCCGAATCGGACGCATCGTGATCCATCTCTCCACAGGGCTGGACATTGCATTCTCGCCGCGCGATGCGCAGGGAATTGAGAACGCAACGGCTGCGCAGTTGAACGCGATTGAAATTTCTCCTTCTGGGTTTGGCATCCACTTTCCCGCGCTGGACGCGGACCTTTATTTGCCGGCGCTGCTTGAGGGGTTCTTGGGTTCCCGAAAATGGATGGCCAGCCGGCTCGGTGTGCAAGGCGGAAAATCGAAGAGCGCCGCTAAAGCAACCGCGGCAAAGCGAAACGGTCGGCTTGGAGGCCGGCCTAGGAAGAATCTAATCAAGGCAGTTGCCTAGACCACGCCCTTTCCCCTCGAGCATGCAGACGGCTTGAGCTCTCAGCGGCTGTGTGCGCGATCCCGGCCGCGATCATGACGCCTGCGCATCTCATTCCTTCTTAACCCCCTCCATTTACACTAGAAAGCGGAGATCCCTGTGTTTTTCGATAAGATTCTGACGAAAATCTTCGGCACTGCGAATGAGCGCCTCCTCAAGCGGCTCAGGCCTATCATGATTGTAATCAGCGCGATGGAGCCGGAGATCAAGAAACTCTCAGACGAAGAGCTGAAAGCGAAGACCGCCGAGTTCAAGGCTCGGATTGCGGCGCGTCTCGAGGGAATTACGGACGCCGAAGAGATCAAGACCGCCGAGCGGGAAATACTGGACGAGATTTTGCCCGAGGCTTTCGCGGTGGTGCGCGAAGCCGGCTGGCGCGCGGTGCAGATGCGGCACTTCGATGTGCAGTTGATCGGCGGAATGGTGCTGCACCAGGGCAGGATTTCCGAGATGAAGACCGGCGAGGGCAAGACGCTGGTCGCGACCCTCGCGTGCTACTTGAATGCGCTGGCCGGCCACGGCGTGCACGTGGTCACGGTGAACGACTACCTGGCCAAGCGCGACGCCGAGTGGATGGGCAAGATTTACGAATTCCTCGGCCTCACCGTCGGCGTCATCGTTCACGATCTGGACGACAACGAGCGCCGCGCCGCCTACGCCGCCGACATCACCTACGGCACGAACAACGAATTCGGCTTCGACTACCTGCGCGACAACATGAAGTTCGAGATCAAGGATTGCGTGCAGCGCGGGCACTATTACGCCATCGTGGACGAAGTAGATTCGATTTTGATCGACGAGGCGCGGACGCCGCTCATCATCTCAGGCCCCACCGAACAGACGACAGACAAATACGCGCGCGTGCGCCGCATCATTCCGCAATTGGAGATGGGCGAAGAGGTGGAATGGAGCGACACGCTGCGCCAGGAACAGTTGGGCATCCGGCTTGGCGAAGGCGAAAAGTACATGAGCGGCGATTATTTCGTCGACGAAAAGCAGCGGACGATTGGCGTCACGGACTCTGGATGGGAAACGATCGAGAAGGCGCTCGGGATCGGCAACATCGCCGACGCCGAAAACTGGGAACTAAAGCACTACGTTGAAACGGCCATCAAGGCGCACGCGCTGTACAAGCGCGACGTGGACTACGTGGTGAAGGATGGCGAAGTCATCATTGTCGACACGTTCACGGGCCGCCTGATGCCCGGACGCCGCTGGAGCGACGGACTGCACCAGTCTATCGAGGCCAAGGAAGGCGTGAACATCCGCAAAGAAGACCAGACGCTGGCCACGATCACGTTTCAGAATTACTTCCGGCTTTATCAAAAGCTGAGCGGCATGACGGGAACGGCAGAAACCGAAGCGGCCGAGTTCGAGAAGATCTACAAGCTCGAGATCGTAGTGATCCCGACCAACATGCTGATGCGGCGCCTGGAAAATCCGGACGTGGTCTTCCGCACCGAGAAGGAAAAGTACAAGGCGGTAGCGGAAAACATCGCCGAACTGCACGCGAAGGGGCAGCCGGCGCTCGTGGGCACCGTGTCCATCGAAAAATCGGAGCGCCTGTCGGCGATCCTGCAGCGCAAAGGCGTCAAGCACGTGGTGCTGAACGCGAAGTTCCACGAGCGCGAAGCGGAAATTGTCGCGCAGGCCGGCCGCCGAGGGATGGTGACCATCGCCACCAACATGGCCGGTCGCGGCACCGACATTTTGCTGGGCGGTAATCCGGACTTCATGGCCCGCAAGGAGCTTGTGGACAAGAAAGAGGCCCGCGCCATTAGCGGAGCCGAGGGCGCCATCAACCCTATGGCCCCGGCAGGATTCCGGCGCTTCTACTACCAGGGCCAGGAGTTCGAGATTTCCGACGCGGGTTGGGCCAGCGCGTTCCATGTTCATGCCAGAGCCGCGCAACTGGAACACGAGCAGGTGATCGCGGCGGGTGGGTTATTCATCCTGGGCACGGAACGGCACGAATCGCGGCGCATCGACAACCAGTTGCGCGGGCGCGCCGGACGTCAGGGCGATCCCGGCGAGTCGCGATTCTATCTTTCGCTCGAAGACGACCTGGTGCGCATTTTTGCGCGAGGATTTGCCAACACCGTAATGCAAAAAGTGATGGTGGAAGATGAGGCCATCGAGTCCAAGATGATTTCGCGGCGCATTGAGGGCGCGCAGAAGGCGGTTGAGGCGCAGAACTTCGAGTCCCGCAAACATCTGCTCGAATACGACGACGTGATGAACAAGCAGCGCGAGGCCGTCTATGGCCTGCGCCGGCAACTGCTCGAGGGCGTCGAGCAGCGCGAGCTGATTCTGGAGGATTATGTGGGCGGAATTCTTTCCCACCTCCTCGATGAGTTTGCCGGCGAGCGCGTTCGGCAGGATCAGTGGGACTTCAAAGGGTTGGGAGAGAAACTCGTCGATCATTTTGGATTTAATCTCGCTGCTTCCGGTCTCAAGCCTGAAACTCTGAGCCGGCACGAACTGGGTGAAGAGATCTTTGCCAAGCTGACCGAAACCTACGAGGCCAAGGAGAAGATTCTGGGCGCGGCCACCATGCGCTACCACGAGCGGATGGTCATGCTCAGCGTGATCGACGGCCTGTGGAAGGATCACCTGCTCTCGATGGACCACCTGAAAGAGGGAATCAATCTGCGCGGCTATGCGCAGAAAGATCCGCTGGTCGAATACAAGCGCGAGTCGTTCGACATGTTCGAAGCGATGATGATGAAGTTCCAGGAAGACACGGTGCGGTTCCTCTTCCGGATGCAGATTCTGGGGTCGGATGGGCAGCCGCTTGATGGCGGAGTGCCGCAGCCGCGCCGGCCCGTTCCGCCTGCTCCGCCCGTAGCCAGCGCAGCACACCCGCTCGCCGGGGACGGTGCGCCGCGGGAGATCGAGATCCATACGCGCAAACCTTCGACCACCATCGACGAGCTGGAGAAGGAGTTCCACCGCAAAAAGGAGAAGGAACTTGCCGCGGCCAGTCGGCAGGGCGGCGGAGATTCAAGCCAGCCTTCACAGCGGCGGACGGGCGACAAGGTGGGCCGCAACGATCCATGCCCGTGCGGCAGCGGCAAGAAATACAAGAAGTGCCATGGAGCCTGAACGCAGGGACCAAGGGAACGAGAATTCTTTGGGAGCGCGCAATGCAGTTGAATCCCGATTGTATCTCGGCTTGATTTGATCTAGAATTGGCTGCAAACCTAGAGCGCGGGGCAGTGGCGTGAATCCCTGCCTTCTCGTTCCCCCGTTCCCTCGATCCCTTGTTCCCTTTATCCCTTGCTCCCTCGGTCCCCGCTCTTTCACCGCAGAAAGCTGAAAAAGCCCTTCTTTCCATTCTTCCCGGGGAGCAGGCCGGCGGCTGTCCTGACCATCAGACGGATGGTCTCCGAGATGGCCGAGTCGCCCATGACCATCGGAGCCGCAGTCTCCCTCTTTCTTCGCGCTGAGGCATAATCGTCGGGAACCTTCCACTGCGCGGGCCGGGTCAAGGCCTTGGTGATCTGCGCTTCGTCAAAAAGCGGGTCGTTCGTCTGGTAGCGGTTGAGCACAATCTGCAAGCTCTCTTTGCGGGTGGCAAAAAACTTCGAGATCATGCGATTCGCATTACGCAGCTCGGAAATGCCCGCCTGGGTAACGAGGTACACCGTCGACGACACCTCAAACAGAGCTGAACGCATCAAGTCGACCCGCGAACCCGCGTCGACTACGACAAAATCGTAGTTGTCGCGCGTAACCTCCAGGAGCTTGTCAATTGCATCCTTTGGAGGCTCGGTTTCGGACAAATCTGTCGAAGCGGCAAGCACGGACAATCCCGAGCTGTGCTTGGCAACAATTGTGGCGAGCAAATTAACATCCAGCCGGGCAGGATTCTCCAGAGCCGTATTGACGGAGTATTCGGTCACGATGCCCAGGTTGATGGCCACGTCGCCGAGCGGCAGGCCGAGATCGATGAGGAGCGTCGTGCTGTCACTCTCCTGAGCCAGCGCGAGCGCAAAATTCGACGCCAGCGTGGTCACGCCGCAACCGCCTTTCGAGCCCAGGAAGACAAACAATTTGCCGGTCTTCTTTACTTCCTGGGGGTGCGTCGCGCGACGCGTGGAGGCGCGCATGAGGGCAGCGGAGACTTCAGCCGGATCGAGAGGAAGAGTGAAGAACTCTCGCACTCCGGCGCGCATGAAGCGGACGGCGAGTCTCATATCGACTCGCGTCGAGTAAGCCATCACGTAGGTACGGCCGCTCGCGCACAAGCCTTCCGCCAATTCGAATGCGCGCTCCGGGTCGCCCTCTACTTCAACGATGACCACGTCGTTCTGCTGAGCCAGTCTATGGTGTAGACGATCCACATTAGGAGGGAAGGTGGAAAACTCCTGAAGTCGGAGACTGGGGTGTCCCGAAAGAGCAAGCGCGACCGCCTTGCGGAGTTGTTCGTCAGGTCCGACAAGCGCGACAGTTAAAGCGGACTCATCCGGGATGGCTGTATCCCTCGGGGCTGGCGACATAATCGAGCAAACTACTCCCAGTGGACCATTTTATTCGATCTCGTTGCTCGGAAGGGACTTGCTATGACTCTTTCGGGGGAGTTCGAAAAGATGGACACCGGAGAAAAGCCTGGCATTTGATAGGGATGGGGTTATCGGACAAGCGGGCCCCGTGGGCTGAAGGAGGGCGATGGCGCTCGTGTGTGCGTTCATTGGCTTCCAGCCGAATTGCCGTTTTGAAGTGTAAAACGGAGCGTGGCGGGCAATCAATGCCGAGGGCGATCAGGGCGGCGGCTGGAGTTTGCGGCACCCTATCGCGTGGCGGCGGCGACGGCGGCAAACGTCAGGTCTTGGGCCCCGCTGCGCCGCTGCTGGCGCCATTGGTCGAAGAGCCGGCCGTAGCTGAGGGTGATGTAATCGGCGGGATCGATGCCGAGACAGAGGGCTGTGCGATCGATCCACGTGGAAGAGCCTTCGAGCTCGGCGTAGTTGCCGATCGGGGTTTCGTCGATGACGCAATGGCCCTCGCCGTCGGTCCACTCGGTGCGCCACTTCTCGTACCGGAACGCGGCCACCAGCCCGAGGGAGAGAAAGAATTCGGCCAGCGCGTCGCCATGCGCGACTCCGGTCTCGGTTTCAATGCGATGCTTGTGGCGATCTTCACCCGCGATGCCTGCGCCGGGAAGGCGCTTGTGCGTCAGCGTCCATCGGCCAGCGTAGCTCCGGATGCGCAGAATCTCAGTGCGGGCCCGCATCTGGCGATCGGGCGTGTCGTAGAGGACATTGCTCTCGAAGCTGCGCGGAGTTTCCAGGCGAAAACCGGCAGATTCGAGCCGCGCGGCCAGCGCGGCCAGATCGGCAACGCGAAACTTGATCTCGGTTTCGAGGGGCATGGGTCAAGGTGAGTATAAGGTGCGGAGGGGGCTGGTGAAGAAGGGACGGAGTGAAGAAGTGAAGTGGTAAAGAAGCGAAGCAGAGAAATGAGTCGGTGAGTGGTAACTCTGGAGAATGGCCAGAGTGGTTGGTACAGGCGAGAATAGTAAGGTGAAGACGCTGCGGCTCACTGTCGATGCGAACAATCTGGAATCGCCGGACGCGCACGAGGCACTGGACCGCGCGGCCGGCATTCTGCGCGCCGGGGGGCTCGTCGCGCTGCCAACGGAGACAGTCTACGGGTTGGGTGCGAATGCCTTGGACCGCGCAGCGGTCGAGCGGATCTTTCAAGCGAAGTCGAGGCCGGCCTGGGACCCGGTGATTGTGCATGTCGTGTCGCAGGCGATGCTCGACGGGCTGGTCGAGGAAGTTCCCGACGCCGCGCGCAAGCTGATGGCTGCGTTCTGGCCGGGACCGCTGACGCTGCTGCTCAAGCGGACGCGCGCCGTGCCGGACGTAGTCACGGCAGGACGACCGCTGGTCGGCGTGCGCATGCCCGTGCACCCGGTGGCGCTTGAGCTGATCCGGCGTGCGGGAGTTCCGGTGGCCGCGCCCAGCGCNNCCCGATGGTGATCTATCGGCCGGGCGCGGTGACGGCGGAGCAGATTGTGGAGATCGCGGGTCCGGTCGCCCCGTATCGAAGCGGCGAGCCATTGCGGGAGACGCTGCCCGATGCGCCTGTCGCCGCACTGCCTTCACCCGGCGTGGGATTGAAGCACTACGCGCCGCGGGCGCGGCT
>PLGG01000004.1:988-4385 GCA_003138515.1 Acidobacteriaceae bacterium | reverse complement strand
TTCATGCGCTGGAAGATGCGGCGACTCTCCTTGATCGCGTCGATGATTACAGAGAGTCCAGAAGTGAGCAGAACGATCGAGGCTGCCGCCCGGGCCGCGTCGGTTGCGCCGGAGACGGCAATGCCGCAGTCGGCCTTTTTCAACGCAGGCGCGTCGTTCACTCCATCGCCGGTCATGCCGACTATGTGGCCGCAGGACTGCAGCACGTCTACAATATGAAACTTGTGCTCGGGGAAGACCTGCGCGAAGCCGTCAGCCTTTTCGATCTGCTCAACGACCTCCGGAGACTCCTTCTTTTTTGTGTCGCCGAGCGCGTTAGCGTCCAGAATATTGGCGCCCAGGCCAAGTTCTTTCGATGTTTCCCGGGCAATGGCAATTTGATCGCCCGTGACCATTTTGATCTTGACGCCCATTTGGACGGCGTTGGCGATGGTTTGTTTAGCATCCGCACGCGGCGGGTCGAACAACGGCAGCATGCCGACAAACTTCCATTTGCCTTCCTCGTCGGCCCGGGCCACGCCCAACGAGCGAAAGCCTTTTCCGGCGAAATCAAGAATGGCTTCGTCGGCCGCTGTCTTGACTTCGGCGGCATTTGTCGCCATTTGCAGAATGACCTGCGGCGCTCCCTTGGCTACAAAGAACTGCTTCCCGTCCGCCCCTTTGACAGTAGCTTCCGTGCGCTTGTGCACCGGATCGAAGGGCATGAAGTGAAGCACCTTGCAGCTCTTCAATTCCTTGTCGTCCTTCACGCCGCCAATCACTGCCAGGTCAATGGTGTCCTTGTCTTCGGCGCGGGAGGCCAGCGCAGCCCAGAGAACGACCTTCGCAGCAGCGACTCCGTCAATGCAGAAGGGATCGCCCAGCGTGAGTTTGTTCTGGGTCAGCGTCCCGGTCTTGTCCGAGCAGAGAACGTCTACGCCGGCCAGCTCCTCAATGGCTGACAGGCGGGTTACGATCGCTTCCTTCTTTGCCAGCAGGCGTGCGCCGACTGCCATGGTCACCGACAGTACAGTCGGCATGGCGACGGGAATGGCGGCTACCAGAAGCACCAGGCAAAATTCCAGCGTAGTGAGAACCTTGTCCCCGCGGAAGAGGGCGAAGACAAGAATCAAGGCGACCAGCGCTACCGCCAAAACGATCAGATAGTCGCCGATCTTCATCACTGCCTTCTGGAAGTGACTGACGGTATGAGCCTCCTGCACCAGTTGCGCGGTCTTGCCGAAGTAGGTGTTCGTGCCGGTGGCATAGACCATGGCGTCGATTTCGCCCTGACGGATGATAGAGCCGGAATAGACCGCGCCGCCGGGCTTGGCAGTGACGGGCAGCGACTCGCCAGTCAAAGCGGACTGGTCTACCTCGATCGAATCGCCATCGAGCAACCGCGCATCCGCGGGAACGATGTCTCCGAGCCGGAGACGGACGACGTCGCCGGGGACTAACTCGCTGGCCTTCGGATTCACCCATTTGCCGTCTCGCTTTACTTTCGCCAGGATCGCCAACCGGGCCTTCAGAGCGGCAATCGCGTTTCCCGCCTGATGCTCTTCCCAGAATCCGACCAAAGCATTGGACAAGAGCAGCGCAAGAATCACGAAGAAGTCGAGCCAGTGTTGGACAATCCCGGAGAGGATCACGGCAGCTTCAATCATCCACGGAATAGGACCCCAGAAGTAGGAGAGGAACTTGAGATATTCGTTGGTCTTCTTTTCCTCGATCTGGTTGGGTCCATACTGCGCCTGGCGCTTCACGGCCTCGGCCTGCGTGAGTCCGTCAGCCGATGCACCAAGCTTTTTCATGAGCTCAGGCATGGGAAGCGACTTCAGATCATTCTTGTCATCCTTGGGCGATGGCTTGGACTGCGGCTTCGACTCCGGCTTATCTGCATTGGGCGTCGGCTTCGATTCAGGCTTCAAGTCGGGCTTACCCGGATTGGATGTCACGATCGTTGTTCTCCTGTTTTGGTTCCCTCCACAGGGTGCCAGTCCCGGGAAGGCTTGGAAGATCGTTGAACAGGTCCTGAAGAAGGCTCATTGGAGACCTTTGAATTCTCCAAAAGTGGGCACATTTCACGCAGCATGTCGTCAAGGCATCCCGGACTGGCCCTTGCAAAAAGTATTAACTTTCGCAGATGCAGACGCTGTGCAATTTTGCTCAAGAATGGCTTAACGACCATGCACTTGGAGGATTGTGTCGGCTGCGCCAGGAGGCTGCGAGAACACTTTACGATTTTCTTCCATGCGAAATACGGCAGGATCAAGACGGGCCATTTATCCGGCTGTTAGACAACTGCCCAGAATAAGCAGAATGGAACCAATCGCTGTTTCTGCTAGGGCGATACTGCCGTCGTGTCCAGGTAAGGAGGAGATGCGCTACGGCCAGTGATGCGAGAGACGGTGACGAAGGAAGCGCGCAGCGCATCGGTGTAAGTCGGATTCTAGGTGAAGGAGAATTGCGTGTAATGCGGTCTTCTCCGGAGTGGTTGGTATCATTCATCCATGCGTGAGGACCGAAAAGACCGCCGGCTCAACAAGCTCTGGAGAGCAGTAATTGAAGTTGCGTTCATCGTCTTTCTTTTCTATTCCAATCTTTTGATGGGAGAATTTACTGTCACGAATGGCCATGGGAAGAGTTTGGCGTTCGCCTTGAACGATATCTTTACGGGTACGAATTTTCTTATTGCCGCGATCTCCTCGCTGATTGGGTATGTTGTGTTTGAATACCTTCGAAAGAAGCTATAGTGACGCACGCCGCGACCGCAGCGGCGCAATTTCTGTAAGGCTTTTGTCGCCATTAATTCAGAAATAGAATCCGGAATGAATCGGTGCACAACAACGTCGATGACGCCTGATTGATGCTCTCTCGGGCATGAGATGCCATTCGCGTAAACTGTTCCTATGGCATCTGCCTCCACCGCCGAAAACCGGCCGAAAGAGAGATGGTGGACGATTCTTAGGTCGCGCTTGATTGCCCATCTTCAACAGCGTGAGGAGCAGGTATTTCTAGTTCTTTCGCTGCTGATAGGAGCGCTTACCGGACTCGCAGTTGTTGCCTTTATCGTGGTCACGGAGCGGTTGGGAATGCGCCTCTATCCGGTGGGCAGCGCCGCGTGGAGGCGCGTACTGATACCCGTGGCAGGATCGCTGGCCATGGGCTTCCTGCTCTACCGCTATTTTCCCAACGCCAGGGGCAGCGGCGTGCCCCAGACCAAGGCTGCCCTCTTCGCAGGGGATGGGTTCATCTCCTTGCGCACCGTTCTGGGCAAGTTTTTCTGCACAGCGACCACGCTGGCGAGCGGGATTCCACTGGGCCGCGAGGGACCATCTGTTCAGGTAGGCGCTGGAATCGGCTCCGTTCTCGGCCGCTGGCTCGGCTTGCGTCCTGAAAAGGTAAAGGCCCTGAT
>PLGG01000004.1:0-908 GCA_003138515.1 Acidobacteriaceae bacterium | reverse complement strand
TTGTTGGAAATGCGCAAGTTCTTTCTGCACATGCCCAAGAGTACGCGCTGGTGGCATCCCGTAGTAGGCGGCGTGACGGTTGGCCTGATGGGATGGTTTGTGCCCCAAGTCTTGGGCGTTGGATATAGCTACGTCGGCAGTGCCCTGGATGGCACCATGGCGCTCAAGTTGATGCTGCTGCTTGTGGTGCTCAAGCTGATTGGAGTTACCACCAGCTATGCCTCTGGCAATGCGGGGGGAATCTTTGGCCCTAGCCTATTTCTCGGTGCAATGCTGGGAGGCGCCATCGGCACGGTGGCCCATCACTTGTTGCCGGGATACACCGCAACTCCTGGCGCTTACGCGCTGGTCGGCATGGGTGCGCTCTTCGCGGGCATCATAAGGGCTCCTATGACATCGGTGCTCATGATCTTTGAAATGACGCGGGATTACGCTGTCATCGTGCCGCTGATGATTGCAAACTTGACCAGCTTCTTCATCTCTTCCCGATTTCAGAAGCAGCCCATCTACGAGGCTTTGGCGCATCAGGATGGCATTCATTTACCCAGTCGCAGCACTCGCGACGAACCTAACAAGCGAACCGTGGCTCAGGTCATGCGGAAATCTCTGGAGATTTTCCCGGCAGAGATGCGTGTCCAGGATGTGATCGAACAAACTCGTGCCAGTAAGCTCCGTACCTGGCCTGTGGCCGAGAAGGATTACTTTCTGGGAATGCTGACCAGAGAGACGATGGGGTGCGCCTTTGTCGATGGGAGAAAAGAACAGCCGCTGAAAGACATTGTGGAAACCCTCCAAGTTCCGCACCTTCACACGGATCATGCCCTGCATCTGGCTCTCGAACGCATGAGCAAGTACCATCTCGATGTCTTGCCGGTCGTCCACCGGGCGGATATTCACAAACTGGAAGG
>PLGG01000073.1 GCA_003138515.1 Acidobacteriaceae bacterium | reverse complement strand
TGTGAAACTGTGAATCTGTGAAACTGTGGAGCCTTCCGAATCAATCACTTGCAGCCACAGTTTCACAGATTCACAGTTTCACAGTCTCACAGTTTTCGTTTTTTGATCATTTCCGATTCTCGCGAAGTTTTTTCAGATTCGCTCGCAGACTACAGCAGTTTCGGAATTGGTGTAGATCGAATGCACTCAGCAAGGTGGCATTTTCATCAGGAAAATGCCACCTTTCAATGCTCTCAAAAAGTCTACGTTAATTCCGAAACTGCTCTAGCGCGTCATGATGACTTCAGAGATCGAGTCTTTGGCGAGGAACTGGCGGTGGCCACTCCAGCCGGCGAAGAGGCGCTCGATGCTGCGGTTGGTGAAGCAGCGCTGAATGGGGATCTGCTGGGCTAACTGCATCTCCACGTCGTCGCCATCGGTGAGATGGAAGCGGCTGCGCACTGCCTCCTCGCCCTTGGTTTTGGTATGGAAGAAGGACAGCACCTGGCCGCCGGGATTCATCGAGGCGAAGAGGTGGGCGACGACCGGGGCGACGAGCGGCTCGGGCAGATAATCGAGCGCCGACCACAAGAGCACCATGTCGAAGGTGCGGCCGGAGAAGTTGAGGGTGTGCTCGAGGTAGCCTTGGGCGTTCCAGATCGGGTTGTCGTCTTCGTCGGCGCCGGTGATCCAGTTTTCACCATAGGCGTCGACTTCAAGGTCGGCGAGGAAGACGCTGTGACCAAGGTTGGTGAGGAAGTTGATGTTGGTGGGCGAGGTGTAGCCGGTGTCGATGACGCGCAGACCGGGTTCGGCCTGCAGGCGCTTGCGCAGGGCGCTCCAGGCGCCGGAGTGGCGCGGATAGCGGGGACCGGTGAGGCCCGGAAGCGACTGGGCGATCGCGCTCTGCTGTTTTCTATCGAACCACTCGCGCAGCACGCTGACTCCCTCTTGAGCGTTTTCGATTCAGTTGTTCACATCGCCGGCAGTGTGCTTCGACGTTACCCATTCCGCGTCAAGAGCCGAATCGAAAACGCTGCAATGCTCGGGCAGATGAATGCGCGCTGCCCGGGCGTTGGTTGATTAGCTTCGATGCGGCTTCAGGAGCCGCTGCCGGGCGACCCGTTGCCAGTTTGCGGGGCGGCGGCGTCTGGCGGCCTGGAGACACCCTGCGTCAGGTCGACCTTGCCGTGGAAGACGGCATTGTCTTCGACGGCGAGACGAAGGGCGCGGATGTCGCCCTGGAGGTTGCACCCGGAGCGCAGCTCCACGCGGCCACTGGCCACGATATTGCCCTGCACCCGGCCCAGAATCAGCACATCCTTGGCGGTAAGGTCGGCGGCAATATTGGCGTTGGCGCCGATGGTGAGCCGGTTCTCGGCCAGGTTGACAGTGCCTTCGACCCGCCCATCCAGGATGAGGTCTTCACTGCCTTTGACTTCGCCACAAATGACGATGGTTTTGCCGATGTGCGCGGGAGAATTTTCTTGAGCCATGGTCACAATCCTTGTCGAGTTCTGTAGTGTCCCTGCCCGAACTATATCAACCCTGCCAGTTGGCATCAATTCGCGGACGGAAAAAGCAGCAACCAGGGTAGCAAAATTGGTATTTGCTACACCGCTGGACCGGGAGCTGGCGGCGCAGCGCGGCGGGATGGCCAAGCAAGCTCCCCGGCTAAACTAAGGGTGTGCACCGGCTCAGTTCCCTCCTCCTCGTGCTTGCCGGAACGGCTTGCTGCCATGGGCAGCCCGGTTCCGGCGCCGCGAACATGGCTCCCGCCGCGCAGGGACAGGCCATGCCCGCGCGGGAGCGGGCCATGCTGGATCGCGCACTCGCGAACGAATACAACGCGACGCAGGATGCGACCCACCCCATGCGCTACGAGCTGGCGAAGACCAGCCCGCACTGGAGCGCGACAAAAAGGATTTGCGAAACCAAAGACGGGGACGTGGCGCGGCTGATTGCGCTGAACGGCAAGCCGCTGAGCCCCACGGACGAGCAGAAGGAAGAGGCTCGGCTGAACGGCCTGCTGAGCGACCCCGGGAAACAGAAGCGCCGGAAGCAAGCTGAAGGCGAGGACACGGGACGCGTGCTGAAGGTGCTGCGAGCGCTGCCTGCCGCGTTTGTGTACCAGGACGCGGGCGCAGGCGAGAGCCCGACGGGAAAGGTGGAGAAGTTCACCTTCAAACCGAATCCAGGGTTTTCTCCGCCGGACCTGGAGACGCAGGCTTTGACCGAGATGGCGGGAGAGCTCTGGATCGATCCCGCGCATCTACGCGTGGTGAGGCTGGAGGGCCACCTGCAGCAGGACGTGGATTTCGGCTGGGGGATTCTGGGGCGGCTGAACAAGGACGGTTGGATCGTGATCGAACAAGCGGACGTGGGCGGAGGCCAGTGGCGGATCGCGCATTTCCAGATGGCGATGAGCGGCCGGGTGGTGTGGAAGACGCGCGTGTTCGACACCACGGAGGATGAGACGGGGTACGAGCCGGTGCCGGCTGGGCTGGGGTACCAGAAGGCGATTGAGCTGCTGCGCGCGGACAAGTAGGAGAGGCGAGGGGATGAAGCAGAGAGAAAAGCGGTCCCGAGGGGGACCGCATTTCTGTTTTGGAGCGCGTGTTTTACATCTTCACAAAGACGATGACCATGGTGAAGAGGGTGAGTGACTCAATGAATGCCAGGCCGAGCACCAGGAACAAAAAGATGGCGGGGCGGGTTCCGGGGTTGCGGGCTACCGCCTCGGCGGCCGAAGCCACCGCGCGGCCCTGTCCCATGCCGCACAGACCGGCGGCAAGGCCCATGGCGATGCCTGCGCCGATAGGAACGAGGCTGGCGACAGCGGTGCCGCCATCGGCAAAGACCGGGACGGCAAAGCACAGAACCGCCAGGGTCATGAACACGAATTGAAGTTTACGCATAGATCTCCTGCTTCCAAAGATTGGCTGCCAGTGGGTGGTTGAGGCTCACCGTGCCGGCGGAAGAGCAGCTCTTAGCTTCCAGCTCCTAGCCTCTAGCCCATTTTCCGGTGAGCCATTGTCTTCGATTCACCGATGCATGGTCCAGCGGCTAGAAGCTAAAGGCTGGAAGCATTCTTCACGCCTTTGGCCCCCTCACGCTTGCGGCCGTCCGTTTACCCGAAGCGGAAGCGGCTCCGGCGGAAACTTTGATGCAGTTCACAGTTCGTAGTTCTCAGTTCACAGGAAAAGCCCGATCGGGCGAAGACATCAACTACGAACTAAGAACTGCGAACTGTTTTTAGTGCTCCTGCGCCACCGCCATGGAGAGATAGATCATGGACAGCAGCATGAAAACGAAAGCCTGAATGACTGAAACGGCGAAGTGCAATGCCAAGAACCCCGAGGGGAGCGCAAGCGGGACCAAAGAGAACGCCACCAGCGCCATGAGGTCACTGGCAAACATGTTGGCGTAAAGACGGATGGTGAGCGACATCATGCGGGCGAGGTGAGAGACGACCTCGATGGGAAATATGAGGGGCGTAAGCCACCATAGCGGACCCGCAAAATGCTTGAGGTAGCCGATGGGGCCCTGCACGCGAAGGCCGTGGTAGTTGTAGTAGAGAAAAGTGAGGACGGCGAGGCCCAGCGGAACGAAGGGTTGCGATGTCGGCGTTTCAACGCCGGGGATAAGGCCGACGACGAGGCCGATGAGATTATTCAACAGGACGAAAAGACCGATGCAGGTGACAAAGGCCTGGAAGCGCACGTAGTCGTGGCCGATGACCTGCTCGGCCAAGTCGCTGACACCTTCGTGGATCATCTCGGCGACCTGCTGCGCAGGTTTGGGTTTTTCCACCGAGAGCGTAAGACGCACGACAAGGAAGAATGCGATGAGGAAACCGGCGACCAGAAGCTCGAGCGTGAACGCGCTGTTGACGGTGGCCGCTGTTTGGTTGGCGTCCGCGGAGCCGAGACCAATGAGCTGGTAGAGCTTGACCTCGATGCCACCGAGGAGGAGGTTGACGAAATGCGTCAGTGCAAAAGCCTGCATGATAGAAATCTAGATCTTCCTTTTCAGGGGGCAAAGAAAGCAAGATGATGGCCCGCTTCATCAGTCGCGAAGCAGGCGAACCGCCTCCCAGACCATGGCCAGAAGCGCCAAGCCAAGGCCGCAGAGAAGCGCCACCACAGAACCCCGGAGACATTTCAGGCTACCATAAATGGCTGCGCCGAATACCCCCAGGCGCAGCACAAAAAAGACGGCCGAGACCGCGGCGGCCCTTGGGACCTGCTGGTGGTCCATTTTGGCATTGAGGAAGCGGATGAGGCGACGCCACTCGAGGATGCTTGCGGCGGAGATTGCGGCGCCCGGGGCCATCATGGCGGCATCGCGCCAGCCGGAGGCCTTCCAGAGCACCAGGGCGGCGATTGCGCCAACGATGAGGGTGATGCGGATGGCGCGCATGAGCAGGGCCTGCAAGCCATCGTTGGTCAAAGTGGCCAGAGAAGGGGTGGCCAGAGAAGGGCCGGCCGGAGAATGGGGCTCGTCGGTCATGAGCCTGTTCCCCCGCTGCCCTTCCCGGAAGAACTGTCGTCCCCGGAGAAACTGTCGTCGTCCTGCATGGCGGGATCTTTCTCGACGTTCAGAGCCAGGCGGATGACGTACACCAGCCCGGAGATGCCGCCGAAGACGATGCCGACAATCACGATCCAGGACTGATGGAAGTGGCGGTCAAGCCATGCGCCGATGAGCCAGCCGATGAAAGCCGAGCAGGGCAGAATGAGCGCGATCTGCATCAGTTTTTCGGCCTGAATCCAGGCGCCCATGAGGCTGGCGGGCTTGCCGTCTCGCTTCGCGTCCGGAATGGGGCGGTGGTAGGGCATCCATCGTGGTTATACACGGCGGAGGCGACGAAGCGCGACCCGCAGGGCCTATTCAATCGCATAAACGGCGTAGAGGGTGACCGTGAACTCCACGCGGCGCGAGTTGATGGCCAATTGCTGTCCGCCCGGTTGCATGGGGCCGCCCGCTACGAAGACGCCACCCACCGCATAACCGCTGCCGGAGCCGCTCCCAGAGGCGCCGTAGGGCGCCGGTCCCTGGTTCTGCGAGACGCTTTCCAGTTGCCCGAGATGGACATTCGATTTCTCGGCAATCTGCTCGGCGATCACGCGGGCGTTGGCAACGGCCTTGGCCGAGGCCTGCGCTTCAAGATCGCTTGGGTTGTTCACGATCCACTGAATCCAACCGCTCTCGTTGGCGCCGGAATTGACAGCAGTGTTCAGGGCGCTGCTGGCCTGGTCAGGCGTGACGCGGATGGTCCAGCTTTGCGTTACCGTGAACTGGCGGCGCTGGCGCTCCTCGTCCTTCATCGGGAACGGCTGCAGATCGTACGGCTGTGTGTGCTGGAGAAGCTGACTGGAGCTCTCGATCGCGGTCTTGGGAATGCCCGCGGCGGTCAATGCCTGCATAATGGCATTCGATGTATCGAGAGCGCTGTCGTAGGCGCTCTTCGCATCAGGCGCGAAAAGCTTGTAGCCGACATGGACGACAGCGAGATCGGCGTCGGCTGTTACCTGCCCAGTGCCGGCTACAGAAATCGTGCGCCGTTCCGGGCAAGTCGAACCAGACGAGTTTTGATTGCACTGAGCCCATGCGATGGGACCGAGGCCAGCCAATGCAGCCAACAAAACGGACAAACGTGGGACTTTGCGCATAAATGACTCCGATCATAAGGGGATTCTGCTGACTAACCTTATAGACCTTTTTGAGGACATGTCGGCGTCAATTTTTGCGATTTCTTCCGAGTGCGAACGCTTCCTCTGTGGACTGGCGTCGCACCGAGTCGGCCAGCGTTCTACCTTGGGGTCGCGGTGGCAAGAGCCGAGTTCTTCATCCGCTCCCAGCCCTTGTCGTCACTGAGCTGCTTCAGATCGAGGGCCCATTCCGTTCTAACAGTGGGAGGGCCTGAAACTTCTTCAGGAGCGCTCATGATCTTGACCTCGAAGAAATAGACCTTCCCGGGTTCGGCGGTGAGGGTGGCGACGCCTACATTCTTTCCGGGGGCCGCGGAGAGCGACTTCCAATCGGCGCAAACGTGATGCACTCCGGGGTCAACATCGAGGACGAAGTAGGAATCACCCTTTGTCGCTCCCACCCACGAACCATCGACGCCGATGCGGGGGGAGAAAACGCTGCATCCCAGGCATCCCGGCGCGTCAATGCGGCCGATGAAGACGATTCGCGCCTTTCCTGCTTGAGGGGGTGCGGGAGCGGGGGCGTCCTTCTCCGTTTTCACGTCGAAGCGAGCGTGATCGTCACCGCAGCCATCGGGGAGTGTGGCGGCGCGGAGGTTGTTGCCCAGGAAAAACAACATGCAGAAGAGGAATACTGCCATTGCCTGCTTCATGTGGGAATCTCCTGAGTTGGTTTGATTCGGATTGTGCCGGTTTGGTTGGGCTGGCGCAAAGATTGATGACAGCGGTTACGAGGCGGAGTGAGGACGGCGGTGCATTCTCAAGCCGGTATACTGGCGGTTGGACCCGGAGACGATTAGTGAAATGATTCGGGAAGAAGGGCGCACACGTGTTCGACTCGGAGTTTGAAGCGAATCTCTTTGAACTGCGCAAGGAAAAGCTGAAAGAGATTGAGAAGCTGGGGCAGGCGGCGTATCCGAACCGGTTCCCTGCCCGGCAGGACCAGATTGCGACCACGTTGGCCGAGGTGCGCGCAAAGTGGGACACGTCGACGGGCGAGGAGCTCGAGGCGACGCGCGAGACGGTGGCCGTGGCGGGGCGCATCATGGCCATTCGCCAACAAGGGAAGGCCGGCTTCGCGACGCTGCAGCAGGAAGGCGCGCGGCTGCAGATTTACGTGCGGCTGGATGCAGTGGGCGAAGAGGGATTCGCGCTGTATAAGTTGCTCGACCTGGGCGACCACATCGGAGTGACGGGGTATTTGTTCCGGACGCGGACGGGCGAGCTGACTGTACATGTGGAGACGCTGACGTTTCTGGCCAAGGCGATGCTCACGCTGCCGGAGAAGTATCACGGGCTAGCCGACGTGGAGTTGCGCTACCGGCAGCGGTACGTGGACCTGTTTGCGAACCTCGACGCCCGCGAAGTGTTTGTGAAACGGGCGAAGGTGCTGAAGGCGCTGCGAACGTTCTTCGACAGCCGAGGCTATCTTGAAGTGGAGACGCCGATGATGCAGCCGATTGCCGGCGGGGCTGCGGCGCGGCCGTTCAAGACGCATCACAATGCGCTGGACATGGATTTGTATCTGCGGATCGCGCCCGAGCTGTATCTGAAGCGGCTGGTGGTTGGCGGGTTGGATCGGGTGTACGAGATCAACCGCAACTTCCGNNACGCAGCACAATCCCGAGTTCACAATGCTCGAGTTCTATCAGGCATATACGAATTACCACGACCTGATGGATTTGACGGAGGAGCTGATTGGGTTTGTGGCGCGCGAAGTGAACGGGACGACGGTGACGACGTTCAATGACTTGGAAATCGACTTGGGGAAGTGGGAGCGGTTGACGATGCGGGGGGCGATTGTTAAGTGGTGGCCGGAAGACCTGTTCGGACCTCGCCCGACATTGAATGATCTTCGGAGCGTCGAATCGATCGCAGGCTTGCTTGACAAAGCGATCGCGGCATACACGCGCAAAAATCCCAGTAACACAACTACAGAAATTTTCGGCACTAATCCGGCCGCGTTGAAAGCCGAAGGGTCCGCCGGAAAGACAATCGCGGCAATCTTCGAGGCCGTAGCCGAAGAGCACCTCATCCAGCCCACGATCATCTACGAGTTTCCCACCGCAGTCTCTCCGCTCTCGAAACAGAAGCCCGACGATCCGGATTGGGTGGAACGATTCGAGATCTACATTGGAGGCTTCGAAATCGGCAATGCCTTCAGCGAGCTAAACGATCCGGTGGAGCAGCAAAAACGATTCGAAGATCAGCTCGCACAACGGGCCGCGGGTGACGAGGAAGCGCACCAGATGGATGAGGATTACGTGCGGGCGCTGATGTATGGGTTGCCTCCGACGGGCGGCGAGGGGATCGGCATCGACCGGCTGGTGATGCTGCTGACCGGATCGAAGTCGATTCGGGATGTCATACTCTTTCCGCTGATGAGAAATACAGGGAGTAGCCAGTAGGGAATAGGAACGGCGTTGAACATACTTTTTGTCGGTGATATTTTCGGCAGCGCGGGGCGCAGAATTGTGCGCGAGCACATTGGGCATGTGCGCGAGGCGCACCAGGTCGACCTGACGATTGTGAACGTGGAGAATGCCGCGGGAGGGTTCGGCGTGACTCCGGGGCTGGCCGAAGAGATTTTCGACCTGGGCGCGGATGTGCTGACGACCGGCAACCACGTGTGGGACAAGAAAGAGCTGATGGACTATTTGAACTCGGCTGCGCCATACACGCACGATCGCGCGCGGCGGGTGCTGCGGCCGGCGAATTTTCCGCCGGGCGTGCCGGGGTATGGCTTCTATGAAGGGAAGACTGCCGGCGGCGTGGACTACGCGGTGCTGCAATTGCAGGGGCGCGTGTTCATGACGGCGATCGACGATCCGTTCCGTACTGCCGACTCTCTGTTGGCCTCCGTGCGGGCCAGGGTGATCGTAGTGGATTTCCACGCCGAGGCCACGAGCGAGAAGGCGGCGATGGGGTGGTATCTCGACGGGCGCGTGACGGCGGTGCTGGGAACGCACACGCATGTGCCGACAGCCGATGAGCGAATTTTGCCGCATGGAACGGCCTATCAGACCGACGTGGGCATGAGCGGGCCGTACGACAGCATCATCGGCGTGGAGAAGGAGCTGGTGCTGCACAAATTCCTGACGGCGATGCCGGGCAAGTTCGAGGCGGCGAAGGGAAATCCGAAGATGTGCGGGGCAGTGGTGACGTGCGATCCGGCGACGGGAAGGGCGTCGGCGATTCAGAGGGTCATGCTTGCGGAATAGTGGTTAGTGATTAGTGGTTAGTGGTTAGTGAGCGGTGGATCTACGGGCTGAAGCCCTCAACCTTCAAACGGAACCCAAAACAAAAGGGGCAGCCGCCGAAGCGGACTGCCCTTTTAATTCCCGGAAACTTTCCAAATTTCCAGAAGCATTTTGCTCCGCGGACTGCGATCCCCGATGCGAAGCGGCGATCAGGTCGTCGCGGTTAATGCGCGTGATGCGCGGGCGAAGGTTTTGGCGCCGGATGGTGCACCGGGGCTCCCTTCTTCGCCTGCTGAATGAATCCCTCGGTGAGGACGATTTGCGCCGATGCGGCTGTGGATCCCGCTGCAGCAACGTGCGTGTAGGTATCGTAGGTGCCGTCGAGCTCAGTGGCGGCGGGCTGGAATCCGAGCGCAGTGCCCGATCCCGGAGCTTCTTTGCAGGAGAGCGGCTCCTTGAGGTTGACGGTAAAGTCGGCGGTGTGGGCGTCCTTGGCGTCCTGCGTAACGGCCACATTGAGGGTCGAGACGGCGGGGTCAATGGAGATTTTGTGGATATGCGCAGGCGTGTCGGTGAGGACATCGCCCAGGGCGTCGGTGTCGGCCTTGACGCCGTTAGCCAGAATGTAGGCCTGCGCGTCCGCGATCTTGAGCTCGGAAGGCGGCGCGGGAACAGCGCCGCAATCGACTGGATTGGTAAGCTTGACGACGAAATCCTTGGGCTTGACCGAGGCGGTGGTGGTGACGGATATCTTCAAGACCGAAGCGGGATCGGCAATGATGATGCCGGGCACCGGAGTGGCCTGGCCTTTGAGGAGGGCCCAGAGGCCGGTGGCATCCGCGTCAGAGCCGTTGGCGAGGATGTATTCCTTGTCCTCAAGACCAAGGCTCTTGGGGTCGCCGCTGGTATAGGCGTGATGCGCCAATTCCGCGGGAGTTGGAGCGGGCGTGGGGGCGAAGCTGGCAGGCGGGAAGAGCGTTGATTGAGCCTGAGCTTCGATCGCTGCGATCTGCTGCTTGATGGCGGCGTCGCCGTCGAGCGTACCGTGATAACGCTTATACCAGTAATCAAGCTGCGGCTCGATCTGGGTTTTGTATGGACCCGGCGCAAAGTCCAGTGCGCGGGCAAAGAACCAGATGGCCTTCACTACGTCTCTTGAGTCGCCAGGCTTGGCGTAGGCCTGGGCCAACTGCAGCGTATCCGCAAGGCAGGGACCTGGCTGGGTACAAGCATCGGGCGAATAGAGCATCAATTCGGCGTTGTATTCCTTGATGGCGCCGGCGAAGTCTTTCTTGGAGACAGCGTCGTCAAAGGCGATGGCCGAGTGGAAGGCTGGATAGGCAGCTCCGGTCAATTTGCTCCAGTCCGGGTCAGACGTGCCGGCGGGTTTGGGAGCGGTGAGGCCTTTCTGCGCGAGGGCAGCGGCGTCGTCGCAGGTCTGCGGATCGGTAGCGACACCGGAGGCGTCGAGGGTCGCACCGCATTGCTGCTTTTTGACGAAGACCGAGACGAAGATGGCCTTCATGTTGTTGGGATCGACCTGAAGCAGGCGGGTGGCCGCACCGACAGCCTTTTGGGGCTGATTCAGAGCCTGGTAGGAATCGATCAGCTGATCGAGAACGGCCTTTTTGACGACACTCTGTGGATAAGTTTGAAGAAATCCTTCGAGCGCGGCAGCCTTTTGGCCTGGGTCGGTCTGCGTGATCGCGTTCTGATACGCGTTGAACTCGGCCGGATCCTGGATGGTGATCTGGCTGGAATCCTGAGCGCGCAATGCCGGCGTGGAAACAAGGCTTAGGCCTGCCAATGCCATCGCAGATGCAAGGACTAACTTCTTCATGCAGTGCTCCTGGGAAATGCGGAAATGGAGAACAATAGAATGACTCATTCGCCAGCAAAATGGCAACAATCCCGGGTGGCGGTTGAGCTCTGGGGCAACGGTTATAAAGATACCATGACCACCAGTGGTTCGTAGGAGGATTATAAGAAGTCGACGAGCTGCTGACAAGAAAAGCAAGATGTGGATTGCAGGGCGTGCAGCACGCTGGTAACAGGGCGGACGAAGGCCTGGCGCGGATCGGGCGGACAGCCGTGGGCGAGGGTTCGAATTCAAGGCCAATGGACAGGCCTACTGGAGCAGGCGGACCAGCTCGGCTTGCTCGGCGAGGAAGGCGTCGTGTCCGTGGGCGCTGGTCATCTCGCGGTAGTCGGCCTGGGCACCGGCGGCACGGATGGAATCGGCAAAGCGGCGCACGTCTTCGGCGGGAAAGAGCCAGTCGGAACTGATGCCGATGAAGCTGAGGCGCGCCTTGATGCGGCCGAAGGCTTCTTCCGGTGAGGCGAAGCCGCGCAGCGGATCCCAGGTGTCCATGGCGCGCAAGATGGCGAGATAGGCGTTGGCGTCGAAGCGCTCGATGAAGCGGCTGCCCTGGAGATCGAGGTAACCGGCGATATCGAAGCGCTCGCCAACGAGACCCGTGCCGTGGCCGTTGGCCGCCCAGGGATCTTCGCCGCTGCGGTTGGGATTGCGGCCGAAGCGTTCGTCGAAGAGTGGCGCGGATTTATAGCTGATCATGGCGATCTTGCGGGCCAGCGCAAGGCCGTTGCGGGGCGGGCGCTGCGGCAGATAGCGTCCGGCTGACCACTCGGGATCGTGCTGAATGGCCTGGCGCTGCAGGTGGTTGAGGGCCAGCCCCATGGCGGAGAGCGGCGTGACGCCGATAATGAGCGCGCGCTGGATGCGCTCGGGCTGTAGGATAGTCCAGTCCAGCGCTTGCATGCCGCCGATGGAGCCGCCGAGCACGAGGCGGAGACGGCGGATGCCGAGCGAATCGAGTAGGTGTGCCTGCGCGCGAACGTTGTCACGAACGCCGACCAGAGGAAAGTCCGGCCCGTAGATTTCGCCTGTTTCGGGATTGACGGAACCAGGCCCTGTGGAGCCGTAACAGGAACCCAGCATGTTGATGCAGATGACGAAGTCGTGCTCCAGCGAGAGGACCGCGCCGGGAGCGAAGATTTCGGGCCACCAGGAGCCGACGAGAGCCGAGCCCGAGAGTGCGTGGCAAACAAGAACGGCATTATCACGCGCTGCATTCAGCCGGCCGTAGACGGCGTAATGCAGCGTGGGACAGATGAGGGAGCGGCCGCACTCGAGCGGCAGGGAGCCGTCCAAAACGAAGTCGCCTTCGTAGGTTGGCTCTACGGTTTTCGATGCGGGCGGCGACGCGCCGCTGCGGCTGTAGGTGTCGGTCATATTCAGGTTTCAGCTTCCAGGTTTCAGGTTCTAGCGTCTCGCTTCGTCGTGCAGCGCGTGGATGAGCGATCCAATCCATTTTCGCTCATCTCACAGCCAAGCCGCCTCCCACGACCAGAACTCTGGTAGCGAGAGGCCGCGAGCTGCCCTTTCTATTTTGCCGCAACGGCGCAGGTTGAGCCGGTAAAAGTGTGGCCATTGGCGACCTCGATTGCCTGATCGAGGTCGGCTAGGATGTCGCGAATGTCTTCAATGCCAACAGAAAGGCGCACCATCTCCGGCGTGACGCCCGTGGCCGCCTGCTCCTCAACTGAGAGCTGCTGATGCGTGGTGGAGGCGGGGTGAATCACGAGCGACTTGGCGTCGCCGATGTTGGCCAGCAGGGAAAACAGCTCGAGAGTGTTGATGAGCTTCTTTCCCGCGTCGTAGCCTCCTTTGATACCGAAAGTGACCAGAGCACCGGCGCCGGTGGGCAGGTACTTTTTCGTTCGCGCGTAGTAGCGGCTGGAGGAGAGGCCGGGATAGTTGACCCAATCGACGCCGGGATGCTCAGCAAGGTGCTTGGCGACCGCGAGAGCGTTCTGCGAGTGGCGCTCCATGCGGAGGTGCAGTGTTTCAATCCCTTGCAGCAGCAGGAATGCGTTGAAGGGCGAGAGCGCCGCGCCGGTATCGCGCAGGCCCTGCACACGCGCCTTGAGGATGAACGCGAGCGGGCCGAAGGCCTCAGTGTAGCGGAGGCCGTGGTAGGAAGGATCGGGCTCGGTAAAGTCCTTGAAGCGGCCCGAGGCAGCCCAGTCGAACTTGCCGGCGTCGACAATGACGCCGCCGATGGCCGTGCCGTGGCCGCCGAGGAATTTGGTGGCCGAATTGACGACGATGTCCGCGCCCCACTCGATGGGCCGGACAAGAGCAGGCGAGGCCGAGGTGTTGTCGATGACGAGCGGGAGCTTGTGCTCGTGGGCGATGGCAGCGAGACGTTCGATGTCGGCGATGTCGAGCTTGGGGTTGCCGAGGGTCTCGGTGTAGAGGGCGCGGGTTTTCGAGTTGATGAGGGCGCGCAGCCCGTCGAAATCGTCGGCATCGGCAAACTTGACCTTGATGCCCAGGCGCGGCAGCGTGTAGTGGAAAAGATTGTAAGTGCCGCCGTAGAGCGAGGTGGTGGAGACGATTTCGTCGCCGGCCGCGGCCAGTGTGAGGATGGTGAGCGTCTCCGCCGCCTGACCGGAGGCCGTGGCGAGGGCCGCTGCGCCGCCTTCGAGAGCGGCTACGCGCTTCTCAAAGACGTCGGTGGTGGGGTTCATGATGCGGGTGTAGATGTTGCCGAACTCCTGGAGCGCGAAGAGACGACCGGCGTGGTCCGCGTCCTGGAAGAGATAAGAGGTGGTTTGATAGATGGGCACGGCGCGCGCGCCGGTGGCAGGGTCAGGGGATTGGCCGGCGTGGACGGCCTGCGTGGCAAGCTGTTGAGGTTTTGGTTCCGGCATAATGGTCTCCTTCGGGTTCTTGTGGTCGATGCTTTAGAGGACGGCGGGGACGATAACGGCGGAAAACAATGAAAACGGCCCGCATCCGTTTTCAGGACCCGGGCCGCTTGACTTCAAGATCGGTAGCGCTTACCGCATGCGCCGTTCAAGAGCCGGACGGACGGGTTCCCACGCCATACACATGCACATAGCCATGACCGCAATTCCGTAAGCCCATGAAATCGACATGCAGGCAGTATCGAACGGCGCTGCCGGAATGTCAAATACAACTGTTGTCGCATCAGTAGCCGGATTTGAGGGCCGGTTCGGGGGCCCGGCTGCGCGGAGCCGGGCCAGACCGGGCTGGACCAACTCCTACCTGTAAACAACCGGAATGTGATGCTGCTCCTGGAAAGGCGGCCGAACGTATTCTGCCTTGACGAGCGGAGGAAGATCCATAGGTTCAGGTGTCAGATCTTTGTAAGGAATCTTGGACAAGAAGTGGCGGATGACATTGAGCCGCGCGGCTTTCTTGTCTTCCGCGTTAACGACAAACCACGGGGCCTGTTTGTGGTCAGTGTGGTTGAACATGTCGTCCTTGGCACGGGAGTAATCAGCCCAATGTTTGCGGGATTCGAGGTCCATGGGGCTGATCTTCCAGCGCTTGGTGGGATCGGTCATGCGGTCTTGAAAACGGCGCTCCTGCTCCGCGTCGCTGACCGAGAACCAATATTTGATGAGGATGATGCCGGAGCGAACCAGCATGCGCTCGAATTCCGGACAGGTGAGCATGAACTCCTGATACTGGGCCTCGGTGCAGAAGCCCATGACGCGCTCGACGCCGGCCCGGTTGTACCAACTGCGGTCGAAGAGCACCATTTCGCCGGCTGCCGGCAGGTGCGGGACATAGCGCTGGAAGTACCATTGCGTTTTTTCGCGCTCAGTGGGCGTGCCCAGGGCTATGACCTTGCAGATGCGGGGATTGAGCGACTCGGTGATGCGCTTGATGGCACCGCCCTTGCCGGCCGCGTCGCGGCCTTCAAAGAGCACGACAACTTTAAGGTGCTCGTGGCGCACCCACTCATGAAGCTTGACCAGCTCGATCTGCAGGCGGCTCAGCTCTTTTTCGTAGTCGCAGTCCTTGCCAATGCGCATTGTCGGGATTTCGGTTCCATGAGCATGCGCGGCCGCCGGGGAATGATCCTTGCCGTTGGCCCTACCGTTGCCAATTATGTGGCCTTTGCCATTGGCTTGACCTTTGCCATTAGCAAGAATTGCTTCATCCGACATGGCCTTGTTCTTCTTCTTTTTCTTGCCCTTGTCTCCCATGTTGACCTCCTCCGGCTTGGTTTTTGGGGATTTTGTTTAGGCTCCTCATGCGCGTTTCGGCAAGGCGCCCAGGCACTGGGGGTTCGCACATTGTAAAGGCAGAATTGTCGGGAATGACATGAAGAATTGCAGTTTTTTCTTGAGGCCGGCTACTCTTCAGGCTTCCAAACGTAGGCGCCGGGCTGGGGAAGGCCGATGTGGGCGAGGACGCGGCAGACGAATTGGCGGGCCATGGCAGTGGAGTCCGCGGCGGGCTGATAGAAGGCAGGAATGCAGGGGAAGATGGTTGCGCCGGCCTCGGCCGCAAGCGTCATGTTGCGGAGGTGAATGCGATTAACGGGCGTTTCGCGGACGCATAACAGGAGCGGGCGGCGCTCCTTGAGCGTGACGTCGGCGGCACGGGCGATGAGCGAGTTAGCGAGGCCGAGGGCGACGGCCGCCAGCGTTCCCATGGAGCAGGGCAGAATGATCATCCCATTCGATGGATGGCTGCCGCTGGCGATGGGCGCGCCGATGTCGGAGTCGGCGTGCTGGATTATTTTTTGCGGGGCGGCGCCGAGGAGCTTTTTGAGCAAATTGGTGCGGCCGGAGACGCCGAGTTCTTCGGCCAGCACGCGAAGTGAGTTTTCAGAGGCGACAAAGTGGACACGGGAGACGCGGTCGTCGGCTTCGAGGGCGCGAAGTGCCTCGCGGGCGAGGATCGCGCCGGAAGCGCCGGTGATGGCGAGGGTTAAATTCAGCTTCTAGCTCCTAGCTTCCAGCTTCCGGCTTTTCTCTGCGGCATTGGGCATTCGCGCCTTCCATGTCAGCTTCCAAGCACGCGCTTGAAGATTGCGTCGACATTGGTGAGTTGGCGCGAATAGTCGAAGGTGCGGGCGAGCCTCTTGGGGCCGAGCAGCTTTGCAATTTTGGGGTCGCGCGCCACTTCTTCACGAAAGCTCAGGTCGTCTTTCCACGCCCGCATGGCGTGCGACTGGACGAGGTCGTAGGCGTCCTCGCGCAACATTCCCGCTTCGGCAAGATCGAGCAACAGTTGCCCCGAAAAGATGAGGCCGCCGGTGGATTCGAGATTCTTCTTCATCCGCACGGGGTAAACCAGTAGCCGGTCGATGAGGTCGGTGGTTTTGGCCAGTAGATAGTCGACGAGGGTGGTCGAGTCGGGGAAGATGACGCGCTCGACGGACGAATGAGAGATGTCGCGCTCGTGCCAGAGCGGGATGTTCTCCATGGCGGCCTGGGCATTGCCGCGGAGGACGCGCGCGAGGCCGCTGATTTGCTCGCTGGTGATCGGGTTTTTCTTGTGCGGCATGGCCGAGGAGCCTTTTTGCTTTTCGCTGAAGTACTCCTGCGCCTCGCGAACTTCGGTGCGCTGCAGGTGGCGGATTTCAACGGCAATCTTGTCGAGGGTGCTGCCGATGATTGCAAGCGTCGTGATGTAGGCGGCGTGGCGGTCGCGCTGAATGACTTGCGTGGCGACGAGCGCTGGCTTGAGACCGAGGCGCCCGCAGACTTTTTCTTCTTGTTTTGGGCCGAGATGTCCGAATGTACCAACAGCGCCGGAGAGCTTGCCAACGCGCATGTCCTCGGCGGCAGCGGCGAAGCGGGTTGCGTTGCGCTCCATTTCGGCGTACCAGTTGAGCAGCTTGAGGCCAAAAGTGGTGGGCTCGGCGTGGATTCCGTGGGTGCGGCCTATGGTGGGCGTGTGCTTGAACTCGATGGCGCGGCGCTTGAGCACGGCGAGGAGAGCGGCGATGCCGTCGCGAAGAAGCGTGGATGCTTCTTTGATCTGGAGGGCCTGGGCAGTGTCGACAATGTCGTTCGAAGTGAGGCCGTAATGCAGCCATCGGGACTCGGCGTCGAGACCCTGGGCTTTGAGACTCTCTGCCACTGCGGTTGTGAAGGCGATGACGTCGTGCTTGACTTCGGCTTCGATTTCGGCGACGCGGGCGGCGGAGACGGTGGCCTTGGTGGCGATGGCGGCGGCGGCGCCCGCAGGAATGACGCCGTCGTCAGATAAGACTGAGCTGGCCGCCGCTTCGACCTGGAGCCAGCAGCGGTATTTGTTCTCGTCCGTCCAGATTGCGCCCATGGCGGGGCGCGTGTAGCGATCGATCAAGTCTTAGCTCCTAGCTTCCAGCTCCTAGCTCGATTGTGCATGCGCCGAATATCTGCCTCTGATGCCCAGCTTCACAAAAAGCAAATACCGGCGTCGTAAACCTTGTGCACAGCGAGCCATCTCTAAATTGTACGGGGAGTAAGTGCCTATCCGCGAGGAATTCCGAGGCGGATGAACAGCTCGTCGATGAGCAGGCCGCGGCCGGGCTTGTAGGGCTGGAACCACTCTCCGTCGATGACGAGTTGCGGGACGGCGCGCTTGCCTACGTGATTGATGACTTCGGCGGAGGCGGCTGGGTTAGTGTCGACATTGATCTCGGTGTAAGCGACGCCATGCTGATCGAGAAACTGCTTGGCGGAGCGGCAATCGCGGCACCATGCGGTGGTGTAAACCTGCACCTTCATAAGGAAATGTTACTCAAATCGCGATGCTACGATCTGTGATCAGAAGCACTCAGGAGTTTCGGTGACCGCGGATCAAATTAAGTCGCTCTTACATCTTGAGCCGCACCCGGTGGAGGGCGGATGGTTTCGCCGGACGTATACGTCGGCGGGAAGCGTGGAGCTGCCGCGCGGCATGCGGGCGCAGGGCACGGCAATTTATTACCTGCTCGAAACCGGAACGTTCTCTGAGATGCATGTGCTGGCGTCGGATGAGATTTTCCACTTTTATCTCGGCGACCCGGTGGAGATGCTGCAGTTGCATCTGGATGGGCGCTCCGCCGTTTTTACTCTTGGGCCGGATTTGGCGGCAGGGCAGCATGTGCAACTGGTGGTTCCGGCGGGGGTGTGGCAGGGAACGCGGCTGGTTGATGGCGGCAAAGTGGCGCTGCTTGGCTGCACGGTGACGCCGGGGTTCGATTTTGCGGATTACGTGAGCGGGAGCTACGCGGAACTGGCGGCGAAGTGGCCGGCGGAGGCGGAGAGAATCAGGAAGCTGACGAGAAGATAGCGGGGTTAGCAAGTTAGCGAGCTGGCGGCGCTGCGCGCCTGTTCGCGAGTTAGCAAGTTGGCAATCCAGTAAGCCCGCCGGTTGGCGGTTCGCGTTGATCTCATCGCCGCTCGCGGAAGAACTTGCGGAGCAGTTCGGCGGATTCATCGGCGGCGATTCCGTGCTGCAACTGCATCTGGTGGTTGAGCTGGGGGTGGTTGACGACGGAGAGCACGGAGCCGCAAGCGCCGGCCTTGGGATCGGCGGCGGCGAAGACAAGGCGGTCGATGCGGGCGTGAATCATGGCTCCGGCGCACATGGCGCATGGCTCCAGAGTGACGTAAAGCGTGCAGCCGGAGAGGCGGTAGTTGGCGAGAACGGTGGCGGCCGCGCGGAGGGCGACGATTTCAGCGTGGGCTGTCGGGTCGATGTCGCGCAGAACGCGATTCTGGCCGCGGGCGATGATTGCGCCATTGTGGACGACGACTGCGCCAATGGGAACTTCGCCAGCTTCAGCCGCGAGACGGGCCCCGGTCAGCGCGGCATGCATCGCCTGGAGATCGTCGATCATGCTTTCGATGGTACGGCCGCGGGTTGCTGCTGGGTCATGCAGTGGAGCGCACCGAGGCCCCAGATGAGGTCGACACAATGGACGCCGATAATGTCGCGGCCGGGAAAGAGTTCGGCGAGCGTGTTGAGCGCAACGCGATCGTTGGGGTCGTGGAATGTGGGGACGAGAACGAGGTCGTTGGCAACGTAGAAGTTGGCGTAGCTGGCCGGCAGGCGCTGGCCGCGAAAGACGACTGGACGCGGCATGGGCAGCTCGACGATGGTGAATTGCTTGCCCTGGGGAGTGCGCGCGGATTTGAGGCGTGAGAGGTTGTCAGCGAGCGGGGCGTGGTTGGGGTCGCGCGTGTCCGGCTCGACGGCTGCGACGATGGTGGCGGGCGCAACAAAGCGGGCAATGTCGTCGATATGGCCGTGAGTATCGTCGCCGACGATGCCGCGATTGAGCCAGATGGTGTGGTCGATGCCGAGATAGTCGTGAAAGACGCACTCGAGTTGCTCGCGGCTGACGCCGGGGTTGCGCTGCTGCACGTCGCTCAGCTGACATTCTTCGGTGGTGAGTAGAGATCCTGAACCGTTGACGTCGATGGAGCCGCCTTCGAGGACGATCGGCTGCTTTGCACCGTTCTGGTTTTGGACTGCGGGCAGCCACGAGGACATGCCGAGCAATTTGGCGGCGTGGCCGGGGAGCTTGTCGTCGAGACGCCAGTCCGAATACTTTGCCCAGGCATTGAAGCGCCAATTGGTGAGGGCGACGCGGCCTTCGGCGTTGCGGACAAAAATTGGGCCGGAATCGCGCGTCCAGCCGCGGTCGGTGGGCCAGGCGTGGAAGCTGACTTGATCGAGATTGGCGCCGGCGCGGGCGAGCATAGATGTGACGCGCTGTTTCGCCGATGCGTTTTCGACGATCAGATGCACGCGCTCATGGGCAGCGAGCAGGCGGACGATTTCCGCATAGAGCCAGGGGATGGATTGGAATTTGCCGGGCCAGTCTTCGGGATTGTGCGGCCAGGCGAGCCATGTGGCCTCGTGCGGCTCCCATTCGGCGGGCATGCGGTAGCCGAAGGCGCGGGGAGTCTTGGTGGCTTCGTTCAAATTGCTGGTCCTTCGCATGCATCTCGATGAAAACGGTTGGTTGGGTTCGTGCTATCCCAGGTCCCAAAATCGGGACCTGGGGCACCCGCTACTTGTGCTCTTTGTGCGCGGCGCCCGCCTGCTTCCGATCTGTTTGCGCGGGATCGAGAAAGCGCTGAGTGATGGGCGCGTAAGCGTCGACGCGGCGGTCGCGCAGAAAGGGCCAGTTGCGGCGCGTTTCTTCAATGAGAGAGCGATCAACTTCGCCGAGGATGATTTCTTCGGCGTCGTGGCCGGCCTTGGCAACGATGCGGCCGAATGGGTCGGCGAGAAAACTGCCGCCCCAGAATTCGAGGCCCGGCCCGGAGATACGATTGCTGAGAATCTCGCCGTTTGCGAATTTGACCTCGCCGTGCTCGAGACCGACGCGGTTGACGGCGGCGACGTAGATGCCGTTGGCGATGGCGTGGGAGCGCTGGATGGTGCGCCATGCGTCGAACTGCGCGGCACCGAATTGGTCTTTCTCCGCCGGGTGCCAGCCGATAGCGGTGGGATAGAAGAGAACCTCCGCGCCCTGAAGAGCAGTGAGCCGCGCGGCCTCGGGGTACCACTGGTCCCAGCAGACGAGCGTGCCGATGCGGCCGGCGGTGGTGTCGACGGCCTGAAAGCCGAGATCACCGGGCGCGAAATAATACTTTTCGTAATAAAGCGGGTCATCGGGGATGTGCATCTTGCGGTAGACGCCGGCGATCTGGCCGTCGGCGTCGAACGTGACGGCGGTGTTGTGGTAGAGGCCAGGCGCGCGCCGCTCGAAGAGCGAAGCCACGATGGCGACGCGGGATTCGCGAGCAGCTTCGGCGAGTTTGGCGGTGGAGGGGCCGGGGATGGGCTCGGCGAGATCGAAGAAGCGCAGATCTTCGCGCTGGCAAAAATACTGCGTGCGGAAGAGCTCGGGAAGGCAGACGACTTGCGCACCGAGCTTTGCGGCCTCGCGGATATGACGAAGGGCGGCCGAGAAGTTCGCCTCGGGATCCGCGCCCATGCGCATCTGCACGAGGGCAACTGTGAATTTGTGCGCCGCGGTCATTGCTGGTCTTGCGAGCCTCCGTTACGGGTGCTTGTGGCCGATGCAACGAGGCCAACCCCGACATGCGGAATTGGCCTCTGCACAGGAGCCGGGGTAAGGCCGTTACTCGTCCAGGATCAGCACGGCGGCGGCAATGGTGGTAGTCCACTTGCCGCGCTTGTCGCCGACGGCCGACTGGGTGATGTTGCTGGTGCGGACGATTTTGTTGGAGATGCGGTAGATTTCCTTTTTCTCGTCCCAGCTTTTGTCGGGATCGAATTCGACGTCCAGAGTTGTGGCGAGCATTTCGGCGGCCAGTTCCTCGGCGTACTCGCCGGCCTGATCGTCGGTCTCGCCAAAACTATGGTGCTCGCTCAAGTAGCCGTAGGTATTGCGATCAGCCGGTATGGCCACGCCGATGCTGCAGGCGACGAGGCGGTGCGGCTCGCGCGTGGAATTCTCCGCGATGACTGCGAATACGACCTCACCGTCGTCCAGGTACTTGAGGCCCTCCTTGCGCGGAATCATTTTGCACTGAGGCGGAAAGATGGAGGAGACGCGCACCAGATTTTGCGACGCGATGCCCGCATCGCGAAGGGCCAGCTCAAAGGAGGTGAGCCTTTCCTTGTGTTTGCCGACGCCTTTGGTGAAGAAAAGCTTCTTTGGGACCATGCGTTTTCCCAATTTCTATGTGCCCTCCGTGGGTGAAAGAAGTCTGACCGTTTTTTGACGTTCCCGCATGAGTCTATCGCATCCTGAAGGGTGCGAACAGAGATTCGCTTATTTTCATTTGAGGTTCATAGCGAGGGGTTTAGCGCGAGCTCCGGATCGTCATCGGCTGGGTTGGCGGCGAGACTTCGGATGGGCCCAGGAGGCGTCGAGCGGAGCTGGCGCCGAAGCAACTTTCTTTTGCGCGGCGCGTTTAATGGTGCATGAAGCTACGGATGATTTGGCTGGCAATCCCTGTTTTGAGCGTGGCGATGAGCTGCACGGTCGCGCTGGCGCAAGCTCCTGAACCCTCGGCGGCTCCCGATCCAGGAAGCGCGTTGAGCGCCGCACCCGCGCCAGCCAGCCCTGACATCGGTCAGGCGATCCTGGAGTGGACGCCGCCGGCCCTCGCAGAGCTGAGTGGGCAGGCCGTAGCCAAGGAGAGCTTCACGCTGGATCGAACGATGCTGGCAGCCGCTGCCGGGCTCCTGCCGGACTCCGACGCCGACCTGAGGCAGACGGTGGCCAAGCTCGATGGCGTGAGCGTGCATGTTTTGCGGTTCGCCGCTAGCGGCCAAGCAGATCCGGCACAGATTAACGCGATCCGCGAGGCTTACCACCTGCGCGGGTGGAAGCATGTCTTGAGCTCAACGAATTTGGGCGGCGCGACCCACAGCGATATCACAGATGTGTGGCTGGTACTGGACGGCGCCAACGTACGCGGCGGAGTGGTGCTGGTGGAGAGCCCGAAAAGCCTGACGTTGGCGACTGTGGCCGGGAACCTGAGCCCGGTGGACCTGCTGCATCTGCGCGGCCACTTCGGCATTCCGCGGTTCGAGGACGACCAACTCAGACCGGCGCAGGTCCATTAGCCTCTTCTGTCGTCAACAGGCAGGTAGCGGAATTCCAGAGCTTACGATTTGACGGTCTTGCGATTTCGGATTTTACGATTCCTGAAGCGGGTTCACCCATCGGAGCCTCGGGAACCGAGCAAAGTCGCGGTCGTTTGTGTATAGGACGCCGCCGTACTCGATTGTCAAGGCGGCGAGAGCGGCATCGCTTGTGAGCTTTCCGCGCGCATCGCCGCTTGCCAGCACCTCCCGAAAAAGGCTCCAGTGGCGCTCGCCTGGGGACAATGTTCGCACATGAGGCAGCGCAATCCATTTATCTACGATTACAAGCGCCTGCCCCATGGTGAATCGCTCACCAAACAAACCTGGATAAGTCAGAACTCGAAGGAATGCGGATAGGGTTTGCCATGGCAAACCGATGGGCTCATTGGCGGAGAGCGCACGCTCAACCCAGGCTCGCGCCTTTCTGTGCTCAGGGCAGGTCGTGTCGTATGCGTAAATCAGCAAGTTGACATCGAGGACAATCATCGATGCATCGGGCCGTCGAGCGCCTCGATCAGGTCCTCGACCTTTTGATACCGCGTTCCCAGGCCCGAGTTCAAGGCAATGGGCGTGACAACGAATCGCTTACGAGGCTTGGGTTGCCGCGCAGCAGTCAGCCCAAGGCGCAACAGTCGGTTGACGGTTCCCTTGAAGGAATCTCCCGAGCGCCGCACCTCGTGCTCCACCAGTTTGGCGACATCGTCGTCGATGGAAAGAGTAGTTCGCACATCTTGATGCTACATTGGAAGGCATCATGATGTCAACAAGCTTCTTCTGCACAGAGCAGACGGGAATAAAGACGGTTTGACTCGGCATTCGCGCCAATTGGAAAACGGAGTGTTCGCGATGCGCCGCGCGGCTCATTCAAAATGAAAATGCTATAGTCGTGTGTAATATCCGTTCCGGGGATTTCGATCCATGCAAACTGGGAAGTTGACGTGTGCGCTCCTGGTCCTGGCTGCTCTGGGAGGCGCGGGGCTGGCTCGCGCCAAGGTGGTCGAGGATACCAGCGGTTCTCTCAGAACCCTGAGCAGCATTGCAGATGCGCTCGACTCTGCTGACCGGCATCCGGTGCACGTTCTCTACGTACACGGGATCGATCAGGTGGGGGCAGGCGATTCAGGGAAGTTGCGCAATTCGATTTGCACCGAGCTCAAGCTGTGCGACGTGACCGACTGGAAGAGTGGGGGCGTCGAGTTTGCCGACAAAGGCGAGTTCTCGAGCAGCGTTCAGCCACCCACGCTCGCGTATCTGGGCAGCCCGGTGTGGAACAATCCCGACGAGTGGCACGCGGCAGCGCCGTTTGTTGTGCACTGGGTCGTTCACCTCAAGGGGCATTCCGCAGTCCTTGTGGTGGATGAGATTAACTGGTGGCCTCTGGTCCTGGCTCTCAAATGCCGCCGCGTGGTGGCGGCTGAGGCGCATCTTTCAGGTCCCGACCAGCATCTGCTGCAGGTTTGTTCCGAACAATCCGTTCAGGACCCAGGCGGGTTGGGTCGGTTCTATCCGTGGATTCCGGCCGACCAAGCGGCGAAGCTGGCGAAGATACGGCCGCGTGCGGTTCTAATCAATCGCACGGTGAAGGCCGGCCTTGTCGACTGGGCGCTTTCGGACGTGCTGTTGGCAGTGGGGCCGATGGGCGGCATTCTGCGCGACGGCCTTCGGCAATTGATGGCCAAATCGGCGGCGTTCGATCCCGGCAAGGCGGAGGCCGATTCGAGCGGAAGCGGTGGAATCGGTAAATACGACTGGAAGGCGCAACTGAGCCGCGACAATGCGCTGGACCAGGAGTTTATTGGCGTGACGCACAGCCTGGGCAGTTATCTTCTCTTCAACACGCTCAACCCGGAGTTTGCCAACGTCCCTGGAGAGAGCTTGTCGGCGGCGGACGCCGCGAGGAAGACGGCTGAGGAAAACGCGATACGCTACATCTTTGAGCGAACGTCGCTGGTCTACTTCTTTGCCAACCAGCTTGAGATGCTGGAGATCACGAATCTTGAGAGCGCGCCGGATAGTTCAACGACTGCAATGAAATCGCGAGGGCTGGCGCCGGCGCCGTCCGTTCCCACATCGCCGGCTGCCAACTTCAGAACGCTCGTCAACCGGTGGAAGGACTATCAAACGAGCTTTCAGGGGGTTCTTCATCCAAGCGACGTGGCGAGCCGGGAGAAGGTTCAGGTGGTTGCCTGGAGCGATCCCAGTGACGTGATCACCTACCGCGTGCCGAAGATTGGCGATGTGGAAGTTGTGAATCTCTACGTGAAGAACGCGACGCGCTGGTTCGGGATTTTCGAATCGCCTACAAAAGCGCATGGCGATTACGCCAAGAATATCGATATGCTGCGGGTGATGTTTGGAGAAACAAAGATTCAGGGCTCGGCTCATTGAAGCAGCTCGATAAGGGAAATCTGGGCGAGAACTTGTGCCGCCCGCCATTGCCACCGCCAAATTCCAGATGGTAGCCTCAACCTTGGAACAAGGAGCTTTCGACTTGTCGAGTTTGGACTAATTCTGGAAGGGACTTCCCTCAAATTCATGCAAAGCACCTACAACGGGCTGGAATTGCCCAAGACGGGCAAGCCGATCGAATACAAGGACGGGCAATTTGCCGTGCCTGACCACCCCATTGTTCCCTTCATCGAGGGCGATGGCACAGGGCGGGACATCTGGAAGGCGTCGCAGCGGGTCTTTGATGCGGCCGTGGAGAAGGCGTACGGCGGAATGCGGGCGATTCGCTGGTTTGAGATCTTCGCCGGCGAGAAGGCCTACAGGCAGTTCAATAACTGGCTCCCCGACGATTCGGTTGCCGCGGCGCGTGACCTGCGCGTTTCGATCAAGGGGCCGCTGACCACTCCTGTTGGCGGAGGCATTCGCTCGCTCAACGTTGCGCTGCGCCAGATTCTCGATCTGTATGCATGCGTTCGGCCGGTGAAGTACTACCAGGGCGTGCCCAGCCCGGTGAAGCATCCGGAGAAACTCGACATCGTGATCTACCGCGAGAACACCGAGGATGTGTACGCGGGCATCGAGTTCAAGCAGGGCACAGAGGATGCAGCGCGGCTGATTTCTTTTCTCAATGACGATCTGCTCAAAGGCGGCAAGAAAAAAGTGCGCACCGACTCGGGAGTGGGCATCAAGCCGATTTCGATTTTCGGGACCAAGAGACTGGTGCGCTACGCGATTCGCCAAGCGCTCGAGACGGGGCGCAAGACAGTGACGCTCGTCCACAAAGGAAACATCCAGAAGTTCACTGAGGGTGCGTTCCGCGAATGGGGCTACGAAGTTGCGACGCAGGAGTTCCGCGAGCAGACCGTGACGGAACGCGAGAGCTGGATTTTGGGCAATGTGGAATCGAGGCCTGGCATTTCGATTGAGGAGAATGCCGCGCTGATTGAGCCCGGGATGGAGTTTGGGTCTCCGACCTTCCGCGAGGGACTTTGCGCCGAGGTCAAAGGCGTGCTGGACTCGATTGGCAAGAGCCACGGCAACGGCGCTTGGAAGCAAAAGGTTCTGGTAAACGACCGCATCGCAGACTCGATCTTTCAGCAGATCATTATTCGGCCGGAGGACTACAGCATTTTGGCCACATCGAACCTGAACGGGGACTACATTTCTGACGCGGCGGCGGCGCAAGTGGGCGGCCTGGGCATCGCGCCGGGCGCCAACATCGGCGACGGCTATGCGGTGTTTGAGGCAACGCACGGCACCGCGCCGAAGTATGCCGACAAGGACGTGATCAATCCGGGATCGGTGATTCTGTCGGGCGTGATGCTGCTCGATTTCATCGGCTGGAAGGAAGCGGCGAAGATGATCGAGAGCGCCATGGAGAAGACGATCCAGCAGAAGTCGGTGACGTATGACTTTGAACGCCAGCTTGCCGGAGCGACGAAGGTGGGAACGAGCGAGTTCGCGACGCGGATTATCGGAAACATGTAAACAGTTCACAGTTCTGAGTTCACAGTTCTGAGTCCCTGGTCGGCCGTTCACGCATCTCGGCCGCCTCACAGTTAGACATGGACGGAATTTGCGAACGATGAACTCCCAGGAGACGAAATGCGGAAGAAAGTCAGCATTGTGGGCGCGGGGAACGTGGGCGCGACGGCCGCGCACTGGATTGCGGCGAAGGAACTGGCCGATGTAGCACTGATAGACGTGGTGGAAGGCGTGCCACAGGGTAAGGCGCTGGACCTACTGGAGGCGATGCCGATTGAAAAGCGCGACGTGGCCATTGTGGGCGCCAACGATTACTCGGCCACGGCCAACTCCGACATTGTTGTGATCACGGCAGGCATTCCCCGGAAGCCGGGCATGAGCCGCGACGATCTGTTGCACACCAACTTCAAGATCATGTCGGACGTGGTTCAGAAGGTGGTGGCGCAGTCGCCTGAGTGCATTCTGATCATTGTGTCGAATCCGCTAGACGCGATGGCACAGGCCGCGTATCGGCAGGCAGGATTTAATCGCGAGCGAGTGATTGGCATGGCCGGCGTGCTGGATTCGGCGCGCTTCCGCAGCTTTATTGCGGCGGAGCTGAACGTGAGCGTGGAGAACGTGACGGCATTCGTGCTGGGCGGGCACGGCGACACGATGGTTCCACTGGCTCGCTACTCGACGGTGGCGGGCATTCCCATCACGGAGCTGATTGCGCCGGATCGCCTGGAGCAGATTGTGCAGCGCACGCGCGACGGCGGCGCCGAGATCGTGAAGTACCTGAAGACGGGCAGCGCCTATTACGCGCCTTCGGCGGCCGTAACCGAGATGGTGGAGGCGATTCTGAAGGACAAGAAGAAGATTCTGCCCTGCGCGGCGTACCTCGAGGGCGAGTACGGCATCGAGGGCTACTATATCGGCGTGCCATGCAAGCTGGGCACGGCGGGACTGGAAAAGATCATCGAGATCAAGCTGACGGCTGAGGAAGACGCGGCGCTGAAGAAGAGCGCCGAAGCGGTGAAGGAGCTTTGCGCAGTGATTGGAGTGTAGGTTTGGGCAGCGCGGAATCCGCAGCAATTGAAAAGCCCCAGATTCAGGCCGCATTCGCGGTAGAATCGGGGGCCCCTATATTTCAGATGCGACGAGCGGCGATCAATCCATCGCCATGCTCAGTTGGTGGCGAACATCGGCGCCGCGAACCCAGAAGATTACGTCGGTGGCAATGTTCGAGGAGTGATCGGCGATCCGCTCGAGATTCTTGGCGACCAAGATGCCGTTCATGGCCTGCTGCGTAAATTGAGGTTTCTCTTCGATCAACTTGAGCAGGTCGCTGTGGGCGCGGCGGTTCATACGGTCGATCTCGTCGTCCATCTCGCGGACCGAATCGGCAAGCCGTGCGTCGCCGTCGAGCAGCGCCTGCAGCGCGTTGCGAATCATTTGTGCGGCAAACTCGCCCATGGCGGCAAAATCCACCGGCAACTCTACGTCGTCCGAGGTGAGAATGTCCTTGGTGCGGCGCGCGATGCTCATCGACTGGTCGCCGATCCGCTCCAGGTCGCCGTTGATCTTGATGACAGCGAGGATGAAGCGCAGATCGATGGCCATGGGCTGCTGCTTGGCGAGCAGGTCATAGGCCATCTCGTCGAGCTCGCGCTGCGCGGTGTCGATGGCCCGCTCGTTCTGCTTGACGAACTTGCAGAGGCCCCTGTCACGCCGGGTGTAGGCCTCAACGGCCGTCTCAACCGCCTGCTGCGCCAGCGCAGCCATGGCGAGAAGCTTGTCTTTGAGCTCGGCGAGTTGCTGATGAAAGTGGATACGCGGCACTAGGTTCGATCTCCCATCGGACTATTTTGCACCAAGCGACGTTACAGGAGAACAAATTTCCGCGAGTGCACCAAAACTATTACACACATTGGTAATGTTCCCGAAGTGGGCCGATGGCTCGAGTGTTTGACGGCTGGCGGGCGAAAAGGCTGCAAGACGGGACCGAATGGGGGCGGGCGCGAAGGAGGCCTTGGCGGCAACTCACGCAGCGTCGGGCGCGAGTGGCGGCGGCTCGATCCGGCCCAGCAGGAAGAGATACCCGGCGATTCCGATGGCCAGGTAAGCAGCAGCCACGGCAAACGCCGCCGCGTAGGAGTGGTGCGCCGAAACCAGGTAGCCGGTGAGAATGGAGGCCGCAATCCCCGAGACCTGGCCGGAGAAATTGATGATCCCGCCGACTTTGCCTACGTCGGGACGGCGGGCGATGAAGGAGGGCAGCGACCAGGCCACGGGCGCCGCCGCGGCAAGACCGCTGAGCGAGACGGTGATCCAGATGAGGGCCTGCGAAGCGCTGTGCGCGTGAGCAGCGCCGAGAATACCCAGCCCGAAGGCCGTGCCCCCGATGAGGACGGTGCGGCGAACGGCGCTCTGGGCGAAGCCACGCTGGACGAGGAGGTCGACAAGAAAGCCGCCGAACGCGAGGTCCGTCGCGGTGGCGACGAACCACGGCACGCTGGTGTAGATGAACGAGTGCAGGAGATCGATATGCAGGGCTGAGGACAGATAAGCCGGCAGCCAATAGAGGAGAAGGAAGAAGACGTAGTTGTACGCGCCGAAGCCGAGGGCGAGGCCAAGGACCTTGCGCTGGGAAAGCAGCTGGCCCAGGGACGATGTGCGGTCCTCGACTCGGCCGGGGGCGGTTAGGCCTCGGTCGGGCGCGGAGAGGGCGGCGCCTTGATCTTCGATATACAGGCGCTCGACGTCGGTCAGCTCGGGATCATCATCGGGATCGCGATAAACACGCCAGAAGAGAAGGAAATAGGCGAGACTGATGGCGCCGGTGAAGGCGAAGCTCCAGCGCCATCCGGCGTGGATGAGAACGATGCCGATGACGGGCACTCCGATGGCCGAGGCAAATTTAGCAGCAGAGTCGTTGAGCGAGGTGGCGAAGCTGCGCTCGCGCTCGGGAAACCAGAGGCCGATGGCCTTGGCGTTGGAGGGAAAGGTTGGTGCTTCGCCTACTCCGAGCAAGAACCGCGCGCCAAAGAATGCGCTCAGATTGGGCGCGGCGGATGCGGCAAAAGAAGCGGCGCTCCAGATAAACGTGCCGATGCGCCCGACGCGGCGGACGCCGAGCTTGTCGAGCACCACGCCGATGGGCAACTGGCACAGGGCGTAGGTCCAGTTGTAGGAGCTGGAGAGATATCCGAAGGCAACATCGGAGATGCCGAAGGCGGCGATCAGAGAATCGTGCGAGACGGAGAGATTGACGCGGTCAAAGAAGTTGACCAGGACGCCGATGCCGAGCAGCCAGGCGATACGCCAGCGGCGGCGCCGAATGTGAGCATGGCGCGGAGAATTTCGGGATAAAGAGGAATCCTGTTCGCTCAATCGACTCCTTGTCGCAATCTGTTGAGTCGCGATCTGCTGGGGATTAGACTGCCGGGGCGAGTCTTCCCTGCACCACGTCATTCTCGAGCGTGCCGATGGGGTCAATGGTAATGCGAACTCTGTCGCCGGGCGCGAGCGTGAAGTCGTCAGGCGGAACGATGCCGGTTCCGGTCATCAAGAAAGCGCCGAAGGGGAACGTGTTTTCGCGAAAAAGGTAGGCGGCCAGATCGGCGGGTTTGCGCTTGAGCTCGGCGAGCGTGGTAGCGCCGGAGAATGCTGCGTGGCCGGAGCGGACGATTTCGATGCGAATGGGGGTTGTCGGCGGAAGCGGATCGCTGCTGACCAGAATGCAGGGGCCTAAAGCGCAACTGCGGTCGTAGACCTTGGCCTGAGGGAGATAGAGCGGATTCTCGCCCTCAATGTCTCGCGAGCTCATGTCGTTGCCCGCGGTGTAGCCGATGATTTGGCCGCGGGGGTTGATGAGCAGCGTGAGCTCCGGCTCTGGAACCGACCACTTGGAGTCGGTGCGAATGCGCACGTTGGAGCCGGGGCCGGCAACGCGGCTCGCGGTGGCCTTGAAAAACAGCTCGGGACGCTCGGCCGTGTAAACACGGTCGTAGAAGTCGCCGCCGCCTGCGTCTTTCGACTCTGCCATACGCGCGCTGCGGCTGCGAAAGTAGGTGACGCCCGCCGCCCAGACCTCCTGGCTGCCGATCGGAGCTTCAAGACGCGCAGACGCAAGAGCCGCGGCTGGATTTCCGGAGTCAACGACTGAACGCAGATAGGTATCGAGATTGTCGTGCGCGACAAGCGCGTCCCAGTTCGACTCGGGAACGCGAAAGTGCCTGCCGCCATCTTCTACGAAGTTTCCATTGCTGGTCCGGTAGAGCCTCACGCTTTTTTCTCCAATCGAGAGACAATTTGATCGACATCGTAGACACATCCGCCCCAAACGCCGCCGCTGGCTGTGACGAGCGCAGCCCACAGGCGCGTGTCTTCGGGCAAATCAGGACGCGGCGCCAGATCCGCGCGCAAGCTTCGCTGCGCCAGGCGCCGCGCGCCTTCTTCTGCATCAAAGTTCTCTCCGGCCTCGCCTACAAAGTTCACCTCGCCGAGCAATCTTTCGCGGTCGATCACGACCTCGATCAGGTCGCCGTCACGCACCTTGCCGATGGGTCCGCCGGCAAGCGCCTCGGGCGAGATGTGCCCGATGCAAGCTCCTGTCGAAACACCGCTGAAACGCGCATCGGTGAGCACGGCCACGTTCTTGCAATGCGGTAATTGCTTGAGCGCCGAGGTGATCTGGTAGACCTCCTCCATGCCCGCGCCTGCTGGTCCACAGCAAACGAGCACCATTACATCGCCCTCGGCAATCTCGCCGGATTTGATGGCACCGATGGCTGCAACCTCGCTAATAAATACCCGCGCCGGACCGATGTGCCGGAACACATTATCTTTGCCCACAATCGATGGGTCGATCGCCGTGCTCTTGACCACCGATCCCTCGGGAGCGAGATTGCCGATCGGAAAACAGACCGCCGACGTGAGCCCGCGCGACCGTGCGCGATCTGGCGACATGATCACATCCTGGGGATCGATTCCGTCCCTCTCCTTGAGGACACGCCGCAACTCAGCGCGGCGAGGGCTATCGCGCCACCAGTCAAGGCACGCGCCGAGCGTTTCGCCGCTCACGGTCTTCACCTTCTCGTCCAACAACCCGTGCTTGCGCAGTTCCAGCATGACTTCAGGGACGCCGCCAGCGAGGAATACCTGCACCGTGGCAAAATTGTGCGGCCCGTTGGGCAGTGCGTCAACAAGTCGCGGCACAAGGCTGTTGACCTCGACCCAATCGGTGACTGTGGGTCGCGTCAAGCCCGCCGCATGTGCAATGGCCGGGAGATGAATGAGAAGGTTCGTCGACCCGCCAAACGCGGCCTTCACCATCATGGCGTTGTAAATGGACGCAGGCGCAAGGATGTCGCCGATGCCGAGGCCGAGGTGATGCATTCGCAATATTGCGCGGGCTGAGCGGCGCGCGGCGTCGAGCCATACGGGCTGGCCCGACGGCGCAAGCGCGGTGTGGGGCAACGAAAGGCCGAGCGCTTCGCCGACTACCTGCGACGTGGCCGCCGTGCCCAGGAATTGACAGCCTCCACCGGGTGACGCGCAGGTGCGGCAACCCACCTCGGCAGCGTACTCGAGCGTGATCTGGTTCTGGGCGAAGCGTGCTCCGATCGTCTGTACTTTCGCCGCATCCTCACCGGATTCCGGCAACAGTGTTACGCCCCCCGGTACCAGTACTGCCGGCATCTTTCCTGACGATGCCAGGGCCATCATCATCGCGGGCAGACCCTTATCGCACGTCGCCACGCCAATCACACCTTTGCGCGTGGGTAGCGATCGCATCAGGCGGCGCAACACAATGGCGGCGTCGTTGCGGTAGGGCAAGGAGTCCATCATCCCCGCTGTGCCCTGCGTGCGTCCGTCGCATGGATCGGTAACCGCACCCGCGAACGGCGTGGCGCGGAGAGATTTCAGCTCGCGGGCAGCCTCGGCCACCAGCAGGCCGACCTCCCAGTGGCCGGTGTGGAAGCCGAGCGCGATGGCTTCGCCGCTCTCCGCGCGCAGGCCGCCGTGGGTGCTCAGAATCAGAAACTCGGGATCGAGAAGGCGATTCGGCTCCCAGCCCATGCCCGCGTTCTGCGACAAGCCGAAGAGATTGCCGGAGGGCTCGGTGAGCAGCATCTCGGCCGTTAGTGGCAGCGATCCCTTCGGGCCAGGCGCGTGAGTGGCCACATTAAGAAGACTGACGTCCTGCGACTCGAGTACCGAACTCAGTGGAATGTCTACGATGGGGAAGCCCTTTCCGTAGACCAGTATAGAAGGGGCGCCCCGGCTTTCGGATGGGCCGCTGCCGAGCGGGATGCGATTCAGCCGATGTGTCAGGCGACACTTCGCACACGTCTTGGAGTGAGGCTTTCTACCCCGCCGTCAGGCCGCCATCGATGGGGATCGCAGCCCCGTTTATGAACGAAGCCTCGTCGCTCGCCAGGTAGACCAAGGCGTTGGCAACGTCAGTTGTGCTGGCCAGTCTTCCAAGAGGCACTTCGCCAAGTCTTTCTGCCCGGCGCTCGGGGTCCTTGAGCATGGCCTGTACCAGGGCGGTCTCCACTGTGCTGGGATGGACGGAATTGCAGCGGATATTGTCCTTAGCGTATCTTACGGCCACCGATTTCGTGAGCATGGTCAGGGCACCCTTGGTGGTCGTATAGGTCTCGTTCGTGTACCCGTGACCGACCAGGCCGCAAATCGACGACATGTTGAGAATGGTCCCGCCGCCCCCGGCCCTCATGATCGGCAGGACATGCTTAATTCCGAGAAACGGTCCTTTGACGTTCACCGCGAGCATGGTGTCGAAGGACTCCACATCCATTTCCTCAATGTTTTTCCTGATGTTGATGCCCGCGTTGTTCACGAGGACGTCGAGGTGACCGGTCTGTTCGAGCACGGTGGAAAGCGCTGCCTTCCAACTGTCTTCCGAAGTGATGTCGAGTTCGAGGAAGACCGCCCCCATGGATGCGGCGGTCTTTGCCCCCTCCACGCAGTTCGTATCAGCGACGAACACGGTGGCACCTTCCTCCCGAAATCTTCGGGCGATCTCCGCGCCGATCCCTCCTGCGCCGCCAGTGATCAGAGTGGTCTTGCCCGACAGACGCATCGCGCTCACTTTGCGCCTCCTTTGCGGACCTTGACACCGGCGAGCTTTTCATAAAACTGGATGATGCCGCCATGGTCATCGGACTGCTTTCCATCGACCTTGAGGGCCTGCATGATCTCCATGACTTGGCTCGTAAGCAGAATCGGGGTCCCGGTTTCGTGGGCGGTATCGAGTGCGTTCTGCAGATCCTTGATGTGTAGCTCGATCCTGAATCCAGGCTTGTAGTTTCCTTCGAGAACCATCGGAGCTTTCGCATTCAGGACGGTACTTCCAGCCAAGCCGCCCTTGATGGCGTTGAATACACGCTCGGGATCCACTCCAGCCTTGGTCGCGAGAACGAATGCTTCCGACATGGCGGCGATGTTCAAAGCGACGATGATCTGGTTGGCAAGCTTGGTAACGTTTCCGGCGCCGATATCTCCGCAGAGCACCGCGCTGGCTCCCATTTTCAGCAATACGTCCTTCACCTTTTCGAAGACGGCTTCCTTGCCGCCGACCATGATGGCAAGCGTCCCGTCGATGGCCTTGGGCTCGCCGCCTGAGACGGGAGCATCGAGCATTTCAATGCCCTTCTTGGCCAGCTCGGCAGCCACCTCGAGGCTGGCAAGGGGCGCAATGGAGCTCATGTCGACGAGCACGCTTCCCGGCTTGGCGCCTTCGATCACACCGCCTTCGCCCAACACCGCCTTTTTCACATGGGGCGAATTGGGCAGCATCGTGATGATGAGATCGTTCCGCGCCGCCACATCCTTGGGAGACGAGGCCGCCGCCGCGCCAGCTGCAACCAGCTCCTTCACCTGGGCTTCAACGATGTCGTAAACCTCGAGCGTGTGGCCCGCTTTGAGCAGGTTCTTCGCCATGGGCTTGCCCATGATGCCCAGTCCTATAAAACCGATGCGCATTTTTCTGTTCCTTTCAACAGCGTTTTGACCGTCCTGGCAATTTCATCCGAAGTGAGCTTGAAATGCACGAGCAGTTCGTCGTAGCCCTCCGCCGAGATTCCGAACGAGTCGGGCACGCCCACGAACTCGACAGGCGCGTGACTCACCCCGCGCAGCGCCTCGACCACCGCCGAGCCGATTCCGCCGATGATTGAATGCTCTTCGGCTGTGACGATGGCATCCACTCCGCGCGCATAGCGGATCACCGCCTCCCGGTCCAGCGGCTTGATGGTGCTGATGTTGATCACCCTCGTCGAGATTCCTTCCGTCTCCAGAGCCTTCGCGGCTTCCAGCGCCTTCGAGACCATGATCCCCGAGCCGAAGATCGCCGCTTCATTTCCCTCTCGCAGCCTTGTCACCTTGCCGATAGAGTAAGGCTCGCCTTCCGGATAAACAAAAGGAAGATCATTCCTGTTGATCCTGAAGTAGACCGGACCCGGCCAATCCAGCATGCAGTCCATCATCTGTTCCACTTCGATGGAGTCCGCCGGGCAAAGCACTGTCATGTTGGGCAGCGATCGCATCAGAGCAGCATCCTCGACGCCCTGGTGGGTTTTTCCATCGCCAAAGTCTGAAAGTCCAGCGCTTGACCCGCAGATGCGCACAGGCAGGTTCGGAATGCAGATGGAATTGCGCAGCTGGTCGTAGGTCCTTCCCGAGGCGAACACCGCGAAGGAGTGAATGAACGGAATCATTCCGGAAAGGGCGAATCCCGCCGCGGTCGAAGCCATATTCTGTTCCGCGATTCCCATTTGGAAGTACCGGTCGGGAAACTCCGCCTGAAACATGACCGACTGCGTGGACTTACCGAGGTCCGCCTCAAGGGCCACCACGCGCTCGTCCTTCTTTCCCAGCCGGACAAGGCTGGCCCCATACGCACTTCTCAGGTTCGGCGAAGTCATTGCACCATCCTCCGTGATTCTTCGATTTCGACAAGCGCCTGGTCGTACTGCTCCCTTGTCATCGCGCCGTTGTGAAAAGCCGCCGTGTTCTCGGCGAATGAGACGCCCTTCCCTTTGACCGTGTCGGCGACGATCACCGTAGGGCCGCCCTTGATCGCGGTCGCTTTGTCAAGAACATCCAGGATCGGGCCCACATCGTGTCCGTCAACGTTCAACACGTTCCATCCGAACGCCCGCCACTTGTCTTCCAGGTTCGGGATGTCGAAGATTTCCTTTGTCGGGCCGGTGGCCTGGATCCTGTTTCTATCCAGGATGGCCGTCAGCGAGTCCAGCTTGTAGCGCGCGGCCGCCATGGCCGCCTCCCAAAGCTGGCCTTCAGCGAGCTCGCCGTCGCCGATCACCACATACACGCGCGCAGGGCTCTTCCTGAGCCGCAGCGCCAGCGCCATACCCGTCGCGATCGAAAGCCCCTGCCCCAGCGACCCCGTAACCGCTTCCATTCCCGGAGTCATCATGTCCGGGTGCCCCTGCAATTTTCCGCCCAGGGTCTTCAGCTTGCCCATCTCTTCCCGCGGAATCGCGCCCAGTTCCACCAGTGCTGCGTATTGCACCAGGACGGAATGCCCCTTGCTCACCAGGAAGCGATCCCGGTTCGGATCGTGAAGAGCTTTTGGATCAAAATGCATCTTCCCGAAGTACAAAGCCGCCACAGTCTCGGCCAGCGAGCACGAACCACCAAGATGCCCTGCCTTGCCGACACCAATCATCCTCACGATGTCAGCTCTCAGGTCCCATGCGAGCTTCTTGATTCTCTGAATCTCCTCAGCGTTTGCCATCCATCTTCCTCCGGCCAGGAGTCCGCTCTTAGCCGTTCCTTTGGTTCAACTCCCGGACCTTGCGATCGATGCCATCGATCCGGTGTTCGATCGACTCTGATCGACGGACAAGTGTAGTTCTGCAAATGAGCCACTCGGCGTGATCAAGGTCACATGTGCTGCCGGAAGCCTGCGCACCCCAAGGCATTGCTTCTTGAGCGAGTCGCGCAGAATGGAATCGCACGCACGCCGAGTCGGGATGCTATAAAGTGATGTGCCCGAAGACGATTCGCACAAAGCGGAGCAAATCCAGGCGGCCTTGCGCCGACGCTGGCTGTACCTGATGCCGGTGGTCTTTGTGACCTATAGCCTCGCCTACCTGGGGCGGTCGAACTTTGGATTCGGCGCAGCGGCTGGTCTGGCGAAGTCGCTCAACATCACCGAGTCACGCGCGGCTTTTCTTGGCTCGGTGTTCTTTCTCGGCTATTTTCTCTTCCAAGTTCCTGCGGCAGCTTACGCGGTGCGCAGAAGCGCGACGAGGCTGGTGTTTTTCGCGTTGATCAGCTGGGGAATCTTTTCCGGGCTGACCGGGATCATTCACAACTACTGGCTTCTGGTAGTAGACCGGCTGCTTCTGGGCGTTGCGGAGAGCCTTATCTTTCCGTCGATGATCATTCTGCTGACCAATTGGTTCACGCGCTCGGAGCGCTCGCGAGCCAACGCGATTCTGATTCTGGGAAATCCGGTGACGGTGACGTGGATGGCCGCCGCAACCGGATACCTGATTCGGGCGGTCGGTTGGCAGATGACGTTTGTCCTTGAAGGCATTCCTTCGGTGCTTTGGGCATTCGTCTGGATTCTGGTGGCACGCGACAAGCCGAAGCTGGCTCATTGGCTCCCCGATGAATGCAGCGAACATCTGGCCGAGGCGCTCAATCGAGAGCAGGCTTCCCTGCCCCAGACCGCAAGTCTCCGCCACGCGTTGCGCGTGCCGGGCGTTGTCGCGTTGTGCCTCCAGTATTTCTGCTGGAGCTTTGGAGTGTACGGCCTCGTGCTCTGGATTCCAGCAATGATTCGCTCCGGTTCGTCGCGAGGCATCGAGCAGATCGGCCTTTTGAGCGCCGTGCCATTCCTTCTTGCCGTGGTTCTGATGCTCGTGGTGGCGACTTTCTCCGATCGCGTGCAGAATCGCAAGCTGTTTGTGTGGCCGTGCCTCATGCTCTCGGGCGTGGCGCTGTTTTGCAGTTTCGCAACCGCCGGACATGATTTCTGGCTTGCATACTTCTTTCTGATCGTTGCCGGTGGCACGATGTATGCGCCTTACGGGCCCTTTTTCGCGATCATGCCGGAGATGCTGCCGGCCAACGTGGCCGGCGAAGTTGTGGCACTGGTGAATAGTTGCGGGGCGTTGGGCGGGTTTGCCGGTACGTGGCTGGTGGGAGCCATGCAAGCGCTCACCGGGAGCGCGCGAGCCGGTTACTTTTCGATGGCCGTGGCGCTGATGCTGTCCGGGGCGATCACGCTAACGCTGCGGACGCCGGGGGCGCGTCTCAAAGCGCATCACGCGTGAGATGGCCGTCGATGAGGCGCATGATCCCGAGCGGGTTGCCGTTCTTAAGCTCGTCGGGCAGCGACGCCTGAGGAAAATCCTGGTAGCAGACAGGGCGAACAAAGCGATAGATCGAATAGGTGCCGACGGAAGTTGCGCGGCTGTCGCTTGTGGCCGGGTACGGGCCGCCGTGGACCATCGCGTGGCAGACTTCGACACCAGTGGGAAAGCCGTTGACGATGAGCCTGCCCGCCTTCCGCTCGAGAATGGCGATGAGGTCGGCGAAGGCGGCTAGATCGGCGTCCGTGCCGTGCAGCGTTGCGGTGAGTTGGCCTTCGATGGCGCCAGCCAGCTCCATGAGCTGCTCGCGGCTGTCATAGCGAATTACAAGAGCGCTCGGTCCGAAGACTTCAGTGGCCAATTCGGGATTGGCAAGCAATTCGGCGGCGTCGATTTGCATAAGGACAGGCGCGACGTAGGTGTTGGACGCGCCATTGGACGAGGCTTGCGCCACCGTATTCACGTGGCTGTGCGCCTGGCAGCTGGCGATCCCCGAGTGGTAGCTCTTTGAGATTCCCTCAGTGAGCATGGGCGATGGGGTGGCCTTCTCAACGAACCCCTTGACCTCGGCGACGAGCAAATCGGCGTCGGCATTGCGCGGTAGATAGACCAAGCCCGGCTTGGTGCAGAATTGGCCGACGCCGAGAGTGAACGAGCCGAAGAGGCCGGCGGCGATCTGCGCGGTGCGCGTGTGCAGGGCTTCGGGCAGCACGAAGAGAGGATTTACGCTGCTCATTTCCATGAAGCAGGGGATGGGCCCAGGACGCGCCGCCGCGCGTTGCATGAGCGCTTTGCCGGCAGAAAGCGAGCCGGTGAATCCAACAGCCTTCACCTTGGGATGGTCGACGAGCGCTGCGCCAATCTCAGCGCCCGCGCCAAAGAGCAGCGCGAAGACTCCGGGTGGCAGGCCGCACTCGCGGACGCTGCGGGCGATGACCTGGCCGACCATTTCGCTGGTGCCGGGATGGGCGTGATGAGCTTTCACGATTACAGGATTGCCGGCAGCGAACGCGGCAGCGGTGTCTCCCCCAGCGACAGAGAACGCGAGGGGAAAATTGCTGGCGCCGAAGACGGCTACCGGGCCGAGGGGCTTCATCATGGAGCGGATGTCGGAGCGCGGGAGCGGTTTGCGATCGGGCTGCGCGGGATCGATGCGCGCGTTCACCCATGAGCCTTCTTCGACACCCTGCGCAAACAGGCGTAGCTGATTGATGGTGCGGGCGGACTCGCCTTTGAGGCGCGCTTCAGGCAGGGCGGTCTCGCGGTTGGCTCGCTCTACAACCTCCGGCACGATTGCCTCGATGCCGTCGGCGATGTGGCGCAGGAAGCGGCCCCGCTCGCGACCCGAGAGCTTGCGGTAGGCGACAAACGCTTCCTCAGCAAGGTCGGCGGCGTGGTTGAGGTCGGCGAGCGAAGCGCAATGGTAGACGGGCTCGAGGCGTGTGCCCGTGGCAGGATCGACGCCATAAAAGGCGGTGCCGCCGGCGGCGTGGCTTTGGCCATCGATGATTGAATAGCCGCGCAGATTCAGTTCTGTTTTCTGATCCAACATAGATCACCTTTTTCTTAGCTTTTAGATGCTAGCGCTTAGCCTTTGGCTCCAAAGTTCTCAGAGGCGAACTTGAGGTGCCTCACTCGGGCAGAAGAAGCTAAAAGCTAACGGCTCATAGTTGTCTTTCTCATTCTTCGCCAATGTCTTCGTTCCAAATCTCAGGATGCCTCGAAACAAATGTCTCCATCAACTTGCGGCATTCAACATTATCGAGATCGACGACTTCGACGCCGTTCTCTCGCAGCCAGTCGAGGCCACCGGCAAAGGTGCGACTGTCGCCGACGACCAGCGTGCCGATTCGAAACTGGCGCACCAGCCCGCTGCAGTACCAGCAAGGAGCGAGCGTGGTGACCATCACCAGGTTGCGGTAGTTGCGCTGGCGGCCCGCGCGGCGAAAAGCGTCCGTCTCGCCGTGAATGCTTGGGTCATCTTGCTGCACGCGGCGGTTGCGGCCACGGCTGAGCAATTCGCCCTCGCGAGTGAATAATGCCGCGCCAACAGGAACGCCACCTTCGGCGAGGCCCAGTCGCGCCTCTTCGATGGCCACCGCCAGCATCTTTTCGTGCAACGTCACAAGTCCAATCTACCGCAGCGGGCGCGCTGCCTGCGCGGTTTTAGCGCCCGCCAGCGCAAGCCCCAGACAAAGCGCAATCAGCGCTTCGAACACAACCGGCAGCGCGAAGAAGTACACCAGCGAATCCACCGCGAACGCGAGATATCCCAGCATGAACACCGCCAAGACCGGCCAGAGAGCGGCCGCATCGCGTTCGGCCAGCGAACCCAACAGCCAGAAGACCAATCCCTCGGCCGTAAGGAAGATGGTCAGGGCCAAGCCCATCCCGCGATGGAACTCCCAGAACGTCCGCGTGACTCCCATGAATTGAAACTGGTTGGCCTTCATGGCCGCCTCGGCCACGCCCGCCGGGCCTGGCGGCGCCGTGCCAAAGACCCCGCCAATGGTGTGCATCGCCGAATGCACCAGCGTGAGCACAGAAGCAATTCGCAAGTAAGTCCGCGGCTTCATTTCTCCTCCTTGCTTTCAGAAACCTCCCAGCATATCCCTGATCCAACGACGTGAGACCAAGAAGTGGTCGAATTTCAAGAAAACCCAGCCTGGGCCGCGGCTCAACTCACCGTGAGCACCAACTTGCCGAAATGGCTGGCTTCCTCCATGCGGTCCAGAGCCTCGCGCGCCTGACGCCAATCGAACTCCTCACCGACTGGGCGCAGCTCGGCCAGCGCGATGGCCCGGTTCATCTCAACAAAATTCCTTCGCGAGCCCACGTAGATGCCATGAATGCGTGCGATCTTGTGGAGGATGAGTGGAATTGGGAACGGGTCAGCGGACTGCGTGAGTACGCCCACCTGGGCTACTGTTCCGCCGGGGCGAATGGCCCGGAGCGAGCGCGGCAACGTGCCCGCGCCGCCTACCTCGACGACCAGGTCCACACCTTCGCCGCCGGTCTTGTCGAGCGCCCAGCGGTCCCAATCGGGGTTGTCGCGATAGTTCAGTCCCGCATCGAGGCCCATGGAGCTAGCGCGCTCGAGCTTTTCGTAGCTGGAGCTGATGCCCAGCACACGCGCACCCCTCAATCGCGCGAACTGCAAGGCAAAGATCGACACGCCGCCCGTGCCCTGGATAAGGACCGTCGAGCCCGGCTTGAGCTCACCTGTGGCCAGCGCATTCCACGCAGTGACGGCGGCGCAGGGCAGCGTTGCGGCTTCTTGATAGCTGAGATGGTCTGGGATCGCGACCAGTCCTGGTTCTTTGAGCACGATGAAGTCGGTCAACATGCCGTCCACGTCGCCGCCCAGCGCGCCACGCGCTTTGTTCGCAGTCAGCGGCCCGTCGAACCAATTCTGCATGAAGATGCCGGTCACGCGGTCGCCGGGCTTCCACAGTGTGACGTCGGCGCCCACGGCCACGACTTCTCCCGCGCCGTCGGAGCATGGGATGCGCGGGAGCCTCATTTTGGGGTTATAGAAGCCCTTCACAACCATCAGATCGCGATAGTTGAGAGAAACTGCCCGCACCCCCACCAGAACCTCGCCGGGGCCAGGCGCGGGCGTAGGCCGCTCCACAAACTCCAAAGAATCAATGCCAAACGCGGAAACTTGCCAGGCGCGCATGAGAAGCCTCTTCCTCCTTTGGGTTCCACCCTCGTCATTCTGCGGGACGCAAACACGCGAAGCGCCCGTAGAATGAAGATATGGCCCGTGGATGGGAAAGTAAATCGGTGGAGGAGCAGATGGCAAACGCCTTGGAGAGCCCCGGAACGAAACCCGGCAACGGCCTGACGAACGATGAGAACCGGCGGGCGGCCGAGTTGATCCGCGCCGCGCGCGAACGGCAACGCCAGGTGCTGGGTTTGCAACGCGAGAATATTCTCTCGCAAAGGACGTCAAATCCGGGACGCCGCACCGCGCTTGAGGCGGCATTGGCTCAAATCGAGGCACAGCTCCAGTCGCTCGGATAGGCGGCCCCGCGCCGCGGATCATTGGCGACGGAGCGGCTCCATCCGTTATTGATCGCGGTGAATGAGCAGTGTGTTGGCCTGATGCACCGAAGTGAGCGAGACGCGCGCGATGTTGACGTGCGCGGGCCGGGTGACTGCCCACAGAATTACGTCGGCAACATCATCACCGGTGAGCGGTGTGATGCCTTTGTAGACTTTGGCGGCGCGGCCAGCGTCGCCGTGGAAGCGGACCAGACTGAAATCGGTTTCGACCAGGCCAGGATCGACGCTGGTGACACGGACGGGCGTGCCGAGCAGGTCCTCGCGCAATCCGTCGTTGATGGCGCGCGCGGCGGCTTTGGTGCCGCAATAGACGGCGCCGTTGGGATACACGATTTCTCCAGCCATGGAGCCTAGATTGACCACGTGGCCACGTCGGCGCACCACCATTCCGGGGACCACGGCGCGAGCCACATAGAGCATCCCCTTGATATTGGTGTCGATCATCTCTTCCCAATCTTCAATTCTGCCGGTGTAGAGCTTTTCCATGCCGCGGCTGAGGCCTGCATTGTTCACCAGGACTTCGATTTCGGCCCACTCCGGAGGCAACTCATCGATGGCCCGCTGCACGGCGTGACGGCTGCGCACATCCAGGTCAATGGAGTGCACGGCCTCAGCGCCGCGGGCAAGCGCCTTCGATGCGACCTCTGCGAGTTTGCCGGCACGGCGGGCGGAAAGCAGCAAACGCGCGCCCTCGGCTGCAAAAGCCATTGCAGTAGCCGCGCCAATGCCGGCGCTGGCCCCGGTGATGAAGACAATTTTGCCGTTCAGCTTCATTTGCCTCACATCTTACGGGCGCGTTTGACTGTCCTGCTGTGACACCCGGTACATTCCCCCGGCCCAATCCGCCTGGCTGAGGCCAGCGGCGCGGGCGCGAGAGAAGACGCCGGCGAGGGAATCGGCGAGACTGAGGTGCGTGGCGCCGGCTGCCGCAGCCTCGCGCAACAGTCGGAGGTCCTTCTCTCCCAGCTCGATGGTCGCGGGCGGATGCTCCGGCGGGTGCAACATTACGTTGGCGTAGGACGCGTAAAACGGCGACTGGAAGAGGGCGCTGTTGACGGTCTCGATAAAGATTGCGGGATCGATTCCCTGCCCTGATGCGTAGACGAAGGATTCAGAGAGGGAGTAGATCATCGCGCTGATGAGGAAATTGCCGCCAAGTTTGAGAGCGTGCGCCTGTTGCGGCTCCGAGCCAACGACTGAAATGCCGCGCGAGAAAGTTTCCAGCAGCGGACGCGCTTTGGCGACGGCTTGCTCTGCGCCGGCCACAGCGATCCACAAGCGGCCCTCTTCGGCGACGTTGGGGCGGCCGAAGACCGGCGCGGCGACGAATTCGTGACCGCGGCGGGCGTGCTCACGGGTCAGCCGCTCGCTCAACGCAACGCTGATGGTGCTGCATGAGATATGGAGTGCGCCGGGCGAAAGCACGTCCATGAGCCCGTTTGGGCCAAAGAGCACTTCTTCATTCGCGGCATCGTCGAAGAGCATGGTGATGACGGCGCCAGCGCCGAGCTCGGCCTCAGCCGGCGTGGCTGCGGTGATTGCGCCTTCGCGGAGCAGCGGTTCGGTGCGCCCCTCGGTGCGGTTCCATACGGCAAGTTCGTGGCCAGCAGCGAGCAGGTGGCGGGCCATCGGCGTGCCCATCCTGCCCAAGCCAAGGAAACCGATTTTCATGATAGTTGTCTCCTTTCGACGAATGCGCGCAAATCATTCTTCAATTTGTAGATGATTAAGGCACACCTTCGGACGCGTTGGGTTCGTGGTGTCGCGGCTAATTCGGTGTGCCCGTGGTCTCGGCGTCGGTAAACGTGCACTCCTGGCATTGGCAGACGCGGCGCAAGTATTCCCATGAGTAGATTCCGCCGGAGTGGCCGTCGAGCCAGTTGAACTGGATGGCGTAGCGGCCTACGGCGTGCGCGCTGGCCGGCTTTGGTGGAGGCGCGTACATGGGCAGCAGAGCGGCGGGCCTGGGTTTGGGCTGGCCCGCCTTGCGGCCCTCCTGGGCGCGCTCGTCCGCGCAGGTAGCGCAGGGGCAGGCATCGCGCAGCCAGGCAAAGCCCCACGCGCTTTTGTGGCCATCGGCCCAGTCAATTTCAAGGCCTTTGCCCTCGGTCATGAGCACACGCACCTTTTCCGGCGTTATGACGATCCGCAACAGCGGGCGGCTGGCTTGATTGTCGCGCGCCTGCTCGTCTTTTGAGGCGAAGCGGATGCCCTCGTGGCTCATAAGTACAGTTTACAGTTCGCAGCAGTCAGCGGACATAATCGCCCAGGTGCCCTGATACGCGTCTGCGGCCGAGCCAAAAAGGGGAGTGCGAGGATGTTCATGTTATGTCCCCAGGTAGCCCAGACATTAGCTGGAGGATTCCTCCAGAGCTCGAGCAGCCCCTGCCGCGCCCGGTCCGTCTAAGCGGGGCCGGAATCACATATTGCGTGATCGCGGCGGTATTTATCGCTGCTGGAGTGGGCATAACCACTCACACGATTAATGACGAGTTGCGCCGTGAGGCGGAGGCTGATTCCCTCATGCGTAACCTCACGGTCGGGGGACAGGAAACCGAGGCCACAGTCACGCGCCTGTTTACGGGGATGGGGTACGTCGTCAACTACGCATACACGCTCGACGGACGGAACTATTCCAAAGGCGCCTTCATTACCTCCGAGCATTGGCAAGCGCTTCAAGTAGGGTCGCCCCTAGCAATTCGCTATCTAACCTCCGATCCCGCAAAGTCCTACCCGGAATCAGATCCGCCAAATTCTCAGACCCATTGGCTCATGGTTTTGCCATTGGCGGGTATGGCGTTGTTTTTCATGTTCAGTTTCGCCGTTATACAGCTTTCCGCCGTGCTACCCAAGTGGCGCCTTGTGGCGCGAGGGCATTCCGGTCGAGCAGTCGTAACCCAATGCAAAGAAGGCTCCCAGGGCCGCAGCAGCGGATATTTCCTGTACTACGAGTTTTCGCTCTCGGACGGCAGCAAGTGCCAGGGGAAGAAATTCTCGGGCCAGCCAATGGCAGAGGGGTCGACGGTCACGGTTCTGTACGATCCGAATAATCCGCGCCGCAACCGCCTTTATCCCATGGACACCGTAAGATTGGCTGCTGCCTGACCCTGCTCGTTCATTCCTTTGTGGACTCGTGAGTGCGCGAAGGGCCTTCGGCGGTGATCAGGCACCGACCGCTGTCTGCTGCCTGCTGTTCACTGCGTCGCGAAAAACCACGCGGCCATTCCGAGGCCGATGATCACTACGAGCCCGCGAAGCACCGGCTGGGGTACACGCTTCGCCAGGATGGCCGAAGCGTAGCCGCCGATGGCGGCGGCGATCATGGCTGCCAGACAATAGCGCCAGACGACCTGACCATCGACGATAAAGATGATGAAGGCGATGCCGTTGGCCAGCAGGTTGGCTACAACTTTAAGCGCGTTGATGGCGTGAATGTCTTCGTAGCCAAAGAGCGCCAGAAGCGTCATGAAGAGAAAGCCCGCGCCGGCACCGAAGTAGCCGACATAAAAACTAACCACGATGGCGGCAAGAAAGAGCGGCATGCGGCGTGGCGCGCGAGTTTGTCCGGCTGTGGCGCGTTCGCGCCGGGAACGCTTCAACCGCTCGAGCCAGCGCGAGACGGGACCGCTGACAGCGAAGATCGACGCGGCGCCAAGCAGCAACCAGGGGACCAAATGCAGGAACGTCGTCTGCGGCGTGTTGAGCAATACGATAGCCCCGGCTGTGCCGCCAAGCAGGCCGGCGAATCCCATGAGCATTGCAGCACGCAGGTTCCTGCGGACGTCGTAACGGTAGGCGGCGACGGAGGTCAACTGGCCAGGCCAGATCGCCACTGTATTCGTAGCATTGGCCTGAACGGGCAGGATCTTCATGCTCAGGAGGGCGGGAAACGAGAGGAATGAGCCGCCGCCCGCGACGGCGTTCAACATGCCGGCAAGAAAGGTCGCAATCACCAACCAGACCCAGTGCCAGTTGACGGTTACAGCCACGCCTGAAAGGTGCATGAAGCGGATTGTATTGCACTGGGCAGGCTGTGCTGGCTCGCTGGACACGAAGAGCTGGTAGACCGGGAGAAGTGGCCGTTGGTGGGAGAGAGGCGTTGCGGCGGAGGTGAAAACAGAGAAGTCTGAGTAGAGAATGAGGCCAAGGGCGTATTGATCTAACATGTAATAGAGTGAATCTAAAGGAACTAATCGAATCGTATAAATATTAGCGTATAACACTCATATTTTATGAATCATTTGTGCTATAGTTTCATCTGAATGATTGAGCGGCTGCGTTCCGCCCCGCTGCAATCGAATTTTTGAAACCATCAGGAGGAAAGATCATGGCAATTACTCGTTGGGATCCGTTCCGAGAAGTTGTGGCTCTGCAGAATCGTTTCAACACGCTATTCCGCGATCTGAACGAAGGCGAAGGCACCCTGACCACGGCTAGCTTCATTCCCGCGGTCGACGTCTATGAGGACGAGAAAAAGGTCGTCCTGAAGCTCGAAGTGCCGGGTATCGAGGAGAAGGACCTTGACGTGAGCGTGGAAAACCACACGCTGACCGTCAAAGGCGAGCGCAAGTTCGAGAAGAAAGAGAAGGAAGAGAACTTCCATCGCATCGAGCGGCGCTATGGCAGCTTCTATCGCGCGTTCACGCTGCCCTCGACCGTCGACACCGAAAACGTGGCGGCCAGCTACAACGCCGGCGTGCTGAAGCTCGAGCTCCAGAAGAAGCCCGAGGCGCAGCCCAAGCAGATCAAGGTGAACGTGAATCAGACGCTGGCGGCGTAAGAGCCGGGGCTGAGAGATCAGGTTTCGGGGATAAGTCGCCCCCTCCCGTGCGCCACGTACTATGCTTGCCAGAGAGCGAGTTTGGTGCTGCGGCGCTCGTCGAGGGACATCGGCTGATCCCGTTTTTCTGAGCCCTGACATCTGAAACCTGACCCCTCGCATCGAAAAATCATTCACTGAGGCATCGAAGCATGGCTATTCGTTGGGAAAAATTGACGGTCAAAACGCAGCAGGCGATCCAAGAGGCACAGTCACGCGCTTCCGAGCTCGGCAACCCTGAGTTGCAGCCCGTGCACTTGTTGCTGGCGCTGATTGAGGACCGCGAGGGGGTGGTCCCAGCCGTGCTGGAGAAGATCGGTGTGCCCACGGAGCATTTAGAGAGCGACCTGCGCGGGATCGAGCAGAAACTGCCCCGGGTGGCCGGCGTGGCGGCACAGCCCAGCATGAGCCAGGCAATGAACAAAGTGCTGGAGCAGGCTTTTCGCGAGGCCGCGAACTTCAAGGACGAGTACGTTTCAACGGAGCACCTGCTGCTCGGCGTGGCGCATTTGAAAGGCGATGCCGCGCGAGATGCGCTGGTGGCCGGCGGCGCCACGCATGAAGCTATTCTGCAGGCGTTGACTGCAGTGCGCGGCTCGCAGCGCGTCACCGACCAGAATCCGGAGGAGAAGTTCCAAGCGCTCGAAAAATACGCCAAGGACCTGACGGAACTCGCCCGCCGCGGCAAGCTCGACCCGGTGATCGGCCGCGACGAGGAGATTCGGCGCGTCATCCAAGTGCTGAGCCGCCGCACGAAGAACAATCCCGTACTAATTGGCGAGCCAGGCGTGGGCAAGACAGCGATTGTGGAGGGGCTCGCGCGGCGGATTATTTCGGGCGACGTGCCGGAGAGCCTGCGCGACAAGCGCGTCATCGCGCTCGATCTTGGATCGATGCTCGCGGGCGCCAAGTATCGCGGCGAGTTCGAGGACCGGCTCAAGGCTGTGCTGAAGGAAATCGAGGAATCGAACGGCCAAATTGTGCTCTTCATCGACGAGCTGCACACGCTGGTGGGCGCGGGCGCGGCTGAGGGCGCCATCGACGCAAGCAACATGCTGAAGCCGGCCTTGGCGCGCGGCGAACTGCGGGCGATCGGCGCAACCACGCTGAACGAGTATCGCAAGTACATCGAAAAGGACAAGGCGCTCGAACGCCGGTTCCAGATCGTGTATGTGGGCGAGCCGAACGTCGAGGACACGATTGCGATTCTGCGCGGGTTGAAGGAGCGCTACGAGTCGCACCACAACGTACGCATCAAGGATGCGGCGATTGTGGCCGCTGCGACGCTCTCGCACCGCTATATCAGCGACCGCTTCTTGCCGGACAAGGCGATCGATCTTGTCGACGAGGCTGCGGCGTCGCTGGCCATCCAGATCGGCTCCGTGCCGACCGAGATCGACCAGTTGGAACGCCAGGCCACGTCGCTTGAGATTGAGCGCGCCGCGCTGAAGCGCGAGACCGACGCTGCGAGCAAGGAGCGTCTGAAGGCAGTGGAACGTGAAGTCGCTCAACTGCGCGAAAAGATAACGGCGCTGCGGGCGCGCTGGACGAAGGAACGCGAGGCCATCAATCGCATTGGCGACCTGAAGAAGAAGATTGAAGGGCTGCGCTTCGAGGCCGAAGAGCAGACCCGCAAGGGACAGCTCGATCGCGCAGCGCAAATTCAATATGGCGAGTTGCCAAAGCTCGAAGCAGGGCTAAAGAAGCTCGGCGCTGCCCAGGACGGAAAATCCGGCGTCGCGCGGATGCTGAAAGAAGAAGTCGACGAGGAAGACATCGCAAAGATCGTGAGCAAATGGACGGGCATTCCCGTCTCGCGCATGCTGGAGGGCGAGGTGAAGAAGCTTGTCCAGATGGAAGACCGGCTGCGTGAGCGCGTGGTGGGGCAGGACGATGCGTTGAGCGTCGTGGCCAACGCCATTCGCCGCTCGCGCGCGGGGCTGAGCGATCCCAAGCGGCCCATCGGTTCATTTATTTTTCTTGGACCCACGGGCGTGGGGAAGACAGAGACGGCGCGAGCTCTGGCGGAGTTCCTGTTTGACGACGAGCAGGCGCTGGTGCGCATTGACATGAGCGAGTACATGGAGAAACACGCCGTGGCTCGCCTGATCGGCGCGCCGCCGGGCTACGTGGGTTACGACGAAGGCGGCCAGTTGACCGAGGCGATTCATCGGCGGCCGTATGCGGTGATTCTGTTTGACGAAATCGAAAAGGCGCACCCGGATGTTTTCAACATTTTGCTGCAGGTGATGGATGACGGCCGGTTGACCGACGCCAAGGGCCGGACGGTTGATTTCAAGAACACGGTGCTGATCATGACGTCGAACCTGGGTGCGGCGATGCTTGCCGGCGAAAAACTGAAGACCGAACACGACTTCGACATGGCGCGCGAAAGCGTGATGCGCGTGCTGAGGGAGCATTTCCGGCCGGAGTTTTTGAATCGCGTGGACGACATTGTGATCTACCGGCCGTTGGGCAATGCGCAGCTGAGCAAGATCCTGGATCTGCGCCTGAACGAAGTGCGCAAGCTGCTCGAAGACCGGGCGATTTCGTTTGAATTGACCGAGCCTGCGCGGCAACTGATTCTAACTTCCGGCTCCGACGCAGCGTATGGAGCGCGTCCGTTGAAGAGAGCATTGCAGCGCATGGTTCAGGACCCACTGGCGATCAAGATTCTCGATGGCGAAGTGCTGCACGGAGCGCACGTCCGCGTCGACGTGGATCGCAAGTCTAACCAGTTGGTCTTTGAGCCGATGGGGCGAGAAGCGATGGCGTAAACCCCTGCGGTGGGGCAGACGGCGCTTGCGCGCCCGGTGGCCATTCCCCAATAAAACAACCAGGCTTCGCGATGCGGAGCCTGTCTTGTATTTACGTTTGCATAAGTCGCGTTTTGGCGCAGCGCAAGAAGCTATTGCCGCAGTTCCACCAGCGTTGCGCCTTGGCCGCCTTCGTTTTGGGGAGCTTCTTCGATTCCCGCGACGTGGGGATGGGACTTGAGGAACTCGCGGACGCCGCGGCGCAGAATTCCAGCGCCGTGGCCGTGGATAATGCGCACGCGCGGCAGCCCGGCAAGGAAAGCGTGGTCGAGGTATTTTTCGAGTTCGCCGGTCGCCTCATCGACCGTGCGGCCGATGAGATTGATTTCCGCGCGCAGCTCGTCAGTGTTGGCGCTTGTCACAGTGACGTGCACGCCCTTCTGCTTCCTTGCCGCAGCAAGTGGGTCAATTCTTTCCTGTCCGGGCTTCCCTTTCCCGGAATCTCCTCCAGAACCTGGAGGTGCTGCGCACTCGTCCCGCTTGACACGCATTTTGATGGGGCCGAGCGCCACCTCGAAAAGGTCCTTCTCGATTTCCCTCTGCACTACGGCAACTTTGCCCAATGATTTCAGGAACACGTTGTCGCCCGGCGCGATGTGGCGCAGCAGGTGCGGTTGCGCATTGGCGTCGCCCTGGTCTGCCCCTGTGCGATGGGCTACAACAGCCTGATTGAAGCTCTCCTGAAACTCACGGCGCAGACGGGTGATGCGCCGTTCGGCTTCTTTCGAGAGCTTTTGCTGCGCGGCACGGTCTTCGACCGCGCGGACGTTTTCGCGCATCTGGAATTCGAAGTCCTTGAGCAGCGAGGCCAGCTTGCCCTCAAGCTCACGCACACGGTTGCGTACTTCAACGTCGCCCTCGCGCTCCAGCCGTTTTCTCTCCTGATTGAGCGCGTACTGCTGCTCGCGCGCGGCCTTGCTCTCGACTTCGAGTTGCGCAAGGTCGTTGTGCAGTTTATCGAGAAAGCGCGCAATGTCGGCTTGTTGCGAGCCCAGGCGCTCGCGAGCCGCGGCGATGACTGCGGCGTTTAGTCCCAGCCGCTCAGCCGTCTGAATTCCAGCCGATGCGCCCGGCACGCCGAGATGAAACTTGTAGTTGGGAACCAGTGTCAGCTCATCCACGCCGGCTGCGGCATTGCGAACGCCAGGTGTGTTGGCCGCGTAGACCTTGAGAGACGTGTGATGCGTCGAGATCAGCGACCATGCGCCGGACTTGAGAAAGTGATGCGCCACGGCCACGGCGAGAGCTGCGCCCTCTTCAGGATCAGTGGATGAGCCGAGTTCGTCGAGCAGCACGAGGGAGTGTGAATCGGCGAGGCGCGAAAGACGGTCAAGATTGGTGATGTGAGCCGAGAAAGTGGAAAGCGCCGCCTCGATCGATTGCGCATCGCCGATGTCGGCCAGGAATGCGGTGAATACGGGAAAGCCGGCGCGCGAGGCGGGCACCGGAATTCCGGCCTGCGCCATCATCGCGAGAAGTGCCGTCGTCTTCAACGCCACCGTTTTGCCGCCGGTGTTGGGACCGCTGATGATCAACTGGCGCTCGTCCGCCGTCAGCTCCAGAACGAGCGGAACAGTTTGTCCTCCGTTCGCGCGCAAGCGCTTTTCGAGCAGCGGGTGGCGCGCGCCCTCGAGGAACAGCCGTTCGGGATCGAATGTGGGCGAAACACAATCGAATTCGCGAGCAAAGCGGGCGCGCGCCAAAAGGCTATCGACCAGAGCCAGCACACGCGCGCCCTCGACCAAACTTAACGCGTAGCCACCGACCTGACGCGTGAGGGCGACAAAGATGCGGTGAATCTCCGCTTGCTCTTCCTCGATGAGCCGCACAAGCTCGTTGTTCTGCTCGATGGTTTCGAGCGGCTCCACATAGACCGTTTGGCCCGAGGAGCTCGCGCCGTGAATCACTCCGGTGACGCGCCGCTTGAGCTCCGCGCGGACGGGAATCACGAAGCGTTCACCGCGAATGGTGATGACGTCGTCCTGCGTTGCGTTCTCCGCGGATAATTTGCGCAGCGCTGCTCGCAGGCTTTCTTCGATGATCTTCTGCTGGCGCTCCTGCTCGCGGCGGACGCGATTCAGCTCGGGCGAGGCGTCGTCGGCGAGCGAGCCGTCGGGCTGAATCTTGCGCTCGATGGATTCGGCAAGCGGCCGCAGACTCGTGGTGAGGACCGATGAAAGGCCGGAAAGTCCAGGCAACTTGCCAACTAGCCGCATCGGCGGCTCGCGCAGGAGCGCTTGCCATGCGGCGACGTCGTTGGCAAGGCGCGCGATGCTCTGCAGTTCGGCTGCATCCAGCGCAGCGCCTGCGATCTGCGCTTTGGCCGCTAGTTGCGTGGGGTCGAACAAGCCGCCGAGCGGAATGGAGACTTGCTCTGTGAGGATCAGCTGAACTTCGGCAGCCAATTGGTGCTGGCGGCCGATCCAAGCCTCATCGCTTGAGGGATGCAACGCAAGGATCGATTCGCGACCGACCGGGGACGCGGCGAAGGCCGCCGCGAGCGCGAGGAGCGGCTGCCACTCAAGCGCGACCAGATCGGCGTGCTCGACCGGCGACGGAATGGGATCGAGGAGCGGCATCGTCAGCAACTATGGTAGCTGTTTGGAGCACGCGTGCGGTGCGATCGGCCTGCTGTGATGTGCGTGGCTGCGATGATCAGGCAGAATCTTGCCGAAGATCATTTTTTCGTCGCGTCGGGCTTGGCAGCCGGAGCGGAGGGGGCGGGGCTGGCTGTAGCGCTCTCGCCGCCGCTCGCAGCCTTTGGTTCGGACTTTGTCTCCGACTTTTTGTCCGATTTCGTGTCGGACGCGGATTCGGCAGCCGGCGCGCTGCTCTTCGGGGCGTAGTCGTTCACGTACCAACCGGCACCCTTGAAGCTGAGGCCGGGCACGGTGAGAGTCCGCTCCAGCACGCCGCCGCATTGAGGACAGATCTTCTCCGGTTCGGCGCCGAAGTGTTGGATTTTCTCAAATCGATGGCCGCACTGCGTGCAGCGATACGGATAGAGCGGCAAAGTTTCTGTCCCCTCGGCGAAGAAGTATTCACGTCTTCTCCATTCTACCGGGGGGCGGCGATTGCAAGGAAAGTCGCCGCCCCTGGGAGAGGCCGGAGGTAACGAGCCGACCCGCTCTCAATGCACCAGGATGGGGACCGATGCGATGACGTTTTCCCAGGCGAGCGTCAGTGTCCCTTTGCCGCCGCCATTGTCGGTGATCGTGTAGGTCAGATCCTCGACGAGCGAGGGGGGAGCGGACATCGTCATCTTCGTTTTGCCGAGATCCTGCGTACTGTCGTAGGCAAGCCCCCACTCGCCATTCTTCTTGTTCACGATCAAGACCCAATTCGCGGGGTCGGAGATGTCGACGAACAGAGTGTAGGTGCCGGCGGGAACGCTGAGGTCGCCGATGGTGAGGCCGGCGTCAGTTTTAAGTGTGGTGGCGGCGTTCGCGCCTCCCCGCCAGATCGGATACTGCGACCCCCGGCTTGTGGCGATCAGCCCGTCCTTGGTATAGATCTTGCCTTCGCGGCCTTTCACGCGCGGCGAGCTATAGGTGATGGTGATGGTCTTGCCCGCGATGGTCCCCGTCGCCGTCGCCGGCGGGCTCAGTGGCGGCGCCTTCTGTTGGGCGATCAGAGTTGTCGCGGCGAGTAAAAGGCCCGTACAAACCAAAATGTGTTTCATGGTAATGCTTCTCCTCCGGGCGGAGCCTTGTTTTTGCTGGGACGGCCCCGACGCGATGATTGTCGCACCGCATGGCTATGTTGCGAAAGCGGCCTGCGTGAAAAGCCTGTTATGATGCGCCAAAGGAAGACGAATGGCTGACGGACAGAGAGACAATTCCGCGGGGGCGCGCTTCCGCGCGGCGCTCGAGGCAGAGAGGCCGTTGCAGGTTGTGGGGACGATCAACGCGTACGCGGCGCGCATGGCGGAGGCTGTGGGTTTTCGCGCGATTTATCTGTCGGGCGGCGGCGTGGCAGCCAATTCGATTGGCGTTCCGGACCTGGGGATCAGCACGATGGAAGATGTGCTGACGGACGTCCGGCGCATCACCGATGCTTGCCTGCTGCCGCTGCTGGCCGACATCGACACCGGATGGGGCGGTGCGTTCAACATTGCGCGGACGATTCGCCAGACGATCAAGGCGGGCGCGGCTGCCGTACACATTGAGGACCAGGTGAGCGCCAAGCGGTGCGGCCATCGGCCAGGTAAGGAGCTGGTGGCGGCCGAAGAGATGGTGGACCGAATCAAGGCTGCGGTGGATGCGCGTACGGATCCGGAGTTTGTGATTATGGCGCGCACGGATGCGTTGGCGGGCGAGGGGTTGGAGCGGGCGATTGAGCGAGCGCAGGCGTACGTGGCGGCCGGGGCGGACATGATTTTTGCAGAGGCAGTGACGGAAGCATCGATGTACACCGCGTTTCGAAAAGCTGTGGGAGTGCCGATTCTGGCCAATATTACCGAGTTTGGCAAAACGCCGCTGTTTTCTCGCGACGAGTTGGCGGCGGCGGGGGTCGACATCATTCTTTATTGCTGCGCAGCGTATCGGGCGATGAATGCCGCGGCGCTGAAGGTTTACGAGGCGATTCGCACCGAGGGAACGCAGAAAAGTGTGCTGCCGCTGATGCAAACTCGCGACGAGCTCTACCGCTATCTCGATTACCACGCATACGAGCAGAAGCTGGATAAGCTTTTTGCAAAGGGCAAGAAGACTGAGTAGACATTCCCTGTTTTGATTCGTTGGCTTCATGCACTTCGGGGGTTGAACCATGAGTGTTCAAGAGGCGAGCCACGGGCTGGGCGCCTTCAGGCCAAAGAAGTCGGTGGCGCTGTCGGGAACGGCGGCGGGCGAAACGGCTGTTTGCACGGTGGGCCAGAGCGGCAACGACCTGCACTATCGCGGGTACGACATTGCCGACCTTGCGGAACACTGTGAATTTGCCGAAGTGGCTTACTTGCTGATCCATGGAAAGCTGCCCAATGCCGGGGAGCTGGCGGCATACAAGACACGCCTGCTTGGCTTGCGAAGCTTGCCCGCAGAAGTGAAGCGGGCGCTCGAACTCGTGCCGGCGCACACTCATCCAATGGACGTGCTGCGCACCGGCGTTTCCGTGCTGGGTTGTGTACGGCCTGAGGCCGAGGACCATAGCATTGCTGGGGCGCGCGATCTTGGCGATGCGCTGCTGGCTTCGCTGGGGTCGATGCTTCTTTACTGGCACCACTTTGCGCGGAACGGCAAGCGCATTGCGGTGGACGCAGACAGCGAACCGCTGGCGGCGCATTTTCTGCATTTGCTGCACGGAAGGCCGGCGAGCGCGGAGTGGGTTCACGCGATGCAGGTTTCGCTGATTCTCTATGCGGAGCATGAATTCAACGCTTCCACATTTACGGCGCGCGTCATCGCGGGGACCGGCTCCGATCTTTACTCGTGCATCGTTGGCGCAATTGGAGCGCTGAAGGGGCCGAAACACGGAGGCGCCAACGAGGTGGCGCTGGAGATTCAGCAGCGCTACCGGACAGCGGATGAAGCTGAGGCCGATATTCGTCGACGCATCGAACAGCGCGAAGTCATTATCGGGTTCGGGCATCCGGTGTACACGGTCAGCGACCCGCGCAGCCACTTCATCAAGGAACAAGCGCGAGCGTTGGCGGTGGACGCCGATGGCCAGCGGCTTTTCTCGATCGCTGAACGGATTGAGAGCACCATGCATGATGCCAAGCGCATGTTTCCCAATCTCGATTGGTATTCGGCGGTGGCCTATCACTTGATGGGCATTCCAGTCGATCTGTTTACGCCACTGTTTGTGATGGCGCGGACCGCGGGTTGGTGCGCGCACGTGATCGAGCAGCGACAGGATGGAAAGATCATCCGGCCGTCGGCAATCTATACTGGGCCGGAGAATCTGAAGTTTGTGCCGATTGGGGCACGGGAATAGGAAGACAGGAGCCCGCGTGTCGTCGCACATCAGCAATGAACGCCCAGCGCCCGACAAAGTCCTCACCGACATCGCCGACTATGCGTTGAATTTCGAGATCGAGAGTGATCTTGCGTATACGACCGCGCGTTTTTGCTTGATGGACACGCTGGGCTGCGGGTTGGAGGCACTTGAATATCCGGCATGCACAAAACTGCTGGGACCGATCGTGCCAGGAACAGTTGTGCCGAACGGCGCGCGCGTTCCCGGCACCAACTTTCAACTCGATCCCGTGCAGGCTGCGTTCAACATTGGCGCGATGATTCGCTGGCTCGACTTCAACGACACGTGGCTGGCTGCGGAGTGGGGCCATCCGAGCGATAATCTCGGCGGAATTCTGGCGACGGCTGACTGGCTGTCGCGCGAGGCGATTGCCGAGGGCCAGCGGCCGCTGACCATGCGCGATGTGCTGACGGCCATGATCAAGGCGCACGAGATACAGGGATGCATTGCGCTCGATAATTCGTTCAACAAGGTCGGACTCGATCATGTGGTGCTGGTGAAAGTGGCATCGACAGCGGTCGTGTGCCAACTGCTTGGGCTGAGCCGGGAGCAGACGATTAACGCGCTGTCGCTCGCTTGGGTCGATGGGCAGAGCCTGCGCACCTATCGTCATGCGCCGAACACCGGCTCGCGCAAGAGCTGGGCAGCAGGCGATGCGACGAGCCGCGCTGTGCGATTGGCATTGATGGCGCGAACAGGCGAGATGGGTTATCCGTCGGCGCTCACTGCGAAGACGTGGGGATTTTACGAGGTTTCGTTTCGCGGACAGGAGTTTAAGTTCCAGCGGGCTTACGGATCTTACGTGATGGAGAACGTGCTTTTCAAAATCAGCTACCCAGCGGAGTTTCACGCGCAGACTGCGGTGGAAGCGGCGATGAAGCTGCGTGCGCGGCTGGATGCGATGGGCAAGTCGGCGGCGGACGTCGAGAAAATCACGATCCGGACGCATGAGGCCTGCCTGCGCATCATCGATAAAAAGGGACCGCTCTCGAATCCCGCCGATCGCGACCATTGCGTGCAGTATATGGTTGCGATTCCGCTGCTCTTCGGCAGATTGACGGCTGCTGATTACGAGGACGACGTTGCGGCTGACCCGATTTTTGGCCCGAGGATCGACGCGCTTCGCGCGAAGATCGAGTGCGTTGAAGAGCCGCGGTTCACGGCCGATTATCACGATCCGGAGAAGCGGGCAATTACTAATTCGCTTCGCGTAGAACTGAGCGACGGAACGGTTTTGGAAGAGACCGTTGAATTTCCCATTGGCCATCGAAGACGCCGCGAAGAAGGAATGCCTTTACTGGTGGAGAAGTTCAAGACGAATCTGCGGCGGCGATTCAACGAAGCGCAACAAAGTCGGATTCTTGAGGTCTCGCTCGACGGTGAGCGGCTCGAAAAAATGGCCGTGAATGAGTACGTCGATCTTTACGTGCCGCAAGATTGATGGAAAAAAGCGCGATCGTTTATTTCCTCCGAAATGCGCGAAAAAACCTGCCGAAAAATCAAAACAGTCAAAAACGGAATTGCGAGACTGTGAAACTGTGAAACTGTGGCTGCAAGTTGTTGATTCGGAACGCTCCACAGTTTCACAGTTTCACAGAACA